>NZ_JBFAXA010000006.1:0-307536 GCF_040689265.1 Streptomyces sp. NPDC052012
CCCACCCGAAGGTGGTTCATCGTTCGACTTGCATGTGTTAAGCACGCCGCCAGCGTTCGTCCTGAGCCAGGATCAAACTCTCCGTGAATGTTTACCGGTAATCCGGTTCAACACCACGAGAGCGGAACATCGGGAGGAATAATCCCGACGTTCACAGCGTCCTCGCTGTGTTTTTTCAAAGGAACCTCGTCCCGGTCATGACGACCGGAGACGGGGTATCAACATATCTGGCGTTGACTTTTGGCACGCTGTTGAGTTCTCAAGGAACGGACGCTTCCTTCGTACTCACCCTCTCGGGCTTTCCTCCGGGCGCTTCCCTTCGGTGTTTCCGACTCTATCAGTGTTTTTCCGTCTCTCTGACCACCGTCCTGCAGGCATGCAGAAGGCGATCCCAGATAGGATCTGATGAGTTGGTTTGCTGCTCAGTCAGGACGTCACTTCGCGTCCTTCACCCCCAAGCAGGAGTACGACTGTACACGGGGTCGCGGACGCCGTGCAAATCGACTAGGGTGGGTGGTCTAGACCTCTAGTCTAGACCACCGGGATCACTCGCCCGGAACCGGTACGTCATATGACATACCCTGCTGCACAGTGCGCCGTCCGGGACAGGCAGTGACGGCGCCCCTACAGATCTCCACCCCTGGGAGGCTTCCCATGACCACCGTGACGTCCCCTCTCGAAGGGCGGGCCATCGGACTGGCGTCCGTGCCCGATCCGGTCTTCTCCGGGGCCATGGTCGGCCCGGGTACCGCGATCGACCCCGTCCGGGAGCCCTCCGAGGCCGTCTCCCCCGTCGACGGCGTCATCGTCTCTCTGCACCCGCATGCGTTCGTCGTCGTGGACGGCAGCGGCCACGGCGTGCTCACACACCTTGGTATCGACACCGTGCAGCTCAACGGCGAGGGCTTCGAGCTGCTGGTCAACAAGGGCGACACGGTGAAGCGTGGACAGAGCATCGTCCGCTGGGACCCGGCCGCCGTCGAGGCCGCCGGCAAGTCCCCCGTGTGTCCGGTCGTCGCCCTGGAGGCCACGACGGACGCCCTCTCCGAGCTACGTGAGGACGGCGACGTGAAGGCCGGCGACAGTCTCTTCCTTTGGCAGTGACGTCTCTAGGACGTCACTGCCGTACATGACGGCACGTACGACAACCAATGCGGCGGCGGGGCCCGCCGCTCTAGCGGAGACGGGTGAGATGGAGACAACGCTGCGAGGCGTCGGCGTGAGCCACGGTGTGGCGATCGGCGAGGTTCGGCACATGGGGACGGCGGTGCTCGAGCCGCCGGCCAAGCAGATTCCCGCGGAGGAGGCCGAGCGTGAACAGGGGCGCGCTCGCAAGGCCGTGGAGGCTGTGGCAGCCGACCTGATGGCGCGCGGCAATCTGGCGGGCGGCGAGGCCCAGGCCGTGCTCGAGGCGCAGGCCATGATGGCCCAGGACCCCGAGCTGATGGCGGACGTGGAGCGGCGTATCGCCGTCGGCAGCACCGCCGAGCGAGCCGTGTACGACGCGTTCGCCGCGTACCGGGAGCTGCTGGCCGGCGCCGGTGAGTATCTGGCGGGTCGGGTGGCCGACCTCGACGACGTGCGGAATCGTATCGTCGCCCGCCTGCTCGGGGTGCCGATGCCGGGTGTCCCGGACAGCGACGAGCCGTACGTCCTGGTGGCCCGTGACCTGGCGCCGGCGGACACGGCGCTGCTGGATCCGACGTTGGTGCTCGGCTTCGTGACCGAGGAGGGCGGGCCGACCAGCCACAGCGCGATCCTGGCGCGGGCGCTCGGAGTGCCGGCCGTGGTGGCGCTGCCGGGTGCGGGTGAGCTTGCCGAGGGCACGGTGATCGCCGTCGACGGCAGCACCGGCGAGATCTTCGTCGGTCCGAGTGAGGAGAAGAAGGCGCAGCTCGAGGCTGCCGCTGCCGAGCGCAAGGCGGCGCTGGCGGCGTCGACCGGTCCGGGCGCGACGGCCGACGGCCACAAGGTGCCGCTGCTGGCGAACATCGGTGGTCCGGCGGATGTCGCGGCGGCGGTGGCCGCGGGGGCCGAGGGGGTCGGTCTGTTCCGTACCGAGTTCCTCTTCCTGGACGACAACAAGCAGGCTCCTTCCGAGGAGAAGCAGGTCGCGGCCTACCGTCAGGTGCTCGAGGCGTTCCCCGAGGGCCGCGTGGTGGTGCGGGTGCTGGACGCGGGTGCGGACAAGCCGCTGGACTTCCTCACCCCGGCCGACGAGCCGAACCCGGCGCTGGGCGTGCGCGGGCTGCGGACGCTGCTGGATCACCCCGAGGTGCTGCGCACGCAGCTGACCGCGCTGGCCCGGGCGGCGGAGGGGCTGCCCGTCTATCTCGAGGTCATGGCTCCGATGGTGGCGGACCGCGCGGACGCCAAGGCGTTCGCGGATGCGTGCCGTGAGGCCGGGCTGCAGGCGAAGTTCGGTGCGATGGTCGAGATTCCGTCGGCCGCGCTGCGGGCCCGCTCGGTGCTGCAGGAGGTCGAGTTCCTGTCGCTGGGGACGAACGACCTGGCGCAGTACACGTTCGCAGCCGACCGGCAGGTGGGTGCGGTCTCCCGGCTCCAGGATCCGTGGCAGCCCGCGCTGCTCGACCTGGTGGCGCTGTCGGCGGAGGCGGCGAAGGCTGAGGGCAAGAGCTGTGGCGTGTGTGGTGAGGCCGCGTCCGACCCGTTGCTCGCGTGTGTGCTGACCGGTCTGGGTGTCACCTCCCTCTCCATGGGTGCGGCTTCGATTCCGTATGTGCGGGCGACGCTGGCGAAGTTCACGCTGGCGCAGTGTGAGCGTGCGGCGGCGGCGGCGCGGGCTGCGGACAGTGCGGACGAGGCCCGCCGTGCGGCGCAGGCGGTGCTGTCGGGCGAGTGACCGGACGGCCGGCGGGCTGGTGTCCGGCGGTCGTAGGTCTGAAGGGGCGCTCCACCTGAGGTGGGGCGCCCCTTCGTCGTTCGCGTCCCCGTGCGGTGGTTCAGTGATGGTGGGCTGTGTCCGGGCCGTCTCCCAGGTCGGGTGGCGTGCAGTAGTCGACGTTGGACTCGGGCGCGATGAGGTCTCCGGACTCGGCGTCGGTGCAGTAGGCGTCGAAGACCTCTCCCGCGGTGAGAGGTTCGAGGTCGTAGGCGCGCAGGCGCCAGCCGTAGATGCGGTCGGGGGTGCCGGGTGCGGTGGTGCGCATGACGAGGCCGCCGGGGCTGTCGGTGGCGAGGCCGGCGGCCAGGACCGTGGTGAATTCGAGGGCTTCGGTCTCGTCCAGTTCCAGGCGGTCGGCGATGTCGTCGGCGTGGAGGACGGCCACCAGGGCTTCGGGTGGACCGGAGACGCTGCACACGAGGTGCCGGTGGCCTGGTGGGGCGGTGTCGAGGATGCGGGTGAGCAGGTGTGCGGCGCGGGCGAATGCGGCTCGGCCGAGGTCTTCGCCGCATGAGGTGCAGGGGCCGAGGCGGGCGAGGATCGTGGTCGCGTACTCCCAGGTCGCCTGGCGGATGGCCTCCTCGACGAGGCCGGGCAGGAGGTCGGCCAGGGGCTGTCCGTCGTAAGGGACGGTGGGGCCGGTGGTGGCGAGTTCTGCGGTGAAGCGTGTGCGGCTGGCCTGGCTGTCGGGGTCGAGTCCCGTTTTCGCGCAGTAGTCCGCGTATTCCTCGGGGTCGAAGAGGGCCACGGTGGTGTGGCTGCCCTGGAGGGCGCGGGTCCTGAGGATCGCTTCGACGTGCTTGAGGTAAGTGGTGTGGTCGTCGAAGGTGAAGCTGCGGTAGCGCCGCATGGCGCGGAAGTCGTGCTCGTCGGTCAGCAGGCCGATGGTGCCGGCGATTTCGCGGCGCAGGACGCGTCGCAGGGTCCGGTGGTCGGTGTGCGTCATGTTTCCCCCTGTGCACAGTCGATCAATGCTCACTCACAGTAACCGCGGGCACTGACAACGGCGTCCGGGTGAGGCGATCGCGGACGAGGCGGTGTTGGAAGACGCAGGTCACGGCGATGACGGAGCCGAAGGCGGTCCAGCCGAGAGGGCCGATTGCGATGGCGGCGGTGACGCAGAGCGGTCCGATGCTGCGCTGTGCGGCCTGGGCGAGGCTGTGCACCCCGAGGTAGCTGCCCTGTGCGGTCTCCGGGGCAAGGGCGACGGAGAGTTCCCAGGAGACGGTGGCGTGGACCATCTCGGCGAGGGTGAAGGCGGCGGCCGAGGCGACGAGGAAGAGGGTGGCGGCGACGGTGCCGCCGGTGGCGGAGAGGGTCAGGGCGAGGCCGCCGAGGGCGAACAGCGCCGACAGCGGGATGAGGAGGGCGCGGGCGGCTGCGGTGGTGGCGCCGAACCGGGCGAGGGGGACCTGGAGGGCCACGACCATGACGTTGTTGAGCACCATCAGCAAAGGCGCGAGGCCGTGCGGTGCGTCGGTGGCGTGGGCGATCCACAGGGGCAGGCCCACCTTGAAGACCGCGTCGTCGAGGAACAGGACGGTCTCGGTGGCGACGTAGGCGAGGTAGGTGCGGTCGCGCCAGGGGGTGGCCGGGCGGGTGCCGTGGATGGCGTCCTTCGAGGTGGCGATCGTGCGGGACGGGGACGGGGGTTCTCCGCAGCGCAGGGTGAGCAGGGCGCAGACGAGGAAGGAGAGTGCGTCACCGGCGAGGAGCCACTGGTAGGCGGCGGTGTGGCCGAGGGCGAGAGCGGCTGCGGCGGCGAGCCCGCCCACGGCCCAGCCGGCGTTGGCGACGGTGCGCTGCACTGCCTGGTAGCGCACACGGTCGGGGCCGGCGACGCGAGCGGCGTAGAGCTTGGTGAGCACGCTGCCGGCGCGGTCGCCGAGGCTGCCCACGGAGGTGTAGACGAGCAGCAGGGCGTAGTGGTCGGTGGTGAGGAGGGCGAGGGCGGCTGCTGCCCGGACGATCTGGACGACGGTCAGCAGGCGGGTGAGGGGCAGTCGGTCGGCGAAGCGTCCTGCGAGGGGTGCGCCGGCGATGCCGACGGCTGCGGCGGCGGCCACCAGGGTGCCCACCTGGGCGACGGTGAGGTGGGAGACGTACGTGAAGTAGAGGACGGAGACGGAGGCCCACAGACCGCTGCCTATGCGGTCGACGAGGGCGACGGCGACCATTCTGCGCCCGTCGGGTCCTCCAGGGATGTGTCGTGACCATGTGACTGCGCGGCGCACTGGATGCACTGCTCCCCCTTGCGTGAAGTTATGTATTGATACATAATTATCTACGTGGCAACACAATATGGGATCACGGGTGACACGGCCAAGGGAATTGCCTCCTCCGTCGAACGGGGCGTGGCCGAGGGTGCGTTGGCGCCCGGGGATGCGCTGCCCCCGGTGCGGCGGCTCGCGGATGAGCTGGGTGTCAGTCCGGGAACGGTGGCGACCGCCTACAAGGAGCTTCGTCGGCGCGGGATCGTGGTCACGCGCGGGCGAGGGGGGACGGTGGTCGCGCCTGCTCCGGCCGTGGCGTCGCGCAGGCCGCCGAAGGTTCCGGACGGGTTGCGCGATCTGGCCGGCGGTCACCCCGATCCCCTCCTGCTGCCGGGTCTTCCGCCGCTGTCACGGCAGTCGCGCGCAGCCCGCTCACACCGTTCGGCGCCCAGGTTGGCGGCTCTCGAGGAGGCTGTGCGGGAGTGGATGGGGTCCGACGGTGTCCCCGTGGAGCAGGTGACGTTCGCGCACGGTGCGCTGGATCTGATCGGGCGACTGCTGTCCGTGGAACTGCGCCCCGGGGACGCGGTGGCCATGGAGGATCCCGGGTATCACCATCTGCTGGATCTGCTGACGGCGCTGGGCCTGCGGGCCGTCCCCGTGGCCGTGGACGACGAAGGCATGCGCCCGGACGGCCTCGACAGGGCGTTGCGGGCGGGGGTGCGGGCCGTGGTGTGCAGTCCGCGGGCACAGAATCCTTACGGCGGCTGCTTCTCGGCGGCCCGGCGGGACGCGCTCGTGGAACTGCTCCGGGCTGCGCCTGACGTGCTGGTGATCGAGAACGATCACGCCTCCGCGGTCGCCGAGGCCCCGCTGCGCACGCTGACCGCCGGCACGCTGTCGCGCTGGGTGCATGTGCGGACGGTCAGCAAGTTCCTGGGAGCCGATCTGCGCTGGGCCGCGGCCGCCTGTGACCCCACCACGCTCGCCCGGCACGACGGGCGGATGCTGCTGACATCGGGCTGGGTCAGTCATCTGCTGCAGGAGACCGTGCACCAACTGCTGACCGACGCCGGCACGCGCGCGTGGGTGGCGCGTGCCGGGGAGACGTATGCCGTGCGCCGCGGAGCGCTGCTCGAGGAGCTCGGTGAGCGGGGCGTCGAGGCGCACGGGGCGAGCGGGATGAACGTGTGGGTGCCGGTGCGCGACGAGTCGGCGGTGGTGAACGGGCTGCGCTCGTACGGCTGGTGGGTCGCGGCGGGGGCCCGGTTCCGGTCGGCGGCCGCGCCGGGTGTGCGGATCACCACGGCCGGGCTCGAACCCGGTGAGGCGGCGCGGCTGGCCTCGGACTTCACCGCCGTGCTCGGTGAATCCGAGGCCACCTATGGAGGCTGACCACTCGAACCGGTGACGTCAGGCGCGTTTGCGGGCCAGATCCTCGTAGAAGGAGAGCAGCTCCAGGTTGTCGATGGATCCCGGGTTGACGGCCTTCTCCAGCGGGGTGCCCTGGAGGAGGCGCTTGACCGGGACCTCGATGCGCTTGCCGGTGAGAGTGTGCGGGACTCCCGGCACCTCGATGATCTCGTCGGGGACGTGGCGCGGGGAGAGCTGCTCGCGGATGGTCTGCTTGATGCGGCTCAGGAGGGCGTCGTCGAGAGCGGCGCCCGGTGCCAGGTGGACGAACAGCGGCATCCAGTAACCCCCGTCGGGCTGTTCGATGCCGATGACGAGCGACTCCTTGATCTCGGGGAGTCGTTCGACGACCTCGTAGATGTCGGCCGAGCCCATCCGGACACCCTGACGGTTGAGTGTGGAGTCGGAGCGGCCGTGGATGACGACCGAGCCGCGGGAGGTGACCGTGATCCAGTCGCCGTGCCGCCAGACGCCGGGATAGGTGTCGAAGTAGCTGTCGTGGTAGCGGCTGCCGTCGGGGTCGTTCCAGAAGTGGATCGGCATGGACGGCATGGGGTTGGTGACGACGAGCTCGCCGACCTCGTCGATCAGGGGTTTGCCGCTCGGGTCCCAGGACTGCAGGTCGGTGCCGAGACAGGGCGCCTGCAGCTCGCCCACGTGGACCGGCAGGGTCGGGACGGCGCCCGCGAAGCAGGAGCACACGTCGGTGCCGCCGCTGACCGAGGCGATCCACAGGTCGTCGCGGACCTCGTCGTGCAGCCAGCGGAAGCCGTCGGGCGGCAGGGGGGAACCGGTGGTGGCCACGCACTGCACCGCGGAGAGGTCGAAGTCCCGCGCCGGGTGCACGCCGGCCTTGCGGCAAGCCATGACGTAGGCGGCGGAGGTGCCGTAGAGGGTGGCGCCGGTGCGCTCGGCGATCCGCCACTGGGCGCCCGTGTCGGGATACCCGGGACTGCCGTCGTACAGGACGATCGTGGTGCCGGTGAGGAGGCCGGAGACGAGGAAGTTCCACATCATCCAGCCGGTCGACGTGTACCAGAAGAAACGGTCTTCCGGGCCGAGGTCGCAGTGCAGGCCGAGCTGCTTGAGGTGCTCGACCAGGATGCCGCCCTGCGACTGGACGATGGCCTTGGGCAGTCCGGTCGTGCCGGACGAGTAGAGGACCCACAGCGGGTGGTCGAAGGGCACCTGCTCGAAGACCGGGTCGGTGTCCGCGGCCGTGAGTGCCGACCAGTCCAGGGCGCCGTCGGGGGCGTCGGTGCCGAGCAGCGGGATGTGCACGACGGCGCGCAGCGTGGGCAGTTCGCGGCGCAGCTCGGCCACGATCTCGCGGCGGTCGTGTTCCTTGCCGCCGTACCGGTATCCGTCGACGGTGAACAGGACGACAGGTTCCACCTGCTGGAAGCGGTCGAGGATGCTGCGGGCGCCGAAGTCGGGTGCGCAGGAGGTCCACACGCCGCCCACCGCGGCCGTGGCGAGCAGGGCGACGACGGCCTGCGGGATGTTCGGCAGGTAGCCGCTGACGCGGTCTCCGGGGCGTACGCCGAGGGCGCGCAGCTCGGCCGCCAGGGAGCCGACCTGGCGGCGCAGCTCGGCCCACGTGACGGGGCGTGGCTCATGCGTCTCGTCGACGTGCAGGAGGGCCGGTTCGTCCGCTCGGGTCGCGCAGGCGCGCAGGGCGTGCTCGGCGTAGTTGAGCGTCGCGCCGGGGAACCACTTCGCGCCCGGCATCGCGCGGTCGCCCAGCACGCGCGCGTAGGGGGACGAGAAGCGGACGTCGAACCACTCGGTGACCGCTTTCCAGAACGTCTCCAGCTCGTCCACGGACCAGCGGTGCAGCGCCTCGTAGCCGCCCTCGGCGGGGGCGCCGTGGTGCTCGGCGGCCCAGGCCTGGAACTTCGTGACCTGTGCCTGGGCGATGCGTTCCGGATCGGGCTGCCAGAGCGGCTGGGGGTTCACGGTCGACATGGTGCGGCTCCCGGACTGTGCGCGTCGTGTGCGTCCTCCGCGCACGGGCTGGGGTGTGCGCGTGACGCGGCTGACAGGGACGATGCCATGTGATCGACTTCTGCACCAGGGTGCCCCCCACATAGTCCGTGTCGTGAAGATGTGGTCCCATCACGGGTGAACGGCAGTTGAACGCCACGTCCGCCGGATGCGGTCAATGGCAGGGTGAGCATCATGGACGGTCGTGACCTGGTGCGTTCGATGAAATCGGTCGGTTCGGTGAGGGCGGCTCAGGGATTGCGTACCGTACGGGCAGCGTGGCGCAGACGGCGGGCCGACGCCACCGGGCTGCCACCACGGGGGGTGGAGCGGGCCCGGGTGCCCGGTGTGGTGCGGGAGGTGACGCCGGAGCCCGGCGGCGGCATCGTCCGGTTCAGCCGCTCGGAGCTGAGGATCCTGGTCACCGTCAACGGGGCGGTCTTCTGCGGCTGGGACGGGGCGGAGCCGGAGCCGTCGTACGCGCTGGCCGGCCGCTGCCCGGACGCGGATCCGCGGGCCGGGCTGGAGCCGGACAAGGACGGCGGCTGGCGTGTGGTGGCGGAGCGGGTGACGGTCGCGGTGTCACGGCACGGCGCCGTGGAGGTGCGCACGCCTGGGGGCGTGACCCTGCGGCGTGATCTTCCACCACGCTGGTGGGAGCCGGTCGGCGGGGGCCCGGCGCGCTGGACGCAGCGCTCGGAGGTGGCGGCGGACGCCCGCTTCTTCGGACTGGGGGGACGGACGTCGGGGCCCCGGCTGCGGGACGGCACCTACCGTCTGTGGAACACCGGCCCCGGGCGGGCCGTCCGGCCGGGTGACGATCCGCTGTCCGTCACGATGCCGGTGCAGTTGGTCGTGGCCGACGCGGGCACCCATCTGGTGTTCCACGACAACCCGTGGGACGGCAGGGTGACGCTGCGGGAGGGCGAGGAGGGCGAGGGTTCAGGGCACGACCGGGCGGGCTGGAGCGAGCTGCGCATGGACGGAGGACCCCTGCGGTGCTGGGTGATGCAGGGAACTCCTGGGCGGACGCTGCTCACCTGGGCCTCGCTCACGGGTGCGCCCGCGCTGCCCTCCGCGTGGGCGCTCGGTCATCATCACGTGCACAGTGCCACCGGCAGCGAGCAGGAGGTGCGGCGCATCGTCGCCGGCTACCGGGAGCTCGGGCTGCCGCTCGACGCCCTCCATCTCGACAGCGACCACTTCGACGAGCACCAGGTGTTCACCGTCGACCAGGAGCGGTTCGGCAAGCTTCCGGATCTCGCCGACGACCTGCGGCGGGACGGGGTCCGGCTGGTGTCGGTCGTCACTCCTGCGGTGCGGGCCACACCTGGGAACGCGGTGTTCGACGCGGGAGCGGCCGAGGACGCGTTCGTGCGGGAGGCCTCGGGTGAGGTCGCGCGGGGGGTCTCCTGGGCCGGGGAAGTGGTCTTTCCGGACTTCACGCACGCGCGCGTGCGTGCGTGGTGGGGCGGCTTGTACGCGGAGCGGCTGGCGCAGGGATTCGCCGGTTTCTGGCACGACCAGAACGAGCCGACGTCCCTCACGGCCTTCGGGGAGCCGACGCTGTCCCGCTCGGCACGGCACGCTCTGGACGGCCGGGGCGGGGACCATCGAGAGGCGCACAACGTGTACGGGCTGTGCATGTCCCGGGCGGCGTACGAGGGCCTGCGCAGCCTTGCCCCCGACGAGCGTCCGTTCGCCGTCTCCCGTTCCGGGTGGGCCGGCATGCAGCGTCACGGCGGCGCCTGGACGGGCGACACGGTGCCGGGCTGGCCGGGGCTGCGGGCGTCGCTGGCACTGGTCATGGGGCTGGGGCTGTGCGGCGTTCCCTACGCGGGACCGGACGTCGGCGGTCTCGACGGGGATCCGTCCCCGGAGCTGTTTCTGCGGTCGCTCCAACTGGGTGCCTATCTGCCGCTGTTCCGCACCCGTGCGAGCGCGCGGGCGGAGCGGAGCGAGCCCTGGGACTTCGGCTCCGAGGTGCTGGAGCACGCGCGCGTGGCGCTCGTCGAACGCCGTCGCCTGCTGCCGTACTTCATGACGCTCGCGCATCTGGCCCGGCGCACCGGAGCGCCCTTTGTGCGGCCGCTGTGGTGGTCGGCGCCCGAGGAGCGCGCGCTGCGCGACTGCGAGGACGCCTTCCTGCTCGGCGACGGTCTGCTGGTGGCGCCGGTGCTGGATCCGGGTGCGGACCGGCGCGCGGTACAGCTGCCGCGCGGGCGGTGGTACGACACGGTGACGGGACGGGCGTACGAGGGACCGGCACAGGTCCTGGTCGATGCCCCCTTGGAGCGGATTCCGGTGTTCGCACGCGCGGGCGCCGTTCTTCCCGTGCGCGGGGAGGACGGCGGGCTGGAGCTCGAGGTGTGGGTGCCCGCACGGGGGCGGACCGGGAGCGGTCTCGTCGTACCGGATGCGGGCGAGGGGTGGGCGGAGCCGGAGATCGAGCGGTACACCGCGCGGTGGGCGGGCCCGCGGATCGTGGTCGAGCGCGAGCACGAGGACGGTGTCCGCGAGCCGTCCCACCCGGTGCGCGTCCGCGGGCTCGGGCCGGGCTGAGCAGCCGGCCGATCAGCGGCCGCTGCGGGTGGGAGGCAGCGGCCGCTGCGGTCAGATGTAGCGGCCTTCGAACCAGGCTCGTACGGCGAGCGTGTGGAGCGGGAAGGCGAGTTCCTGCGGGCGGCGCAGGAGGTGCCAGCCGTCCGTCTCGGCCGTTGCGGCGGAGGGCGGGAGGGACTCCGCCGGGCGTTCCGGGAGGAGCCCGAACAGCAGCAGGTGGCCGTCGGGCGAGCTCATGGCGTCCGCGAGGCGGACGTCGCGGCCCGCCGCGTCGATGCCGGTCTCTTCCTTGAGTTCCCGGACGACGGCCTGGCGCCAGTCCTCACGGTCGTCGATGTAGCCACCGGGCAGCGCCGTGCCCCCGCGCGCGGGAGCGACGGTCCGGGTGATGACGACCAGGGCTGTGCCCTTCGTGTCGTACACGGGCTGGAGGGCCACCGCGACCGGCAGCGGGTTGCGGTAGGACACGGTGCCGCACCCGGGACAGGTGCGGGGCCAGCCGGAGACGCCCTCTCCGTAGGGCGTGCCGCAGCTCGAACAGTGGGAGTCCGGCGCCGGGCCGGGAACTGAGGTTTGAGTTTCGGACACGCGGCGGACTGTATCCGATCACGGAACGGACGTCTCCGGAAGGCGGCTCAGTGGTGGCCGGTGAGCGATCCGCGGGAGACCGGGAAGTCGAAGTAGGTGTCCGGGTGGGCCTCCGGCTTGAAGGTGTAGTGCCACCACTCCTCGGGGAGGTTCACGTAACCGAGGCTCTCCAGGGTGTTCTTCAGCAGCAGCCGGTTGGCGCGTTGTTCGCCCTGGACGCGGGGGTCGAGGGTGTGGCTGAGGGTGTCGAAGCAGTCGTATCCGGTGCCCATGTCGACGGAGTTGTCCGGGAAGCGTTCGTCCTTGGGGGCGAAGCAGGGGGTGAGCGGTTCTCCGGGGTGATACGGGCGGGTCGGTCGCGCCGGGAGCTTCACGAGGGTGAGGTCCACGGTGGAGCCGCGGCTGTGGCCGGATTTCTCCGCGATGTATCCGTCGGCGAACAGGCGGGTCTTGTCGACGTTCGGGTAGAACTCGGCCTTCATGGACTGGTCCTGGAGGTCCTCGGCCCAGCGTACGAAGTGGTCCACCGCGCGCTGGGGGCGGTAGCAGTCGTACACCTTGAGGGAGTAGCCCTGGCGCAGCAGCCTGCGTTGCGCCTTGTGGAGTGCATCGGCGGCGGGGCGGGTGAGGATGCACAGGGGCTGCCGGTAGCCGTCGATGCGCTCGCCCACGAAGTTGTGGCGGGTGAAGTAGCGCATCTCCTGGATGATCGTGGGGTCGACGCTGCTCAGCGCCACGAAGTCGCTGGGTGCCTTGGGCTCGGTCTGCGCCTGGGCGGGGGCGGAGGCAGCCGTCGCGGTGAGCAGGGCGGCGACGGCGGTGACCAGTGCGCGTGCGGCGGTTGAGGGTCGTTCCGCGGAGAAGAGTCGTCGTGTCATGTCTCCTGCATCTATCAGGATCACGTCCGGCCGGGGAAGGACCCTGCCCTTGCCGGACCGGACGTGCCACACTTCTGACGTTCCGTCAGATCCGACTGTGGGAGGGGCGATGGCAGGAGTGTGTCGGCCTGTGGTCGAGGGGTGGTTCGCCGACGACGATGACGGCTTCCGGCTGCTCGGCACCCGCTGTTCGGCCTGCGGTTCGGTGTTCTTTCCGCGTGTGGACGGCCATTGCCGGAATCCGGTGTGCGCGGGGGGCGGGATGACAGAAGTGCCCTTGTCGCGCCGGGGACGGATCTGGTCGTACACGGACAGCCGGTACCGCCCTCCGTCACCGTATGTGACCGATCCGGAACTTCCGTGGGAGCCGTGCGCGTTGATCGCAGTGGAGCTGGAGGCCGAGCGGATGGTGGTGCTGGGACAGGCGGCTCCCGGGGTCACCGTCGCCGATCTGACGGTGGGCATGGAGGTCGAGGTGGTGCCCGGCGTCCTGCACGAGAACGCGGGGACGACGTGGACGACCTGGCACTGGAAGCCGACGGGGGTGACGGCATGACCGGAGAGGTGGCGGTGCTCGGCGCCGGACTGCATCCATGGGGGAAACAGGGGCGGCCGTTCGTGGAGTACGGCGTGGCGGCGGCCCGCGCGGCGCTGGCTGACGCGGCGCTCGACTGGCGGGACGTCGGCTCGATCGTCGGCGCGGACACGGTGCGTGGCGGCTATCCGGGCTACGTCGCCGGGGCGACGTTCGCGAAGGCGCTGGGCTGGCAGGGTGCCCGGGTCACGAGCGTGTACGCGGCGTGCGCGTCCGGGGCCCAGGCGATCGACACCGCACGGGCGCAGATACTCGCGGGACTCACCGATGTGGCGCTCGTGGTCGGCGCCGACGCGGCACCGAAGGGCTTCTTCCGCCCGGCCGGCGGGGAGCGGCCCGACGATCCGGACTGGTTGCGCTTCCGGATCCTCGGCGCCACGAATCCCGTCTACTTCGGGCTGTACGCGCGTCGGCGCATGGCCGTCCACGGCGACACGCTCGAGGACTTCGCGCTGGTCAAGGTGAAGAACGCGGCGATGGGGGCTTTGAATCCCTACGCGCGCTACCGCAAGCGGGTCACCGCCGAGGAGGTCGCGGCCTCTGCCGTGGTCGCCGACCCGCTCCGGCTGCTCGACATCTGCGCGACGTCGGACGGCGGGGCGGCACTGGTGCTGGCCGGCACGGAGTTCGCGCGGCGGCGCGGGGCGGCGGACCCGGTGCGGATCCGGGCGGTGTCCACGGTGACCCCGCGCTACCCCACCACGGTGCCGGACCTGCCGGACATCGCCACCGACTCCGCGGTGGCGGTGGAGCCGGCGGCCTTCACCTTCAGGGAGTCGATCGCGCGGGCCGCCTACGAGGAGGCGGGGATCGGGCCGAAGGATCTGTCGCTGGCCGAGGTCTACGACCTGTCCACCGCCCTGGAGTTGCAGTGGTACGAGGATCTGGGGCTGTGCGCCGAGGGTGAGGCGGTCAAGCTGCTGCGGGACGGCGTGACGGCTCACGGCGGGCGCATACCCGTGAACGTCAGCGGCGGGCTGGCGTCGTTCGGTGAGGCGGTCCCCGCCCAGGCGATCGCCCAGGTGTGCGAGCTGACCTGGCAGTTGCGGGGCACCGCGGGTGCGCGGCAGGTCGCGGGCGCCCGGGTGGGGATCAGCGCGAACCAAGGGCTGTTCGGCCATGGATCGGCGGTGGTCGTCGTGCGATGACGGTGATCGTCGCATCGACGACGGTGATCGCCACGCGATGAGGGCGGTCGAGCCGTACGCTGCGTGATCGGACGGGAATCCTGCGTGAACGTCGCATGAACTGGGCTCGGGCGGGTCCGGGCAGCGCCATCATGCTCCCGTGCGCTCCTGGACGGACAATCTCCGCTTCGCCTTCCAACCGGTGATCAACCTGACGACCGGCGGGGTGGCGGGCCTGGAGATACTCGCCCGTCCGGAGAGCGGCGACATCCTCGCCGAGGCGCGCCGCCAACCCGAACTGGACGTGCGCCTGGCCGTGTCGGCGGTCCGGGCGGCGGTGCGCAAGGAGACGCTGCTCCCGCTGTACGTCAACGTCTTCGCCGGCACCCTGGCCGACCTCGGCGGGCTTCCCTCGCTGCACGACGTGGTGCGCGAGGCGGGTCGTCTGCCGTGGGAGGTGACGATCGACATCGGCCCGCCTTACGCGCACGTGCCGCGGCAGGCGCTGCTGGACGCGGTGTCGGCGCTGCGCGGGCAGGGTTTCAGGATCTGCGCCGACGGCGTCGGTGACGGAGACCTTCCGCTGCGGCTGCTCGTCGATCTCGCCCCCGACCTGGTCAAGCTGGACGCGTCGCTGCTGGCACGCCCGGCCGCGGTGCGGGCGATGCGCACCCTGTGCGATCAGCTGGGGGCGCTGCTGTCCGTCGAGGGCGTGGAGACGGAGGGGCAGTGCTCGACGGCTCGGGCGGCCGGTGCCCAGCTGGCGCAGGGCGAGCTCTTCGCCCCGCCCGCCCGGCTGCCCGCGGCGGACGTGTACGTTCCGCCGCGTTCGGCCGAGGTGATGGCGATGCCGCCCTCCGGGCCCTCGGTGCGGGAGTTCGTGCGCCCCGCCGCGCTGCTTCCGGCCACCGCGTCCGCCGCGCAGGTGCGGGCGCTGCTGACGGGGGCGCCCGACGTGTCCGGTGTGCTGCTCGTGGACCGGTCCGGTGTCCCGGTGCGGTCGGTGCACCGGTCCCGGTTCCTGCTGTCGCTGTCCGGGCGCTACGGGCACGCCCTGTACGCCGACCGTCCCGCGGCCAGGCTCGGGGATCCGCCGCGCACGGTGGGCGTGAACGCGACGGCGTGGGAGGTGCTGGACGTCGTGGCGGTGGGCGACCGGGGCCGCACGTCGGACGATGTGGCCGTCGTCGATGAGCACGGGCGGTGCGTGGGCGTCGTGCGGCTGGCGGATCTGGTGCGGGCACTCGCCGAGACCCGTGTGGAGGAGGCGGCCGGGCTCAATCCGCTCACCAGGCTGCCCGGTTCGGACGCGGTGACCGGTGAGGTGGACCGGCGGATCGCGGCCGGCCGGGCCTTCGCACTGAGCTGGCTGGACGTCGACCACTTCAAGCAGGTGAACGACGGAGCCGGCTTCGCGGCGGGCGACGAGCTGATCCGGGCGATCGGGCGTGCTCTTCAGCAGGCGGCGACCGGCGCCACGCGCGTGGGGCACATCGGCGGGGACGACTTCTTGGTGCTCGCCGACCCGGAGGCGCTGGTTCCGCTGGCGTGCACCGTGCTGGACGCGCCCTGGTCGGCCGGTGGCCGGCCGGTCACCCTGTCGCTGGCGACGGTCCTGTGCGCACCGGGAAGCGTCGCGGACCACCGGCAGGCCGCGGCCTGTCTGGCTCCCCTGAAGAAGGCGGCGAAAGCCTTGCAGGGAACAGGCTGGGTCGTGGGCCGGGCAGGCCAGGCGGGCCACGAGGTCCGCCGCGGCAGCACGAGGACACCGGCACCGGCCGGCTGAGATCGTCGCGCGGAGGGCGTCGGTCGCCGAGTGGCCCGGGGAAGCATGGCCCCGGCAACCGTTGCGGTCGGCGACCTTGACGCCCCCTGAGTGCCGGTGAACACTTCCGGTGTCAGTCGACATCGCCGTACATCTCGGCGTATTCCGGCACGCCTTGCTGGGGCCCTCGTGCGTCAAGGCCCACTCCCCCACGGGCGATTCGGCTGCGACGGCACGCTCGTCACGGACGCCGGGCGGGGCGCGGGATCTCCTGCCTTCGGCCGACGTAGCCATGGGAAACGCACCCGCACGTGAGGCCCGGGGCCGATCGCCTCGGGCCGGGGCCTAGGAGCCGCCATGAGCAATGGAGATGTCTTCGTCGGGGAGATCATCGGCACAGCGATTCTGATCCTGTTCGGCGCCGGTGTGGTCGCGGCGGTCGTACTGAACTATTCGAAGGCGAAGGACGCCGGCTGGGTGGTCATCGCGTTCGGCTGGGGTTTCGGCGTGATGGCCGGGGCGTACACCGCTGCCCCGCTGTCCGGCGGGCACCTCAACCCTGCGGTCACCCTCGGAATCGCCATCGACACCGGGGACTGGGACCAGGTCCACATCTACGTCGCCGGGCAGATGATCGGCGCGATGCTCGGCGCCTTCCTGTGCTGGCTGGTCTACTACGCGCAGTTCCGGGCCAACGCCGAGGAGGACATCGCTCAGCCGACGCTGGGGATCTTCTCCACGGCCCCGGCGATCCGCAATCCTGTCGCCAACCTCATCACCGAGATCATCGCGACCGTCGGCCTCGTGCTGCCGATCCTGGCCTTCGGCCTCACCGAGGGGCTCGGCGAGTCGGGCACCGCGATCCTGATCGTCTCGTTCCTGGTGGTCGGCATCGGCATGTCCCTCGGCGGCCCCACGGGATACGCCATCAACCCGGCCCGTGACCTGGGCCCGCGCATCGTGCACGCGCTGCTGCCGATTCCCAACAAGGGCACCTCGGACTGGGGTTACGCCTGGGTTCCGGTCGTGGGGCCGCTGATCGGCGCGGCGCTGTCCGGCCTCATCTTCAACGCTGCCTTCTGAGACGCAGCCCGATCAGACCCAGCCTTCCGAACGGACCGCAGACTTCCGTACGACCCGACGAAGGGGACGTCATGACGGACAAGTTCGTCGCCGCGATCGATCAGGGCACCACCTCCAGCCGCTGCATCATCTTCAACCAGGACGGCGCGATGGTGGCCGTCGACCAACGCGAGCACCGCCAGATCTTCCCCAAGCCCGGCTGGGTGGAGCACGATGCCACGGAGATCTGGTCCAAGGTCCAGGCCGTGGTCGCCGGTGCGATCGCCAAGGCCGGCCTGCGCGCCGACCAGCTCAGCGCACTGGGCATCACCAATCAGCGCGAGACGACCGTCCTGTGGGACCGCGCCACAGGGAAACCCGTGCACAACGCGATCGTGTGGCAGGACACCCGTACGGCGTCGCTGTGCAACCAACTGGGCGGCTCGGACGGACAGGACCGCTTCCGTGAGCAGACGGGGCTGCCGCTGGCCAGCTACTTCTCCGGTCCCAAGGCGGCCTGGCTGCTGGACAACGTGCCCGGCCTCAGGGCCCGCGCGGAGAACGGCGAGATCGCGTTCGGCACCATCGACTCCTGGCTCATCTGGAACCTGACCGGCGGCACGGACGGGGGACGTCATGTCACCGACGTGACCAACGCGGGCAGGACCATGCTGATGAACCTGGAGACCCTCCAGTGGGATCCCTCCATCCTGTCGGCGATGAACGTGCCCGAGGCGGTGCTGCCGGAGATCAGGTCGTCCGCCGAGGTCTACGGCACCGCCGTCGGCCAGCTCTCGGGCGTACCGGTGGCGTCCGCTCTGGGCGACCAGCAGGCGGCCGTGTTCGGGCAGGCCTGCTACGACGTGGGCACGGCGAAGAACACCTACGGCACGGGCAGCTTCCTGCTGCTCAACACCGGCAACCGGCCGGTGCCGTCCAAGAGCGGCCTGCTGACGACGATGGGCTACAGGATCGGGGACGAGGCGCCCGTCTACTGTCTGGAGGGGTCGATAGCCATAACGGGCGCGCTGGTGCAGTGGTTCCGCGATCAGCTCGGCATCATCCGCAGCGCGGACGAGATCGAACCGCTGGCGGCGAGCGTGGACGACAACGGCGGCGCGTACATCGTGCCCGCCTTCTCCGGGCTGTTCGCTCCGTACTGGCGCTCCGACGCGCGTGGTGTGGTCACGGGCCTCACCCGGTACGTGACGAAGGCGCATCTGGCGCGTGCGGTGCTGGAGGCGACGAGCTGGCAGACCCGCGAGGTCGTGGACGCCATGTACCAGGATTCCGGGGTGCAGATCACGACCCTGAAGGTCGACGGCGGCATGACGAAGAACAACCTGCTCATGCAGCACCAGGCGGACGTGCTCGGCGTGCCGGTGATCCGGCCCCGGGTCTCCGAGACGACGTGTCTGGGCGCCGCCTACGCGGCCGGGCTGGCCACGGGTGTGTGGAACGACCTCGACGAGCTGAAGTCCCACTGGCAGAAGGACGCCGAGTGGACGCCGGGCATGGAGGCGTCGGTGCGGGACCGGGAGTACCACAACTGGCGCAAGGCGGTGGAGCGGAGCTTCGGCTGGATGGAGGACGGTGACGGCTGACCCACGCGCGCGTGGTGGCCGTTCTCCGGACCGCGGCTCGCACTCCGGTCGGCGGGAGTGCGGGCCGCACCCGCGTGCGGGCCCGGCGCCGCGGTGTTGACGACGGCCGTTGCGGTCAGGTGGTGACCGTCTCCCGGTGCTGCGCCGCCTGCCGCATGGCGTGCTGGACGACTCCGATGAGGACCTCCTTGACCGACTCGCGGTCCCGTGCGTCACACATCACCAGGGGTACGTGCTCGTCGAGGTCGAGGGCCTGGCGGATGTCCTCGGCCGGGTAGCGCGCGGCTCCCTCGAAGCAGTTGACGCCGACCAGGAACGGTATGGACCGCCGCTCGAAGTAGTCGATGGCCGCGAAGGAGTCCTCCAGCCGACGCGTGTCGGCGAGGACGACCGCGCCCAGGGCGCCCTCGGACAGCTCGTCCCACATGAACCAGAACCGCTCCTGGCCCGGCGTGCCGAAGAGGTACAGCACCAGGTCCTCGCGCAGCGTGATGCGCCCGAAGTCCATGGCGACGGTGGTGGTGTGCTTGGCCTCCACACCGCTGAGGTCGTCGACCGGGCGCCCCGCCTCGGTGAGCAGTTCCTCGGTGCGCAGCGGCCTGATCTCGCTGACCGCGCCGACGAGCGTGGTCTTGCCCACGCCGAAGCCGCCGGCCACCAGGATCTTGAGCGTGACGGGCTCGACCGGGGGCTTGCCGCGCTCAGAACGCCCGAAGATCATCGATCTCTTCTCCTGCTTGATCGGGGTCGGGCGGCGGACCGTATCCTCCGCCGCCGGGGGTTTCGATGACGAGTACGTCGCCGGGGCCGACGTCCGCGGAGTCGCTGCCGGCGAGTTCGGTGACGGTGCCGTCCGCGCGGTGGATCCGGTTGGCGCCGAGCGCGCCGGGTTCGCCGCCCGCCATGCCGTACGGCGGGACCCTGCGGTGCTGGGACAGGGTGGAGACGGTCATGGGCTCCAGGAAGCGGATGCGGCGCACGGCCCCGTCCCCGCCGCGCCACCGTCCGCTGCCACCGCTGCCCCGGCGCAGGGAGAACTCCTCGAGGCGGACGGGCAGTCGCCACTCCAGGACCTCGGGGTCGGTGAGCCGCGAGTTGGTCATGTGGGTCTGGACGACGGGCGCGCCGGGGAAGCCGTCGCCGGCGCCCGAGCCCGAGGCGACGGTCTCGTAGTACTGGTGGCGTGCGTTGCCGAAGGTGACGTTGTTCATGGTGCCGGATCCCTCGGCCTGGACGCCGAGTGCCGCGTAGAGGGCGCCGGTGACGGCCTGGGACGTCTCCACGTTGCCCGCGACGACGGCGGCCGGCGGTTCGGGCGCCAGCATCGAGCCGGGCGGCACGATGATCCGCAAGGGTCGCAGACAGCCGTCATTGAGCGGGATGTCGTCGGCGACCAGGGTGCGGAAGACGTACAGGACGGCGGCGTTGACGACGGAGAAGGGTGCATTGAAGTTCGTCGGCAGCTGGGCGGAGGTGCCGGTGAAGTCGATCGTCGCGGAGCGGTTCTCGCGGTCCACGCGCACGCGTACGCGGATGACGGCGCCGGAGTCGGTCTCGTAGGCGTACGCGCCGTCGTCGAGGGCGTCGATGACGCGCCGCACCGCCTCCTCGGCGTTGTCCTGGACGTGTCGCATATAGGCCTGCACGACGTCGAGGCCGAAGTTCTCGATCATGCGGCCCACTTCGTCGACGCCCTTCTGGTTGGCGGCGATCTGGGCGCGCAGGTCGGCGAGGTTGGTGCCGGGGTTGCGTGAGGGGTAGGGGGCCTCGGTCAGGAGGCGGAGGGTCTCCTCCTCGCGGAAGCGGCCGTTCTCGGCGAGCAGCCAGTTGTCGAAGAGGACGCCTTCCTCCTCGATGGTGCGGCTGCCCGCCGGCATGGATCCCGGGGCGATACCGCCGATCTCGGCGTGGTGGCCGCGGGAGGCGACGTAGAACAGGACTTGCCGGTCACCCTGCGTGGTCTCGGAAGGGGTGGCGTCGAAGACCGGGGTGATCACGGTGACGTCCGGCAGATGAGTGCCGCCGTGGTACGGGTCGTTGACGGCGTAGGTGTCGCCGGGACGCATGGCGGGGCCGCGCCGCCGGATGACCTCTTTGACGCTGGTGCCCATCGAGCCCAGGTGGACGGGGATGTGCGGGGCGTTGGCGACCAGGTTTCCGTCGGGGTCGAAGAGGGCGCAGGAGAAGTCCAGGCGTTCCTTGATGTTGACGGACTGGGCGGTGGATTCGAGGCGGGCGCCCATCTGTTCGGCGATGGACATGAAGAGGTTGTTGAAGACCTCGAGGAGAACCGGATCGACTTTCGTGTCGAGATCGGAACTCTGCGTAACCGCCGCGCGTTCCATGACCAGATGCCCGTCGTGGGTCGTCGCGGCTCGCCAGCCGTCGTCGACGACGGTCGTGGCGCCGGCCTCGGTGATGATCGCCGGGCCGGTGACGGTCTCGCCGGGAGGAAGGCCCTCACGGCGATGGAGGGGTACGTCGCGCCAGGTTCCGCCGGTGTGGAGGCGGACGGTGACGGGCGCTGCGGGACGGCCTTCGTAGGTGGCGAGGGCGGAGAGATCGGGGGGTTCGGTGATGCCGGTGGCTTCTACGGAGAGGGCTTCGACGACGATCGGGCGGTCGAGCGTGAAGGAGTACGTGGCGCGATGACGTTCTTCGAAGGTGCGCCGCATCGTCTCAGGGTCGGTGAGCTCGACGGTGAGGGTGGTGTCGGTGCCGTCGTAGCGGAGCTGGGCGCGGCGGGTGACCTCGATGCGTTCCTCGGGGACGTCCTCGGCGAGGAGTTCGTCCCGGGCGGCCGCCTCGAGATCGTCGGCGGTCTTGTGCACGCCGGGCATGGCGGCGGGCTCCAGGGGCGCCTCGACGGACTGCTCGCGCATGGCCGTGGTGTCGGCGAGGCCAATGCCGAGCGCGGAGAGCACCCCGGCCATGGGCGGGACGAGGACGGTGCGGATGCCGAGGGAGTCGGCGACCATGCACGCGTGCTGGCCCCCGGCGCCCCCGAAGGTGGTGAGGGCGTAGCGGGTGATGTCGTGGCCCTTCTGCACGGAGATCCGCTTCACCGCGCCCGCGATGTTGGCGACGGCGATCTGCAGGTAGCCCTCGGCGACCTGCTCGGGAGTCCGGTCGTCGCCGGTCTGCTCGCGGATCTCCCGCGCGAGGGCGGTGAAGCGGTCACGGACGAGGGCGGTGTCGAGGGGCTGGTCGCCGTTCGGTCCGAACACCGCGGGAAAGTGGTCGGCCTGGATACGGCCGAGCATGACGTTGGCGTCGGTGACCGCGAGCGGGCCGCCACCGCGGTAGCAGGCCGGGCCGGGGTCCGCGCCCGCCGAGTCGGGTCCCACGCGGTATCGGGAGCCGTCGAAGTGGAGGACGGAGCCGCCGCCCGCGGCGACGGTGTGGATGTCCAGCATGGGCGCGCGCAGCCGGACGCCCGCGATCCGGGTGGTGAAGACGCGTTCGTACTCGCCGGCGAAGTGCGACACGTCGGTGGAGGTGCCGCCCATGTCGAAGCCGATGACGCGGTCGAAGCCGGCCAGCTGCGACATGCGGGCCATGCCGACGATCCCGCCGGCCGGGCCGGACAGGATGGCGTCCTTGCCGCGGAACTGCCCCGCCTCGGCGAGCCCGCCGTTGGACTGCATGAACATCAGGCGCACGCCTTCGAGTTCGTCGGCGACGCGCCGGACGTAGCGGCGCAGCACGGGCGAGAGGTAGGCGTCGACGACGGCGGTGTCCCCGCGCGGAACGAGCTTCATCAGCGGGCTGACCTCGCTGGACAGCGAGATCTGCGGGAACCCGACGCGGGCGGCGAGTTCCCCGACGGCCTGCTCGTGGGCGGGGTGCAGATGGCTGTGCAGGCAGACCACGGCGACGGCGCGGATCCCGTCGGCGTAGGCCTGCTCCAGCGGCCCGGCGAGGGCGTGAAGGTCCGGCGCGCGCAGCACGGTGCCGTCGGCGGCGATGCGCTCGTCGACCTCGACGACTCGTTCGTAGAGCTGCTCGGGCAGTTTGATGCGGCGGGCGAAGATGCCGGGGCGGTTCTGGTAGGCGATGCGCAGGGCATCGCGGAAGCCGCGGGTGATCACCAGCAGGGTGCGTTCGCCCTTGCGTTCCAGCAGGGCGTTGGTGGCGACGGTCGTGCCCATGCGGACGGCCTCGACGGGGTCGCCGGAGTCCTCGAGCAGGGCTCGGACGCCCGCCACGGCGGCGTCGGAGTACCGGGCGGGGTTGTCCGACAGCAGTTTGTGGGTGAACAGCCGTCCGTCGGGGCGTCGCGCGACGATGTCGGTGAAGGTGCCGCCCCGGTCGACCCAGAACTGCCAGCCTGCCACGTCACCACCCCGCTTCCGCGCCACTCACAGCGCCCGGAGGCCGTTGATCACGTCGCGCAGAATACTCTCGTCCGGCAGCTCGGCAGGGGGTACCGGCCGGTTCACATGGACGAATTCGGTGTCGACCAGATCCCCGACGAGGACCCGTACCACTCCGATCGGCAGATCGAGTTCGGCGGAGAGCTCGGCGACCGTCTGCGGGGTGTCGCGGCACAGTTCGACGATGTCCACGTGCTCCGGGGCGAGCGTGGGGTCCGTCTCCGGGTCGTCCGCGTGGGGTTCGGTGACGACCACCGCGATCAGATCGAGGCGGTGCTGGGCCGCACTGGTGGTGCGGCCGCGCGTCATGGCGTACGGACGGACGACCGGTCCGGCCTCGTCGTCGAACCAGTGGCCTCTTCCCTGACCGTCAGCACTCATGTCATCCCACTACCCGCCGGAGGGCAGATCGGTGCGCGGAGCGGCGCCCAGATGTGCGCCGACCCGCTTCACCAGCAGGGTCATCTCGTAGGCGACCTGCCCGACGTCCGAGTCGGCGTCCGCGAGGACGGCGAGGCAGCTGCCGTCCCCGGCGGCCGTGACGAACAGGAACGCCTCGTCGAGCTCGACGACGGTCTGGCGTACGTTGCCGGCCTCGAAATGGCGGCCCACGCCCTTGGCGAGGCTGTGGAACCCGGACGCGACGGCTGCCAGATGCTCGCTGTCCTCCCTGGTCAGGTCCTTGGAGGCCCCCGTGGGCAGGCCGTCGCCGGAGAGCACGATGGCCTTGCGGATGCTCGCGACGCGGTCCACCAGGTCGTCGAGGAGCCAGTTCAGCTCCCGCTTGTCGGTCGTGATGTGGCCGGTCGTCTTCGGTGCGGTCATCGACCGTCCCCCTTTGTCGTTCCTCATGGTGCTGTGCCGCTGTCGGTGTCGTCGCCGGCGGCGTTCTCCTCGCGGCCGCGCTGCCAGCCGCGCTGGAGCGAGGCCATGCGGCTGCGTACTTCCTCCGCGTCCCGGTCGACGGGCGGGGAGGTGTCGTCGTTGCGTCGTTCGGTGCCGCGCTTGAGCTGCGGGGCGAGGCTGGCCTGCCGTACCCGCCGGGGCAGTGCCGCGGTGCCGGGCTGTGCGCCTCCGGGCCGAGCGGCTCCAGGCTGTGGGGGGCCGGGCTGTGCGGCACCGGCTTCTGCGGTGAGCTGTTCGTCCGTGCGGGATCCGGTCCCCGGCCGGGTGGCGTCCGTGGCCCGCCGGCGGGACGGCAGGGGCGGTGGTGTCTCCACGTCCGGTCGTCCCTGCTCTCTGCCGCCCGCGGAGGCGCGGTCGACGCCGCGTCGTGCCGGACCCGGGGACGCGGGCGCCGGGCCAGGACGTCCGGTGCCCCGGCCCTCCACACGATCGTCGCCCCGGCGCCGGACCGGAAGGGGAGGTGCTGCCTCCAGTTCCGGGCGGGGCGAGTCGGTGGTGTCGTCCTCCGTACGCTCGCGCCGGGCGCGCTCGTCGCGGACCGGGCGCCCATGCGAGCTGACCAGCTTGGGGGTCCCCCGGCGCGGCAGTGGCAGCGGGGCGCTCACCTCGTCGTCGCCGGTGTCGCGGCCCGGTCCGCCGGGGGCCCGGTGATGCGGCTCGCGGCGGCGGCCGGTCCGCTCGTCCTTGGCGCGCGACCGGTGGGGGCGGAACAGACCCCCGTGCTCGCTGTCGTCGTCGCCGAGCGCGCCGGGGAAGTCGTCGAGGGCGTCGAGGTCGACGGGGGCCTCGAGCTCGACCGGTCCGTCCAGGAGGGAGGCGGGCAGCCCCGGCAGCTGGACGGGCACCTGGGAGAGTGCGGCGCGGCGGCTCTCCTCCGGTTCCTTGTCCTTGGTGAGCTGGGGACGGTCGAGGCGGAAGCCGACGCCGTTGGTGTCCGGGACGTCGTCCGTCAGCAGCGCGTCCGGGATGAAGACGACCGCGGTGGTGCCGCCGTACGGGGACGGCTGCAGGGAGACACGGACGTTCTGCCGCTGGGCGAGACGGCTCACGACGAACAGTCCGAGCCGGTCGGTGTCGGACAGTTCGAACTCCGGCGTCTCGGCGAGCCGCAGGTTGGCGTCCAGGAGCGCCTCGGCCGCCATGCCGAGACCGCGGTCGTGGATCTCCAGCGTGAAGCCGTTGGCGACACGCTCGCCGAGAACCTGGACAGCGGTGTGCGGCGGGGAGAACACGGTGGCGTTCTCCAGGAGTTCCGCCACGAGGTGGGTGAGGTCGGCGACCGCGGGCCCGGTGACGGCGACCCGGGGCAGCCGGCGGACCTCGATGCGTTCGTAGTCCTCGACCTCGGCGACGGCCGCGCGTACGACGTCCATGAGCTGGACGGGCTTGCGCCACTGCCGGGAGGGTGCGGCGCCGGAGAGGATCACCAGACCCTCGGCGTGCCGGCGCATACGGGTGGTCAGATGGTCGAGGCGGAACAGGTCGGCGAGTTCCTCGGTGTCCTCGGTCCTGCGCTCCATGGCGTCGAGCAGGGTGAGCTGCTTGTGCAGCAGGACCTGGCTGCGGCGGGCGAGGTTGACGAAGACCTCGGAGACACCGGCGCGCAGCTCGGCCTGTTTGACGGCGGCCTCCACTGCGGCGCGCTGCAGGGTGTTGAGGGCTTGGCCGACCTCGCCCATCTCGTTCTTGTCGTACTCCAGGCGGGGTACCTCGGTCTCCACGTCGACCTGTTCCCCTGCGGAGAGGCGGCGCATCACGCTGGGCAGCCGGACTCCGGACGCCTCGTGGGCCTCCAGGCGCAGCTGGCGCAGGTCCCGGATGAGTCCGCGGCCGATGCGCACGGACAGGAACAGCGAGAGCAGCAGGGCGATCAGACCGAGCACGCCGGCGATGACGGCCTGGGTGATGACACCCATGGCGACGGGGCGGACGCGGTCCTGATAGCGGTCGGCGGCCTGGTCGTTGAGGGTGCCGAGTTCGTCGAGCACCTTGCCGGCGGCGGTGTCCCAGCTCTTGGCGGTGATCCCGCGGGCCGGCCCGGCCCCGGACGAGACGGCCGCCTCCTCGCCCACGCGCAGCGGAGCGGAGGCGGCGTTCTTCCAGAAGGCCTCGTAGCGGTCGCGTTCCGACACGGGCAGCTGCGGCAGGCCGACGTCGTACATCACCGTGCGCTGCGCCATCAGGTCGGAGACGTCCCGGACTTCGGCGGCGGACAGCTTGCCGACGATCAGGGCGGAGCCGAGCAGAGCGTCCTCGCGGGAGAGGAGTTCACGGGCTCGGGCGAGGTTGACGAGGGCCCGGTACTGCTTGTCGAGCTCGACGTCGTCGACCACGTGCAGATTGGCGAGCAGGGCGTAGCAGGGGTCGACCAGCCGGTTGTAGAGGTCGAGTGCCTGGGCGCGGTTGACGGTGCCGTCCTCGACGCTGCGTCGCAAGGACTCGATGCCGCTGAAGGAGTCGAGGACCGCACTCAGCTCGTCGGTGTCTCCGCCGAGCGCCTCGCGCACCTCGGAGCTCGCCGCGTTCTCACGGACGCTGCTGACGGCCTTGTCCGTGGCGACACGGCTCCGGCGCAGCGCGGCGAGCCCGTCGGAGGCACGGGGATCGGCGAGATAGACGAGCGTCTGGCGGCGCTCCTGCTGAAGGACGCGGACGGTGTCCTCGACCGGGTAGCCGACCTTCTCCATCACCGAGGACGCGTCGAACAGCCGGCTCGCCTCGCGGCCCGTGAGCACCGTGGTGAAGGCCCAGATGGTCGTGAGCGACAGCAGCGGCACGAGAAGCAGCGCCACGATCTTCCGGCGGATGGACTTCCCGCGAAAGCGCATGGCCTCCCCCAGCTCGGCCCCCGGCGGGCCGGGGGTACACATGTGCGTCAACAAACGGCGCGAGCCTACTACCGAGCCACAGTTAACTCGAAGAGCCGTCCGGAAGCTGAACTTCCGCACCCGCGCCGAGACATGCCGAGTTGTCCGGGCATTGCGGGAGATTGCCTCCCGGTGACCGAGGTGGCGTCGCGGCTCGATCTCCGGGCCGTGCGGGGACGGTTGGCCGAAAACATTCCGCAGTCGGGAATCTTCGTGTCGCGCCGTTCGTCCTTCTCTGTGGGACATGGGGGCGGAATCGGTCACAGGAGCCGAATCGCGCACCTGGGCGGCGTAAAACAGCGCAAGCCGGGCAGCCACTGGGGAGTCGGGTCTTCGGACACGAGCGAAGGGTCTGCCGGCGGTGGGGAGTGACACGGTGATGGGCACGGCTGAGCGGCGCAAGGCGCCCGAGGACGGCGCGGCGGCGCACGTGACGACACGATCGCGCGCCGAGGCGCCGAGCGGGGGCGTTCCCGCAGCCGAGCGCGGGGAAGTCACCGGTGGTGACGTCCGGCCGAAGGGCGGCGCGTCGAGCGGCGAGACCCGGGAGACCGGTGGGCGTGCGCACACGGAGGCCTCCGAGCAGGCCTACTACCGGCCGCTGTGGATCGAGGAGCCCGCGCGACGGCGGCGGATGCCCGATCCGGTGCGCACGGCGGCGGTGCGGGCGGTCCTCATCATCGCCGTGACACTGATTCAGGCCATGGTGGCTTTTCTGTGCACCCTCGCCGGGTCGTGGCTGGCGTTTCCGATGGTCATCAGCAGCGTCGTCAGCACCATCGTGGCGACCTGGGGTGCGCTCGACGTGTGGGTGACCCGCCAGGTGTGGAACCAGCGCCACGGAGTGCTGTCCGAACCCAGCAGCACCGCACGGGCACTGCGGCGTGAACGGCGCCGCGCCCGGCGCCAGGAGCGGGCCGCCGAGCGCGCGCAAGCACGAATACGCCGCCGGGGCGGAGCGGGCCAGCTGTCCCACTCCTGACGGACGCGCCTGGCACGCAGGGGCTGCTGCCGTCCGGCACGGCGACGCACCCGCTCGGGTAGCACGGGCTGACGGGAAGCCCACAGGGCACTCGGGCCCGCGGGGCTCGATGAGTATCGCGAGCCGAAGCACATCTGGCGCAACACCCGCCCCGAGCCCCAGGGTTGGTTCTCCTGACCCCCACGCCCCTTGAGGAGAACCGCGCATGACGACGACCGACCGTCCCCCCACCGGCCCCCAGGGTCCACGCGGCACACACGGCCAGGACGACGCCGAGCTCGCCGAGTTCGGCTACAAACCCGAACTCAAGCGCACCCTCGGCAACTTCCACACCTTCGCCGCCGGGATCAGCTACATATCGATCCTGACCGGCACCTTCCAGCTGTTCTACTTCGGCTACGGCAGCGGCGGTCCCGCCTACTGGTGGTCGTGGCCGATGGTGTTCGTCGGCCAGTTCATGGTGGCGCTGTGCTTCGCCGAGCTGGCCGCCCGCTATCCGGTGGCGGGATCCGTCTACAACTGGGCCAAGCGCATCGGCAATCCGCATCTGGGCTGGCTCGCCGGCTGGATGATGCTGATCGCCTCCATCGTGTCCATCTCGGCGGTGGCGCTCGCCTACCAGCTGACGCTGCCGCAGATCTCCGACACCTTCCAGATCGTCGGGGACGGCACCGGTACGTACGACGTGGCGACCAACGCGGTCATCCTGGCCGCGGTGCTGATCCTGTTCACCACTCTGGTGAACGCCTTCGGCGTCAAGCTGATGGCGCGGATCAACACGGCGGGCGTGTTCATCGAGCTGATCGCCGCTGTCGTACTGATCGTGATGCTCGCCGTGCACATCACGCGCGGCCCGCAGGTCGTGCTGGAGACCGAGGGCACCGGCTCGGGCTTCGCCTCCGGCTACCTCGGCGCCTTCCTGGTGGCGTCGCTGGCGTCCGCGTACGTCATGTACGGCTTCGACACCGCCGCCTCGCTCGGCGAGGAGTCCCTCGACCCGTCCCGAAACGCTCCCCGCGCCATCATCCGCGCGATCGTCGCCTCGTTCGTCCTGGGCGGGCTGATCCTGCTGCTGGCACTGATGAGCGTGTCCACCCTCAAGGGCGACAGGCTCTCCACGGACGGACTGCAGTACGTCGTCCTCGACGTGCTCGGCCCTACGGCCGGCAAGGCGATGCTGTGGTGCGTGCTGGTCGCGGTCACGGTGTGCGCGCTGGCCGTGCACACCGCGGCGATCCGGCTGGCGTTCGCGATGGCCCGTGACAACAACCTGCCCGCGGCCTCGCTGATCGCCCGGGTGAGCCCGCGCTTCCAGACGCCGGTGCTCCCGGCGGTGATCATCGGGATCCTGGCGCTGGCGATCCTGGTCGTCAACATCCGTCAGCCGCAGATCTTCACGGTGGTCACCAGCATCGGCATCATCATGATCTACCTCGCCTATCTGGGCGTCACGGCGCCGATGCTGGTGGCGCGGCTGCGCGGCCGGTGGCAGCCCGCGGACAACGGCCGTTTCTCGCTGGGCCGTTGGGGACTGCCGGTGAACATCGTCGCGGTGCTGTGGGGTGCGGCGATGACGCTCAACCTGATCTGGCCGCGCGCCGCCGTCTACAACGCCACGGCCCCCTACCACTGGTACCTGCGCTGGGGAGCGGTGCTGTTCGTCGCGGTCATCGCGGGCGGCGGCTTCGCCTACTACTGGTTCGTGCAGCGGCACCGCACCGGTGTCCTCGCCGAGCACCGGCTCGACACCGATCCCCCGCAGCCCACCGCTCCGCTGGCCGCTCCGGCGGCCGACTGAGGGCCGGCGCATGAGAGCCAGGGGCGCGAGGTCGTGGGGCGACTGCGGGACCATCGTGGCTGGTCGCGCAGTTCCCCGCGCCCCTAGGGGGTTGTCGGCGCCGGGCGTTTGAACATCCGGGTCGCCGTGATCTCGCTGTGCACGGCCTCCTCCGCCCGGGGCTGCTGCGGAAGCCCCGGGCGGAGGTGTTCCTCCACGCTGATGTACTTCAGCCCCGCCCTGAGGTCCGCGTCGTTGCGCAGCCGGATGACCAGCGGGAACTCCGCGAGTGCGGTGGTGTCGAACAGCCCGGTCGTATAGAGGAGCTGCACACCGAGCGCGTCCGCGACGGCCCTCTGGAGTTCCAGCAGGTACGTGGCGTTGGCGCGCCCGATGGGATTGTCCAGGAACAGCGTTCCGGCATGCCGGTGCCGGTCGCGCCCGCGGTCGTTGGAGCGCAGAGCGGCCATCGTGCAGTACAGGGCGATCGCGGCGGTGAGGAGCTGGCCGCCGGAGAAAACGTCGCCCATCTGGCCGACGGGGACGCGCTCGGCGCGCAGCACGGCGTCCGGCTTGAGGATCTCGACGGCGACGCCCTTCGGCTGGAGTGCGGCGGCCACCCCGCGCAGCAGCAGGGACATGCCGTCGCGCCGCAGGTCGGAGTTCTTCTTCACGGCCGCGCGGGTCGCGTCGTCGATGACCTCGCCGAGCCGCTCGGTGAGGGTGGCCTGGTCGGGCTCCTCGAAGCGGATGCGCAGGAACTCCTGTCCCGACCACTCGCCGAGTCCCTCGGGCAGTCGGGACAGGCGCTGGGCGGAGCGCAGGGTGGCGAGGGCCGACTCGACCAGCCCCCTGAGCCGGTCCACGATCGAGTCGCGGTTGCGTTCCAGCTGCTCCAGCTCGTCGGTGAGGACGCGCAGCCGGGGCGCGAAGGCGTCCGCCCAGCGCTGGGCGTGCTCGGGCAGCGCGGAGGCGGGCAGCTCGCGGATCTGCTGCCGCGCGGGGGTGCGGACCTGCTCGTAGCGGGTGGAGTTGGCGTGCCGGACGAGGACGTCGCTCGCCTCCCGCACGGCGGACTCGGCGGCGGACAGGTCGGCGGCGCAGCCGCGCAGCGAGCGGCGGGCCTCGGCGGCCGACTGCCGGGCCTCCTCGAGGCTGCCCGGGTACGGCTCGGGCTCGTCCGGCTCGTCCTCGGGGGTGTGCTCACGCAGCAGATCGCGGAGCAGGGCGGCGATCTCGTCGAAGCCGCTCGCCGCGTCCTCGGCGGCGCGGTGTGCTTCGAGGAGTTCGGCGTGCGCCTCCCGGGCCGCGGTCAACGCCTCGGTGCGGGAGGCGAGTTCGGCCGTGGCGGTGCGCAGGAGAGCCTGGGCGTGCTCCGCGTCACGCGGGACCAGCTCCTCCGGGAGCTCGGTGTGGGCCTCGCCGTCGTCCGGCGCGAGCCGCTCGGCCTCGCCGCGCAGCCGCCCCAGCTGCTCGCTCGCGCTGGACATACGGGTCTCCAGGAGCTGCACCAGCTCCTCGGCGCGGGCGGCGGCGGCCTGCCGGCTGGGCCCGTCCGAGCCGTCGGGCGACTCGAGCAGCTGCTCCGCGCGCGTGCGGACCTTGTTGCTGAGTCGGTCCAGCTCGGCGCGGGCCGCGCTCTCGTCGCTCTCCGCGCGCGCCTGCTCGGCGCGCAGATCGGCGCCGACACCGACCTTCTCGTACACCTGGGACGCGGCCCGGTACGCCTCGCGCAGCGCGGGCAGGGACGCCTGCCGCTCCCCGGCGCCGTCCGCACCCTCTGCGCCGTCCGCGCCGTGCGCGGGTACATCGTCGGGGGCGCCCGCGATCTCGGAGCGCTCGGCGCGCAGCGCACGCGCGGTGCGGCGGGCGTCGTCGGCGGCGCGCTGGGCGGCGCGCCGGTCCTCGTCGGCGGCACGAGCGCGGTCCAGGCAGGCCTGGGCGCGGGCCTCGGCCTCGGCGGCCTCGTCGGCCAGTTCGCGCAGTCTGGCCTGCCAGCCGGCGCGTTCGCGCAGCCGGAAGGCGAGCCCGGCGAGGGCGTCGGCGGCGCGCCGGGCCTTCTGCGCGGCCTCCTGCCGCTCGTCGCGGACGCGGGCGGCGTCGGCGGCCGCCTCCTCGGCCTCCGCGCGGACGGTGCGCGCCTCGGCCAGCTCCGCCTCGGCCTCCTCGGCGAACAGGCGCGCGTCGTGTGCCGCCCGCGCCAGCTCGGTGAGCCGTCCGGCCGGGCAGCCGGTGCGCCAGGAGGCGAGGCGGGCCGCCAGCTCCCGGTCCTTGCCGAGCCGTGCGGCGAGGGCCCGGATCTCCTCGTCGCGTTCGGCGGCCCGGGCGCGCAGCGCCTGGCGTTCCTCGTCGGCGGCGTGCTCGTCGTGCATGGCCGGGTTCGGCGGTACGAGGAAGACGTCCCCGGTGTCCGTGTCCTGCGCAGGGGTCGGCGCGAGCAGCGCGGCGGCGGTTCCCACGGCGACGGCGGAGCGGGGCAGCAGGGCGGCCTCGCCGAGTACCGCGCGGGCGCGGACGTGGGAGTCCGGGTCGGTGATGATGACGCCGTCGACCAGCTCGGGCCGGGCGGCCAGCACCCGCGCGTGGTCGGCGGGGTCGACGGCCTGAGCGAGATACCGCCAGCCGGGCAGTGCGGGGATGCCGTGCTCGCCGAGGAACTCGACCGTGGCCAGCACGTCCGGTCCCGGCGGCAGCAGCCCGCCGTCACCGAGGGCGCCGAGGATCCGGGCGTCGTCGGCGGCGGCGGTGCGCAGCTCGAACAGCTGCCGCTCGGCGGAGGAGACGGCGTCGTCGAGCAGTTCCCGCAGCTCGTCGGCGAACCGGTCGAGCTCCTCGGGGCCGAGAGGGCCTTCGCCGAGGGGCCGCGCCATGCGGGGACGGGCCCGGTCACCGCCGGTGCCGCCCGGGGGCTCCTCTCCGGGTCCGGCGGGCGGGGGCACCCGGTCGGACGACGCCTGGCCGGTGCCAGGACCGTCCGACCGGTCACGGGAATCCTCGCGGTGGCCGGGACCTGCGGCCGGGGCCGTCGCGCCGGCGGCGCCGCCGGCCTCGGACGCGCCGGCGCGCGCGGCGTCGGTGTCCGTACGTGGCCCCGGCACGCCTGCGCGGCCCGCTGAGGACGCCGCCGGCAGGCTCAGCAGCTCCGCCAGGCGTTCCTCGGCGGCGAGCGACTCGGCGGTGCGGTGCTCGGCCTCGTAGGCGCGCTGTGCCGCCGTGGCCGCGTCGGACGCGCGGGCCGCCGTGAGTTCCGCCCGGCTCTCGGCGGCGGCGGCCTCGCGGGCGTGCTCGGCGGCCCGGCGGGCCGCCTCGCGCGCGAAGTCCCAGGCCTCGACCGTCGTCTTCTCGGCGTCGCTCGCGGCGAGCGCCGCGCGGGCCGGGTCGGCGTCGGGGGCGCTGTCGTCCAGCCAGCCCGAGCGGACCGCCTCGGCGGTCTCCTGCTCCACCTCGGCGAGCCGCTGCCGCAGATGCCCGATCTCGCTGCGGGCCCGCTGTGCCTCGGTGGCGGCGGCCGTGGAGTCGCGGTAGGCCGCGTCGCTGACCTCCTGGAGGGCCGCCGACCGCTCCTCCTGCTCGTTGGCGAGGTTCTCGGCGTTCTGCGCGGCGGCGTGCAGGGCGCGCACCAGGTCGACGGCGGCCTTGGCGCGGGCGGCGAGTGCGGGGGCCGCGTCGCGCTCGGCCTCCTGGATCGCGGCGGAGACGCGGGCGGCCCGGTCGGCGGCGGCGCGGTGGCGCAGTACGGCCTCGGCGGCCTGCCAGGCGGAGTACAGCGTGCGCGCGTCGGCGAGTTCCCGCTTCTGCGCGGCGGCGGACTTCTCGGCGGCTGCCAGTGCCAGGGAGGCGTGCCGGTAGGCGAGTTCGGCGGAGATCAGGGCGCTGCGCTCGCGGGCGCCCTCGGCGTGCGTCACCGCGTACGCCGCGGCGGTGACCCGCTGGGCGAGGTCGGCCGCACGGTGGCGTTCCTGGGCGCCGCGTGCGGAGAGCCGGCGGGCGAGGGTGCGGGTGCGGCGCTCGGCGGCGGTGTGGATCTCACGCGCGCGTGCCCGCGCGTCGGCGGCCTCGACGATCCGGCCGAGCAGGTCGACCGACCCGGCGGTGAAGTCCCGTTCGGCGATCAGCTCGGCGCGCCGCCCCAGCTTGTTGCCGAAACCGCTGACCAGGTCGGCGAGTCCGTCGGTGTCGCGGGTGTCGGTGACCGCGCGCAGCAGCAGGTCGGTGAAGTCGGAGTCCTTCTTGACCGCGAAGAGACCGGCGGCCTCACCCTCGTCGGCGTTCATCTCCCGCTGGTAGCGGAAGAGTTCGGGGTCGAGTCCGAGGTCGCCGAGGTGTTCGGTCCAGCGTTCGTGGATCTCCTCCCAGTGCACCTCCAGGTGCGGGTACGTCTTGCCCGCCTCGGTGAGGGCGTCCCGGAAGCCCTTCATGGTGCGCCGCCGGCCGCGCGCCCCCGACTGGCCCTCGGCGGGCGGCCGTACGGCGGTGGACTCGGCGACCGGCAGATTGTCCAGGCTGAGCCCGGGGCCGGGCCGGAAGGAGTACCAGGCCTCCGCGAACTTGCGCGGGTCGCCCGACACCTGCCGCCCCCGCCATTCGCTGACCTTGCCGACGACGACGCACTCGCCGGTCTGGACGTGCTGCCACTCCAGGGCCACGTGCCCGCAGTCGTCGGCGAGCAGGAACTTGCGCAGCACACCGGAGCTGGCGCCGCCGAGGGTGTTGCGGTGGCCCGGCAGCATCACCGAGAAGATCAGCTTGAGCAGGACGGACTTGCCGCCGCCGTTCTCCAGGAAGAGCACGCCGGCGGGCGCGGGACGGCGCGGCGGGCCGACGGGCTCCTCCTCGAAGAACTCCGCCTGCGCCGGCGCGGGGTCGGGTACGGGCTCGCCCACCCCGCGCAGGTCAAGCACGGTGTCGGCGTAGCGCGCACCGGCGGGCCCGATGGAGTAGAGGCGGACCCGGGACAGCTCGTACATGGCGGACTCTCGTAAGGCTGGGTGAGAAGGGGTGGTCGGGAGGATCTTCAGGAGGAGTGGAACGGCAGGCCGGCGTCGGCGACGAGCTCCAGGTCGTCTCCGTCCTCGGGCGGCAGGAGCGTCGGTGTGCCGTCGGTGACCGGGACGACGCCCAGCTCCAGCAGCTCGGCCAGGGCGGCGCTGCCCGCCATGTCGCGCACCTGGAGCTGGTAGCGGGCCGTGGTGCGGTACGTGCCGCCGTGGTCGTCGCCGGTGCGCTGGAGGAAGCCGGAGTCGGTCAGGAACGTGACGGCCTTGGCCACGATCCCGGTGGTGGAACCGGCGAGTCTGCGCGCGTCCTTGGTGGCGCCGGTCGCGCTGCGTCTGGCCCAGACCCGCCAGGCCGCCTCCAACCCGGGGGCGTCGCTGACCGGGTCGGTGTTCTCGCCCTGCTCGGCCGCGCGCTCCTCCAGCCGGTGACAGGCCTGGCGCACGAAGGCGTCGACGCCGTTGACGGTGACGCGTCCGATGTAGCCGTCGTCGGCAAGGTCCTCGGGGCGCGGGAAGGCCATGGCGGCGACGGCGAGGTGGGCGAGCCCGTGCAGGAACCGGTCGCCGCCGTCTGCGGAGGTCCGCCGCGCGTAGTCGCCCATGCGAACGGCGAACACGGAGTCCTCGGCGGCGGTGACGGCCATCCCGGCGCGCGGCGACACCTCCAGCACGATCAGCCCGAGCCCGGTGGCCACGGCGTCCGCGAGCCGCGCGAACGGGGGATCCTCCCGGTACCGGCGCAGCAGATCCGCGTACTCCTGATCGCGGGCGGGCTGCAGCTTGGGCTGCAGCCCGAAGGCGACGAGCCGCGCGGCATCGGCGGCGTCGGCAGGGGTGACGGCACCGCTCCCCGCGGACGCGGGAGCATCTCCCTCACTCCACTCGAGGTGCTCATTCACGGACGAAACTCCTTGCACTGACGAACACGGACCGGGGCAGCACCCTCAGGGGCGCGGGCGGTATCGATATGCGGCTCCGCCGGGCGGGCGCGATCAGCCACGACGGGCCCGCAGCCGCCCTCGGACAGACACCTCACGCCGCCTCCGATCCAGCCGCCGCGTTCAACAGCGCCGTCCCCACGATGAGATCGGCACCGCCGAACTCCGGATCATCCAGTTCCGTGCCGTCGTCCACGGCGAACAGCAGCTTCCGCTCCCCCTGCCGGACCGCCGTCCCCACCGGCGGACTCGCCGCGTGCACCGCGAGCAGCGCCACCAGATACGGCAGCTCGGGATCGCGCCGCCGGGCCTCCGCCAGCAGCCCGGACAGCCGCCGTGGCGCGTCCGCCGGCAGATCCAGCAGTTCCGTCGCCGCCGCCAGCTGCTCCTCGCTGAAGCGGCTGTCGTCCGGTGTGGCGATCAGGTCGGGCTCGGGCATCTCCGCGCCGAGGTGCTCCCGCTCCACGGGCGGGGTGAGCAGTATCTCGACTAGATCGGTGAGCCGGACGGACACCGGCGTGCGCAGCCCCGTGCCATGCGCGAAGAACGCGTCGGTGACCCGGACGGCCTGCTCCACGGGGAGCGGCAGCGAGGGCGCGAGGAGGTGGCCGTAGAGGTCCGTGCCGGACGCCGCGGTGGGCGTGGCGAAGGCCTGCCGGTCCTGCTCGGCGCGGAACAGCGGGCCCGCCTCCAGCAGCCGGGACTGCAGCTGCGTGTGGCGCCGGATGCAGTCCTTGACGATGTCCACGAGCTCGGCGGCACGGCGCTTGTGCTCGGGGTCCTCGGATTCGTCGCGGGCCTTGCGGATGTTGGTGAGGATCGCGTTCTCGTGGCGGTATCGGTCGGCCACGTGGTCCAGTGCCTCGGCGATCATGTCGGGCACGGCGGTGAGCCAGTCCACCGCGCGGACGTTGCGCCGGGTCGCCTCGAGGGCGCGGCGCAGAGTCTCGGAGTACTGCACGGTCCGGTAGCGGGCCTGCTCCGCGGCGAGCTGGGCGTCGGCGAGCCGGCCGCGGCTGATCAGCACCTCCAGCTTGACCTCGGCGGCGATCTGCGCGCTGGTGACGTCGGTGTCCAGGGCGCCGACGAGCACGTTGACCGCTTCGTCGGTGGTTCGCAGGTACACGGCGCCGCCGGGGCCGGGGACCTCCTCGATCAACTTGAAGTCGTAGTCGCGGCGGACGTACGTGCCGTCGGCGCCGAAGACGCCGTACACCGCGCGGAAGCCGCGGTCGACGCTGCCGACGTTGATCAGGTTCTCCAGGACCCAGCGGGCCACCCGCTCGTGCTCGGCGGCGGGTCGGCGCGGGGCCTGGGCGGCGATGCGCGGGATGAGCCGGGCGACGATCTGGTCGTGGTCCGCGCCCGTGTCGAAGTCCATGTTCAGGGTGACCAGGTCGATGGCCGCGAGGGCGATCTCCGCCATGCCGTACACCGAGTACTCGCCGGCCAGGTTGGCCTTGCGCGCGTCCAGGTCGTGCAGCGGCGCGGTGCAGGCGAGCGCGCGCAGCCGCCGCGCCAGTCCCTCGTCGGCGGCCGGCCCCGGCGCGGGGCGCGGCCCCGCGCTGAGCTGGGGCGGAACGCTGTCCGTCGATGCAGGCGAAGTCACGGTGCACAGACTAGGTCCTCGGTCTGACAACGACCCAAACGACCCAGATGCACCCCGGCTCACACGCCCGGACCGCCGCCTCCCGCCCGGCTCAGGCGCCCGGGCCGTCGTCCCCCACCCGGCGCCGGTACACCTCCACCACGCGTTCGAGCGAGTCGTCGAGATAACCCGCCAGCAGTTCCTCGGCCTTGTCGCGCTCCCCCGCCTGCAATGCCTGAAGAATCGCGACATTTCGTGCGATGTACGGCTCGTGCAGCCGCTGCGGCTCGTCCACCACGTGGAACGCCAGCCGCAGTTCGGCGAAGACACTGCGCATCAGCTCGTCGGTGCGTTCGCTCGCGGCGAGGGCCACCAGTTCCCGGTGGAAGTGGATATTGGCCGTACCCACCGCTTTCCAGTCACCTTCGCGCGCCGCCCGGCGCCCCTCCTCCACCGCCCCGGCGAGCGCGTCGAGCGCGTAGGGCGGCTCGCCCAGGCCGCGCACGACGGCACACTCGACGAGCCGGCGGGTGCGGTAGATGTCCTCGACGTCCTCGACGGTCAGGACCCGCACGAAGACGCCCCGGTTCAACTCGTGGACGAGCAGCCGTTCATGCGTGAGCAGCCGGAACGCCTCGCGGAGCGTGTTGCGCGAGACACCGAGGGCCCCGCCGATGCTGTCCTCCGACAGCCGCGTCCCGGGCGGGAAGTACCCCTCGGCGATCCGGCTCCTGAGGATGTCCGAGACCCGCTCGGCGGTGCTGGTACGGCCCAACAGGGCGCGGTCGTCGGCCAGTCCCCTCAGCTGCTCTGCCATGCCCGGAATTCAATCGCACGCGGAAGAACGAGACAACATGGGTATTGAAGGATCGTTCAACGATCCTCTACCTTGCTGGACACGGCACGGCTCACCTCCCCCCTCACGCACCCTCCGTCCTCCCCCTGCGAGGTGCCCATGAGCACGACCCCTCCACCGCGTTCCCTGACCGACTCCGCACGCCCCACCCCGGCCGAACAGCCCCCCGACGACGGGGCGTTCGGCTGGCTGCGTGCGCTGGGACCGCGCGGCCGGCGCGCCTTCGGCGGCGCGTTCGGCGGCTATGCCCTGGACTCCTACGACTACTTCACGCTGCCGCTGACGATGGTCGCGCTGTCGGCGTACTTCGGCCTGAACAGCGGCCAGACCGGCCTGCTCACCACCGTCACCCTGGTCGTCTCCGCGGTCGGCGGCGCCCTCGCGGGAGTGCTGGCGGACCGCATCGGCCGGGTCAAGGCGCTGCTGCTCACGGTCATCACCTACGCGGTGTTCACCGTCGCCTGCGGCTTCGCGCCCAACTACGAGACGCTGCTGGTGTTCCGGGCGCTGCAGGGCCTGGGCTTCGGCGGCGAGTGGGCGGTCGGCGCCATCCTGGTCGCCGAGTACGCGAGCGCGAAGCACCGGGGCCGCACCCTCGGCGCGATCCAGAGTTCCTGGGCCGTCGGCTGGGCGCTCGCGGTGATCGTGTACACGATGGTCTTCTCGTTCGTCGACGACGACCTGGCCTGGCGGGTGATGTTCTGGACCGGCGCGCTGCCGGCCGTGCTCGTCGTGTGGGTGCGGCGCAGCGTGCACGACGCGCCCAGGGCGACCGCCGTGCGCGAGCAGAGCCCGCAGAAGGGCTCGTTCGCGGCCATCTTCCGGCCCGAGCGGGCCGGGTCCCCGGGTCTGCTGCGCACCACCGTGTTCGCGGTGCTGCTCTCCACCGGTGTGCAGGGCGGCTACTACACGCTCGCCACGTGGGTTCCGACGTACCTCAAGACCGAGCGCGAGCTGTCGGTCGTCGGCACGGGCGGCTATCTGACGTTCCTCATCTCGGGCGCCTTCATCGGCTATCTCACCGGCGGCTATCTCACCGACCGGCTGGGCCGCCGCCGCAACATCTGGCTGTTCGCGCTGCTCTCGGCGATCTGCATCCTGGTGTACGCGAACCTGCCGAGCGGCGCCAACACCCTGGTCCTGGTGCTCGGTTTCCCGCTCGGCTTCTGCATGTCGGCCATCTTCAGCGGCTTCGGCTCCTACCTGAGCGAGCTGTACCCGACGGCGGTGCGCGGCACGGGACAGGGCTTCACGTACAACACCGGACGCGCGGTCGGCGCCGTCTTCCCCACGACGGTCGGTTTCCTGGCCGACAGCTGGGGCGTGGGCGGAGCGCTGGTGTTCGGCGCGATCGGATACGGCCTGGCGGCGCTGGCGCTGCTCGGGCTGCCGGAGACCCGCGGGAAGGAGCTGGAGTGAACCGCACCGACGACCGCCCCGTGACCCTCGTCGACGAGCACGCGCACGCGTGGCGCCCGGCAACGGCACGCGCACGCTTCCGGGAGGGGCTCAGCGGCCCCACCGCCGGCGTCGCGGCGGGGCACACCCAGGCCAACCTGATCGCGGTGCCCGCCGACTGGGCGTACGACATGCTGCTGTTCTGCCAGCGCAACCCCAGGCCCTGCCCGGTCCTCGACGTCACGGACGCCGGATCGGTCACCACCGTCCTCGCCGACGGCGCGGACCTGCGCACCGACCTTCCGCGCTACCGGGTGTGGGAGCACGGCGAGCTGGTGGACGAGCCGGCCGAGGTGCGGGCGCACTGGCGGGGCGATCTGGTGTCGTTCCTGATCGGGTGCAGCTTCACGTTCGAGTGGGCGCTGGCGGCGGCGGGCGTCCCGCTGCGGCACATCGAGCAGGACCGCAACGTGCCGATGTTCGTGACGAACCGGCAGTGCCGCCCGGCCGGACGGCTGCGCGGGCCGATGGTGGTGTCCATGCGGCCGGTGCCGCCTGGGTGTCTGGCGGCGGCCATCCGGGAGAGCAGTCTGATGCCGGCGGTGCACGGCGGCCCGGTGCACTGCGGCGATCCCTCGGTGCTCGGCATCGACGACCTCGGCAGCCCGGACTTCGGCGATCCGGTGGAGCCGGAGCCCGACGACATCCCGGTGTTCTGGGCGTGCGGGGTGACCCCGCAGGCGGCGGTCATGGCCTCGCGTCCGCCGTTCGCGATCACCCACGCGCCGGGCCGGATGTTCCTCACCGACGCCCGCGACGACCAGTACCGCGTGGCCTGAGCAGGAGACACGAAGGATCCATGACCTCGATCGATCTGAACGCCGACCTGGGCGAGGGCTTCGGCCGCTGGCGGCTCACCGACGACGAACGGCTGCTGTCCGTGGTGACGAGTGCCAATGTGGCCTGCGGTTTCCACGCGGGTGACGCGGTCACGATGCGCCGGGTGTGCGAGCTGGCGGCGGAGCGCGGCGTGCGGATCGGCGCCCAGGTCTCCTACCGGGACCTCGCCGGTTTCGGGCGGCGCGCGATGGACGTGCCGCCCGCCGAACTGGCGGCCGAGGTGGCCTACCAGATCGGGGCGCTGGAGGTGTTCGCCCGCGCGGCGGGCTCCCGCGTGGCGTACGTCAAACCGCACGGGGCGCTCTACAACCGGGTCGTGCACGACGAGGAGCAGGCCGGCGCGGTCGTCGACGGGGTGCTCCTCGCGGACGCCGCGCTGCCGGTGCTGGGGCTGCCCGGCTCGCGGCTGCTGGAACTCGCCGGGAAGGCGGGGCTGCCGGTCGTCACGGAGGCGTTCGCGGACCGCGCGTACACCGACGAGGGCACGCTCGTACCGCGCGGCGAGGAGGGAGCCGTGCTCACCGAGCCGGACTCGGTCGTGGCGCGTTCGGTGGGCCTGGCCCGGTCGGGCGAGGTCGAGACACGGTCGGGGCGGCGGGTGGAGGTGCGGGCGCGGTCGCTGTGTCTGCACGGTGACACGCCCGGAGCGGTCGACCTGGCACGGCGGGTCCGTGAGCGGCTGGAGGCGTCGGGCGTGCGGGTGGAGGCCTTCGCATGAGGGTCCTGCCCGTCGGCGAGGACGCCCTGCTCGTCGAGGTCACCTCGGGCGAGGAGGCGCAGGCCCTCCACGCGGAGCTGCTGCGGCGCCGCGCGGAGGGCTCGCTGCGGGTCGGCGAGATCGTCCCGGCGGCGCGCACGGTGCTCCTCGACGGCCTGCCCGACCCGCGCCGCACCGCCGCTGAACTGACCGCCGCGGACATCCCGCCCGTCCCTCCGCGCGCGCGGGAGACGGTCGAGATCCCGGTGCGCTACGACGGCCCGGACCTGGCCGACGTCGCCGCGCACTGGGGCGTTCCGATGGAGGAGGTGGCCCGCATCCACGCGGGCACCGAATTCCACGTCGCCTTCTGCGGCTTCGCGCCCGGCTTCGGCTACCTGACGGGCCTGCCGCCGCGCTACGACGTCCCCCGCCGGTCGACGCCGCGCACCACCGTCCCGGCCGGCGCGGTGGCTCTGGCGGGCCCGTACACGGGCGTGTACCCGCGCTCGTCCCCCGGCGGCTGGCAGCTCATCGGCACGACGGACACCGTCCTGTGGGACCCCACCCGCACACCGGCGGCCCTCCTGTCCCCCGGCACACGGGTCCGCTTCGTCAGCACAGCAGGTGCACCGGCCCCGTCGGTCGGCCCCGCAGGCCCGGCACGCGTACCAAGCCCGTCGGCCGGACCGGCAGGTGCGGCATGACGGACCGGGCGCTCGCGGTCGTGCGGGCGGGAGCGCTGACCACCGTGCAGGACCGGGGTCGCCGCGGGCATGCCCACCTCGGCGTGCCTCGGTCCGGTGCCCTCGACGAGCCGGCGGCGGCACTGGCCAACCGGCTGGCCGGGAACGGGCCGGACGCGGCCGTCCTGGAGACCACGCTCGACGGGTGTTCCCTGCGCCCCCGTTCGACCGTCACCGTGGCGGTCACCGGCGCGCCCTGCCCCGTCACAGTGGAGGGGCGCCCGGTCCCCTGGAGCGCGCCGGTACGCGTCCCCGCGGGGGCGCTGCTGGACGTCGGTCCGGCCGTGAGCGGTGTCCGCGCGTATGTGGCCGTCTCCGGTGGGATCGCCGTCGAGCCGGTGCTCGGCAGCCGCTCCACCGACCTGCTCTCGGGCCTCGGCCCTGCACCCCTCACGGACGGCGCGGTGCTCCCACTCGGGGCTCCGCCCGCTCGCCACGCGCGCGTGGACACCGCCCCGCAGCCGGCACCCCCGGCCGAACTCGTGCTCCGGGTGACGCTCGGCCCGCGCGACGACTGGTTCACGCGCACGGCGATACGAGCCTTCACCTCTCGCGTGTTTCACGTCTCGCCGGCGAGCAACCGCATCGGCCTGCGCACGACCGGGCCCGCGCTGCAGCGCGCCCGCACCGGCGAACTGCCCAGCGAGGGCATGGTGCTGGGCGCGGTCCAGGTGCCGCCGGACGGCACACCGGTGGTGTTCCTGGCCGACCACCCGACCACCGGCGGCTACCCGGTGATCGCGGTCGTCCGTCCCACCGACCTGCCCGCCGCGGCCCAGGCCCGCCCCGGCACCCCCGTCCGCTTCGTCCCGGTCCGCCGCCGCTGACCCACGCGGCGGTCCCCACCGCCCTGCCCTTTTCCCACCCCTCAAGCAACCCCCCGCCGCTGCTCCCCCGCCGCCAGTGCCGCCAGCGCCGCCGACACCGCGGCGGAGGTACGCAGATCGAGGCGGATGCTCGTGCCGCGTGCGTGATGGCGTACTTCGTCGGCGGCCAGCATCAGCAGCTGCGGCAGCAGGTCGGTGCAGCGGCGGGCCACCCAGCCGGTGCCGGCCGTGGCCAGCCACCACAGGCTCGCACGCGCCGTGGGAGCCGGTGACTCGGGCTCCAGCGCGGGCGCCGGGCCCGTGGCGAGACCGTGTTCCCTCAGCAAGGCGTGGAAGCGGTGCGCCAGTTGGCGGTGCCCTCGCTCGCCGGGGTGCAGCCGGTCCGCGCTCCACATCGCGCGGTCGGTGATCCAGTCGCCCTCGCACGCGTGCAGATGCACCGCCCCGTACCGGTCGGACAGCGCGTGGACCACCGTGTTCACCGCCCGCTGCCGCCGGGCCAGCGGGCGGGCCAGCGCCCCGGGCAGCCCGAGCATCGCACCGGGGTCGGGCAGACAGGCGGTGAGCAGCACGGCGCCCTGCCCGGTGCAGGAGGCGTACACCTCGTCCAGCCGGGCCGCCACCGCGCTGATGTCGAAGGTGCGGCGCAGGGTGTCGTTGACGCCGACGACGACGGACGCCAGGTCGGGCCGCAGGGCGAGGGCGGCGGGCAGTTGACGGTCGAGCACGTCGCGCGTCTGCGCCCCGCTCACCGCGAGGTTGGTGAACCGCACGGCTCGCGGCGACTCGTCCAGGGACGCCGCGAGCAACGCCGCCCACCCCCGCCACCGGCCGGCGACCCGGTCGCCGACGCCCTCGGTCAGCGAGTCGCCGAGGGCCACGAACCGGGAGGGTCTCATGCCGGCCCCCCGGGCATCACCGGCCGCAAGGGGACGGGGCGTTCGGCGCGGACACCGGCGCCCGGCGCGTCGTGCGCCGCGAGGAAGGCGGCCACGGCGGTGTCCCACCCGAAGTACTCGGCACGGGCGCGTGCCGCCTCGCGCCGGTCCTCCTCCCGCGCGGCCAGCACCAGTTCGACGGCGTCCGCGAACGCCTCCCCCCGGTCGTCCGCGACGGCTCCGGCAGCGCCGATCACCTCCGGCAGCGCCGACGACGCGCTCGCCACGACCGGCGTGCCGCACGCCATCGACTCCAGCGCGGACAGCCCGAAGGTCTCGGCGGGGCCCGGTGCCAGGCACACGTCGGCGGACGCCTGCAGGGCGCCGAGGAGCCCCCGGTCGCGGACGTGGCCCAGGAAGACGGCGGGCAGAGCGCGCTCCCGTGCGCGCTGTTCGAGCCGCGCCCGCAGCGGCCCGTCCCCGGCCACCACCAGCACCGCCCTCCGTCCGCGCCGCGTGAGCGCCTGGAGGGCGTCCAGCGCGGTGCCCGGCCGCTTCTCCACGGACAGCCGGGAGCACATCACCAGCAGGGTCTCGCCCGCGCGCGCGTACCGCTCCCGCAGCCCCGGATCGCGCAGCGCCGGGTTCCGCTCCACCAGGTCGACGCCGAGCGGGGCGCGTACGACGTTGCGCGCGCCGATGCGTACGAACTCCCGCGCCGCGAACTCGGTGGTGCACACGATGCGCGCGTAGGTGTGCGCCGTACGGGTGTTGAGGGCGTCGGCGGCCCGCCGGGCGGCGCCCTCGGGCAGGCCCCAGGTGCGCAGCACGCCGTCGGCGGTCTCGTGGGAGACCATGACCGCGGGAATCCGCTCCCGTCGCGCCCAGCGGCCGGTCCAGCGCAGGGTGGTGCGGTCGGACACCTCGAGGCGGTCGGGGGCGAGTTCCCCGAGCAAGTCGGCGAGGCGCCGTTGGTCGGTCAGGACGCGGTAGCCGCCGGTGCCGGGCAGCTGCGGGCCCGACAGGGTGATCACCCGCCCTTGCTCGGTCTCGCGGTCGCTCTCCCGCTCACCGGGGACGACGAGCACGGGCTCGTGCCCCGCCGCCCGGTACCCCTTGCCGAGCTCCCGCAGGGCGGTGCGCAGCCCTCCGGAGGCGGGTGCGACGAAGTTCGCGAGCCGCACGATGCGCAGCGGAGCGTCGTTGCGGACGGACCTCCTCATGCCGCCACCGCCGTCCTGCGCCCGGCGAGGACGTCCGCGTAGTGCCCGATCAGCTGGTCGCCCACGGCCGCCCAGGTGCGCCCCTCGACCATCGCGCGCCCGGCGGCGCCGTAGGCCGCCCGCAGCCCGGGACCGGCGGCCAGGGCACTCACCGCGTCGCGTACGGCGTCGGCGTCGCGCGGCGGGACGAGCAGGCCGGTGTGGCGGTGGGCGACGAGGTCGAGCGGTCCGCCCACGGCGGGCGCGACCACCGGCACCCCGCTCGCCATCGCCTCCTGCACGGTCTGGCAGAAGGTCTCGAAGGGGCCCGTGTGCACGAAGACGTCCAAGGAGGCGAAGATCCGGCCGAGTTCGTCACCGGTGCGGCGGCCGAGGAAGACGGCGCCGGGCAGTGACTGCTCCAGCCCCGGCCGGCTGGGTCCGTCCCCCACGACGACGACCCGTACCCCGGGCAGGGCGCACGCCCCGCCCAGCAGCTCGACCTGCTTCTCGGGGGCGAGCCGGCCGACGTAGCCGACGATCAGCTCGCCGTCGGGGGCGAGCGCGCGGCGCAGTGTCTCGTCGCGCCGGTCGGGCCGGAAACGCTCGGTGTCGACGCCTCGCGGCCACAGTCTGACGCGGGGTATGCCGTGCGCCTCCAGGTCGCGCAGGGCGGCGCCGGACGGGGCGAGGGTGAGGTCGGCGGCGGCGTGCACGGAGCGGATCCGCCGCCAGGCCGCGGCCTCACCGGCGCCCATGTACGTACGGGCGTACCCGGCGAGGTCGGTCTGGTAGACGGCGACGGCGGGCAGACCGAGGCGGGCGGCGGCGGCCATGCCGCGTACGCCGAGGACGAACGGGCTGGCCAGGTGGACGAGGTCGGCCCGGTGTTCCGCGATCGCGGCGGCGACCCGGCGGCTGGGCAGGGCGACCCGGACCTGCGGGTAGCCGGGGAGCGGGAGGGAGGGGACCCGGACGACGGGGCACGGCGCTGCGTCGTCGGGCGCGTCGCCCGCGGTGGCGGGGGCGACGACGACGGGGACGTGACCGCGGTCGACGAGGTGCCGGGCGGTCTGGAGCGCGCAGTGTGCCACGCCGTTCACATCGGGGGGAAAGGACTCGGTCACGATGACGACTCGCATACCGGTGTTGTCGCCGCACCGGACGTGGCCACGTCAACGTGGATCTTTCCGTACGGGGAACGCGCCATGAGCGTTCCCCCGCACCCCGAGCAGGTCGGGCGGCATCCATGCGCCCCTGCCCCGCGGGTCATCCGCCGTTCAACCGGCCGTGCCCGCGGAGCGGCGGTGGGTCACACGGCCGTGCCCTCCGGGCCGATCCTGCTGCGCACGGCTGTCTGGACCTCGGCCTCCTCGGCCGGGTCGGCGGCGAGCCGGCGCAGCCGTTCGACGACCCTGGTGTCGCCCGTCTCGGCGTGGCGGGCGGCGATCTCGCGGGTGGACTCCTCGCAGTCCCAGAGGCATTCGACGGCGAAGCCGGTGCCGAAGGAGGGGTCGGTGGCGGCCAGGGCGCGGGCGGCGCGGCCGCGGAGGTGGGACGAGGCGGTCTCGCGGTAGATGTGGCGCAGCACGGGGGCGGCGCAGCCGATGCCGAGGCGTCCGGCGCCGTCGACGAGGGTCCACAGGGTGGGCGCGTCGGGCCCCTCCCCGCGGACCGCCTCGCGGAGGGCGGCGAGGACCAGGTCGCGGTCCTGCGCACCGCCCCGGCAGGCGAGGACACGGCCGGCGGCGGCGCCGAGCGGGTCGGGCCGGCGGGCCCAGCCGCGGGCCCGGTCGACGGCGGCGAGACTGCGCATGCGTTCGAAGGCCGCGACGGCGGCCTCGACGACGGCCGTCGAACCGGTGGCCACGGCGCGCTCGATCAGGTCGAGCGCGTCCGGATCGTTGCTGTCGGCGAGATACCTCAGGGCGGTGCACCGGGCTCCCTCGGTGCCGTCCTGGGCGGCCCGGACGATCTCGGGGCGGTCCTCGGGGCCCGCCACGGCGGTGAGACAGCGGGCGGCCGGGACATGGAGCGCGGCGCCCCTCTCGACGCCTTGCTGGGCCCACTCGAACACGGCTTGCACGCTCCACCCCGGGCGGGGCCCGGCCGGGCGCATCTGCCGCTGCCAGCGGTCGAAACATCCGGCTTCGTGGGCGGCCCGCACACGGGTGGCGATCGAGGGACGCGGATCGTCGGCCCACAACCGCCAGGGCCGGGGTTCGAAGGCGTCGCGCACGGTCGCGGCGAGCTCCGCCTCGCCCTCGGGGTCGGCGGGGAACCGAGCGAGCACCGGCGCGGCGAGGGCGCGCAGGCCCGCGTCGTCGTCGCGGAGCGCGAGCTCGTCCAGGGCCCAGTTCCAGTTGGTGCCGTGCGCGGCGTACCTGCGCAGCAGTTCCAGGGCGTCCCGCCTGCCGTACGAGGCGAGATGGCCGAGGACGGCGAGGGCGAGTCCGGTGCGGGACTCGTCGGTGTCCAGCACGTCCTCGGGGTCGAAGAGGTGGGCCTCGATCGCATCCAGTTCGCCGTGCAGATCGAGGTAGAGGCGGGCGTAGTAGAGGGAGCGGTTCTCCACCTGCCAGTCGTGACGCGGGTCGCGCAGCACACAGTGGTTCAGCGCCGCGAGCGCCTCGGGGCGCGGGGCGGTGAGCGCGTGCAGCGTGCCGTCGCCGCGACCCCGCTGGAGCAGGCCGAGCAGCGTACCGCTGGGCGCTATGACCGGATCGAACATGGGAAACAGCCTCACATCAAGCGTCGACGCAACCGGGGACGTGCATTACCTGGCCGCGTGACAACACGTCGGGGCGCCCGCCGTTTCCTGCTTGCTGTAGACCATCTTCCTCTGCCTCTCGTCGGTGGCCCATGCGGGCCGCATCACGGCCCGCGCGGTGCGGCATCACCTGCCCAGCCATCACGTCCGTGAACCACGTCGTCATGATGACCCGGCGGTCACTTCTACCGCGACCGATATTTCGGCGGCCCCGTACCGCCTCCCCCGTTGTCGGTGTCTTCGCTGGTCAGAGCGCGTTGTGAGCGCTCGGTGCGGGTCCGGCTCAGTGCTCGCCGAACAGTTCGAGCAGTTCCGCCCGGCCGAACATGCGGGCGGTGTCCACGGCCGAGGGCGTCCCGGCGGACGGGTCGGCGCCGCCCTCCAGGAGCGCCTTGATCACCTCTGTCTCACCCTTGAAGGCGGCCCCCGCGAGGGGGGTCTGGCCGCGGTCGTTGACCCGGTCGGCGTCGGCGCCGCGCTCCAGGAGCGCGCGGACCGTCCCGGCGTGCCCGTGGTAGGCGGCGAGCATCACGAGCGAGTCGCCGCGGTCGTTGGTGAGGTTCGCCGGAACGCCCGCGTCGACGTAGGCCACGAGCTCGTCGGTCCGGCCGCTGCGGGCCAGATCGAAGATCTTGGTCGCCAGCTCCACGACCTCGGGGTCGGGGGCTTCAGTCATCGGCCGGACCGCCTCTCACGTGCTTGTCGGTACTGCGGGTACAGGGCGTACGTCTGCGAGCGGTGCAGAGCCGTACGGGTGAATCGCCAGGGTACTGGCTCGCGCGGCACATGACCCGATGCGTCCGAGGTAAAGATCACGGCAGACCCGACCGGACGCAACCGCCCACGTCAAGGAGGCGCGACAGGCCTCCGCCACGCGAGGGAAAACCACCGAAATGCACCCAGTTGCACCTTTTATCGTATAGACACATGCTGTGAGCCTGGAAGAACTCAGGGTGACTGTCCCCGTGAACCAGGAGAACTCACATGTTCATCTCGATCTCATGCGTCGTGCTGCTCGGCATCGTCGTCTTCATCTTCTTCCGCAAGGACGGACTGAAGCTGTCGCACGCGCTGGTGGCGATGCTCTTCGGCTTCTACCTGGCCAGCACGGCCATCGCCCCCAGCATCAAGGCCGGCGGCGAGAGCCTGGCCAGTCTTCTGGGCGGACTCAAGTTCTGATCCGCCCGACACCCCGCCCGCCCGTACGCACCCTCTGGAGGCAGCAGTGGCCCGGCGCCCCCTCCCCCGCATCCTCAGCAACGGCGGCGCACAGCTCGCCCGGAGCCGGGAGCTGGCCCGGACGGCGGCCGACAGCGCCACGGACGTCCTCCATCCGCTGATCACGATCACGCGCGGTCTGCGCCGGCTGGCCTCGGCCGGCCGGCGCAGATGGACCGAGACACCCAAGGACCGGCGCGGCGCGCTGCTCTTCCTGGTGGCGTCGGTGGTCCTGGTCGTGGCGCTCATGCCGTACGGCCCGCTGCTCGCCGTCGTCACCCTGATGGCGGCGGCGGCCTGGCAGGGCCGGGACCGCAGACCGCCGGTGCCGCAGGGGCCCGACGCGTCCCAGAGCCAGCGCCTCAGATCGCTCTACGAGGCGCTGGTGCCGTACTTCTCCACCGCCGAGGACCCCGAGCCGCTGTACAGCCACGGCGGCGCGTGGGACAAGGCGTTCCCGGAGTACGAGTTCGACGGCGGCGGCCGCGTCACGCACCTGGTGATCAGCTATCCCGCCTACTTCACCGACGGCGAGCCGCAGTCCCGCGCCCGGATCGAGCACCTGCTCACCGCGAAGTCGGGGCGCGACCGCGAGTACCACTTCGCGTGGGACGAGGAGGGCAACCAGCTCACCGTCCGCGCCCTCGCGCCCCTGCCCGTCGACATCACGGCCCAGCGCTTCGTCACGTCCCCCGGTGAGACGGTCCTCGGCTTCACCGACCCCATCCGGGTGCAGCGGACCCTGCCGCTCACCCACGGCGAGCAGCAGCGCGACGTTCCGCCCGTCGTCTGGCGCACCGGCATCCGCTCGACCGAACCGCATCTGCTCGCGGTCGGTCAGCCGGGCAGCGGCACCTCGACCCTGTTGCGCTCCATCGCCCTGCAGGCCCTCCAGCACGGCGACGTGATGATCCTCGACGGCGGCGGCACCGGCGAGTACGCCTGCCTGACCGGTCGGGACGGCGTGCTGGCCGTCGAGTGCGGCCTGGCGGGGGCGCTGACGAGCCTGGAGTGGGTGGCGCAGGAGACGGAGCGCCGCCTGATCGCCGTCAACCGGGCGCACCAGGCGGGCGACCCGCCGCCGGAGGACACCAGGCGCCCGCTGTGGATCCTGCTGGACCGCCCGACCGTCTTCACGCACCTGGCCGCCACCGACGGCCGCGAGGACCCCCAGTCGCTGCTCCAGGCCCCGCTGCGGCACGGCCGTCCGGCGAACGTCACGGTGGTCGTGGCCGATCAGCTCGACAGCCTGCAGTCCCTCAGCGAGGCGGTACGCCAGCACACACGCGCGCGTGTCGTCCTCGGCCCGGCGACCGCGGAGCAGCTGGAGTCCGTCCTCGGTGCCCCGCCGCCCACCACGCCGGTCGACCAGATCCCCGCGGGCCGCGGCTACGCCCGCCTGGGCGCTGGTCCGGTGCACCGCCTCCAGGTCCCGGCCACGCCGAACCCCTACGACGACGCCACCAGCGAAGCCCACCGGCAGGCGGTCCTGGACCTCGTGCCCCCGCGCACGACTCCGGCGGACGCGGACCTGGCTCCGAGGGAGCGCCTGGAGCAGGATCAGGAGCGCCTGGAGACGGATCCGGACCAGGCGGCGGAGCCCACGCCACCGGCGCAGGCGGTACGCCTGGAGAAGGTGCCTGCGGAGCGGACTCCGGACGAGGACAGGGCGGACGAGGACAACAGGGCCGGGCAGGAGCCGGACGCGGGCAGGGTGCCCGCCGACACCGCGGCCGCCGGGTCGGCCCTGAAGGAGTCCGTGGCCAGGGAAGCGGCGGTCGCCGAGTCCTCCTGAGCCCCGCAGCTCCTCGGACCCCGGAGTCCAGCGCGAACCCCGAGGCCCTGTTACGTCAGAGCTACGCCACGAACGTCCGCGGCGGCTCGGCCCCCGACGTGCCCCCCGTCTCCACCAGCCGGGCCGCCGCCGCCAGCCGGGCCGCCGCCTCCTCCGCGACCGCGCCGCCCACCGTGAACGGCAGCCGGACGTAGCCCTCGAAGGCGCCGTCGACGCCGAAGCGCGGGCCGGAGGGGACGCGGACGCCGACCCGTTCGCCCGCCTCGGCGAGGCGTGAACCCGACAGGCCGCCGGTGCGCACCCAGAGGGTGAGCCCGCCCCGGGGCACCTCGAACTCCCAGTCCGGCAGCTCTCGCCGGACGGCGGCGACCAGTGCGTCCCGGTTGTCCCGGGCCTGTTCGCGCCGCACCTCGACGGCCTGCTCCCAGCCGCCGGTGCCGAACAGCCAGTGCACGGCCAGCTGTTCCAGCACCGGAGTGCCCAGATCGGCGTACGCCCGTGCGGCGACCAGGCTGCGGATCACGTCGGGGGCCGCGCGCACCCAGCCGATGCGCATCCCGGCCCAGAAGGCCTTGCTCGCCGAGCCGACGGTGATGACGGTGGAGCCCGCCGGGTCGAAGGCGCAGACAGGGCGCGGCATCGCGCTCTCCCCGAGGTCGGGGTCGAGCCACAGCTCGCTCATCGTCTCGTCGGCGACCAGCACCGTCCCGGCCGAGCGGGCCGCGTCCACCAGGCGGCGCCGCTGGTCCTCGTCGGCGAGCGCACCGGTCGGGTTGTGGAAGTCGGCGACGACGTAGGCGATGCGGGGTGCGGCCTCCCGCAGCACCTGCCGCCAGCGGTCCATGTCCCAGCCCGCCAGGCCCTCCGCCATGGCCACGGGCACCAGCCGGGCGCCGGCCTCCCGCATGAGCTGCAGGATGTTGGCGTACGACGGCGACTCCACCGCGATGCGCTCGCCCCGGCCGCCGAAGAGATGGCAGATGGCGTCGATGGCGCCCATCGCGCCGGTCGTCACCATGATCTGCTCGGGCATGGTCGGGATCCCGCGCGCGGTGTAGCGCTCGGCGATCATCGAGCGCAGCGCGGGCAGCCCGGCGGGATAGTCGCCGTGGGTGTGCGCGTACGGCGGGAGCTCCTCCAGGGCGCCCTGCACGGCGCGGGTCAGCCACGGCTCGGGCGCGGGCAGGGCGGCGCAGCCGAGGTCGATCAGCGAGCCGAGCGCCTCCGGCGGCAGCGGCTCGAGGCCCCGCGCGGGCACCGGATTCCCGGCCGGCACCGCGGTCCAGCTGCCCGCCCCGCGCCGGGACTCCAGGAACCCCTCGCTGCGCAGCGCCTCGTAGGCGGCGGCGACGGTGGTGCGGCTGACGGCCAGGGAGAGGGCCAGTTCGCGTTCGGCGGGCAGCCGCGCGGCGACCGGCACGCGCCCTTCGAGCACCAGCAGCCGGATGCCGTCGGCGAGCGCCCGGTAGGCCGGCGGACGCCGGGTGCCGGGTCCGGCGGGGCGGTCCTGCTGGGACTTGAGCAGCCGGGCGAGCTGAGCGGCCCCCACCGCCGAGGTCCACTGCGCCATGAGAATCAGTCCACCTTCCCCGGATTGGCCATGGATGGCATCTCCGTCCAAGCCACAGGGTGTCATGCATCGGTCCACTTCCACCACAGGGGGCATCACGTGTCCAGCCACTCGTCCCGGCCCGGTCGTCTCGCACGACGGCTGTTCCAGCTGTACGCCGGTCTGGCGCTGTACGGCGCGAGCTCGGCGCTACTGGTCAGGTCCGGGCTGGGACTGGAGCCCTGGAACGTGCTGCACCAGGGCCTGTCCGAGCGCACGGGACTGTCGATGGGCCTGGTGCTGACCATCGTCGGCGCGACCGTGCTGCTGTTGTGGATCCCGCTGCGCCAGCGGCCGGGCCTCGGCACCGTCTCCAACGTCCTGGTGATCGGCGCGGCGATGGACGCCACGCTGGCGGTGGTGCCGGACGCGCACGGGCTTCCCGCGCGCGTGGCGTTCATGGTCGCGGGCATCGTCCTGAACGGCGCGGCGACCGGGCTGTACATCGCGGCGCGGTTCGGTCCCGGCCCGCGGGACGGACTGATGACCGGACTGCACCAGCGCACGGGGGTCTCGATCCGCCTGGTCCGCACGGCGATCGAGATCACGGTGGTGGCCACCGGCTTCGTCCTCGGCGGTACCGTCGGCGTCGGCACGCTGCTCTACGCGGTGGCGATCGGTCCGCTCGCCCAGCTGTTCCTGCGCGTGTTCGCCGTCCCCTCGGCATCGGACGGCAGCACGGTCGTTGCCACCGGGCAACCGCGGCGAGCGATACTGCGTCCGTGACCTCGCCGATACGCCAGCCGCGCCACCCGTATCTCGACCATCCGGGCCCGATCGCCTTCGCCCACCGGGGCGGGGCCGCGGACGGTCTGGAGAACACCGTGCGGCAGTTCCGGTACGCCGTCGAGGCGGGCTACCGGTACATCGAGACCGATGTCCACGTCACCCGCGACGGCCGGCTCGTCGCGTTCCACGACGCCACCCTGGACCGGGTCACGGACGGCCACGGCCGGATCGCCGACCTGCCGTGGCGCGACGTGGCGCACGCACGCGTGGCGGGCGCGGAGCCGGTGCCGCTGTTCGAGGAGCTGCTGGAGAGCTTCCCCGAGGTGCGCTGGAACGTCGACGTGAAGGCGGAACCCGCCCTGCTGCCGTTCCTGGATCTGATCGAGCGCACCGATGCCTGGGACCGGATCTGCCTCGGCTCCTTCTCCGAGGCACGCGTGGTGCGCGCCCAGCGGCTGGCCGGACCCCGGCTGGCGACCTCGTACGGCACCCGGGGTGTGCTGAATCTGCGGCTGCGCTCCTGGGGGCTGCCGGCGGCGGTGCGCCGGTCGGCGGTCGCCGCCCAGGTCCCGGAGGTGCAGTCGGGCATCCATGTGGTGGACCACCGCTTCGTGCGCGCCGCCCATGCGCACGGGCTCCAGGTGCACGTGTGGACGGTCAACGAGCCCGAGCGGATGCACCGGCTCCTGGACCTGGGAGTGGATGGCATCATGACCGATCACATCGACACACTGCGCAAGGTCATGGAGGACCGCGGCATCTGGGTCTGACGACCCGGCCCCCGGCCCCCGCAGCGCGCTCACGGGGAAGCGAGGGGCACGGGTGGGTACCGACACCGTGCGGTCACCGGCGCCGGACGAGGCGGCCGGCCGGCGGCGCGAGCAGCGCGGCTGGTACTTCTACGACTGGGCGTGCTCCGTGTACTCCACGAGCGTGCTCACCGTGTTCCTCGGCCCCTATCTGACGACGGTCGCCGAGTCCGCGGCGGACGCCGACGGCTTCGTGCATCCCTTTGGCATCCCGATGCGCGCGGGCTCGTTCTTCGCGTACTCCGTGTCCCTGTCGGTGATCGTGGCGGTGCTGGTGATGCCGCTGGTGGGTGCCGCCGCCGACCGCACCGGACGCAAGAAGCCGCTGCTCGCGGCCGCCGCGTACACCGGCGCCGGGGCCACGGCGGGCATGTTCTTCCTCGACGGTGAGCGTTATCTGCTCGGCGGCGCGCTGCTGGTGGTGGCGAACGCGGCGCAGTCCGTGGCGATGATGCTCTACAACTCCTATCTGCCGCAGATCGCCCCGCCCGAGGAGCGCGACGCGGTCTCCTCCCGCGGCTGGGCCTTCGGCTACGCGGCGGGCGCCCTGGTGCTGGTCGCGAACCTGATCCTCTACACCCGCCATGCCGCCTTCGGGGTGTCCGAGGGCACGGCCGTCCGCATCTGCCTTGCGTCGGCCGGTCTGTGGTGGGGCGCCTTCACGCTGGTGCCGCTGCGGCGGCTGCGCGACCGCCGTGCTCCGGCGCGGGAGGCGGCCCTGCCTGGCTTCCAGCAGCTCGCGGCCACGATCCGCGACATGCGCCGCCATCCGCTGACCCTGGCCTTCCTGCTGGCGTATCTCGTCTACAACGACGGCATCCAGACGGTGATCTCCCAGGCCTCCGTCTACGGCTCGAAGGAGCTGGGGCTCGGACAGTCGACGCTCATCGTCGCCGTGCTCCTGGTCCAGGTGCTGGCGGTGGCCGGCGCCCTGGCGCTGGGCCGGCTGGCCCGTAGGTACGGCGCGAAGCGCACGATCCTCGGCTCGCTGGTCGCCTGGACGCTGACGCTGGCGGCCGGGTACTTCCTTCCGGCGGGCGCACCGGTGTGGTTCTTCGTGCTGGCCGCCGGGATCGGCCTGGTGCTCGGCGGCAGCCAGGCGCTGTCACGCTCGCTGTTCTCCCACCTCGTCCCGCCGGGCAAGGAGGCCGAGTACTTCTCGGCGTACGAGATGAGCGACCGCGGCATGAGCTGGCTGGGGCCGCTGCTGTTCGGGCTCACGTACCAGCTCACCGGCAGTTACCGGGACGCGATCGTCTCGCTGGTCGGGTTCTTCGTGCTCGGGTTCGTGCTCCTGGCGCGGGTCCCGGTGCGGCGTGCGATCGGCGACGCGGGCAACCCGGTTCCCGAGCGGATTTAGCACTCGGAGCGAAAGGGCTGTAGTGTACGCGTTTGGCCTGCCAGGCGTACCGTTACTGCGCGTCAAAGATGCCGAAACGCTGGGTCACATCTGCCAACAGAGGTGACAAACCGGACGTCGGGGGGTACTGCACTGGTTGACAAGGCTGCGGCTACGACGGCGACGCATGACCCGGAACGGGACTCGGGACGGGAATCTTTACCGCCGCCCGGACGTTGACCGGATGACGACGACAGCGACACCTGTCCTGTGGGCGACAAGCCCGGGAGGCACGATTCATGAGTGAGCGAGCTCTTCGCGGCACGCGCCTCGTGGTGACCAGCTACGAGACGGACCGCGGCATCGACCTGGCCCCGCGCCAGGCCGTGGAGTACGCATGCGAGAAGGGGCACCGCTTCGAGATGCCCTTCTCGGTCGAGGCGGAGATCCCGCCGGAGTGGGAGTGCAAGGTCTGCGGTGCCCAGGCACTCCTGGTGGACGGCGACGGCCCCGAGGAGAAGAAGGCCAAGCCCGCGCGTACGCATTGGGACATGCTGATGGAGCGGCGCACCCGAGAGGAGCTCGAAGAGGTCCTCGAGGAGCGTCTGGCGGTTCTGCGCTCCGGCGCGATGAACATCGCCGTTCATCCCCGGGACAGCCGGAAGTCCGCATGATCCCTGCGGCAGCTCGGGTGTAGACCCAGCGCACTGCAGTGAACAGGACCGCGGGCGCGGTACCGATCCGGTACCGCGCCCGCGGTCCTGTGTGCGTGCGCCCCGGTCCGGGCCCGAGCCGGCCGGGCGGTCCCGGATCGCCCGCTCAGCGCGTCAGCGGCGGGCGGGGTTCCTGCGGGGTGTCCCCGGGCTCGTCACGGATGACCTCGCCCTGGACCACCTTGCCGTCGGGACGGTGGATGCGGGCCTGCTGGAAGACGTCACCCAGGCCGCCGTCCCGGGCGGCCTCGCGCAGCTTGCGGTCGAAGGTGCGCTCGGCGTAGCGGCTCACGCTCTTCTGGACCGGCGGGAGCAGCAGGAGCAGCCCCAGCGCGTCCGAGATCAGGCCGGGGATGATCAGCAGCAGACCGCCGAGCATCGTCAGGCCGTTGCCCTCGCTGTTCGGCCGGCTCGCCGGTGCGGCGCCGCCCTGCTGCTGTTGCAGGGTCTCGCTGAGGTTCCTGAAGGCCCGCCGGCCGGCCCGCTTGATGACGACCGAGCCGAGCACCAGGCCCGCCACGAGCAGCAGGAAGACGACCAGCCCGCTCGACGCCCCGGCGACGAGCGTGAGCAGCCAGATCTCCAGCACCAGCCAGGCGGCGACGCCCAGCGGCAGGAAGGTGCGCAGCCGGGAACGCCGGGGCCGGACGGGATACGGGGTCTGAGCGCCAGTCGTCATGACTCCAGTGTGCCTGGGCCCGGCTCAGTGCGGGATAAGCGGTGCGGCCCGACGATCAGCCGCCGGTCCGGGTCCCCTTGTCGTCGCCCTGTCTCTTGCTGTCCTCGCCCCGTCCCAGGACCTTGCCGACCCGCTCCGTCACGCCCCACGCGGTGACCCGCCACAGCGCCTCGACCAGGATGTCGCGGCTCATCTTGGAGTCACCGAGTTCCCGCTCCACGAAGGTGATGGGCACCTCGACCACGTGGTAGCCGGCCTTGACCGCGCGGCGGGCGAGGTCGACCTGGAAGCAGTAGCCCTGGGAGGCCACGTCGTCCAGGCCGAGGCCCTCCAGGGTCTCTCGGCGGAAGGCGCGGAAGCCGCCGGTGATGTCGCGCAGCGGCAGGTCGAGCGCCATGCGCGAGTAGAGGCTGCCCCCGCGCGAGATGAACTCACGGGACTTGGGCCAGTTGACCACCCGTCCCCCCGGCACCCAGCGCGAGCCGAGGACCAGGTCGGCGCCCTTGAGCGCGGTCAGCAGCCGGGGCAGTTCCTCGGGCTGGTGGGAGCCGTCGGCGTCCATCTCGACGAGGACGCCGTAGCCGTGTTCCATGCCCCAGCGGAAGCCCGCGAGGTAGGCGGCGCCGAGGCCCTCCTTGCCCTTGCGGTGCAGTACCTGGACCTGTTCGTCCTCGGCGGCCAGTTCGTCGGCGAGCTTGCCGGTGCCGTCGGGGCTGTTGTCGTCGGCGACGAGGACGTGCGCGTCGGGAACGGCCTTGCGTACCCGGCCGACGATCGCCTTGATGTTCTCCGCCTCGTTGTAGGTCGGGATGATCACCAAGGCCGTGCCGAGCGGGCCGAACCGCCTCCCCCGGGGGTCCGACTCCAGGGTCCCGTCGCCGTCGTTCACTGCTGCCCCTTCATGTCCTGTCCGCAGGATCCCACCATAGTGGTCGCGGCCTGCGGTGACGCGACAGGAGTTTCCTGTGGCGGCGTACTGGACCGGCGACCGGGCGGGATGCGCCGCTCGGCGGTGAGGAGGCCGCGTGCGGCGGCGGATGGGGGCCCGGCGCCCTTCGGGCCGGCCCGGGACCCGCCGGCTGCGGATCGACCTGAAGCCGTTGTCTACTGAGCGCCCGGGCCCCACCCGGGGTCGCACCTCCCCGACCGGCCGGAACGTTCCCTCGTCGCCGCGCCGACGCTGAGCCTGGCTCCCAGTGGCGGTGCCCCGGTGCGGCACACCGTCCCTGACCCAGCGGCGCTGCCACGAGTGGCGGAGGTTCCCCGGTCGGGCGTCCGGTGGTGGACCCGGCCGAACCTACCGGCCCCGCTCCGTCGCCTGTCAACAGTCGTTTGACCTGCGTAATGTGGTTCAAATGCCTGGTCAGCGCGGAGGATGCGCAGGTGGCGCGGTGCATGATCGCCACCGCGCCGCCCCCGTAGATCACTCGCCCGGCCGTACGTACACCGTGCGCCCGCCGACCACCGTGCGCAGGCAGACGGGCAAGTCACGCCCTGGGGTGAGGTCGGGCAGTCCGGGGGTGCCGGAGCGCGGGTCGGTGGACCAGCGGGCCACCCGGTCGTCGGGGGCCTGGACCACGAGCTCGCCGGTGCGCCACACGGCGTAGTCGGCGGGCGCGCCGGGCACCAGGACGCCCGCGTCGTCGCGGCCGACCGCCCGCCAGCCGCCGCGCGTGTGCGCGGTGAACGCGGCACGCACGGAGACACGGTGCTCCGGGGTGCGGTGGAAGGCGGCGGCCCGGACGGTGCCCCACGGGTCGAGCGGGGTGACGGGACTGTCGGAGCCGAAGGCGAGCGGGACACCGGCGCGCAGCAGGACGGCGAAGGGGTTGAGGGTGCGGGCCCGCTCGACGCCCAGGCGCCGCGCGTACATGCCGTCCTCGCCGCCCCACAGGGCGTCGAAGGCGGGCTGCACGGAGGCGGTCAGACCGAGTTCGGCGAAGGCGGCGACGGTCTCCTCGGTGAGCATCTCGGCGTGCTCGATCCGGTGCCGGGCGGCCCGGACGCGGGCGAGGCCGAGCTTGTCGGCGGCGGCGCGGATGCCCTCGACGACGGTGCTCACCGCCGCGTCGCCGATGGCGTGGAAGCCCGCCTGCAGGCCGGCCTCGGTGCAGTCGACGATATGGGCGGCGACGGCGGCGGCGTCCAGGTGGGCGGTGCCGGTGTGCCCGGCGTCGGCGTACGGCTCGTGCAGGCAGGCGGTGTGCGAGCCGAGGGCCCCGTCGGCGAACAGGTCGCCCGCGGCGCCGATCGCTCCCAGTTCCCGGGCCTTGGCGACGTCCTGCTCGGCCCAGTAGCCGACGACGCGCGGGCCGCTCTCCTCGGCGGCGAGGCGCAGCAGGCCGGTGAAGTCGTCCTCCGAGGAGATCTCCGGGCCGCCGCACTCGTGGACGGTGCCGATCCCGAGCGAGCCGGCGTGGGCGAGGGCGGCGCGCTGGGCCTCGGTCCGCTGGGCGGGCGTGACGGCGGCGAGGGCGGCGGCGCGCACGGCGTGGTGGTCGTCGCCGGTGAGCGGGCGGTCCTCGCGGGTCACCTCGCTTGCGGCCAGGTCGAGCAGTGCGGTGGTGACGACCGCGGAGTGGACGTCGATGCGGCTGAGGTAGAGGGGGCGTCCGCCGGTGGCCGTGTCGAGTTCGGCGCGCGTGGGGGGACGGCCGCCGGGCCAGCGGGCGGCGTCCCAGCCGTGCCCGAGCAGCACACGGTCGTGCGGGCGGGCGGCGGCGAACTCCCGTACGCGGTCCAGCGCCGCCTCGAGGGTGGGCGCGTCGGACAGGTCGAGGCCGGTGAGGGCGAGGCCGGTCGCCGTGGTGTGGACGTGCGCGTCGGTGAACGCCGGGGTGACCAGCGCCCCGTCGAGATCGATCACCTCGTCGACACCGTCCGCGAAGGCGTCGGCGGCCCCCTCGGAGCCGACCCAGGCGACCTGCCCGCGCTCCACGACCATCGCGGTGGCGAAGGGATCGGCGGGGCTGTGGACCTCTCCCCGGCGGAGCAGAACGGTGCGCGAAGGGGTGGTGCGTTCACTCATGCCCCACAGTCTCGCGCGTCGCCGGCCCCGGCCCGCACCCAGGTCGCCTCATCGGCAGCCGCAGGCCCTGCGGGAACCGGCGGTGGCAGAGTCCTGCGGGGGCCGGCGGTGTCAGATGCGCGGCGGCCGGGCCTCGTACGGTGTCGACAGCACCACCGTCGTCCGCGTCGACACACCCGCCAGGGAGCGGACGCGCGCGAGGAGCTCCTCCAGTTCGTGGGGGGTGGCGACGCGCACCTTGAGGATGTAGTTCTCGTCGCCCGCGACGCTGTGGCAGGCCTCGATCTCGGGGACCCCGGCGAGGCGGTCCGCGATGTCGTCGGGGGCGCTGGGGTCGAAGGGTTTGACCGAGATGAAGGCCGTCATGGGCAGTCCGACGGCCTCCGCGTCGACGACCGCGGCATAGCCGCGGATGACGCCACGCTGTTCCAGCCGGCGCACCCGCTGGTGCACGGCCGACGTGGACAGGCCCGTGGCCTTGCCCAGGTCTGTGTAGCTCATCCGCCCGTCCTTGACGAGCAGCTGCACGATCTGTCGGTCCAGCTCCTCCATGGCGCAAGAACCTACAGTGCGGTTGATCTCCTCGGATACCTGAGCAGCCCAGGTCATGCCCGGTTCGTGATCTGCCGCGGGCATGTGACGAACGCCACAGGCTTCGAACAGTCTCCGTGATGTTCTCGTGATTACCCCGGATCGGGGACGGGAAGTGCTTGCTGTGGTCGAGGCCGCAGTGCCTTCACGGCCCAGCCCGAGGGGGAGAACCCATGCAGAGTCTTAAGCGCCCTGGTCGTACCGTGCCCAAGCGGCAGCAGCCGGTCGTCGAGCCCGAGCCGGAGGGCGTCGAACCCGACGCTCTGGACGAGGAACCCGACGCGTACGACACCTTCGAGATGTACCGGGTCATCTGCCCGGACTGCGCGCAGCCCATCGCCCTGCTGGCGGACGAGGAGGTCCTGCCGGAGCACGCGCTGTGCGCTTCGCCGTGGAACCCGTTCGGGCTCACGGTGTGCGCCGGCACGGGCCGCAGCGCCTCGGACGCGCGTCCGGCGGACGAGTCCGTCACGCCTCAGGAGCAGGACACAGCCCTGCTGTTGACGCTCCCTCACGGGCTCGACTGGCGCACCCAGCCGTTCTCGCACGTCGGCGGCCCGGGCTCGCGTCCGATCAGGGTCCCCGCCATGCGGCGCCACGCCGCCTGAGCACGCCCTGCCGGGGGCGGCGCCCGCGCCGCCCTCCCGCACAGCCGTGAAAGGGGCCCCGCGCAGGGGCACTTGAGCGGCCGGCCGGATCACCGGTGCCGTCTCCCGTGTCCGCCGCGGACGTCCGCGAACGCACGCCCTATTCCGGCCGTCGGTGACCTGCCCGGTCGCTCCCGCGTTGCCCAGGTATGACGACCCCCACGTACTCGACGACCGGGCGTCAACGCCGTGTCTTCGTGCCGCCGCCCGCGCCGGTGGTCACGCCCGCCCCGCCGCAGCTCCCGGACCCGCCGATCTACCGGGACCTGATGCGGACGTGGGCCGACCGCGGTCGCACCCTGCCGGGGCGCCACGACCCGGAGTGGTCGCGGCTCGCGGCGCCCTGGCGGGGGCTCGGTCAGTTCAGCGGGCCTCAGGTCCCGCGAGGTGACGGGCGATGACCATGCGCTGGATCTGATTCGTGCCCTCGACGATCTGCAGCACCTTGGCCTCCCGCATGAATCGCTCGACCGGGAAGTCCGCGGTGTAGCCGTATCCGCCGAGGATCTGCACGGCGTCGGTGGTGACCCGCATCGCCGTGTCGGTGCAGTGCAGCTTGGCCATGGCGGCCTGCTTGGCGAACGGGCGTCCGGCGTCGCGCAGCCGGGCCGCCGACAGGTACAGGGCGCGCCCGGCCTCGATCTGTGTCGCCATGTCGGCGAGCATGAACCTCAGGCCCTGGAAGTCTGCGATCGGCTTGCCGAACTGGCGCCGCTCCGTGGCGTAGCGCAGCGCCTCGTCGAGCGCCGCCTGGGCCAGGCCGATCGCGCAGGCGGCGATGCCGAGCCGTCCGCCGTCCAGCGCGGACAGGGCGATGGCAAAGCCCTGGCCCTCCTCGCCGATCCGCCGGGCGTCGCCGACGCGTACGCCGTCGAAGTGGACCTGTGCGGTGGGCGAGCCCTTCATGCCCATCTTCTTCTCGGGCACGGCGGCGCTCAGCCCTTCCGCGTCGCCGGGCACCAGGAACGCGGTGATCCCGCGGGGGCCTTCCTCACCGGTGCGGGCCATGACGGTGTAGAAGTCGGCGATGCCGCCGTGGGTGATCCACGCCTTGGTGCCGGTGATCACCCAGTCGTCGCCGTCGCGCACCGCCCGGGTGCGCAAGGAGGCGGCGTCGGAGCCGGAGGCCGGCTCGGAGAGGCAGTACGCGCCGAGCAGACCGCCGCCGAGCATCGCGGGCAGATGTTCCGCCTGCTGCTCCTTGGCTCCGTAGGCGGCGAGCGCGTAGGAGGCCAGGGTGTGCACGCTGACGCCGAGACCGACGGTCAGACGGGCGATGGCGAGCTCTTCGAGCACCTGGAGGTAGACCTCGTACGGCTGGTCGCCGCCGCCGTACTCGGCGTCGTAGGGCAGGCCGAGCAGGCCGGCTTCGGAGAGCAGGGTGAAGAGCTCGCGGGGGAAGCGTCCGGCGTCCTCCTCCTCGGCCGCCTTCGGCGCGACCTCGCGCTGGGCGATGTCGCGGACGAGCGAGATCAGGTCCCGGGCCTCGTCCGTGGGCAGTTGCCGGTCCACCGGCTGCGGGGCGCGGTCGGGCATGGCGACGCTCTCCTCCCTGTTCGGGCACTGGCGGTCTGGCCCGTGGTGGGGGCGGCTCCGCCTGGGTCGTTCTGACGCCTGGGCCGAGGCTCGCCCTTCCGGGTCTCGGAAGGTGCTGACCAGCGGCTGTGCGCTGTGAGTATGCCCGATCGACCACAGCAAGTCACTGGTTAACGAGCGCTCACTTCGATAAACGTTACGCCACCCTTCGTACCCCGTCTCCCGGCTCACCGCGCGGCGAAATTGGTCCGCACCATTGACCCAACTGGTCTAGTCCTTCTACTGTTTCGCCCCACCGAGTCACCGCGTTCATGCCAAAGCGGCGGCGCGTTCCCTCCCTCACGAGGAGACACCGGATGCACTCCCCCCACCGCTCCCGCAGCCTGCGGGCGCTCGTGTCCACCCTCTGCACAGCCGTCCTCGGCGCCGGGCTGCTCGCCGGCGCGGGCCCCTCGACCGCCGCGACCTCGGCTCAGGAGGCCGCCGCCGGTTCCAAGGTCGTCGGCTATTTCACCGAATGGGGCACCTACGACCGCAAGTACTACGTCAAGAACATCGAGACCTCGGGCTCCGCCGAGAAGCTGACCCACATCAACTACGCCTTCGGCAACGTCACCGGCGGCAAGTGCGCCATGGGCGACTCCTACGCGGCCACCGAACGCACCTACACCGCCGCCGAATCGGTCGACGGTGTGGCGGACACCTGGGACCAGCCGCTGCGGGGCACCTTCAACCAGCTGCGCGAGCTGAAGAAGAAGCACCCGGACCTGAAGATCCTGTGGTCCTTCGGTGGCTGGACCTGGTCCGGCGGCTTCGGCGAGGCCGCGAGGAACCCGGCCGCCTTCGCCCAGTCCTGCTTCGACCTGGTCGAGAACCCGAAGTGGGCCGACGTGTTCGACGGCATCGACATCGACTGGGAGTACCCGAACGCCTGCGGGCTCGGCTGTGACACCAGCGGGCGGGACGCGTACCGGAACCTGATGGCAGCCCTGCGCGCGAAGTTCGGCTCCGGCAACCTGGTCACCGCGGCGATCACCGCCGACGCCACCGCGGGCGGCAAGATCGACGCGGCCGACTACGCGGGCGCGGCCGAGTACGTCGACTGGTACAACCCGATGACGTACGACTACTTCGGCGCCTGGGACGCCGCCGGCCCCACCGCCCCGCACTCGCCGCTGACCTCGTACGAGGGCATCCCCAAGGCCGCCCTGCACACCTCGGCGACGATCGCGAAGCTCAAGGACCTCGGCATCCCGCCGGCGAAGCTGCTGCTCGGCATCGGCTTCTACGGCCGCGGCTGGACCGGCGTCACCCAGGACGCGCCCGGCGGCAGCGCGACGGGCCCCGCGGCCGGCACCTACGAGCAGGGCATCGAGGACTACAAGGTGCTGAAGAACAAGTGCCCGGCGACCGGCACGGTGGGCGGCACCGCGTACGCCAGGTGCGGCAGCGACTGGTGGAGCTACGACACCCCGGCCACCATCGCGCACAAGATGACCTACAAGGATCAGCAGGGGCTGGGCGGCACGTTCTTCTGGGAGCTGAGCGGCGACACCGCGGACGGTGAGCTGATCAAGGCGATCGAGTAGCCCGGACGCGGCAGGCGCGCGAGGGGCGGGGGTTCCACGGGGGGACCTCCGCCCCTCGCGTGCGCCCCGGCGTCACACGTCCCGGGCTCAGCTTTCCCGCGCGTCACAGATCCCGGGCGTCGCGGCGGGCGGGCTCGGGGGCCGGGCAGGCGGGGTTCAGTTCCTCGATGGCGCGCAGGGTGCCGCCGAGTGTCTTCACCAGCAGCTCGCGCATGCCGTCCCGGGGCAGTTCCGGACGGTCGATCCAGGCGAGTGCCGCGCCCTCCACGCCGCACACCCAGGACAGCAGACCCATCCGCGCCAGCGGACCGATGTCATCGCGCCCGTACGCCCCCTCGGCGATGGTGGAGACGATCGCCTCGCGCACCCCGTCCCGGATGGCGTGCACCTCGGTGTCGAACCCCACGCCGCCGCTGACGATCGTGCGGTACGCGGCCTGGTTGTGCTCGGCGTAGCGCAGATAGCTGTCGATGGTGCGGTGCACCCGCTCGACGGGCGGCAGTTCGGTGCCGCTCGCGGCGAAGGTGACCAGATCGGCGACCGAGTCCTGGATGATCGCCAGGTAGTAGCCCCGCTTGGAGTGGAAGTAGTAGTAGATCAGTCCCTTGGCGACCTGCGCCTGGCGGGCGATGTCGTCCATGGAGAGCGCGTCGTACGAGGTGTCGGCGAACAACCTCCGCCCGATGGCGATGAGTTCGGCGCGGCGCGCCAGCGAGCGCTCGGTGCCGCGCGCCGGCCGGCGCACGACAGGTTGCTGACTGATATTCAATTCCGACCCCGGGCTTCCTGCGGCAGCGGGACATCCGCAGTATGGCAGGTCGGCCGACCGGTCAGATCACAGCAGCCCGAGCTGGGTCACGAGCATCGCGACGACCACGACGAGGGTCCATCCCATGACGTGCTCGAAGATCTTCGGGCCGTCTTCCTGAGGGCCGCCGGTACGGACACGGGGGGCGGTGGCTGCGTTCGCGGTCATGGCTGCTCGCTGCTCTCGGTGGTGCGGTGGACTGCCCTGCGGGCGCTGTCCACCTTGCCACCGAGAGCGGCTTTTGTGGCGGAGAGGTTGGTCACACCCCCCCCCGGCTCAGCGCACGCCCACCGCCGCGAGCGCCTTGCGCTGCCGCGCGGACGGACGGACGGGGAAGTAGAGGTAGCAGACCCCGCCGGTGCCGGAGACGACCTTGCCGGAGGCGTTGTAGCGCTTGGTTCTGAGCCAGATGTTCTCCCACTCCCGGCGCCGGTAGACGCGCCGCACGGCCTCGTTGCTCGGCGAGGCGGGGTCGTTGGCGATCACGTCGCCCTCGGCGGTGAAGCCGATCACGGTCATCAGATGGCCCGCGGTGCCGTAGCCGGCGCCCGTCAGCTCCTTCTCGAGGAAGGACTGGGACGTTATGGCCGGGATGCCTGCCGCGATCAGCGTCTCCAGGTCGGTGAGGGACCCGAGCCGCGTCACCACTCCCTGGAGGCCCTCGAAGGTGGCCGCGTAGGCGGCGTTGAACGGCCAGTTGCCGCAGCCGGCGTACTGGTAGTCGTAGGTGTGGCGGGCCGCGTGGCAGATCTGCGGGTCGGCATAGTCCGGGTCGACCCAGGCCAGCTGCTCCTCGGTGAGCCGGCCGCCCCAGTACTCGATGATCATCTGGGAGGAGGTCGGGCTGCACCAGGCCTCGCCGCCGTTGTCGTACTCCGGGTACTGGCCCTTGTGGATCTCCTGCGAGTAGCGCGGGACGATCAGCTCTTTCGCGAGGCGGGGCTCGGAGGCAGGGACCGTGAAGCGGTCGGGCACGTCGGAGCCCATGACGCCGAGCCGCCACACGGTCGGGGTGAGCTTCGTGCCGGGCCGGCGGTACAGGGTCAGGCGCAGCCGGCAGGAGACGATCCGCAGGCCCGAGGCGGGGTCGTCGACGGCGAGCGTGTCCGTCCAGACGGTGCTCTTTCCGTCGCTCTGGTCGTCCACCGAGGTCCGCCGGATGTCCTGGTCGCCGGCCGCCCAGCGGCCCATGACGTACCAGGGGGTGTCCGTGCCGTCGGAGTACGTGCCCGTCAGCTCGACCTGGAGCCAGGTGCCCTCGGGGGTGTGCGCGTTCCAGGAGGCGATGACCTCCGTCGCGGGGACGGCGAGCCGGTGGACCGGGGAGGTCCAGGTCGCGTACTGCCAGGTGGCGGTGCGGCCGGTGTGGGGGTCGGTGTAGTCGGTGGTGCCGGCGGGCTTCGCGATCACCACGCCGGGGCGGGTGCCCGCGACGGCCCGGGTGCCGCGGGCGGTGCCGGCCCGCCAGTCGGTGTACGACGTCCAGGCCCGGTTGTCCACGGTGCGGGCGGCGGCCCGCTCGGGCCTCGCGGCGCCGGTGGGGCGCGCGGTGGCGGTGCCGGCGGACGCCTGGCTCGCGCTGCCCGCGACGGCGGCGACGACCGCGGCGGCCAGGAGGGTTCTGCGGGACGGCTGTTCGGCTCTGCTCATGGGCGGAAGACCCCCAGGTGTCGAGTCGGGGCAGGTCCGTGCACGGCCGGTCGGACGGTGTGCGTCCACCGGGTGGGAGCGGGTGTGCGCCCACTATGAACACAGCCGGGCGGGTCCTGCCAGCACCCCGAGCCGTGCCGCGCCGACCAATATGGGACTCGACCAATGGCAGGAGCTGCGCAGGAGCCCGGCAGGCACTGCGGCCGGCCTGGGGCGGACCGGTCCGGTCGGCCGCTCCGGGCAGGCTCTAGAGTGCTCCCGTCACCGCCCCTTCCCCACCCCGGGAATCAGCCATTCACGCTCTCGCCTCCCGTATCCGCCGCCTCGAGCCGTCCTGCGGCCCGGTGCGGCTCGTCGGCGTCGACGGGCACGCCGGCTCGGGAAAGTCCACCTTCGCCGAGAAGTTGGCGACGGTGCTGGGCGGCGCCCCGGTGCTGCGGCTGGACGACATCGCCAGCCACGAGGAGTTGTTCGGCTGGACGGGACGCCTGCTGAGCCAGGTGATCGAACCGCTCGGCCGCGGTGAGACCGCGCACTACGCCCCGTACGACTGGCGGGCCCGCCGCTTCGGCCCGCCCCGCGCGCTGCCGGCCGCCCCGGTGATCGTCGTCGAGGGCGTCGGCGCCGGGCGGCGGGCGCTGCGCCCGTATCTGGCGCTGCTGTTGTGGATGGATCTGCCCGAGGAGGCGTCCTGGGCCCGCGGCCGGGCGCGGGACGGGGAGGAGCAGCGGGAGTTCTGGGACGGGTGGACCAGGGCGGAACGCGAGCACTTCGCCGGCGACCCCTCACGGCCGTACGCCGACCTTCTGGTGCGACAGTGCGAGGTGGGATATGAGGTGCGATTCGGGCCTGCCGTGACGTCTGAGCCGGACCGGCCGCTCACGGACGGTGACGGTCCGTCCGCGATGTGTTGAACCTGTGAAGACGCCTGTCGGACAAGTTGCCTGAGTGCTCCAACTCGGCTTGACCGAGGGCCCGTACAGGTCTTACGTTCTCAATGTGCGGCTCATCGGAGTCGCCCGCAGACGCGAAGCCCCCGGTTGTTCCCCCGTGATCGGGGGCTTCGTTCTGCCCTCTTCACATTTCCCGGACGCCGAACGGCATCTCACGCTCACCCTGGGTGAGCACGCGCGGTTGGCGCCGCTCCCGGCACCCCGTCCACGGCCTGTACGGCACCCTGGGTCAGGCACGGCCCCCGCAGGTACGATGCCCTCGGTGCGACCTACGGACGCTGCTTCGCGCACCTTGCAACTCCGGTCCGCGGCACAGCGGTTCGACCAAAGGCAGCCGACGGGCGAGGGGCCCGGAGGCAGACCGACGGGGGCACGGTTTGTGGGGGACGTGATGGACTTCGGCACGCAGGGCCCGCAGGCCCCGGCCGACCTCGCCTGGCTGCGAGGCGTGGACGCCTACACGATGGGCGCCTATCCGCAGGCCGAGGAGGAGTTCCGCACCGCGGTGCGGATCGACCCGGGGATGGCCGACGGCTGGCTCGGGCTGCACGCGCTGCGCGTCGACACGACGACCGCGCTGCTGAGGATGTTCCGCTACCGGGACCGCTTCGGCGAGCAGCGCGCCCGGCACCGCCGCACCCTCAACTCCTGGTACTGGCTGGGCTGGTGGGTGCAGCCCGTGCTGGAGAAGCCCCGCGATCTGCTGCTGGCGCACGCCTCCCACTGGCTGGACGGCCGCCATGTCCCCGAGCTGGACCGGGCGCTCGCCGGGCTGCCGCCGGTGGACACCGACCCGCAGGTCCGCTTCCTGCACGCCTGCCGGGCCTATCTCGTCAAGGACTGGGAACAGCTGGTCCGGCACACCGACCCGCTCCTGGACGATCCGATGCTCGGCATCGAGGCGGGCCTGTTCGGCGGCATGGCCCGGGTCCGGCTGGAGATGTACGGGCAGGCCGAGCCACTGCTGTCGGCGGCGCTGATGCGGTGCCGCAGCGAGCAGCCGCAGCGCAAGGAGCTGCGCTACTGGCTGGCGCGGGCGCACGAGGGCACGGGGCGCAGCGCCGCCGCGCTCCCCCTGTACCGCGCCGTGCACCGGGTCGACCCGGCGTTCATGGACACCTCGGCCCGGCTCGCGGCGATCGCCGAGGGCGACGGCTACGAGGACCCGGCCGACCTCGCCTCGATCACGCTCACCGGCGTGGGACAGGACGTGCTGGACGGTCCGGACACCCTCGATCCGCTGTTCGGCACGGAGGGGCGCGAGCTGCGGTTCGGCGACCCGGAGCCGCCTCCGGCACCGCCGCCGCCGGTCACCGCGCCGGGGGCGCGGGAGAGAGCCGGCACGCCGGTGTCCGCCGTGCCGACGGGGCCGACCGACGCGGCGTTACTCGAGGAGGCGCTTGCGGAGCTCGAGCGCATGGTGGGCCTGGAGCCGGTGAAGCGGCAGGTCAAGGCGCTGTCGGCGCAGTTGAACATGGCGCGGCTGCGGGCCGGGCAGGGGCTGCCGGTGCAGCCGCCCAAACGGCACTTCGTCTTCTCCGGGCCCTCGGGCACCGGCAAGACCACCGTGGCCCGCATCCTGGGCCGCGTCTTCTACGCCCTCGGGCTGCTCGGTGGCGACCATCTCGTGGAGGCCCAGCGGGCCGACCTGGTCGGCGAGTACCTGGGCCAGACGGCGGTGAAGGCCAACGAACTGATCGACTCCGCGCTGGGCGGTGTCCTCTTCGTCGACGAGGCGTACTCGCTGTCGAACTCCGGCTACGGCAAAGGGGACGCGTACGGTGACGAGGCGCTCCAAGTGCTGCTGAAGCGGGCGGAGGACAACCGGGACCACCTGGTGGTGATCCTGGCCGGCTATCCCGAGGGCATGGACCGGCTGCTGGCCGCCAACCCGGGTCTGTCCTCCCGCTTCACCACCCGTGTCGACTTCCCCTCCTACCGGCCGCTGGAGCTCACCGAGATCGGCAAGGTGCTGGCGGCCGAGAACGGTGACGTGTGGGACGAGGAGGCGCTGGACGAGTTGCGTTCCATCGCCGGGCACGTGGTGGACCAGGGGTGGATCGACGAGCTGGGGAACGGACGGTTCCTGCGGACGCTGTACGAGAAGAGCTGCGCGTACCGGGACCTGCGGTTGTCCATGTACCCCGGGGAGCCGGCGCGGGAGGATCTGGCGACGTTGCGCCTGCCGGATCTGATGCAGGCGTACGGCGAGGTGCTGTCGGGGCGGGGGCCGCAGGACCTCACGTGAGGCAGCCGGTGCGCCCCCGCCCGGCAGCTAGGGGGTGTCCGCCTAGGCCGGCACCTGCCGCTGGGCCGGGTCTCGCATCTCTCCCACCGGCGCCTGCCGGTGGGCCGGGTCCCTCACCTCGCCCACCAGCATCTCCAGCACGTCCTCCAGCGCGACCAGACCCAGTACCTTCCCCGAGGCGTCCGTCACCTGCGCCAGATGGGTCGCCGCCCGCCGCATCACGGTCAGGGCGTCGTCCAGCGGAAGTTCCGGCCGCAGGGTGGTCATCCGGCGCCACAACCGCTGCGGCACCGCCCGGTCGGAGTCCTCCAGGTCCAGGACGTCCTTCACGTGCAGGTAGCCCATGAAGGCGCCGCTGCCCACGGCGACCGGGAAGCGGCTGTAGCCCGTGCGGGCCGTCAGCTCCACGATCTGCGCGGGAGTGACCGCCGGGTCGACCGTCACCAGGGACTCGCGCCTCAGCAGCACGTCCGTCACCGGACGGGAGCCCAGCTCCAGCGCGTCCTCGAGGCGCTCCGCCTCCTCGGGGTCGAGCAGACCCGCCTGCCCGGCGTCCTCCACGAGCCGGTTGAGCTGCTCACTGGTGAAGACGGCCTCCACCTCGTCCTTCGGTTCGACCCGGAACAGCCGCAGCACCCCGTGCGCACAGGCGCCCAGCGCGACGGTGACCGGCCGGCACAGACGGGCGAACCACACCAGGCCGGGGCTGAGCCACAGCGCGGCCTTCTCGGGCGCCGCCATCGCCAGGTTCTTCGGCACCATCTCGCCGATGACGAGGTGGAAGAAGACCACCACGGCGAGCGCGATGACGTAGCCGAGCGGGTGGATCATGCCGTGCGGCAGGTGGATCCACGCGAACACGGGCTCCAGCAGCCGGGCGACCGTCGGCTCGGCGACCGCGCCCAGCGTCAGGGAGCAGACGGTGATGCCGAACTGCGCCGCGGCCATCATCTGCGGCAGATGCTCCAGGCCGTACAGGACCTGGCGGGCGCGGGCGGTGCCGAGGGGCTCGATCTGGCTGCGGCGGACCGAGACGAGCGCGAACTCGGCCCCGACGAAGAATCCGTTGGCGAGCACGAGCAGCGCGGCGAAGAGGAGTTGCAGCACGCTCATCCGGCTGCCTCCACGAGCGGCAGCGGAGCCGTGCGGACCAGACGGACGCGCTCGGCACGGTAGTGGCCGACCCGGCGGACCGACAGCTGCCAGCCGGGCAGTTCGGCCCGGTCGCCGACCGCCGGGATCCGGCCGAGGAGGTCGGCGACCAGGCCGGCGACCGTCTCGTACGGGCCCTCGGGGACGTCGAGTCCGATGCGCAGCAGGGCGTCGACCCGGGCGGACCCGTCCACGTCCCAGGCGGGGTTGCCGTCCTCCGGCGGGGCGGCGACGAGCTCGGGGACGTCGTGACCGTCGTGCTCGTCCCGGACCTCGCCGACGATCTCCTCGACGATGTCCTCCAGCGTGACGACACCGGCGGTGCCGCCGTACTCGTCGACGACGACCGCGATGGGCTGCTCACTGCGCAGCCGCGTCAGCAGCGGCCGTACGGGCAGGGTCTCGGGGACGAGCAGCGCCGGGCGGGCGATCTCGTGCACCGGGGTGCGCAGCCGGTCGGGCGCGGGCACCGCGAGGGCGTCCTTGAGGTGGACCATGCCGGTGATCTCGTCGATCCGCTCCCGGTAGACGGGGAAGCGGGACAGGCCGGTGGCCCGGGTGAGGTTGACGACGTCCTGCGCGGTCGCCGAGGCCTGCAGGGCACTCACCTTCACGCGCGGGGTCATGACGTGCTGCGCGGTCAGCTCGCCCAGGGACAGGGTGCGCACGAACAGGTCCGCCGTGTCCTGCTCCAGGGCGCCGGCTTGCGCCGAGTGCCGGGCCAGGGAGACGAGTTCGCCGGGGGTGCGGGCGGAGGCCAGCTCCTCGGCGGGCTCGAGGCCCAGCAGGCGCACCAGGCGGTTGGCGACCGCGTTCAGTCCGGCGATGACGGGGCGGAACACGCGGGCGAAGACATGCTGCGGGCCGGCGACGAAGCGCGCGACCTGCAAGGGGCGGGACACCGCCCAGTTCTTGGGCACGAGTTCGCCGATCACCATCTGCACCGCGGAGGCCAGCAGCATGCCGACGACGACCGAGACGCCGGGGACGGCGCCGTCGGGGGTGCCGATCGCGGTGAGCGGGCCGTCCAGGAGCTGGGCGAGCGCCGGTTCGGCGAGCATGCCGACGACGAGGGAGGTGATGGTGATGCCGAGCTGGGTGCCGGAGAGCTGGAACGACAGCTCCTTGAGCGAGGCGACGACGCGGCGGGCGCGCCGGTCGCCGTGCGCGGCGGCCTGCTCGGCGTCCGCTCGCTCGACGGTGACGAGGCCGAACTCGGCGGCCACGAAGAAGCCGTTGGCGAGGATCAGCAGGAAAGCGGCTGCGAGCAGCAGCAGGGGGGTGGTCATGATGCCGCCGCCTCCGCACAGGTGCGTCCCTCGTGGCAGAGGTCCGCGCTATGTCGGCAGGGGGCGGCGCAGGTACTGCAGGACGATCCGTCCATCGCCGGAGGGGGTCACTCCTCGGGTAGCAGGAACCCCTGGCGCACCGGGCGGGACGGCAGGGGCGGAGGCGCTCTCGTCGCGCCTCCGCCCAACAGATTAATCAAGACAGGGGTGACTGCGGCAGAGTGGACGGCCCGGACGCGTCCCGGAGGTCAGCCGCCGGGTGTGTCGGGGTGGGCCGTGGACCGTGCCTCGGCGAGCGCCCGCAGCGCCCGTGCGTCGGCGATGGCCTGCTGCCTGGCGATGCCCGGCTGGATGCCGAGCACGGGCAGGCTGGTGCCGTCGCTGAGGTCGAGGAACACCCACGGGTCACCGGGACGGAGGTGCACCTGAAGGATCTCCGCCCAGGCCAGGCGACGGCTGCTCGCGATGTTGACGACCGTGACGCCGGCCTCGTCGGCGACGGCTTTCGGCCGGGCCAGCATCAGCAGGACGCCGGCCAGCAGGGCGGCGGTGAACACGAAGCTGATCTTCTCGCCGGTGCTGAGCTGCTCCAGCAGCAGTGCGATCACGGTGATGACCACGAAGATCGCGACGGCGGCGGTGAGCAGCACCGCGCGGGTGCGGCCCGGCCGGAAGGTGACCGGCAGGTTGGGCAGATCGGACATGGCGTACGGCTCTCGGTACGGCGCTCAGAGGCGGCAGGCGTGGATGGCCGTGGTGAGGATGGCGCGGGCGCCGATGTCGTAGAGGTCGTCCATGATCCGCTGGGCCTCCTTGGAGGGGACCATGGCGCGGACGGCGACCCAGCCCTCGTTGTGCAGCGGGGAGACGGTCGGGGACTCGAGGCCCGGGGTGAGGGCGACGGCCTTCTCCAGCTGCTCGACGCGGCAGTCGTAGTCCATCATCACGTAGGTCCGGGCCACCAGGACGCCCTGGAGGCGGCGCAGGAACTGCTGCACCTTGGTCTCGACGTTGTCGTCGGCCTCGGCGGCGCCGTCGGTGCGGCGGATGACGACCGCCTCGGACTTCATGATCGGCTCGCCGAAGACCTCCAGGCCCGCGTTGCGCAGCGAGGTGCCGGTCTCCACGACGTCGGCGATGACCTCGGCCACGCCGAGTTCGATGGCGGTCTCGACGGCGCCGTCCAGGTGGACGACGGAGGCGTCGATGCCGTTGTCCTTCAGGTGCTTGTCGACGATGCCCTCGTAGGAGGTGGCGACCGTCCTGCCGTCGAGGTCGGCGAGGGTGTGCGCCGTGCCGGGCTTGGTGGCGTAGCGGAAGGTGGAGCGGGCGAAGCCGAGGGGGAGGATCTCCTCGGCCTTGGCACCGGAGTCGACGAGCAGGTCGCGCCCGGTGATGCCGATGTCGAGGCGGCCGGAGGAGACGTAGATCGCGATGTCGCGGGGGCGGAGGTAGAAGAACTCGACCTCGTTCTCCGGGTCGACGATCCGCAGCTCCTTGGACTCGCGGCGCTGCTGGTAGCCGGCCTCATGCAGCATCTCCGCCGCAGGGCCGGACAGGGAACCCTTGTTGGGGACGGCGATGCGCAGCATGAGGTCGGCTTCCTTCGCGTGGTTTCGTACTGGAACGGGTGCGGCTTGCAGCGGCTTACAGGTGGGCGTAGACGTCGTCGAGGGAGATGCCGCGGGCGACCATCATCACCTGGACGTGGTACAGCAGCTGCGAGATCTCCTCGGCGGCCGCCTCCTTGCCCTCGTACTCGGCGGCCATCCAGACCTCGGCGGCCTCCTCGACGACCTTCTTGCCGATGGCATGGACGCCCTTGTCCACCAGTTCGGCGGTGCGGGAGGTGGCGGGGTCGCCGTGGGCGGCCTTGTGCTGGAGCTCGGTGAAGAGCTCCTCGAACGTCTTCTTGGACATGGTGGCGCCCACTCTACGCGGTGTGGCCCTCCACCTAACGCCACGGTTCGGATACTGAGCGGAGGGTGGCCGCGGTCGCCACCGCCGCCGTCACCGCCTCGTGCCCCTTGTCCTCGCTGGAGCCCTCCAGGCCGGCCCGGTCCAGAGCCTGCTCCTCGGTGTCGCAGGTGAGCACGCCGAAGCCGACGGGCACACCGGTGTCGACGGAGACCTGGGTGAGGCCCTGGGTGACGCCCTGGCACACGTAGTCGAAGTGCGGGGTGCCGCCGCGGATGACCACGCCGAGGGCGACGACCGCGTCGTAGCCCCGGCCGGCGAGGACCTTGGCGACGACGGGCAGCTCCCAGCTGCCGGGGACCCTGAGCAGGGTCGGCTCGTCGATCCCGAGGTCGTGCAGGGCGCGCAGGGCGCCGTCGACCAGTCCGTCCATCACCTTCTCGTGCCACTGCGCCGCGATGACGGCGACCCTGAGGTCACCCACATTGCGTACGGACAGCTCCGGTGCGCCCTTGCCGCTCACGTCTCTCCTCGGTGGTTCTCTTGCCTGGTGCCGCTGGTGGGCACGGTTACTGGTTGCCGCAGGTCGGCACGGTCGGCGTGTCCAGCCAGGGCAGGTCATGGCCCATCCTGTCCCGCTTGGTGCGCAGGTAGCGCAGGTTGTGCTCGCCCGCGGTGACGGGCATCGGCTCGCGGCCGGTGACCTCGATGCCGTGCCGGACGAGCGCGTCGGACTTGTCGGGGTTGTTGGTCATCAGGCGGACGCTGCGCACGCCGAGGTCGGCGAGAATCTGCGCGCCGGCGCCGTAGTCGCGGGCGTCCGCGGGCAGGCCGAGTTCGAGGTTGGCGTCCAGGGTGTCCCGGCCGCGCTCCTGGAGCTCGTAGGCGCGCAGTTTGGACATCAGGCCGATGCCGCGTCCCTCGTGTCCGCGCAGGTAGACGACGACGCCGCGGCCCTCGGCCTGGATGCGGTCGAGGGAGGCGTCGAGCTGGGGGCCGCAGTCGCAGCGCAGGGAGCCGAAGACGTCGCCGGTGAGGCACTCGGAGTGCATGCGCACCAGCACGTCCTCGCCGCCGCCGAGCTCGCCGTGGACGAGGGCGACGTGCTCGACGCCGTCGACGGTGGAGCGGTAGCCGTACGCGGTGAAGGCGCCGTGGGAGGTGGGCAGGCGGACCTCGGCCTCGCGGCGGACCGTGGGCTCGCTGCTGCGGCGGTAGGCGATCAGGTCCTCGATGGAGATGATCGTCAGGCCGTGCTTGCGGGCGAACGGGATCAGCTCGGGCAGGCGCAGCATCTGGCCGTCCTCGCCGGCGATCTCGACGATGGCGCCGGCCGGGCGCAGTCCGGCGAGGCGGGCGAGGTCGACGGCGGCCTCGGTGTGGCCGTCGCGCACCAGCACGCCGCCGGTGCGGGCGCGCAGCGGGAAGATGTGGCCGGGCCGGACGAAGTCCTCCGGTCCGGCGGTGCCGCTCGCGAGGAGCTGGAGGGTGGTGGCGCGGTCGGCGGCGGAGATACCGGTGGTCACGCCGTGGGCGGCGGAGGCGTCCACGGAGATGGTGAACGCGGTCTTCATCGACTCGGTGTTGTCGTCCACCATCTGCGGGAGCCTGAGCCGGTCCAGCTCGTCGCCCTCCATGGGGGCGCAGATCAGGCCGCGGCACTCGCTCATCATGAAGGCGACGATCTCGGGGGTGGCCTTCTCGGCGGCGATGACGAGGTCGCCCTCGTTCTCGCGGTCCTCGTCGTCGACGACGACGACCGGGCGGCCGGCCGCGATGTCGGCGATGGCCTGCTCGACGGGGTCGAGGGTCAGGTCCTCGGGGCCGTCGGTGCTGTACAGGATGGGTGCCGCGGTCATGCGGGCGCTCCTTCCAGGGCGGGCCGCGCGTCGCGGGAGCGCAGCCACCAGTCGCGCAGGCCCCACAGGACGAGCGCGCCGTAGATGACGTAGACGAAGCCGGAGAAGGCGAAGCCGTTGGCGAAGTTCAGCGGGACGCCGACGAGGTCGACCAGCAGCCAGGCGAACCAGAACTCGACCATGCCGCGGGCCTGGGCGTACATGGCGACGATCGTGCCGACGAAGATGTAGGCGTCCGGCCAGGGGTCCCAGGACAGGGACGGGTAGAGGGTGAACAGGCCGCCGACGGCGAGGGTGCCGAGGGCCGCCGCGGCCACCAGGAGGAGACGCTCGCGTCCGGTGGCGAACCGGACGGCGATGGAGCCGTCCTGGGCCTGCTGCCGGCCGCGGCTCCACTGCCGGAAGCCCCAGGCGGCGACCAGCATGACGACGATCTGCTTGCCTGCGCTGCCGGAGAGGTGGGCGGTGGCGAAGGCGGCGAAGAGGATCAGGCCGGAGACGAACTGGGCGGGCCAGGTCCAGAGGGAGCGCCGCCAGCCGAGGGCGAGGGCGATCAGGCCGATCACGTTGCCGATCATGTCCGACCACTTGATGTGCTGGTCGAACAGGGTGAAGGCCTCGGAGTTGAGCCAGTTCACCGCGCGTCCCCCTCACCGAGGGCGCGGTCGCCGATCATCCGCTCGACGTACTTGGCGATGACGTCCACCTCGAGGTTGACCGGGTCGCCGGGCTGCTTGATGCCGAGGGTGGTCAGCGCGAGCGTGGTGGGGATCAGGCTGACGGTGAAGAAGTCGGGTCCGGCGTCGACGACGGTGAGGCTGATGCCGTCGACGGTGATGGAGCCCTTCTCCACGACGTAGCGGGAGAGATCGGCGGGGAGGGAGATCTTCACGAGCTCCCAGTTCTCGGACGGCTTGCGTTCGAGGATCTCGCCGGTGCCGTCGACGTGGCCCTGCACGATGTGACCGCCGAGGCGGGCGCCGAGGGCCATGGGGCGTTCGAGGTTGACGCGGGAGCCGACGGCGAGTGCGCCGAGGCTGGAGCGGTTGAGGGTCTCGGCCATCACGTCGGCGGTGAACTCGTCGTCCTCGTGCTCGACGACGGTGAGGCAGACGCCGTTGACGGCGATGGAGTCTCCGTGCTTCGCGCCCTCGGTGACGACGGGGCCGCGCAGCCGGAAGCGACAGGCGTCGTCGAGGGTCTCGACGGCGGTGACCTCGCCCAGCTCTTCGACGATTCCGGTGAACACTTCCCGGGTCCTCCTGCCTCTTCGGGCACGGACTCCGGGGCTGTCGAGACGACAGAAGGTACGGGCAGGAACACCGGGAGCGACGCCGGACAGGGCCCGCCGCGACGGCGGACCGGTACGGCGGCGCGCATGGATGCCCGCCCGCCGCGCACTGCCTCCCATCCGGACTTTAACCGTCGGTCCAGGAATTTCACCTGGTCAACCGGCCGCTGGAGGCGACCGGGTCGCGGACTGTAACCGCCGGTTCGGACTTTCACCGACCCCGGAGTGCGCTGCTACTGGTACAGGGCCAGTGTGCCACGCCGGGTCGCCGTCGATGCGGGCGAGGGGTGTGGAGTGGCTCACAGCAGGTGACCCGCGACTGCCGGGCGTGGCGGTCCGGCTCAACTCCCCCGGCCCGGCGGGGCTTTGACTGCCCACGTAATTGGTCCATACCTATTGACGCTGTGGTCTAGTCCTCTTAGGGTCTGCGCCAACTTCCGTGGAGAGGAACCGACTGTGCCGTCCCCCTCACAGCCCGGGGCGAGACCCGCCCTGCTCGCCTCCGCCGCCGCCGTCGCGGGCCTGCTGCTCGCGGGCCTCCCGGCGACCGTCTCGCACGCCGCCGACCAGGAGTCCTGTCGCCCGGACGGCCTGTACAGGACCGCCGGGGTCGACGTCCCCTACTGCTCCGTCTACGACTCGGACGGGCGGGAGAAGATGGGCGCCGACCACCAGCGCCGGGTGATCGGCTACTTCACCGGCTGGCGCACCGGAAAGGACGGGAAGCCCGCCTATCTCGTCTCCGACATCCCCTGGGACAAGATCACCCACATCAACTACGCGTTCGGGCACATCGACAAGACCAACAAGCTCTCCGTCGGCCCGGACGGTCCCGGCAACGCGGCGACCGGGATGACCTGGCCGGGCGTGGCCGGCGCGGAGATGGACCCGGCGCTGCCCTACAAGGGTCACTTCAACCTGCTGAACAAGTTCAAGAAGCAGCACCCGGACGTCAAGACGCTGATCTCGGTGGGCGGTTGGGCCGAGACCGGCGGCTACTTCGACGAGGGCGGCACGCGGGTGAACTCCGGCGGCTTCTACTCGATGGCGACCAACGCCGACGGCTCGGTCAACCAGGCCGGCATCGACACCTTCGCCGACTCGGCGGTCGGTTTCATCCGGAAGTACGGCTTCAACGGCGTCGACATCGACTACGAGTACCCGACGACGATGAAGGACGCGGGCAACCCGCTCGACTGGTCGCTCGCGAACGGCCGCCGGGCCGGGCTGGTCAAGGGCTACGCGGCGCTGATGAAGACCCTGCGCGAGAAGCTCGACCGGGCGGGCGCGGCCGACGGGAAGCACTATCTGCTGACGGTGGCGGCTCCCTCGTCCGGCTATCTGCTGCGCGGCATGGAGACCTTCCAGGTCCAGAAGTACCTGGACTACGTCAACATCATGTCGTACGACCTGCACGGCGCCTGGAACGAGTACGTCGGCCCCAACGCCTCCCTCTTCGACGACGGCAAGGACGCCGAGCTGGCCGCCGCGGGCGTCTACACGACCTCCCAGTACGGCGGCATCGGCTACCTCAACACGGACTGGGCGTACCACTACTTCCGCGGCTCGATGCCCGCGGGCCGCATCAACATCGGACTGCCGTACTACACGCGCGGGTTCAAGAACGTCACCGGCGGCACCGACGGGCTGTGGGGCAGGGCGCCCTCGACGAACTGCCCTGCCGGTTCCGGGCTGACCAAGTGTGGTGACGGCGCCACCGGCATCGACAACCTCTGGCACGACCTGGACACGGGCGGCAAGGAGTCGCCCGCCGGTTCCAACCCGATGTGGCACGCCAAGAACCTGGAGAAGGGCGTCGTCGGGGACTACGTGACGGACTACGGCTTCCCCGCTGACACGAAGCTGACCGGCACCTACGCCCGCAAGTACGACTCCACGCTGGTCGCGCCCTGGCTGTGGAACGCCGAGAAGAAGGTGTTCCTGTCCACCGAGGACGAGCAGTCGGTGAAGGCCAAGGCCGACTACGTCGTCGACCGGGGCATCGGCGGCACGATGGTGTGGGAGCTGGCCGGCGACTACGACTGGAACGCGGCCGAGGGGCAGTACGAGCCGGGCTCGACGCTGACGACCGCGATGTACGAGAAGTTCAAGTCGGCCCCGCCGTACGGCGCGAAGCGCGCGACGACCCCGCTTCCGAGCGAGGCTCTGAAGATCGACGTCGAGTTCGGGCAGTTCCCGCTGGGTGACTCCAACTACCCGATCAGCCCGAAGCTGAAGATCACCAACAACACCTCGGCGACGCTGCCGGGCGGTACGGAGTTCCAGTTCGACTACGGGACCTCGGCGCCCGGCAACGCCAAGGACCAGTCGGGCTTCGGCACCACGGTGATCCGCTCCGACCACACCGGCGGCAACGTGGGCGGGCTGAAGGGTGACCACCACCGGGTCTCGCTGAAGCTGCCGTCCTGGCAGTCGCTGGCGCCCGGCGCCTCGGTGCAGCTGGACTTCGTGTACTACCTGCCGGTGTCCACACCGTCCAACTGGACGGTCACCTTCGGCGGCAGGACCTACGCCCTGGCCGGTGACCTGGCCCGCGGCACGACCGTGGTCGAGCCGGGCGGGGGGACGCCGACCGACCCGCCGACCACGCCGCCGCCCGGCGACTGCGAGGCGGCCGCCTGGAACGCGTCGACCGAGTACGGCGGAGGCAGCGTGGTCTCCCACAAGGGCCGCACCTGGAAGGCCCAGTGGTGGACGAAGGGCGAGGAGCCCGGGACGACCGGAGAATGGGGAGTCTGGAGGGATCAGGGAGCCTGCTGATCCTCACCCCCAGTGAGACCGGCCCGGCGGCGGTGACGACGGCCCTTGCCCGCCGCCGGGCCTCACCATCCCGAGTGCGCCGTTCCCGGTGCGAGCCGTGGGGAACCCGGCGAAGCTGGACTTCGCTCAGGCGCCCCACCGGGGCGCGTCCGGCGTTCGAAAGGGCTGACGAGCATGACCACGATCCTGGTGACGGGCGGGACCGGAACTCTCGGCCGGCAGGTGACCGAGCGGCTGCGGTCGGCCGGGCACGATGTGCGCGTGCTCAGCCGGCACACCGAGCCGTACGCCGTCGATCTGCGCGAGGGCGGCGACGCGCTGGACACGGCCGTCACCGGGGTGGACACGATCGTGCACTGCGCGACCGCGCCGCGCGGTGACGAACAGGCGGCGAGGAATCTGATCACCGCGGCGCGGGGGGCCGGGGTGGGGCATTTCGTGTACATCTCGATCGTGGGGGTCGACCGGGTGCCGTTCCCCTACTACAAGGTGAAGCTCGCCGTCGAACGGCTGGTCGAGGAGTCCGGGCTGGGCTGGACGGTGCTGCGCGCGACCCAGTTCCACGACCTGCTGTTCAAGCTGTTCCAGGGCCTGTCGAAGCCGCCGGTGGTGCTGCTCCCGGCCCGGGTGAAGGACCAGCCCGTCGAGGTCGCCGAGGTCGCCGAGCGCCTGGCCGAGCTGGCCCAAGGTGCGCCCGCGGGGCGCGTCGACGACATGGGCGGCCCGGAGGTGCGCACGCTGGAGTCCCTGGCCCACTCGTATCTGCGCGCCGCCGGCCGTCGCCGGCCGGTGGTGAAGGTCCCGCTGCGCGGCGAGGCGTACCGGGCCTTCCGCGCCGGGGGCCATCTGACCCCGGAGCACGCGGTCGGCAAGGGAACGTTCGAGGACTTCCTGGCGGCGCGATACGCCAAGGGCGGCCGGCAGGGCGGCTAGGCCCTGTCGTCACATTCCCGCCTGCCCGGCGACGCCGTGCATGCTCCCCCACTGCCTTGAGGGCGCGGGAAGTATCCCCTCGCGCCGCACCGGGCGCCGACCACGTACCACCAGTACGCCGGTCGACGCCCGGCACTCCCCAGCCTCCGGCCGGGGACCACCAAAGCACGCGCCCGGCCTCGCCGGGCCGGCCTTCGGGCGGACGGGGATGTGACGACAGGGCCTAGCGCGCGCCGAACAGCTCGTCCTGGGCGCGGTCGCGGGCGGTCAGCAGCGCGCCCCGCAGGACGGCCGCCCCGCCCAGCGCGCTGGGCCGCACCTCGGTCGGCAGCGGCGACATCCGCACCAGCCGCTCCCGCACCCGGCGGGCGAGCTCCTCGGCACCGGCCTGCCCGATCTCTCCGCCGAGCACGACACACCCCGGATCCAGCAGGGCCACCACGGACGCGACCCCGACGGCGACGCGATCGGCGAGGGCGTCGAGGAAGCGGGCGGCGGCCACGGCCGCGGAGCCCGACACCTCCCCGGCGGGCGCCTCGGCGAGCGCAGCCTCCCCGGTCGATGCCTCCCCCGCCGGCGCCTCACCGGTCGGCGCCTCACCGGTCGGTGCGTCTCCAGTCTCTGCGTCTCCAGTCTCTGCGTCTCCAGTCGGCGCGACTCCAGCCGGCGCGACTCCAGCCGGCCCCTCTCCGCCGAGCGCCCGCACAGCCGCCCGCACGGCCCCCGCCGCCGCGGGATCCGCCCCCGGCTCGGGCGTCATCCCGTGCTCCGCCGCCAGTTGCGCCACCGCCGGTGCTCCCACCAGGGAGTGGAAGCCGCCGGCGCAGTCCGTGGCCGACGGAAGGCCGGCGGTGCCGGGGACCGGCAGGAAACCGATCTCGCCCGTGCCGCCCGAGGTGCCCCGGCGCAGTGCGCCGTCCAGGATCACGGCCGCTCCCGTACCGTGGCCGAGCCACAGCAGGACGAAGGTGTCCCGGTCGCGGGCGGCGCCGTCGCGCTGCTCGGCCAGGGCGGCGAGGTTGGTCTCGTTCTCGACGCTGACGCGGGCCTCGGGCAGGCGTTCCTGAAGGGCGGCCACCAGGCGGCGGTGCCAGGCGGGCAGTTTCGAGGAGTCCCTCAGTTCGCCGGTCCCGGGGTCGATCAGGCCGGGCGCGCCGATGCCCACGGTGTGCAGCCGGTCCGCGCCGGCCTCCTTCAGCGCCCGCTCGACCAGCGCCACCGCCTGTTCCACGGCCGGTCCCGTCCCGGCGTCCCCGGTGATCGGCACGGACGCCTCGGCGAGGATCTCGCCGACGAGGTCGGAGACGACCACGGCGACGCCCTCGGTGCGCACGTCGAGGGCGGCCAGATGCGCCCGGCCCGCGACGATGCCGTACAGCTTGGCGTTGGGCCCGCGCCGCTGCTCCCCCGCCTCGCCGACGACCGCGATGAGACCGGCGGCGGTGAGGCGCTCGACCAGGTCTGCCACGGTCGGCCGGGACAGCCCCGTCAGCTGCTTCAGCTGTGCCGCCGTCAGAGGTCCTTGCTGCTGGAGCAGACCGAGGGCGAGCCGGTCGTTGATGGCTCGGGCGGTGCTCGGGGATGCGGGCATGCCGGGATCCTAGCCGTAAACCCCTTATCTTTCAGGCAGGGTTCCTGATAGTTTACGGCGGCGCTGCGGCAACGCTCTGCGGCGCGACGGTAACGGGAACGGGCGCCGGGAAGGGCGGGACGATGAGCGCAGTGGTCCACGGACAGCGTGATGTGAGGCGGGCGCGGTACGCCGTCGCCGCCGTGTTCGCCGTGCACGGTGCCGTCACCGGTTCGTTCGCCACCCGCGTGCCGTGGATCCAGGACCACGCCGGGGTGAGCGCCGGGCAGTTGGGGCTCGCCCTGGCGTTTCCGGCGATCGGCGCGTCCCTGGCGATGCCGCTGGCCGGGAGCATCAGTCACCGGTTCGGCGCCCGCAACGCCCTGCGCGGACTGATCGCCCTGTGGACGCTGGCGCTGATCCTGCCGTCCCTCGCGCCGAACATGCTGACGCTGTGCCTCGCCCTGTTCGTCTACGGCGCCACGGCGGGCATGTCCGACGTGGCGATGAACGCGCTGGGCGTGGAGGTGGAGAACCGCCTCGACAAGTCGATCATGTCCGGGCTGCACGGCATGTGGAGCGCCGGCGCCCTGATCGGCTCGGCGGCCGGCACGCTCGCCGCGCACATCGGCGCGGACGCCCGGCTGCATCACGCGCTCGCCGCGGCCGTGCTGACGGTGGTGGGTGTCGGCGTCTGCGCCTGGGTGCTGGATCTGCAGCCCGCCGCCGACGAGGAGCCGCCGCCGCGGTTCGCGCTGCCGCCCCGCTCGGCGCTGCTGATCGGCGCGATCGGGTTCTGCGCGGTCTTCGCGGAGGGCGCGAGCCTGGACTGGTCGGCGGTCTATCTGCGCGACCAGCTGCAGACGTCGGCCGGTCTCGCCGCCGCCTGCACCACCGGATTCACGCTGACCATGGCGATCGCCCGGATCGCCGGGGACCGGGTGGTCGACCGCTACGGCGCGGTGCGCACGGTCCGGGCGAGCGGGGTCGTCGCCGTCCTCGGCGGTCTGCTGATCGTTCTCGCGGAGCACCCGGTGATGGCGATGACCGGCTTCGCGCTCATGGGTCTCGGCATCGCGGTGGTCGTGCCGCTGTGCTTCGCGGCGGCCGGCCGCAGCGGCTCCAACCCCAGCCTCGCGATCGCCGGTGTCGCGACCATCACCTACACCTCCGGGCTGATCGCCCCGAGCGCCATCGGCCTGCTGGCCCAGGCGACCAGCCTGATGGTGTCGTTCGTGCTGGTCACGGTGCTGTCGGTCGGTGTGGCCGGACTCGCGGGCGTGCTGCGCGCGGGCGACCGTACGAAGGTCACGCGGCCGGAGGCAGCAGTTCCCGAGCCGCGGCCCTGAACATCTCGCTCCAGGGCGCCGGGCGGAGCGTCCCGGCGTCCAGCCGCACCAGGACCCGGCTGCCCCGAGCGTAGGTCACCGTCCCGTCCGCCGAGCAGAAGCGGAAACCGTAGGTCAGGCCGGTGGTGCCGAGCCGGTCGAGCCACAGGTGCACGGCGTAGTCGCCGGTCCTCGTGACCGGCGCCTCGTAGCTGATCCGCAGCTCCCTGACCGCGTTGCAGGCGTCGCCGGCGGCGGCCCAGTCGCCCTCGAAGCTGATGCCCTTCTCCTGCCACAGCTCGGTCCAGGCGCGCTCGACCAGCAGCGGGTAGCGGGCGTTGTGCAGCAGGCCGAGCGCGTCGAGGTCGTCGAAGTGGACGGTCACGGGGATCAGCCGGCCGTAGGACAGGACGGGGGCGGGCGGGGCTTCGGCGGTCACGGGCGCGTCTCCTGGAAGGGCCTTGCGGTGGAACGTTCAACCACCCCATCCTAAGCAGGCGCTCAGCACCCTCCGGGACCAGGGACAATGGTCGGCGGCCACTGCCCGCACGACGAAAGCGACACCCCTCATGGATCTCGGCGTCCGCTGGAAGAAGCACGGCGACGGACGCACCCCGGCGCCCGGAGCCGTCGTCCGCCCGGACGAACGGCTCTCCTGGCCCCGCACGGCGGGGCTCGGCGCCCAGCACGTGGTCGCGATGTTCGGCGCGTCCTTCGTGGCCCCGGTGCTGATGGGCCTCGACCCGAATCTCGCGATCATGATGTCGGGCGTCGCGACGATGGTGTTCCTGCTCGCCACGCGTGGCCGGGTGCCCAGCTATCTCGGCTGCTCACTGTCCTTCGTGGGCGTCGCCGCGGTCATCCGCGCCGACGGGGGCTCCAGCGCCACGGTGACCGGTGCCGTCCTCGTGGTCGGCGTCGCGCTGTTCCTCGCCGGGCTCGTCGTGCAGCGGTTCGGGGCGCGGATCATCCACGCGGCCATGCCGCCGATCGTCACCGGCGCGGTCGTGATGCTGATCGGGTTCAACCTGGCCCCGGTGACGGCCTCCACGTACTGGCCGCAGGACCAGTGGACGGCGCTGCTGGTGATGCTGTTCACCGGTCTGGCCGTGGTCTGCCTGCGCGGCTTCTGGTCGCGGATCGCGATCTTCCTGGGGCTGGTCCTCGGCTACGGCCTGTCCTGGGCCCTGGACCGGATCTTCGGGAAGATCCACTCCGTGGACGGCAGCGGGAAGGTCACCGACCACTGGCGTCTGGACCTCTCCGCGGTCGGCCAGGCCGACTGGATCGGGCTGCCCTCCGTCCACGCCCCCTCGTTCGAGTGGTCGGCGATCCTGGTCGCCCTGCCGGTGGTCATCGCGCTGATCGCCGAGAACGCCGGGCACGTCAAGGCGGTCGGCGAGATGACCGGCGACCCGCTGGACGACAAGCTCGGCACGGCGATCTCCGCCGACGGCGTCGGCTCGGTGCTGTCCACCGCGGTCGGCGGCCCGCCCACCACCACCTACTCCGAGAACATCGGCGTGATGGCCGCGACCCGCGTCTACTCGACCGCCGCCTACTGGGCCGCCGCCTGTTTCGCCCTGCTGTTCGGCCTGTGCCCCAAGTTCGGCGCGGTCGTGGCCGCCATCCCGGGCGGGGTGCTCGGCGGCATCACCGTCATCCTCTACGGCATGATCGGCCTGCTCGGCGCGCAGATCTGGATCAACGCCGAGGTGGACCTGCGCAATCCGCTGAACCTGGTGCCGGCCGCCGCGGGCATCATCATCGGCGTCGGCAACGTCTCCCTGGAGATCACCGACACCTTCTCGCTGAGCGGCATCGCGCTGGGCACGATCGTCGTCATCACCGGCTACCACGCGCTGCGCGCCTTCGCGCCCGCCCACCTCAAGACCCAGGAGCCCCTGCTCGACGAGGGCACGTCCAGCTACGACGAAGGGGCTCAGCGCGCCAGTTCGTAGGCGTACGACGCGGTGAACGTGCCGGGCGCGCCCTTGCAGCCGTCGGACTCGCCGGGCAGCTTCACCCACAGGTAGGCGTCGATGCGGGCCTCGCCCGTGCTGAGCGTCGGGGCCCGGCCCAGCTTGCGGCCGGCCGGGTCGCACCACTGGCCGTCGGGCGGGGCACCGGCGCCGTTGCGGCTGGTGTCGATCACGGCACCGAGGCTCGACGGGCCGCCGAGGGCGTCGAGCACCGCCCGGTTGTGGGCGATCTCGTCGGCGGTGCTGTGGAAGTTGGAGACGTTGCTGAAGATGCCGTCGGAGGAGGCGGCCGAGGCGGCACCGGCCTCGCGCAGCCAGCCGGCCTGCGTGGCGGGCGAGTTCCAGCCGGAGTGCCCGGCGTCGAAGTAGACCCGCGCCCGCGGATTGGCGTCCTTGATCACCCGGCCGGCGCGGGCGAGTGAGGCGAAGCGGTCGGCGCGCTGCCCGGCGGAGAGGCACTCGGCCTGGGCCACCGAGTCGGGCTCCAGTATCACGATGACCTCACCGCCGCCGAGCCCGGCGGCGAACTTGTCGACCCAGGCGTCGTAGGCGTTCAGGTCCGGCGCTCCGCCCTGGGAGTGGCCGCCGCAGTCGCGGTCGGGTATCGCGTACGGCACGAGGACCGGCACCTGGCCCCGCGCGGCACCGCTGGAGGTGATGGTGCGCACCCGGGAGGTGACGGTGTCCGGGGAGTAGTCGGCGAACCAGACGGCCGCGGGCTGGTCGGCTATGCGCTCCTTGATGACCGCGTGGCGCGGATCGCCGGGGTTGGCGCGCACCCAGTCCAGGACCCGGGACTGGGGGTGGAGGTAGAGACGGGTGGACACGGGGGCCGAGCGCGGCTTCTGTTCCGTCTTCTTCGGGGTCGGCTTGGCGCTCGCCTTCTTCTTCTTGGCCTTGGGCGAGGGCGACGCGGACGGCGACGGGGAGGCCGACGGCACATGGGGCGGCGGTTCCAGCAACGGCGACGAGGTCACCTCGGGCCGTGCCTCGTCGGAGCCGCGGCCCTCACCGAGGGCCGAGATCATCCCCGTGGCGGTGCCGACGGCGACCACCACAGAGGCCGCCGCGACCATCGTGCCGCGCCGGGCTGCGCCTCTGCGCTCGGCCTTCCGCGCGGCCAGGCGCTGCGCACGCGAGCCTGACACAGTACTGCTCCCCTCCCCCGCGACGGGCGCGTTCCCCCGTTCCGGGGAAGCGTCGGGCCCGCCGCCACTGGCTCCACCCTAAAGGTGGGACTCTGCGCTCATGGCGCAATGCGAGCAAGTACTCACTCCCGTAGACGGGGTCATCTCCCGTATGCGCGCCCTGGACGCCGCCCTTCCCGCCCGGGACGGGGTCGCCGTGTTCAACCGCGTCTACCTCGCCGTGACCGAGGAGGTGGACCGGCGTATCGACGCGGGCCGGTTCCCCGACGCACGGGCGGCGATCACGCTGGACGAGCGGTTCGCCCGACGCTACCTGGACGCCGTCGACACGGTGTTCGAGGAGCGGCGTCCGCCCGCCTGCTGGCGCCCTCTGCTGCAGTTCCGCCGTCATCCCGGAGTACGTCCGCTGCAGTTCGCCCTCGCGGGCATCAATGCGCACATCGGCCACGATCTGGCGCTCGCCGTCGTAGACAGTTGTCGTACGCTCGGCTGCGCACCCGTCCACCTGGAGGACGAGTTCGACCGGGTGGGCGATCTCCTCGTGTCGCTGGAGGAGCGCATCCGCGAGGATCTGATGCCCGGCCCCGATGTGCTGCAGATCGCCGATCCGCTGACCCATCTGCTGGGCGCCTGGAGCCTGGAGCGGGCCCGGGACGCCGCCTGGACCGCGGCCCGGGCCCTGTGGGCTCTGCGCGGCCTGCCGGACGTCGCCGAGGAGTTCACCCACCGCCTGGACACGGCGGTGGGTTTCGCCGGCCGCATGCTGCTCACGCCGCTGCCGGACTGAACCCGGCGATCAGTCCTCGGGGAGCTCCACCGGCGCGATCTCGTCGTACACGTCGCCGGGGCCCGGGTTGGACGGGTCGGTCTCGCCGCCGAAGTGGTGCATGACGCCCCAGACGGCGTTGAGCGCGGTCTGCACGGCGCCCTCGGCCCAGCCGGCCGTCCAGGAGATGTCGTCACCGGCGAGGAAGATGCCCCGCTTGTCCTCGGGCAGCCGGTCCTGCATGAAGTGGGTGAACAGCCGCCGCTGGTAGCGGTAGTGGCCGGGCAGGTTGGCCTTGAACGCGCCCATGAAGTAGGGCTCGTTCTCCCAGGAGACGGTCACCGGGTTGCCGATGATGTGCTTCCTGATGTCGACCTTGGGGTAGATCTCGCCGAGCGACTTCAGCATGACCTCCATCCGCTCGTTCGCGGACAGCGGCAGCCACTTCAGGCTGTCGTCGCACCAGGTGTAGGACAGGCAGATCACGGCGGGCCGGTCCGGCCCGTTGTCCAGCAGGTAGGTGCCGCGGGTCATCCGGTCGGTGAGCGTCATCGACATGACGTCCCGGCCCGTCTCCTCGTCCTTGTCCAGCCAGAACGGCCGGTCGACGGGCACGAAGAGCTTGCTGGACTCCATGTAGTGGGTGCGCTCGATCGCGGTCCAGTGGTCGATCGGGAACAGCGAGTCGTCGCAGGCGATCTTGGACAGCAGCATCCAGGACTGGGCGGTGAAGATCGCCGCCTGGTAGGTGCGGATGTCGCCGTTCGCGTCCGTCACGGTGATCTGGTTGCCCGCGGTGCGGTGCAGCCGGGTCACGGCCGGGCGGGGCTCGCCGTCCACGTGCAGGGACTTCAGCGAGGTGCCGTACGGCCAGTGGACGATCTTCTCCGGCTCGCGCTCCCACAGGCGCAGCGGCAGCTGCTGGGAGCCGCCGACGATGCCGCGGTGGTGGTCGTCGGCCTCGGTGTAGACGACCCGCAGGATCTCCAGGATGGAGTTGGGGAAGTCGGTGTCCCAGCCGCCGGTGCCGAAGCCGACCTGGCCGAAGATCTCGCGGTGCCGGAAGGACTTGAAGGCCTCGGAGTCGCAGAGGAAGCCGTAGAAGGTCTGGTTGTCCAGCTTCTCGACGAGCTTCGCCCAGATCTCGCGGATGCGCGGGACGTCGCGCTCGCGCATCGCCCGGTTCATGTCGGAGAAGTCGGCGCCCTCTTCGAGGCACTTGTTCCACGCCTCGGCGACGTCCCGGTAGACCTGCGGCAGGTCGTCGATGGTCTCGGCGTAGTGCGACTCGCCCTTGAGGTCGACGACCGTCGACGGGGTCGCCTCGGCCAGCGGGTTGGGGAACGGGCGGGTCTCGAGGCCCACCAGGTCGATGTAGTGCTGGAGCGCCGTGGAGGACGGCGGGAAGCGCATCGCGCCCATCTCGGCGGTGAGCGAGGGGTCGCAGCCGTCGAAGCCGACGGTGCGCAGCCGGCCGCCGATCTGGTCGGCCTCGTAGACGACGGGCTTGAGGCCCATCTTCATCAGCTCGTACGCGGCGACGACGCCGGACAGGCCACCGCCGATGACGGCGACCTCGGTGCCGTGCTCGGTAGCGGGTATCTGGCCGAGGCCGGCCGGGTGGGCGAGGAAGTCGTCGTACGCGTAGGGGAAGTCCGGGCCGAACATGGTGATCGGCGGCTGCTGCTCGTCGGTGTGCTCGACGGCGTTGGGCACCGTGGACGTCATGGGGTACGGACTCCTTGCACGAAGTACTTCGAAGGGGGTGTGGGGGTTCAGACGAGGGACCCGTAGAGGCCGGGGCGGCGGTCCTTCAGGTACGGGTTGTTCTCGCGGGAGGCGGCGAGGAACACGGGATCCGCGTCGGCGAGGACGAGTTCCTCCGCGCGGCCCGCCCGGGTGCGGGCGATGCCGTCGGGTCCGGCGAGGGTGGACAGGCCCACGAACTCGAACTCGCCCTCGGGGCCGACCCGGTTGACGTACGCGACGTACATCTGGTTCTCGAAGGCCCGCACCGGGACGACCGACTCGGCGACGAACTGGAAGGGGTGCATCTGGGCCGTGGGCACCAGGAGCAGGTCGGTGCCGGCGAGGGCGTGGGCGCGCACGTTCTCCGGGAACTCGACGTCGTAGCAGATCAGCAGGCCGACGGTGAGGCCGTTCAGCTCGGCCTGCACGACCTGCTGCTCGCCCGGGGTGAAGTGGTCGCGTTCGAAGCAGCCGAAGAGGTGGGTCTTGCGGTAGTTCGCGAGACGGGTGCCGTCGGCGGAGATCAGCTGCACCGCGTTGTAGACGGTCCCGCCGTCCCGCTCGGGGTAGCCGAACGCGACGGCCAGCCCGTGCCGGTTCGCGATCTCCGCGACCGCGTCGGCGGCGTCGCCGTCGGCCGGCTCGGCGAGCCGGGCGATGTCGTCGCCGATCGCGTACCCGGTCAGGAACATCTCCGAGGTGACCAGCAGCCCGGCGCCCGCCGCCGCGGCACGGCTGGCGGCCTCGTCGAGGACCTTGAGGTTCTCGGCGACGGATCCGGGCCGTCCGGAGCTCTGGAGCAGGGCGGTGCGCATGCGTGTTCCTCACCGGTACGCGGGGGTTTCGGGGGCCAGATAGACGGTACGGTCGGCCGGCTCGGCCGGACAAGGAGAAGCCGTTGCGCGCCGGTGAGCGGATCGTTGCGTACGGCACGGGGTTCGCGTCGATTCGTTGCGCGGCCTCCGTGCGGCTCCTGTCCTCCCCCGGTCGCAGCCCGGGCCTGCGGGCCTCCGCCGCGTGGCGGAGGGCGTTCCCGCCCGCGGCGCGATGTGCCGTGGGCGCGGCGCCGGAACAGTGGTGGCCGTTCGGTTCACCGGTTTCCGTCCGCTGAGAGGATCGCCATGAAACGCCGCCGTACGACGACCGTCCTGCTCTGTTCCGCCCTGCTGCTCACCGCCGCCACGACGGGTGCCGCCGTCGCCTCCGGCCCGCACGAGGACCGGCCTGCGAGGGAGGCCGCCGCGCTGACCGGCACGGCGAAGCTGTACCGCTCGGCCGGCGACGACATCACCTTCTCCTTCGACGCGCATCTGGCCGCGGAGCACCGCGGCGACCCCCTGAAGGCCACGGGCACCTTCGCCTTCAGCCACTACCTCGACGGCGAGGGCGCGAAGGCCGAGGGGACGGTGGACTGCCTGGTCACCGGCGGCAAGGTGGCGGTCGTCTCCGGGGTCATCACCTCCTCGGACCTGCCCGGCGCCGAGGGCAAGCGGGTCGGCATCACCGTCCACGATCTCGGCCCGGGCCACCGCGACCGTCTCGGCTACAGCTGGGCGTCGACCGGCAGCCCGGTCGAGACGAAGGACCTGCCGAAGTGCGTGGGCTCGGCCCCGTTCGAGCAGGTGAAGCGGGGCTCGGGCGACTTCACGGTCGTGCCCTGGCAGCCGGAGCTGTAGGGCTCACAGCTCCTTCAGGCGGGCGATGATCTCGCGGAGGAGGGCCGGGTCGGTCGCCGGCCCGTCGGTGCGGCGCGGTGGGTCGACGCGTACCAGGCCGGCCTCCGCGAGGTCGGCGAGCAGCACGCGCAGGACGGTCAGCGGCAGGTCGGCGTCCGCCGCGAGCTCGACGACCGGCCGGGGGCCCCGGCGGCGCAGCAGGCCGAGCAGGGCCGCACGGGCGTGGTCGACGCCGGGCCCGGCCTCCGCGTCCAGGGCGGCGACCTGGGAGAGCAGGTCGATGACGGGGCCTCGGTGCCGGGTGCGGCCCCTCGTGACGGTGTAGGGGCGCACCATCGAGCCGGTCTCGTCCTCGTACCAGTGCTCGTCGTCGCTCACGGCCGCGCGGACACGTCCTGTGCCTGCTCGGGCTCCTCGGACTCCTCGGGTTCCAGGTCGGCCAGCACACCCGCGGGCAGCAGCACGACGGCGGTCGTCCCGCCGTAGGGGGACTCCTCCAGCGTCACCTCGACGGCGTGGCGCGCGGCCAGCTTGCCCACGACGTACAGGCCGAGCCGGTCGTGCCGGGCGGGGTCGAACTCGTCGGGGTGGGTGAGGGTGCGGTGGGCCTCGTGGAGGCGGCCGGAGCCGAGGCCGAGTCCCCGGTCGTCGATGCGCAGGACGAAGCCGCCGCGCTCGGGGCCGGTGCGCAGGGTCACCCGGGTGTGCGGGGGCGAGAAGGCGGTGGCGTTCTCCAGGAGCTCGGCGAGGAGGTGGACGACATCGGCGACGGCGTCCGCCGCGATGCCGACCCGGTCCATCGGCGGGACCTCCACGCGCGCGTAGTGCTCGATCTCCCCGACCGCCGAGGCCACGACGTCGGCGACGGGCACCGGGCGGCGCCAGCGGCGGCCGGGGGCGGCGCCGGAGAGGATGATCAGGTTCTCCGCGTGGCGGCGCATCCGGGTGGTGAGGTGGTCGATGCGGAACAGCTGCTCCAGGACGTCGGGGTCGTCGGTGCGCCGCTCCAGGGTGTCGACCAGCTGGAGCTGGCGGTGGACGAGGGTCTGGTTGCGGCGGGCGATGGTCAGCAGCGCGGCGAACAGGCCGCGGCGCAGGGTCGCCTGGTGGACGGCGGCCTCCACGGCGGCGAGGCGGGCGGCGTTGAAGGACCGGCCCACCTGGCCGATCTCGTCGGGGCGTGCCTCAGCGTCGTCGAGCGGCGGCGCCTCGGCGGCCGCGTCCACCTCCTCGCCCGCGCTCAACCGGGCCATGACGTCCGGGAGTTGCCGGGTGGTCAGCACGTCGGCGGCGTCCCGCAGCTGTTCGAGGCGGCGGGAGATCCGGCGGGCACCGCGCACCGCCCACCACAGGGACAGGCCCATGGCGGCCAGCCCCAGTGCGCCGACCACGGCGGCCTTGGCCAGCTCCCGGTGGGCGAAGTCCCGTGCGCGCTCGGCGGAGTTGAGGGCCGACTGGGTGCACAGCTCCATGTAGCGCTTGACGGCCCGGTCGGTGGTGGTGCGCCAGGATCCGGCCGCGACGGCCTCACCGGCCCCGTCCGGTCCCGCGCGCAGCAGCGCGTCCTCTGCTCCGGTCAGCGCGGCGTACAGCTCCCCGCGCCGGAACTCCTCGAACAGCGACCGGGAGTCGGCCGGCAGATCGGGCACGTACGTCCGCTCGAAGACCCGGCGGTCCTCGATCGTCGCGGTGAGGGTGTCGTACTGCCGGTCGGTGAGTCCGCCGGCGGCCCGGGCCCCGGCGACGAGGGCGTCCTCGCGGGAGACGAACTCCCGTACGCGGACGAGCTCGATGACCACCTGAGCCTCCCGCGCGAGCTGTCCGGCCTGGAGCGCGGTGAGGGAGGACTGGACGTCGAACCCGGGTTCCACCAGGGCGCCGTACTCCTCGACGGCCCGGTCCCAGGTCAGCTCGCGGGACAGCACGCGCTGGCGCAGGTCCTCCAACGCACCGGCCTTTCCGGCCATGGCGTCGAGGGACTGCCGCTGCCGCTGCGAGAGCCGGTCGCGGTCGCCGTGCCGGATCGCGTGCCGCATGGCGTCCAGGGCGCGGTCGGTGCGGCGCTGCTGCTCCATGAGGGCCGGAGCGGCGGCACGGTCCGAGCCGCCCAAGTAGGCGGCCGCGAGCCTGCGTTCGATCTGGATCTGCCCGATCGCCGTGTCCACGGGGGTGCCGAAGTCCTCGTACACGCCCTGGAGCCGGACGAGGGCGCGCAGTTCGCCGGTGACGGACACCATGGCGAAGCTCCACAGCGCCAGCAGGGCGAGTGCCGGAGCGAGCGCGAGTGCCACGATCCGTGCGCGGACCGTGGCGGGACGGCCGAAGGGCCGGCGCATAGGTCTCCCCAGGGGCGGTCGGGTGACGGGCGGCTGAACCGGCTACCGGCCGGTGTTACCGGCCGGTAGAGATCGGCGCACAACCTACGGGATGCCGCGCCGGGACCGCAATGGCCGCACCAGCATCAGCAGCAACGCCGTCACCAGGTACGGCACGGCGAACACCGCGAACGCCGTGCCGTGGCCGCCGTACCCGGCGATCAGCGCGTAGCCGCCGAACACCGTGATCGTGGCCAGCTCGGTGCCCAGTCCCGCGACCGAGGTGAGGGTGGCTCGCGCGGTGTCCTCGATACGCCGCTGGAGCCGCGCGTCGGCCAGCACGGTCGCCGCCTGGAACCCGCCGAAGGCGAGGGCGACCAGGAGCAGCCCGGCCGGGGTGCCCGCCGCCGAGCCGGCGGCCAGGGCGGCTCCGGCGCAGGCCAGCAGCGCCGCGAAACCGCGGGTGCCGAGGCGTTCGCCCTCCCCCGCCAGCAGGCTTCCGGCGGTGGCACCGGCCCAGATCAGCAGGAGCAGGTAGGGAACCGTCGCGTCCGCGACTCCGGTGTCCCGCACCAGCAGCGGCGTGTACTCGTCGAGGGCGCCCCACACCGCGCTCACGGCCGGGACGAGCAGCAGCGCGCCGCGCACGGAGCGGTCGGCGCGGGCCGCGGCGAGGCCGGCGCGCAGAGTCGCCGTCCAGCTGTCGTGCCCGGTCACCGGGGAGCGGTGCTCGGGGAACCGGGTGGCCGTGGCCGCCGTCGCCAGGCACACCAGCACGCTGGCGGCACCGACGGCGGCGTGACCGCCCCACTCCAGGACCGGCCCCGCCAGTCCCATCGCCGCCATCACGGCGACCAGGCCGGCGGCGCGGGCCCGGCCCATGATCCGGGCATAGCGGTCGGCCGCGTCGAGCCGCTCCAGTTCGTCGTGGACGAGCGCCTCCAGCGCGCCGGAGGCGAGTGCCCCGCCGGCGCCCCAGAGCACGAAACCCAGGGCGAAGGCGCCGTAGGAGGGCAGCAGCACCCACAGGGCGAAGCCTGCAGCGGTGAGCAGCGGGCCGAGCCACAGCAGCAGCTGACGGGAGACGGCGTCGGCCCAGGCTCCGGACGGCACCTCCAGCAGCACACCGGTGACCGACCAGAGGGCGAACAGCGAGGAGATCTGCCAGACGGCGAGGCCGGTGTCGCTGAACAGCAGCGCGTACACCGGGTAGAGCAGGACGAAGTCTTCGAGGAACGCGTAACCGTACAGCGTGCTCGTCAGCCGTCGGACACGGAGATCGGGCACGCGCGCGGGCGTGAGAGTCATGAGGCCTTCCCGTAGGGGCGGTTCGGACACCGGACGCTTCAGGGCGTACGGCGCCGCAGGCGGCCCTCGGGAGGCGCGGCTGGTGGATCAATGTCGCCAGGTCATGTCACCGATGGTAGCCGCTGGGGGCTCGTCCGGAAGGCGGTCGGGACTTCCCGTGGGGGAGCTCAGGGCCGAGGGCGCGCAGGGCACGAGGCGCTCAGGGCTCGCGGGCGGACGGCTGCGGGGGAAGCATCACGTCCCCGCTGCGCTTGAGCCGCTGCCAGGGCAGCCGGTACCCGTTGACCGCGGTGAGGCATGCCTGGAGCAGCACCAGGTACATCACCTGGCGGTAGACGACCTGTTGCAGCGGCAGCGCCCACAGCGGCCGCAGCGGCTCACCGTCGAGGCGGAAGGCGTACACCGCGCAGATCGCCTGCACCGCCAGCACACCCGTCCAGGCCAGCATCGTGCGCAGCGGATCGCCGAAGACCAGGCCGTAGACGGTCAGGATGTCGATCAGCGGCGCGAGCAGCGGCGTGAGGATCTGGAAGACGGCCAGCAGGGGCAGGCCGAACCGGCCGAAGTGGCCCGCGTGGCCGCGCTCGACGAGCGCGTGCCGGTGCTTCCAGGCGGCCTGCATCGTGCCGTAGCTCCAGCGGTAGCGCTGGCGCCACAGCTCCCGGAGCGACATCGGCGCCTCCGTCCACGCCAGGGCGTCCGGCACGTAGCGGATCTCCCAGCCGGCCCGGTGCAGGGCCATGGTGAGGTCGGTGTCCTCGGCCAGGGTGTCCCCGCTCAGCAGTCCGGCGTCCCGCAGGGCCTGGGCGCGGAACGCCCCCACCGCGCCGGGGACGGTGGGCAGGCAGCGCAGCAGGTCGTACATGCGGCGGTCGAGATTGAAGCCCATGACGTATTCGATGTGCTGCCACCGGCCGAGCAGACGCCGGCGGTTGCCGACCTTGGCGTTGCCGGCGGTGGCGCCGACGGCGGGATCGGCGAACGGCTGGACGAGGCGGCGCACGGTCGAGGGGGCGAACACCGTGTCGGCGTCGAGCATGACGACGAGGTCGTGGGAGGCGTGCCGGATGCCGGTGTTGAGGGCAGCCGGTTTGCCGCCGTTGGGCCGGCGCAGGACGGTGACGGCCCGCAGGGCGAGTGCCTCGGCGATGTCGGCGGTGCCGTCGTCGGAGCCGTCGTCCACGACGATGATCTCGACGGGGTGATCGCTCGCGGCGAGGGAGCGGACCGTCTTGGCGATGCACAGGCATTCGTTGTACGCCGGGACGACGACGCTGACGGGCCGGGTGACGGGCGGTCCGTGTGCGGGATCGGGGCGGCGCACGTGGTACCGCGCCAGGACGACCAGGAGCACGCACCGGCCGAGGACGAGGACGCCGACGACCAGCAGCAGCACGCTGACCACCGACACCGCCGTGGCGGAGACGGTCACCGCCGCGACGAAGACCCGGCCCTGCCACAGGGCCTCCGTGCCGACGGGGCGGGTGAGGCTCTCGGCGCCGACTATGTCCGCGAGGGTGGTGAAGCGGTAGCCCTGGGCCTGCAGCCGGGGGATGAGGATCTCGAGCGCCTCGACCGTCTGGGACCGGTCCCCGCCCGCGTCGTGCAGCAGGACGACCGTGCCCCGGCCCGGCTCGCCCGGAGTGGCCGCGTCCGCGATCGCCCGGGCGCCCGGCCGCTGCCAGTCCTTGGTGTCCTGGTCGATGAACGCCAGCAGATAGCCCTTGTCGCCCAGGCGCCGGGCCACGGACCACTCCGGGCCGTCCAGGGCCGAGGTGGTCGAGGAGTACGGCATCCGCATGAGCGAGGTGGTGATGCCTCCGGCGCCGGCCAGGGCCAGCTGGCTCAGGGCCAGTTCGCGGTCGACGGCGCTCGCGGACTGGGTGGTCAGGTCGCGGTGGGAGAAGGTGTGGACGCCGATCTCGTGACCGGAGCGGATCACCTCCCGCAGCACGCCGGGGTGGCGCACGGCCTGCTGGCCGGTGACGAAGAAGGTGCCGGGTATGTCGTAGCGGTCGAGCACCGCCCGCACCCGGGGCGTCCAGACCGGATCGGGGCCGTCGTCGAAGGTCAGGACCACCGTGCGGCCCGGTGCGCGATAGGTGCGCGGGGGGCCACCGGTGGTGTCGACGACGGGGCCGCCTGCGGTGACCTCCCGGGGCACGTCGCCGGCGGGATGATCCGCGCGGCGTTGCTGGTCACCGGCGAAGCCTCGGGTCGTGTACCCCTCGATCAGCAGCACGGAGACGACGAAGGCGAACAGGACGAGCGGCACGAGGACGCGGAAGCGGTGCCGGCGGGGCAGGGGCGCCCGGGTCCGCCGCGGGCCGGGCGTCGTCGGTGGACGGCGGACGGGCGGGCGGGAGCGCCTGCGCATCAGGGGGCCCCGGCCACCGAGGGGTCGGAGGGCTGGGGGGTGTCCTGCTCGCCGGACGGGACGAGGGGGTCGGACGTCGGGGCGGTGCCGGGCGGGGTGGCCTGGGGGGCGGGGGCCGGGGGCTCGGGGGCGGGCGGCTCGGGCGCCGGGGGTGCCTGGGGCGGTGGCTCCGACGGGGGTGGAGCAGGTGGGTCGCCGGGGTCCGGGTCGGACGGGGGCGAGGGCGGCGCGGGCGGGTCACCGGGCGCCGAGGGTTCGGCGGGAGCGGGAGGTTCGGCGGGCGCCGAGGGTTCGGCGGGAGCGGAGGGTTCACCCGGCGGCGCGGGCTGCTCCGGCGACGGAGGCGGCGTCTGCGGGCCGGCCGGGCTCGGGGCTTCGGAAGGACCGGTGACCGGCTCTCCGGCGGGGGTGAGCGGCGTGGCACCCGGGGTCAGGATCGGGGCTCCGGGAGCGCCGGACGGGGTCAGGAGCACGGCCCCCGGCGCCCCGGACGGAGTCAGGAGCGTGACTGCCGGCTCTCCGGACGGGGTCAGGAGGGTGATTCCGGACATACCGGGGGCAACGAGGAGCGGTACGCGCGGCGTGCCCGGACCGACCGCGCCGCCAGGATCCCAAGCTCCCCCGAGCCCCGGCATCCGCGGATCGCCCGGCACCCAGGGCGCCCCGTCCGAGGCGTCGCGCTCCGGCGCCTTCGTCCCGGCATCGGGGACGGGGACCGGGACGGGCGGCAGCATCGCTCCTGGCGCGAAGGGCGTCGCACCCATCACGCTCAGCCCCAGCACCGCCAGATACGCGGCCGCCAGCCCTGCGAGGCCGTATCCCGTACGGCGGACCACACGCGCCCGCCGACCGGTGGAGTCGACGAACACGGGGACGCTCGCATCAGCCGGCGCCCTCACCCGCGAGTGGCCGAAATATCCGGTATGCCCGGAATGCGCATACGGCATGCCGTCAGGCTACGCCGAAATGCCCCCGCCGGAACTCCCCCTGGACGGAACTCCCCTCGCGGAACTCCCCCTCGGCGAACTCCCCGCGCGGAACTCCCCACGGCACCCTCGGCGGAGCGCTCAGGTCGGCGAGCCCGAGGAGAAACGGCGCAGCAGCGGCGACAGCACCAGCACCGACTTGGTCCGCTCCACGAACGGCTCCCCGGCGATGCGTTCCAGCACCCGCTCGAAGTGCCGCATGTCGGAGGCGAAGACCTGCGCGACCGCGTCCGCGTCCCCGGTGACGGTGGACGCGGCCACGACCTCCTGGTAGCGCTCCAGTCCCCGCTGGATGGTCTCCGGCGAGGTGTTGCTGCGGCAGTAGATCTCGACGAACCCCTCGGTCTCCCAGCCGAGGGCGGCCGGGTCCACCCGGACGGTGAACCCGGTGATGGCCCCGGTGGCGCGGAGCCGGTCCACGCGCCGTTTCACGGCGGGCGCGGAGAGGCCGACGAGCTGGCCGATGTCCGCGTAGGAGCGGCGGGCGTCCTCGGCGAGGGCGTGCACGATGCGTTCGTCGAGATCGTTCAGCACAGTGGGGTGTTCACTTCTCAAGCGTTGCGAGCCGGGAACGGCGATAGCCGTACAGGAAGTAGAACACGAGACCGGCGGCCATCCAGAACCCGAAGACCACCCAGGTCACGGTGTCGAGGCTGAACATGTTGTACGCGCAGAAGCCGAAGCCCAGCACCGGCAGCACCGGCCCGAACGGCACCTTGAACGTGCGCTCCAGCTCCGGCCGCTTGTAACGCAGCACGATCACCGCGATGTTGACCAGCGCGAAGGCGAACAGCGTGCCGATGCTGGTGGCGTCGACGAGCTTGCCGAGCGGGATCAGGGCGGCGAGGACACCGCAGAACAGGGAGACGATCACCGTGTTGAGACGGGGCGCGCCGGTCTTGGGGTGGACCTTGCCGAGCGCCTTGGGCACCAGGCCGTCACGGGACATCGCGAAGAGGATGCGGGTCTGGCCGTAGAGCACGGTGAGCACCACGCTCGCGATGGAGATGACCGCGCCGAGGGCGAGCAGGGTGCCCCAGAAGCTCTGGCCGCTGACGTCGTTCATGATCGCGGCGAGGGATGCGTCGGAGCCCTCGAACTTCGTCCACTTCCAGGCACCGACGGCCACGGCCGCGACGAGCACGTACAGCGCGGTCACGATGATCAGCGACAGCATGATCGCCCGGGGCAGGTCCTTCTTCGGGTCCTTGGCCTCCTCACCGGCGGTGGAGGCGGCGTCGAAGCCGATGTAGGAGAAGAACAGGGTGGCGCCTGCGGCGCTGACGCCCGCCATGCCGAGCGGCATGAAGTCGGCGTAGTTGCCGGACTTGAAGCCCATGAAGCCGACGGCGCAGAAGAGCACCAGCGCGGCTATCTTCACCGCGACCATGATCGTGTTGGCGCGCGCGGACTCCCGCACACCGCCGAGCAGGAACACCATCGCCAGCAGGACCACGATCAGCGCGGGCAGGTTGATGATGCCGCCCTCGCCCGGCGCCGAGGAGAGCGCGGAGGGGATGGTGACGCCGATGGTGCCGTCGAGCAGCTCGTTGAGGTACTCGCCCCAGCCGACCGCGACGGCGGCCACCGAGACGCCGTATTCCAGCACCAGGCACCAGCCGCAGACCCAGGCGACCAGCTCACCCATCGTTGCGTACGCATACGAGTAGGAGGAGCCCGCGACCGGGATGCTGCCCGCCAGCTCGGCGTAGGACAGGGCGGAGAACAGGGCCGTCAATCCGGCGATGACGAACGCCAGGGTGACGGCCGGGCCCGCCTCGGGGACGGCGTCGCCGAGGACGACGAAGATGCCGGTGCCGAGGGTGGCACCGATGCTGATCATGGTCAGCTGCCACAGCCCGAGGGAGCGGCGCAGGCTGCCGCCCTCGCCCTGGCCACCCTCCGCGACCAGGCGTTCCACGGGCTTGCGACGCATCAGGCGCGCACCGATGCCCGGGGACGGCGGGGCGGTGGTACTGCTGCTCTGCGGGGGTGCGCCTTGATCGAGCACGCGCTGACTCCTTCGTCGCTTCCGGTCTTGCGCGGCCGGGACCGACGGCGTCCCCGCGACAGCCGGGACCCGTCGAGCGGGGTCCCCGCCACACACGTACAGCGCGTAACCCTACGAGGTCGGGCGTTGCTCGTGAAATGCAGCAACCTTGCGCGCTTCCGCAAGATCATTGCGTTCCTCGCGGCGGGGCGGGTGTTCGTTGCACGGGAGCTTTCGACCGTTGCACGACGGCCCGCCGACCTGCGTCTCGCGCCCTGTCCGAGCCCGACGGCCTCCCGGCATGCCGAAGGCCCCCCCTGTTCCCGTCGGACGGGAACAGCGGGGGCCTTCGGCGGGGCCGGCCGGGGTCAGTTCCAGCTGGCGTGCAGCGGCTTGCCCTCGGCGTAGCCGGCGGCGCTCTGGATGCCGACGACGGCCTTCTCGGCGAACTCCTCCAGGCTCGCGGCACCGGCGTAGGTGCAGGAGGAGCGGACGCCCGCGATGATCGAGTCGATCAGGTCCTCGACTCCGGGGCGGACCGGGTCGAGGAACATGCGGGAGGTCGAGATGCCCTCCTCGAACAGCGCCTTGCGGGCCCGGTCGTACGCCGACTCCTCGGAGGTGCGGTTGCGCACCGCACGCGCGGAGGCCATGCCGAAGGACTCCTTGTACGGGCGGCCGTTGGCGTCGTGCTGGAGGTCGCCCGGGGACTCGTACGTACCCGCGAACCAGGAGCCGATCATCACGTTGGACGCGCCGGCCGCGAGCGCCATCGCCACGTCACGCGGGTGCCGGACACCGCCGTCGGCCCACACGTGCTTGCCGTACTTGCGCGCCTCGGCGGCGCACTCCAGCACCGCGGAGAACTGCGGCCGGCCGACGCCGGTCATCATGCGGGTGGTGCACATGGCGCCGGGGCCCACACCGACCTTGACGATGTCGGCGCCCGCCTCGATCAGATCGCGCACACCCGCGGCGGCCACGACGTTGCCCGCGACGATCGGGACCTGCGGGTCGAGATCGCGGACCAGCTTCAGCGCGCTGATCATCGACTCCTGGTGGCCGTGCGCCGTGTCGATGACGAGGGTGTCGACGCCCGCGTCCAGCAGCTGCTTGGCCTTGCCCGCGACATCGCCGTTGATGCCGACGGCGGCGGCGATGCGCAGCCGGCCCTGCGCGTCGGTGGCCGGCGTGTACAGGGTGGCGCGCAGGGCGCCCTTGCGGGTGAGGATGCCCGCGAGACGGCCGCCCGCGTCGACGGCGGGGGCGTAGCGCCGGTTGGCGTGGTCCAGGGTGTTGAAGGCCTCGCGCGGGTCCATGCCGGCGTCGATCAGCAGCAGGTCGCGCGACATGACCTCGGCGAGCTGCGTGAAGCGGTCCACACCGGTGAGGTCGGTGTCGGTGACCACGCCGATCGGCCGGTGGTTCTCGTCCACCACGACACCGGCGTTGTGCGCGCGCTTGGGCAGCAGGGCGAGGGCGTCGGCCACGGTCTGGTGGGGGGCCAGCACGATCGGGGTGTCCAGCACCAGGTGGCGGCTCTTGACCCAGGAGACGACCTCGGTGACCACCTCGATCGGGATGTCCTGCGGTATGACCACCAGGCCGCCGCGCCGGGCCACCGTCTCGGCCATGCGGCGGCCGGCGATGGCGGTCATGTTGGCGACGACGAGCGGAATGGTGGTGCCCGTGCCGTCCGGGGAGCTGAGGTCCACGCCCTGACGGGAGCCGACCGCGGACCGGCTCGGCACCATGAAGACGTCGTCGTACGTCAGGTCGTACGCGGGCTGGATGTCATTGAGGAAACGCACGTGCTGCACATCCCAGTCGATCAGAGGCGGCCCCCGGACAGGTCAGCCAGGGGGAAAGAGCACGTACTTCATTGTCCCATGACGAGCGCCCCGACCGCCCCGGGCAGATCGTCCAGGCTGGTCAGGGGGCTGCTTGGAGGAAGCTCCAGGCGCCGTTCGTCAGCCGCCGGACACGCGGGTCATCCGGGGCCCAGGGTGACGAAGAGACCCGCGCCGCGGTCCGTCGCCTCGGCGAAGACCTCCTCGGCGACCTGCCACTCCTCGGGCCGCGCCTCGGCATACGCCCGCCAGCCGCGCACCACGACCAGCAGCCCCCGCTCGACGGCCCCCTCGGGCCACAGGGTGTGGTCGGACAGCGAGTCGGCGAGGGCGTCCCAGTTGCGGCCGAACCACTCGGGCAGGGCCAGGGCGCGGGCGCAGCGGTCCATCAGGCCCGCCTTGTCCGTCACCCCGTCGAGGTCCAGGGCGACCACGATCCGCCCTGCCGGGTCCTCCGTCATGCCATGCCTCTCTCCTGGTCACCCGGGCCCGAACCGACCCGAACCTGAAGCCGACGCGAAGCCGACCCGAACCTGAAGCCGAAGCGACGCCGACCCCGAACGCAGCCGACCCCGAACCGAGCCCCCGTCAGATTCCGTCCGGGTCCGCCCGGTTGAGCGCCGGCTTCGGCGGCGTCCCCGCCGTCATCAGGTAGTCCGCGGCCGAGGTGTCCGTCACCAGGCTGGTGACCAGCCCCGAGCGCAGCACCGCGTCGATCGCCGGCCCCTTGCGCTGTCCGCCCGCGATCGCGACGACCTCCGGGATGCGGCGCAGCTGGTCGGCCTTGACCGTGATGCACCGCTCCCCCAGGTCCCGGCCGACCCGGCGCCCCTCGGCGTCGAAGAGGTGCGCGGACATCTCGGCGGCGACCCCGAGGGAGGCGTAGTGCGCCCGCTCCTCGTCGCTGAGCATGTCGTGCACCGTGGAGATGCCGGGCTCCCAGGAACCGATGGAGACGCAGGCGACGGTGACCTTGTCGAAGTACTCGAAGGCCCGCGCGATCCCGGTCTGGTTGCGCAGCGCCGCCGCGGTGGCCGCGTCCGGCAGCAGCATCGGCGCGTAGATGGGGTGGGCGTCGCCGCCCGACACCTGCGCGGCGCGCCGCACGGCCTCGACGGAGCCGCGCTCGGCGGTCCCCGCGTCGTACACCCCCGTCAGCTGCACCACCGTGCAGGGCGGCAGCCGGTCCAGGGCCGCCGCCATATGGATGGTGGACCGGCCCCAGGCCAGACCCAGCACATCCCCTTCGTTGACCAGCTCGCCGAGCAGGTCGGCGGCCACCTCTCCCAGGTTCTCGGGGTCGGGTGTCTCCTCGGCCTCGGCCGGCGACTCGACCACGACGGCGTGCCGGAGGCCGTAGCGGGCGCGGAGCGCGTCGGAGCGCTCCGCGTCCAGCTCGGCCGGCACGCGGATCTCGATCCGTACGAGATCCCGTTCGAGGGCGGTCTCCAGGACCCGGGCCACCTTGAAGCGGCTGACGCCGAACTCCTCGGCGATCTGGATCTTGGACTTCCCCTCGAGGTAGAAGCGGCGGGCCATGGCCGCCGCCTGCACCAGCTCAGCGGGTCCCATCCGCATGGCTGACCGGCCCGCCGACATACCCGACACGGCGATCTCCTCACTGCTGTTCACACTCTGGATTCGCCGTTCATCCTTGCAGATCCGGCGCGCTTGATCAGCCCTGCTGGGAGCCGTTCACATTCCCGTGGCTCAGTGGTCGCATGCCCAGGACGCCTTGCCCGTGGCGGCCTCGGCCTGATTGCGCAGTGCACGTACCGCCTCGGCCGGGTCCGATGCCCCGTACACGGCGCTGCCCGCGACGAAGACATCGGCACCGGCGTCGGCGCACCGCTCGATGGTGGACGCCGAGACCCCGCCGTCGACCTGGAGCCAGAGCTCCAGACCGTGCTTGCTGATCAACTCGCGGGTGCGGCGAATCTTGGGAAGCATGATGTCGAGGAAGGCCTGTCCCCCGAAGCCCGGCTCAACGGTCATGATCAGCAGCATGTCGAGCTCGGGGAGCAGGTCCTCGTACGGTTCGACGGGCGTGGCCGGCTTGAGCGCCATGGAGGCGCGGGCGCCCTTCGCGCGGATCTCCCGGGCGAGCCGTACGGGCGCGGCGGCCGCCTCGACGTGGAAGGTGACGGAACCGGCCCCCGCCTCCACGTACTGGGGCGCCCACCGATCGGGGGCCTCGATCATCAGATGGCAGTCCAGCGGAGTGTCCGTCGCCCGGGCGAGCGACTCTACGACCGGTACGCCGAGGGTGAGGTTCGGGACGAAATGGTTGTCCATGACGTCTACGTGGAGCCAGTCGGCTCCTTCGACCGCCTTCGCCTCGTCGGCGAGGCGGGCGAAATCGGCGGACAGGATGCTGGGGTTGATCTGGACGGCCATGTTCTAAGCGTGCCATGCCCTCCGGGGGTTGCGTGCAGCGGTCTCGGGTGGGGACGGTTGTGCGGCGGCTGCGGGCTCGCTGTGGCTGGTCGCGCAGTTCCCCGCGCCCCTGGGGTGTTGGTGCGGAGGTCTCTATGACGAGCAACCGTGGTATCGGGCACTTTGTCTGCGGGCGGCGGGCCAAATGGCTGGTGTTGGGGTTCTGGGTGGTGGTGCTGCTTCTGGTGGCACCGTTCGCTCAGAAGCTGGCCGACGCTCAGGACAATGACGCGGCGTCCTGGCTGCCGGGGTCCGCCGAGTCGACGCAGGTGCTGGAGATCTCCGAGGACTTCCGGCCCGAGCAGATCCCGGCGATCGTGATCTACGCCCGGGACAGCGGGCTGACCGCGGCGGACCGGGCGCGGATCACCGAGGACGTGGGGCAGCTCAAGGAGCTGAGCGATCACGGGATCATGGGGGATCAGACGCGCGGCCCGGTGTTCGACCGGCAGACCGATCCGCGTGCGGCCCAGGTCTTCGTGCCGATCACCATGGACGAGAAGGGCTGGGAGCGGATCGGGCCGGCCGTCGACTCCGTCCGGGAGGACGTGGGCGAGAGCACCGGCGGGCTCGCCGTCCACGTCACGGGGCCTGGCGGAACCTCCGCGGACTTCGCCGAGGCCTTCGAGGGCATCGACTCCACGCTGCTGCTCGCGGCGATGGGCGTCGTCGTCGTCATGCTGCTCATCACCTATCGCAGTCCCACCCTGCTGCTGGTGCCGCTGCTCGCGGTGATCTGCGCGCTGTTCACCGCTCAGGCGCTGATCTACTTCCTGGCCGAGCACGCGGGCCTGACGGTCAACGGGCAGAGCGCGGGCATCCTCACGGTGCTCGTGTTCGGCGCGGGCACGGATTACGCCCTGCTGCTGGTGGCCCGCTACCGGGAGGAGCTGCGCCGCCACGACGACCGGCACGAGGCGATGGCGCTGGCGCTGCACCGGGCGGGCCCCGCGGTGATCGCCTCCGGGGCGACCGTCGTGCTGAGCATGCTGGTGCTGCTGGCGGCCGAGATGAACTCCACGAGCGGCCTCGGCCCGGTCGCCGCGATCGGTGTGGCCGTCGCGCTGCTGGCAATGATGACCCTGTTCCCGGCACTGCTGGTGATCTTCGGCCGGTGGATCTTCTGGCCAGTGATCCCGCACCACGGTGCTCCCGACCCGACCGAGCGGGGCGTGTGGGCGCGCATGGGCCGCCGGATCGCCCGCCGTCCGCGCACCGTCTGGGCCGTGACGGCGATCGTGCTGGCGGTCTGCTCGCTGGGCCTGATCCAGCTGCGCGCGGAGGGCATCGGCAACGCGGACGCGTTCACCGACAAACCGGACTCGATCACCGGACAGGAGGTCTCCGCACGCTACTTCCCGGCGGGCAGCGGCGACCCTCTCGTCATCGTCAGCAACCAGGCGCAGGCGGAACAGGTGGGCCGCGCGGTCGCGGCGACGGAGGGTGTCGTCCCGCAGTCCCTGGGACTGCCGCCGGGCGCGAAACCGTCGTTCGAGGGCAAGGTGCTGTTCGAGGCGACCATGACCGCCCCGGCGGACAGCGAGGCGGCGAAACAGACCGTGGAGCGGGTCCGGGACGCCGTGCACGCGGTGCCGGACGCCGACGCGAAGGTGGGCGGCGGCACGGCGGCGCTGCTGGACATGGACGAGGCGACCACGCACGACAACGTGCTGATCATCCCGCTGGTGCTGGTGGTCGTACTGCTGATCCTGTGTGTGCTGCTGCGTGCGCTGATCGCGCCGCTGCTGCTGATCGGCACGGTCATCCTGTCCTTCGCGGCGGCGCTCGGCCTCAGCGCGCTGGCTTTCCGGTACGTGTTCGACTACGCGGGCGAGTCGACCGACTTCCCCCTGTTCGTGTTCGTCTTCCTGGTGGCCCTCGGCATCGACTACAACATCTTCCTGACCACCCGCATCCGCGAGGAGGCCGCCCGTCAGGGCACCCGCCCGGGCGTGGTCACCGGCCTCGCGGCGACGGGCGCCGTCATCACCTCGGCGGGCCTGGTCCTGGCCGGCACCTTCGCCGCGCTCGGCACGCTGCCCATGGTCGCCTTCGCCGAGATCGGCTTCGCGGTCGCCCTTGGCGTGCTGCTGGACACGTTCATCGTGCGGTCGGTGCTGGTCACGTCGCTGTTCCTGGACGCGGGCCCGAAGGTGTGGTGGCCGCACCGGCTGGCCCGCGAGGACGGCGGCGAGGTGCGGGAACCGGAGGCGAGCGTCAGCCGGTCCGGCGGATGAGCGCCAGATACATCGCGTCCGTCCCGTGCAGGTGCGGCCACAGCTGTACGTCGGGGCCCTCCCCCAGATCCGGCACGCCCGGCAGCAGCGGCCGGGCGTCGATCAGCTCTGCCTCCGGGAACTGCTTGAGCAGGTCCGCGACCACGGCGCGGGTCTCGGCGAGATGGGGCGAGCAGGTGGCGTAGCCGACCACACCGCCGACGCGCACCGACTCCAGGGCGGTGCGCAGCAGCCCGCGCTGCAGCGGGGCGAACCCGTCCAGGTCCTCGGGGCGGCGCCGCCAGCGGGCCTCGGGGCGGCGGCGCAGCGCGCCGAGTCCGGTGCACGGCACATCGACGAGCACCCGGTCGAAGCTGCCGGGCCGCCACGGCGGCCGGGTCCCGTCGGCCGCGACGACCTGGTACGGGCCGGGATTGCCGGCCAGGGCCTTGGCCACCAGCCCGGCGCGGTGCGGCTGCTTCTCCGAGGCGAGCAGGACGGCTCCCCGCTCGGCGGCGAGCGCGCCGAGCAGCGCGGCCTTGCCGCCGGGCCCGGCGCAGCCGTCCAGCCACATCCGGTCGCGTCCCTCGACGGGCGCGCTCGCGAGCGCGAGCGCGACGAGCTGACTGCCCTCGTCCTGCACCCCGGCCCGCCCCTCGGCCACGGCCGGGACGGCGCCCGGCTCACCGCCCTCGGTCAGCCGCACGGCATACGGTGACCAGCGCCCCGGCTCCGCGGCCTCCTCGCCGAGCAGTTCGCCGACGTCGGCCCGTCCGGGACGGGCGACCAGCGTCACCTCGGGCCGCTCGTTGTCGGCCCGCAGCAGTTCCTCGATCCCGGCGCGCCCGCCGCCGAGGGAGTCCCACAGCGCGGAGACGACCCAGCGCGGGTGCGAGTGCACGACGGCGAGATGGTCCTCGGGATCGTCGTCGTAGGGCGGTGCGACCCGCTCCAGCCAGCCGTCGAGATCGTCCTGGGCGACCTTGCGCAGCACGGCGTTGACGAATTTCGCCCGCCCGTCACCGAGCACGACACGCGCCAGCTCCACGGAGGCCGACACGGCGGCATGGGTGGGGATCCGCGTGCCCAGCAGCTGATGCACCCCCAGGCTGAGCACGTCCAGCACCGGCGGGTCGACCTCGCGCAGCGGCCGGTCGACGCATGCCGCGACGATCGCGTCGTACGTCCCCTGCCGGCGCAGCGTCCCGTAGACCAGCTCGGTGGCGAGGGCCGCGTCCCGCGCGTCGAAGTCACCGCTCTCGCGCGCCTTGCGCAGCAGGGGCGGCAGGACGAGGTTGGCGTAGGCGTCCCGCTCGTCCACGGCCCGCAACGCCTCGAAGGCGAGGACGCGGACGGGGTCCTTCTTGGGCCGGCGGTAGGGCTTGGCGGGTCTGCGGGGCCGACGGGGCTGGTCGCTCACGAAAAAGGTGCTCCGGGTGTGGGACGAAGTGCGCACTCCAGCCTACGTCGTGGCAGCAGCCGGTCAGGCGCCCAGGCTCTCCCCCGCGCCGATCCGCACTCCGCGCGCCCAGTCCGCCGCCCGCATCGGCTTCTTGCCCTGCGCCTGCACCCAGAGCAGCTCCACGGCGTGCGAACCGGTGCCGACGTGGACGTCGTTCTTGCCGGCGGAGATCTCCCCGGGGGCGAGGTTCGTGCGGTCGGGCACGGGCCGGACCTGGATGAGCTTGAGGCGCTCTCCGCGGAAGGTGGTCCAGGCGCCGGGGGCGGGCGTGCAGCCGCGTACGACCCGGTCGACGCGCAGCGCCGGGGCGCTGAAGTCGACGTGGGCGTCCTCGACGGTGACCTTGGGTGCGAGGCTGATGCCGTCGGCGGGCTGCGGTACGGCCTTCAGGGTGCCGTCCTCGATGCCGTCCATGGTCGCGGCGAGCAGTCCGGCGCCGGCGAAGGCGAGCCGGGTGAGCAGATCGCCGCTGGTGTCGGTGGGCCGGATCTCCTCGGTGACGGTGCCGTAGACGGGACCGGAGTCGAGCCCCTCCTCGATGAGGAAGGTGGAGGCGCCGGTGATCTCGTCGCCCGCCATGATGGCGTGCTGCACGGGCGCGGCCCCGCGCCAGGCGGGAAGCAGCGAGAAGTGCAGATTGACCCACCCGCGGGCCGGGATGTCGAGCGCCGCCCTCGGCAGCAGAGCTCCGTAGGCGACGACGGGACAGCACTCGGGCCCGATCTCCTTCAGCCGCTCCAGGAACTCCGGATCGCGCGGCTTGACCGGCTTGAGCACCTCGATCCCGGCCTCCTCGGCCCGCTCGGCGACGGGAGAGGCGACCAGCCTCCGCCCGCGCCCCGCCGGCGCGTCGGGCCGCGTGACGACAGCGGCCACCTCGTGCCGCCCGGAGGCGAGCAGAGCATCCAGTGCGGGAACAGCGACCTCGGGGGTACCGGCGAAGACAAGCTTCATGGGGTGCGTGGGGCCTCTCGGGCGGGGGTCGACGGGCAACGCACAAGTGTATGGGCGGAGAGGGACCGAACAGCAGAGCGCGCCACCCGAACGGAAAGCCGCCGACGGCGCGGAACCCCCACGGGAAACGCCCGCCTCTCGGCCAACTGGAAACGGGCGGCGCGCGGGCGGGGAAGCAACCGGCGGCCGGCAAAAGAAACGGCGCCCGAATATGCCGCCACGCCCCCACCCCGTGACCCGCGGAGCGAATCCGCGTTGGTCAAGAAAGAGTTGACCACACCGGGCCCCCCGAGGGGCTCATCCCTTTCAACGCCGGTTCGAGAGGCTTGTTCATGGCCGACCACGCAACCCACGACGCCCAGGCTCGGGCCAGCCTGCACTTGCTGGTGCGGGACATCGAGCGGGTCCGCCGGCAGGTGGACGCACTGCGCACCCTCACCGCCCAGCTGGGCAACGTCTACCGCCCGCGCCGCTCCGGCCCCTCCACGGGCTTCGTCGTCTACGGACGCGCGCCCGCCCCGACCGTCCGTCTCGCCCAGGAGCTCCGGGACAGCGTCGAGACCCTGGTCACCGCGGCCGTGGACTTCGACCGCTCGCTCGGCTTCTCGTGGGACGCGGTGGGCTCCGCACTCGGCGTCACCAAGCAGGCCGTACACCGCCGTTACGGCGCGCGCCGCGCCGCGGCACAGACGCCGGCCGCGGAAGCCGACCGCACCCCGGAGCCGTCGAGCCCCCGCACGGTCAACGTCGGCGCGGGTGTCTCCACCGTGCCGACGGTCCCCGCGGCCCGGTCCATGCCCACCCAGCCGACCGCAGGCAGCCCCTCCCTGCGCGACGACCAACGCCCCACACCGTTCCCAGGCCCTCGCAACGGCTGACCGACCTGCTCCCCGCCCTCCCGGACGCACCCCGTCCGGGAGGGCGCCCCCTTTTTTCTGCACCTGTCCGCGTCTCTGCGCCTGTTCGCGTTTTCTGCATCTGTTCGTGCCCCGCACGTGGACAGACACCCGTCCCGTGCGGCGCCCCTCACCCGATGTCCGGCGGATCGATCCGCACCCACACCGGCTCGGCACTCCCCCGCGCCATCCGTGCCGCCTGTGCGGCCTTCAGCGCGGCGGCCAGCGCGGCACCCCGGCCCGGCGGTACCCGGATCAGCGCACGCTCCCAGTGCTCCCCGGGCGGTGGCGCACCGGGCCGCCGCGGTCGCCCCACGGGGGTGACCGGCAACGGGACCGGCCCCAACAGCTCGGCCTCCGCGGGCAGTTCGACAGCGCTCAGAAAGCCCGCCACCGCCTCCGGCGGCCCCGAGACCGCCGCCATCCGCGACACCGGCGGGAAGCGCAGCTCCGCCCGGTCGGCGAGCTCGCGCACCGCGTGTCCGACGGGATCCCACCGCACCAGCGCCTGCACAGGCCGCAGCGTCGGCTCCGCGACCACGACCACGGTGCCGCCCGCCGACTGCGGCCGTACCAGCGCCGCCGCGCCGATCCAGCGGCGCAGCGCGTCCTCACCGGCCCGCAGATCGGGCCGACCGAGCATGGCCCAACCGTCCAGCAGCAGAGCCGCCGCGTATCCGCCCTCGGCGACCGGTTCCGCACCCGGCGTGCTCACCACCAGCGCGGGCGCCCCCGGGACCGTGTCCAGCACATGTTCGCGGCCCGAGGTGCGCACCGGCACCGCGGGAAAGGCCCGTCCCAGTTCCTCGGCCGTACGCCGCGCCCCCACGACCTGGGCCCGCAGCCGGAAGCCGCCGCACTCGGGGCAGTGCCAGCCGCCCTCCTCCCGCCCGCACCATCCGCAGCGCAGGTCACCGGAACCGGACGCCTGGGCCTCCAGCGGGCCCGAGCAGTGCCGGCACCGCGCCGGAGCCCGGCAGCCGGCGCACGCCATCCGCGGGACGTACCCCCGCCTCGGCACCTGCACCAGCACCGGGCCGTGCCGCAGCCCCTCCCGCACGGCCTGCCAGGCGAGCGTGGGCAGCCGGGCGGCGCGGGCGGCCTCGTCCCGGGCGAGGTCCCCGTCGCTCACGGTCCGCACCAGCGGTGCGGCGGCCCGCACCCGGTCCCGCCCGGCGACCAGCGGTCTGGCCCAGCCGGTCTCCACCAGCTGCGCGGCCTCCACGGTGCAGCTCCAGCCGCCCAGCAGGAAGCCGCACCTGTCCTGTGCCGCGCGCAGCAGCAGCACCTCGCGCGCATGCGGCTGCGGTGCGTGCTGCTCGCTGTGGCTGTCGTCGCCGTCGTCCCAGACAGCCACCAGCCCGAGGTTCTGCACCGGCGCGAACATCGCCGCCCGCGTCCCGACGACGGCGCGCACCGATCCCCGCCGCACGGCCAGCCACTGCGCGTACCGCTTCTCGGGGCCGGCGTCGGCGGTGAGCACCGCGTGCCGTCCCTCGCCGAGCAGTGCGGTGAGCGCGGCGTCGACTCGGGCGACGGTGCGGCCGTCCGGCAGGACGACGAGCGCTCCCCGTCCGGAGGCGAGGGTGGCCGCGACGGCCCGGGCCAGCTCCTCGCTCCACTGCGGGCCGGGCAGGGCGTGCCACACGGCCCGTGGAGCGCCTCCCGTGGCCAGTGACTCCAGGAATGCGGGCCCCTGCTCGTAGCGCGCCCAGGAGCCCGCCTCGGGCGCAGACGGCGGGGGCTGGGGGGCGGGTGAGGGGCGCTGCTCCGCGCGCGCGTTGCGTGGGGGCACGGCGAGCTGGAGCACATCGGCGAGGCTTCCGGCGTACCGGTCGGCGACGGCTCGGGCCAGCCCCAGCAGTTCCTCGCTGAGCACCGGCTCGGGCGAGACGACCTGGGCCAGCGCCGCGAGCGGTCCCGAGTAGTCGGACTCGGCGAGCCGCTCGACGAGAAACCCGTCGATCAGTCCCCCGCCCTCGCGGCGTCCCTCGCGCACCCGGTGCCGCCCTGCCCCGAACCGCACCCGCACCCGCACACCGGGCTGGGCGTCGGCGTCGAGCTCCTCGGGGACGGCGTAGTCGAAGTACCGGTCGAGATGCAGCACGCCCTTGTCGACGAGCACCCGGGCGACGGGCAGCTCGCCGGCCAGCTTGGCTCCCCGCCAGGTGCGCGGCTTGGCCCGGGGTGCCTTGGCCTTGCGCACGCTCTCCCGGATGAGCGCGAGCTGCTCGGGCGGCGCCCCCTCGGCACCGCCTTCCGCCTGTCCGTTCTCGCTGCTCACGCTTGCATTCTTACCAAACGCCACTGACAGCGGCGCCGACCCGAGATCTCCCCGGGTGCGGACGACGAGCGCCGTACGGCGCTTCTGCCTCGGGCCGCTCGGCCATACCAGGCACCCCCGCGCAGAAAGCGCCGAGGCCCGGCATCCCGATAACGGGGTGCCGGGCCTCGGAGAGACGCGGAGGGCGCGGCCTACAGCCCCGCCGCCTGACGCAGCGCGTCCACGCGGTCCGTGCGCTCCCAGGTGAAGTCGGGCAGCTCGCGGCCGAAGTGACCGTAGGCGGCCGTCTGGGCGTAGATCGGGCGCAGCAGGTCCAGGTCGCGGATGATCGCGGCCGGGCGGAGGTCGAAGACCTCGTCGATGGCCTGCTCGATGCGCTCGGTGTCGATCTTCGCGGTGCCGAAGGTCTCGACGAACAGGCCCACCGGCTCGGCCTTGCCGATCGCGTACGCGACCTGGACCTCGCAGCGGGAGGCCAGACCGGCGGCCACCACGTTCTTGGCGACCCAGCGCATCGCGTACGCCGCGGAGCGGTCGACCTTGGACGGGTCCTTGCCGGAGAAGGCGCCGCCGCCGTGGCGGGCCATGCCGCCGTAGGTGTCGATGATGATCTTGCGGCCGGTCAGGCCCGCGTCGCCCATCGGACCGCCGATCTCGAAGCGGCCGGTGGGGTTGACCAGCAGGCGGTAGTTCTCGGTGTCGAGCTTGATGCCGTCGTCCAGCAGCGCCTTCAGCTCCGGCTCCACCACGAACTCGCGGATGTCGGGCGCGAGCAGCGACTCCAGGTCGATGTCGGAGGCGTGCTGCGAGGAGACGACCACGGTGTCGAGGCGGACCGCCTTGTCGCCGTCGTACTCGATGGTGACCTGCGTCTTGCCGTCGGGGCGCAGGTAGGGGATGGTGCCGTTCTTGCGCACGTCGGACAGGCGCTTGGACAGACGGTGCGCCAGGAAGATCGGCAGCGGCATGAGCGTCGGCGTCTCGTCCGTCGCGTAGCCGAACATCAGGCCCTGGTCGCCGGCGCCCTGCCGGTCCAGCTCGTCGTCGTCGCCCTCGACGCGGGCCTCGTAGGCCGCGTCGACGCCCTGCGCGATGTCGGGGGACTGTGCGCCGATGGACACCGAGACACCGCAGGAGGCGCCGTCGAAGCCCTTCTTGGAGGAGTCGTAGCCGATCTCGAGGATCTTGTTGCGGACCAGCGTCGCGATGTCCGCGTACGTCTTGGTCGTGACCTCGCCGGCCACGTGGACCAGACCGGTCGTGATCAGAGTCTCGACGGCGACCCGGGACGTCGGGTCCTCGCGGAGCAACGCGTCGAGGATGGTGTCGCTGATCTGGTCAGCGATCTTGTCGGGGTGACCCTCGGTCACGGACTCCGAGGTGAACAGACGACGGGACACAACGCTCCCTGGGGTTGCAGCGGCTGCTGGCTGATCATTGGCGGACGGCGGGGGCTGCACCCGGCGCCGTCCGTGGAACAGTTTATCGGTCGCGCATCGCCACGGGGTCCCCTGTCTCGCCTCTCGGGAGCGCTGTGACCTGCGGCACGGGCATTCTGCCCAGCAACGGGCGGTGTTGGCCAGAGGCGCCACGCACCGATGAGCGTGGTTTCCGGGGGCCGGACGGCGTATACGGCGCTCACCCGAGGCGCTCGGCCACCAGGTCCCACACCGTGTCGGCCAGGGCTTCCTTGGGTCCGTGGGCGACCGGGGTCTCGCTGCCGTCGGCGCCCAGCACGACGGCCTCGTTCTCCTCGGAGCCGAAGGTCTTGCGCTCTCCCACCTCGTTCACCACGAGCAGATCGCAGCCCTTGCGCTTCAGCTTGGCCCGTCCGTTGGCGAGGACATCGTCGGTCTCGGCGGCGAAGCCGACGATCACCTGTCCGGGCCGGGCCCGGTCGGCGGAGATCTCGGCGAGGATGTCGGGGTTGCGGACCAGGGTGATGGGCTCGGGCTCCTGGTCGTCCTTCTTCTTGATCTTCCCGGCCGCGTAGGCGGCGGGGCGGAAGTCGGCGACGGCCGCGGCCATGACCACCGCGTCGGCGTCGGCGGCGGCCCGGAGCACCTCCTCGCGCAGCTGGACGGCCGTCCCCACGGGCACGACGTCCACGCCCGCCGGGTCGGGCAGGGCGGTGTTGGCGGCAATCAGCGTGACCCGGGCGCCCCGGGCGGCGGCGGTGCGGGCGAGGGCGTAGCCCTGCTTGCCGGAGGAGCGGTTGCCGAGGAACCGCACGGGGTCGAGGGGCTCGCGGGTGCCTCCGGCGCTGACCACGACGTGCCGGCCCTCGAGGTCGGGTTCGGTGACCCCGCGGGCCAGCACCCGCCGGCACACCTCGAAGATCTCGCCCGGGTCGGGCAGCCGACCCTTGCCGGTGTCGACGCCCGTGAGGCGGCCGACGGCCGGTTCGATCACGACGGCGGCGCGCGCACGCAGGGTCGCCACGTTGTCCTGGGTGGCCGGGTGCTCCCACATCTCGGTGTGCATGGCGGGCGCGAACACGACGGGACATCGGGCGGTGAGCAGGGTGTTGGTGAGGAGGTCGTCGGCGAGGCCGTGGGCCGCCTTGGCCAGCATGTCGGCCGTGGCCGGGGCGACCACCACGAGATCCGCGTGCTGCCCGATCCGCACGTGGGGCACCTCGTGGACGTCGTCCCACACCTCGGTGGAGACGGGGTTCCCGGAGAGCGCGGACCAGGTGGCGGCGCCGACGAAGTGCAGCGCGGACGCGGTGGGCACGACACGGACGTCGTGTCCCGACTCCGTCAGCCTGCGGAGCAGCTCGCACGCCTTGTAGGCGGCGATGCCGCCGCTGACTCCCAGAACGACCTTCGGCTTGTCCACCGTCTCTCCCCGCTCTCCCCCGGCTCGGACTCGTACACCCCCATCACACACCACAGGCCCGGCAGACGTACTGCCGGGCCTGTGGACAAGTCAGCCGAAACCAGCTGATACGACTTACTGACCGGGGCCCTCGACGGCCTCGGAGGTCAGCAGTCCCGCGTTGATCTCGCGCAGGGCGATCGAGAGCGGCTTCTCGTGGACGTGGGTGTCGACGAGGGGACCGACGTACTCGAGGAGACCCTCGCCGAGCTGCGAGTAGTACGCGTTGATCTGGCGGGCCCGCTTGGCCGCGTAGATCACGAGGCTGTACTTCGAGTCCGTGGCCTCGAGGAGCTCGTCGATCGGCGGGTTGATGATGCCCTCGGGCGCGGAGATGGAAGAGGACACGCTCTACCTTCCGATGGATGGGAAAGATTCAGTCGGTGCGACCGGTGAACGACTGCCCACGATCACACGACGTTCATCAAGGCTAGCAGCTCGCGGGACACGTCCTCGACGGAGGTGTTGACCAGGGTCGAATCGAACTCCGGCTCGGCCGCCAGTTCCGTCTTCGCGGCCTGCAGCCGGCGCTCGATCACCTCGGGCGACTCGGTGCCCCGCCCGGTGAGCCTGCGTACGAGCTCCTCCCAGGAGGGCGGAGCCAGGAACACCAGCTGTGCCTCGGCCATGGACTCGCGGACCTGCCGGGCGCCCTGGAGATCGATCTCCAGGAGGACGGGCACACCCGCCTCCAGGTGCTCGATGACCGCCGCGCGGGGCGTGCCGTAGCGGTTGCCGGCGAACTCGGCCCACTCCAGCAGCTCGCCGTTGGCGATCAGCTTGTCCATCTCCTCGTCGGTGACGAAGAAGTAGTGGACGCCGTGCTGCTCACCGGGACGGGGCTTGCGGGTCGTCGCCGACACCGAGAGCCAGACCTCGGGGTGTTCCTTGCGCATATGGGCGACGACCGTGCTCTTGCCGACCCCCGAGGGGCCGGAGAGCACGGTCAGCCGCGGACGTACGTCCGGGGGCACGGGGGTCGTCCCCCGGGGTGTTGCAGCCATGCAGCGATTATTCCAGCAATGCCGGGGTGCCCGGGACTCAGGACCCGGTGCTGCCGAACTCGCGCTCCAGGGAGGCGATCTGGTTGGAACCGAGACCCCGCACGCGGCGGCTCTCGGAGATGCCCAGTCGCTCCATGATCTGCTTGGCGCGGACCTTGCCCACGCCCGGCAGCGACTCGAGCAGGGCGGAGACCTTCATCTTGCCGATGACGTCGTTCTCCTGGCCCTGCTTGATGACCTCGTGAAGGGAGGCGCCGGAGTGCTTGAGTCGATTCTTGACCTCGGCCCGCTCCCGGCGAGCCGCGGCGGCCTTTTCGAGCGCGGCTGCGCGCTGTTCAGGGGTAAGGGGCGGAAGAGCCACGCCTACGTCACCTCGGATGTCGAACTGTCGGATACGGACCGGTGAGGAACCTAGTCGCCCCACACCTGGGGAGCCACGAGCAACACGCTTGCCCGTTCTCTCGTCGGAGACTAGCGGTCAACTCCGCAAGAGTCAGCGAGAACAGCGGAAAAGTCCTGGTCAGCCTCCGTCAGGCCGGACATTGAGGACATACTGCCCCGGATTTGTGGATGTATCCAGACCCCGGCGGCCCTCCACCGACCCCGCAAGGGACTCAGGCAGCCGTCACCGCGGCCCTGATCTCCTCCGCGAAACGGTCCGCGGCGTCACGCAGCGCAACCACGTCGGGACCGTGACGCAACACACCCCGGCTGACGTTCGGCACCACATTGCGCACCGCGCTGCCGAAGACCGCCGGAAGATCGGCCGCCTTGGCGCCCTGCGCCCCGATGCCGGGCGCGAGGAGCGGGCCGTTGATGTCCAGGTCGTACGACGACAGGTCACCCAGCGTGGCGCCGACGACCGCGCCGAAGGACCCCAGCGGCTCCTCCCCCGCGTTCTCGACGGACAGGTGCCCGAGCATGGTCGCGCCGACGCTCCGCCCGTCGTGGCGCACCGCGTGCTGCACCTCGCCGCCCTCCGGGTTGGAGGTCAGCGCCAGCACGAACAGGCCCGTGCCGCTCTCCCGGGCCAGCGCGACGGCCGGGCTGAGCGAGCCGTAGCCCAGGTACGGCGAGACGGTGAGCGCGTCGGAGAACAGCGGCGCGTCCTTGTGCAGGAACGACTCGGCGTACGCGGCCATGGTGGAGCCGATGTCGCCGCGCTTGGCGTCCATCACCACCAGCGCACCGGCCGCCCGCGCCTCCTGCACCGTCTTCTCCAGCACGGCGACACCGCGCGAGCCGAAGCGCTCGAAGAAGGCGCTCTGCGGCTTGAGCACGGCGACCCGGTCGGCGACCGCCTCGACGACGGTACGGCTGAACCGCTCCAGGCCCGCCACGTCGTCGTTCAGGCCCCACTCGGAGAGCAGGGAGGCATGCGGGTCGATGCCCACGCACAGCGGCCCGCGCTCGTCCATGCCCCGGCGCAGTCGCGCGCCGAAGGGTTCAAGACCGGTCATGCCGATGTCCTCACGTCGGCGCCCACCGCGTCGGCGAGCGTGGCGTACGGGCTGGTGCGCAGACGCGCGACGAGCCCCTTGTGGAGGTCGCGGGCCCAGAAGGGGCCCTCGTAGATGAAGGCGCTGTACCCCTGGACCAGCGTGGCACCGGCCAGGATGCGCTGCCAGGCGTCCTCGGCGTTCTCGATGCCGCCGACGCCGATCAGGGTGATCCGGTCGCCCACGCGCGCGTACAGGCGGCGCAGCACCTCCAGGGAGCGGGCCTTCAGGGGCGCTCCGGACAGGCCGCCGGTCTCCTGGACGAGCGCGGGGGCGGAGCGCAGCCCGAGCCCCTCGCGCGCGATCGTGGTGTTGGTGGCGATGATCCCGTCCAGGCCGAGGTCCACGGCGAGATCGGCGACGGCGTCGATGTCCGAGTCGGCGAGGTCGGGGGCGATCTTCACCAGCAGCGGCACCCGCCGGTCGATGACGGTGCGGTCGGCGGCCTCGCGGACGGCGCTCAGCAGCGGGCGCAGCTGGTCGACCGCCTGCAGGTTGCGCAGTCCGGGGGTGTTCGGCGAGGAGACGTTGACGACCAGGTAGTCGGCGTACGGTGCGAGCCGCTCCGCGGACTTCACGTAGTCCAGGACCGCCTCGTCCTCCGGTACGACCTTGGTCTTGCCGATGTTGACGCCGACGACCGTCCTGAAGACGGGCCGGCGCGAGGCGAGGCGGGCGGCGACCTTGAGCGATCCCTCGTTGTTGAAGCCCATGCGGTTGATCAGCGCCCGGTCGGCGACCAGGCGGAACAGCCGCTTCTTGGGGTTGCCGGGCTGCGGTTCCCCGGTGACGGTGCCGATCTCGACGTGGTCGAAGCCGAGCATGGCCAGCCCGTCGATGCCGACGGCGTTCTTGTCGAAGCCGGCGGCGAGCCCGAAGGGGCTGTGCAGACGCAGCCCCAGCGCCTCGGTGCGCAGCTCCTTGGAGCGGGGCGCGAGCACGGCGGCGACGAAGGTGCGCAGCACGGGCACGCGCGCGATCAGACGGATCCAGCGGAAGGCCAGGTGATGGGCCTGCTCGGGGTCCATCCGCTGGAAGAGGAGACGGAAGAACAGCTTGTACATCGGTGAAGGTGTCCCAGGTGTGCTCATGAAGAGGGGGACACCGTTCTCGGTGTCCCCCTCGTCGGACTGCTAGTCGCGGGCCGCCGTCAGGTGTTCGGCGTGTTCCTGGAGCGAGCGGACCCCGACGTCGCCGCGGTTGAGGGCGTCGATGCCCTGGACCGCCGCCGCGAGCGCCTGGACCGTCGTCAGACACGGCACGGACCGCGCCACGGCGGCCGTGCGGATGTCGTAGCCGTCGAGCCGCCCCCCGGTGCCGTACGGGGTGTTGACGATGAGGTCGACCTCGCCGTCGTGGATGAGCTGGACGATGGTCTTCTCGCCGTTCGGGCCGGTGCCCTCGGACTGCTTGCGCACCACGGTGGCGTTGATGCCGTTGCGCTTGAGGACCTCAGCCGTGCCGGAGGTCGCCAGCAGCTCGAAGCCGTGGGCGACCAGTTCACGCGCCGGGAAGATCATCGAGCGCTTGTCGCGGTTGGCGACCGAGATGAACGCCCGTCCCTTGGTCGGCAGCGGCCCGTAGGCACCCGCCTGCGACTTGGCGTACGCCGTGCCGAAGACGTTGTCGATGCCCATGACCTCGCCGGTGGAGCGCATCTCCGGGCCGAGGACGGTGTCGACGCCGCGGCCGTGGATGTCCCGGAAGCGGGACCACGGCATCACGGCCTCCTTGACGGAGATCGGCGCGTCGAGCGGCAGCTCGCCGCCGTCACCGGTGGCCGGGAGCAGCCCCTCGGCGCGCAGCTCGGCGATGGTCGCGCCCAGCGAGATACGGGCGGCGGCCTTCGCGAGCGGCACCGCCGTCGCCTTCGAGGTGAAGGGGACGGTCCGCGAGGCGCGCGGGTTGGCCTCCAGGACGTAGAGGATGTCACCGGCCAGCGCGAACTGGATGTTGATCAGACCGCGCACCCCGACACCGCGTGCGATGGCCTCCGTGGAGGCGCGCAGCCGCTTGATGTCGAAGCCGCCGAGGGTGATCGGGGGCAGGGCGCACGCCGAGTCGCCGGAGTGGATACCGGCCTCCTCGATGTGCTCCATCACGCCGCCGAGGTACAGCTCCTCGCCGTCGTAGAGCGCGTCCACGTCGATCTCTATGGCGTCGTCCAGGAACCGGTCGACCAGCACCGGCCGCGAGGGGCTGATCTCGGTCGACTCGGCGATGTACGACTCCAGCCGGGCCTCGTCGTAGACGATCTCCATGCCGCGCCCGCCGAGGACGTAGGACGGCCGGACGAGGACCGGGTAGCCGATCTCGTCGGCGATGGCCTTGGCCTCGGCGAAGGTGGTGGCGGTGCCGTGCTTGGGGGCCGGCAGACCGGCCTCCTTGAGCACCCGGCCGAAGGCGCCGCGGTCCTCGGCGGCGTGGATGGCCTCCGGGGAGGTGCCGACGATCGGCACGCCGTTGTCCTTCAGCGCCTGCGACAGACCCAGCGGGGTCTGGCCGCCGAGCTGGACGACGACGCCCGCGACCGGTCCGGCCTGCTGCTCGGCGTGGACGATCTCCAGCACGTCCTCGAGCGTCAGCGGCTCGAAGTACAGGCGGTCGGAGGTGTCGTAGTCCGTGGAGACGGTCTCCGGGTTGCAGTTGACCATCACGGTCTCGTACCCGGCGTCGCTCAGCGCGAAGGAGGCGTGGACGCAGGAGTAGTCGAACTCGATGCCCTGGCCGATGCGGTTCGGGCCGGAGCCCAGGATGATGACGGCCGGCTTCTCGCGCGGCGCGACCTCGGTCTCCTCGTCGTAGGACGAGTAGAAGTACGGCGTCTTCGCGGCGAACTCGGCGGCGCAGGTGTCGACCGTCTTGTAGACCGGGCGGATGCCCAGCGCGTGCCGGACCTCGCGCACGACGTCCTCGCGCAGGCCGCGGATCTCGCCGATCTGCTGGTCGGAGAAGCCGTGCCGCTTGGCCTCGGCGAGCAGCTCGCGCGTCAGCTCGGGGGCCTCGGCCAGCTCGTCGGCGATCTCCTTGATCAGGAAGAGCTGGTCGACGAACCAGGGGTCGATCTTCGTGTACTCGAAGACCTCCTCAGGAGTGGCGCCCGCGCGGATGGCCTGCATGACGGTGTTGATGCGGCCGTCGGTCGGGCGGACCGCCTCGCGCAGCAGCTCGTCCTTGTCGCCCGGCTCGCCGACGAAGGTGAACTGGCTGCCCTTCTTCTCCAGCGACCGCAGCGCCTTCTGGAACGCCTCGGTGAAGTTGCGGCCGATGGCCATGGCCTCGCCGACCGACTTCATGGTGGTGGTGAGGGTGGAGTCGGCGCTCGGGAACTTCTCGAAGGCGAACCGTGGGGCCTTCACCACCACGTAGTCGAGCGTCGGCTCGAAGGAGGCCGGGGTCTCCTGGGTGATGTCGTTGGGGATCTCGTCCAGCGTGTAGCCGACGGCCAGCTTGGCGGCGATCTTGGCGATCGGGAAGCCGGTCGCCTTGGAGGCCAGGGCGGACGAGCGCGACACGCGCGGGTTCATCTCGATGACGATGACGCGGCCGTCGGCCGGGTTCACCGCGAACTGGATGTTGCAGCCGCCGGTGTCGACGCCGACCTCGCGGATCACAGCGATGCCGATGTCACGCAGGATCTGGTACTCGCGGTCGGTGAGGGTCATCGCCGGGGCGACGGTGATGGAGTCACCGGTGTGCACGCCCATCGGGTCGAAGTTCTCGATGGAGCAGACGACCACCACGTTGTCGTGCTTGTCGCGCATCAGCTCCAGCTCGTACTCCTTCCAGCCGAGGATGGACTCCTCCAGGAGCACCTCGGTGGTCGGCGAGAGGGTGAGGCCCTGGCCGGCGATGCGGCGCAGCTCCTCCTCGTCGTGCGCGAAGCCGGAGCCGGCGCCGCCCATGGTGAAGGAGGGGCGTACGACGACCGGGTAGCCGCCGAGCTCCTCGACGCCCTTGAGGACGTCGTCCATGGAGTGGCAGATGTAGGAGCGGGCGGACTCGCCGTGGCCGATCTTCTTGCGGACCTCCTCCACGACCTCCTTGAACTGGTCGCGGTCCTCGCCCTTGTGGATCGCCTCCACGTTGGCGCCGATCAGCTCGACGCCGTACTTCTCCAGCACACCGTTTTCGTGCAGCGAGATCGCGGTGTTGAGGGCCGTCTGGCCGCCCAGGGTGGGCAGCAGGGCGTCGGGGCGCTCCTTGGCGATGATCTTCTCGACGAATTCCGGGGTGATCGGCTCGACGTAGGTGGCGTCGGCGATCTCCGGATCGGTCATGATCGTCGCCGGGTTGGAGTTCACCAGGATGACGCGCAGGCCCTCGGCCTTGAGCACGCGGCACGCCTGGGTGCCGGAGTAGTCGAACTCGGCGGCCTGGCCGATGACGATCGGGCCGGAGCCGATGACCAGGACGGACTGGATATCGGTGCGCTTAGGCACGCTGGCCCTCCATCAGGGAGACGAAGCGGTCGAACAGGTAGGCGGCGTCGTGCGGGCCGGCTGCCGCTTCGGGGTGGTACTGGACGCTGAAGGCCGGCTTGTCGAGGAGCCTCAGGCCTTCCACCACGTTGTCGTTGAGGCAGACGTGGGAGACCTCGGCGCGGCCGTAGGGGGTCTCGGAGACCTTGTCGAGCGGGGCGTCGACGGCGAATCCGTGGTTGTGCGCGGTGACCTCGACCTTGCCGGTCGTACGGTCCTGCACCGGCTGGTTGATGCCGCGGTGGCCGTACTTCAGCTTGAAGGTGCCGAAGCCGAGGGCGCGGCCGAGGATCTGGTTGCCGAAGCAGATGCCGAACAGCGGGGTGCCGCGCTCCAGCACCGCCTGCATCACGGAGACCGGGTGGTCGGCGGTGGCCGGGTCGCCGGGGCCGTTGGAGAAGAACACGCCGTCCGGGTTGACGGCGTAGACGTCCTCGACACTCGCCGTGGCGGGCAGCACGTGCACCTCGATGCCGCGCTCGGCCATGCGGTGCGGGGTCATGCCCTTGATGCCGAGGTCGACGGCGGCGACGGTGAACTTCTTCTCGCCGATCGCGGGCACGACGTACGGCTCGGTGGTGGCGACCTCGGCGGAGAGGTCGGCGCCCTTCATCTCGGGGGCCTGGCGCACCTCGGCGAGCATGGTGCCCTCGTCGGGCAGCGCCTGGCCGGAGAAGATGCCGACGCGCATGGCGCCGCGCTCGCGCAGATGGCGGGTGAGGGCGCGGGTGTCGATGCCGGAGATGCCGACGACGCCCTGGGCGCGCAGTTCGTCGTCCAGCGTGCGGCGGGAGCGCCAGCTGGAGGGCACGCGTGCGGGGTCGCGCACGACGTAGCCGGAGACCCAGATCTTCCTGGACTCCATGTCCTCGTCGTTGACGCCGGTGTTGCCGACGTGCGGGGCGGTCATCACGACCACCTGGCGGTGGTACGACGGGTCGGTGAGGGTCTCCTGGTAGCCGGTCATCCCGGTGGAGAACACGGCTTCGCCGAAGGTCACCCCCACGGCCCCGTAGGCACGGCCCCGGAACATCCGGCCGTCCTCGAGGACGAGTACGGCGGGAACCCGGGCGGCTCCCTTGGTGGAGGTCGTCATCGTTCGGCGCCTTCCGTGCTGTTGGTTTCGGTCATGGAGTTGAGGACGTCGACCCACTCGTTGTGCTCGGCCGCGTGGTCGGAGCGGAAACCGGAGTCGATCAGCCGCTCGCCGTGCTGCCAGGTCACCACCAGCAGGCCCCCCTCGGTGAGGACCTTGCCGGCGATGCCCTTGTCGAGCCGGGCCTCGCGCAGTGCGCCCACCGGGATGAAGAAGTCGTTCGCCCCGGGGCGTACGACCTCCAGCCCGGCGTCGGTGAGCGTGAGCTCGGCCCGGCTGCGGGTGCCCAGGCCGTGCGCCACGATGCGGTCGAGCCACTGTCCGGCGGTGGTGGAGCCGTGGTACCGGCCGCTCATGCTCAGTCTCGCCGGACCCGGGTCGTCCGGCGCGCTGTGCAGCTCCGGCAGGTCGCTCTGGAGCGTGCCGCGCCACTTCCAGCCCTCGCGCATCAGCCAGTAGACGAGCGCGACGAACAGGCCGAGGCCCACGACCCAGCCGATGCGGGCGGCCCAGTCGGTCACTTCCGCCGATTCCTTCTCGGCGGCCAGCAGGAGTACAGGTGTCACGTGAGCTTCCCGTCGACGAGCGTGGCCTTGCCCCGGAGCCAGGTGTGCGTGACACGGCCCGGCAGCTCGCGACCCTCGTACGGGGTGTTGCGGCTGCGCGAGGCGAAGCCCGCGGGGTCCACAGAGCCACGGTATGCCGTGTCGACGAGGGTGAGGTTGGCGGGCTCACCTGCCGAGACGGGACGTCCGTGGCCCTCGGCCTGTCCGATGCGCGCGGGCGTGAAGGACATGCGGTCGGCGACGCCGGCCCAGTCCAGCAGGCCCGTGTCGACCATGGTCTCCTGGACCACTGACAGCGCGGTCTCCAGACCGACCATGCCCATGGCGGCCGCGGCCCACTCGCAGTCCTTGTCCTCCTGCGGGTGCGGGGCGTGGTCGGTGGCGACGATGTCGATCGTGCCGTCGGCGAGCGCCTCGCGCAGCGCGTGGACGTCGCGCTCGGTGCGCAGCGGCGGGTTGACCTTGTAGACCGGGTTGTAGGTGCGCACCAGCTCGTCGGTCAGGAGGAGGTGGTGCGGAGTGACCTCGGCGGTGACCTGGATGCCCCGGGACTTGGCCCAGCGGACGATCTCGACCGACCCGGCGGTGGACAGGTGGCAGATGTGCACGCGGGAGCCGACGTGCTCGGCGAGCAGCACGTCGCGGGCGATGATCGCCTCCTCGGCGACGGCCGGCCAGCCGCCGAGCCCCAGCTCGGCGGACACGACGCCCTCGTTCATCTCGGCGCCCTCGGTCAGCCGCGGCTCCTGCGCGTGCTGGGCGACGACGCCGCCGAAGGCCTTCACGTACTCCAGCGCGCGCCGCATGATCACGGCGTCGTGGACGCACTTGCCGTCGTCGGAGAAGACGGTGACTCCGGCCGCGGACTCGTGCATGGCGCCCAGCTCGGCGAGCTTCTTGCCCTCCAGGCCGACCGTGACGGCGCCGATCGGCTGGACGTCGCAGTAGCCGTGCTGCTGCCCGAGCCGCCAGACCTGCTCGACGACACCGGCGGTGTCGGCGACCGGGAAGGTGTTGGCCATGGCGAACACGGAGGTGTAGCCGCCGCTCGCCGCGGCGCGGGTGCCGGTGAGGACCGTCTCGGAGTCCTCGCGGCCGGGCTCGCGCAGATGCGTGTGCAGGTCGACCAGGCCCGGCAGCAGCACCTTTCCGTCGGCCTCGACGATCTCCGCGCCGTCGGCGCTCAGGTTCGCACCCACCTCGGCGATGGTCGCGCCGTCGATCAGGACGTCCTGCGGCTCGCCGCCGAGCACCTTCGCACCACGGATCAGGATCTTGCTCATCTGTCTTACTTCTCCTCGGTGGTACGGGCGTGGGTGGCGGGCGCGTTCTTCGCGTTGAACTCGGCGCCGCCGAGCAGCAGGTACAGGACGGCCATCCGGATGGAGACACCGTTGGTGACCTGCTCGACGACCGTGCAGCGCTCGGAGTCGGCGACCTCGGCGGTGATCTCCATGCCGCGGACCATCGGGCCGGGGTGCATCACGATGGCGTGCTCGGGCATCCGCGCCATGCGGTCGCCGTCGAGGCCGTAGCGCCGCGAGTACTCGCGCTCGGTGGGGAAGAACGCGGCGTTCATCCGCTCTCGCTGGACGCGCAGCATCATCACGGCGTCGGACTTGGGCAGCGTCGAGTCGAGGTCGTAGGAGACCTGGCAGGGCCAGGTGTCGACGCCGACCGGCAGCAGGGTCGGCGGGGCGACCAGGGTGACCTCGGCGCCGAGCGTGTGCAGCAGGTCGACGTTGGAGCGGGCGACCCGGCTGTGCAGGACGTCGCCGACGATGGTGATGCGCCGGCCGGAGAGGTCCTGGCCGATCCCGGCGTCCCGGCCGACGAGCCGGCGGCGCATGGTGAACGCGTCGAGCAGCGCCTGGGTGGGGTGCTGGTGAGTGCCGTCACCGGCGTTGATGACGTGGGCGTCGATCCAGCCGGAGGTGGCCAGGCGGTACGGGGCTCCGGAGGCACCGTGCCGGATGACCACGGCGTCGACGCCCATGGCCTCCAGGGTCTGGGCGGTGTCCTTCAGCGACTCGCCCTTGGAGACGCTGGAGCCCTTCGCGGAGAAGTTGATGACGTCCGCGGACAGCCGCTTCTCCGCGGCCTCGAAGGAGATCCGGGTGCGGGTGGAGTCCTCGAAGAAGAGGTTGACCACGGTCCGGCCGCGCAGGGTGGGCAGTTTCTTGATCGGCCGGTCCGCGACCCGGGCCATCTCCTCGGCGGTGTCGAGGATCAGGACGGCGTCGTCGCGGGTGAGGTCGGCGGCCGAGATGAGATGACGCTGCATCTGTCAGGCTCCGTAAGGCAGTTCATTCGGGAGATTCGGGGCAGAACCGGGCATGTGCGGGCGCGCGGCAGCACCGGGCGCCCGATCCGCCGATCTGCTACTGACCGGCCCGCTTGGCACCGAGCAGCACAGTGTCGCGACCGTCCTCCTCGGCGAGCTGGACCTTGACCGTCTCCCGCAGCGACGTGGGGAGGTTCTTGCCGACGTAGTCGGCACGGATGGGCAGTTCGCGGTGGCCGCGGTCGACGAGGACGGCGAGCTGCACCGCGCGGGGGCGCCCGATGTCGTTCAGCGCGTCGAGGGCGGCGCGGATGGTGCGGCCGGAGAACAGCACGTCGTCGACGAGGACGACGAGGCGGCCGTCGATCCCGTCACCGGGGATCTCGGTGCGGGCCAGCGCACGCGGCGGCTGCATGCGCAGATCGTCGCGGTACATCGTGATGTCGAGCGAGCCGACCGGGACCTTGCGCTCGGTGATCTGCTCGAGCTTGGCGGCGAGCCGCTGGGCGAGGAAGACGCCGCGGGTCGGAATGCCGAGGAGCACCACGTCGTCGGCACCCTTGGCGCGTTCGACGATCTCGTGGGCGATGCGGGTCAGCACACGCGCGATGTCAGGGCCCTCGAGAACGGGCCGTGCATCGACGGGCGGCATATCGGACGGGGAGTCCTGCTGCTTGTCCATACGAAACGGACCTCCTTCTCCGCCTCACGGGACGGACCTTAAAGGACGTCGGGATTGCGTCACCCACCGTATCAGGTCGCGGCGAAACCCTTGATCGCCCCCCGGTCACCCCCGGAGGAGGCCAGGATCACCCGTTCGGCGCAAGCGATCTTCGTTACCACGGAAGAGTCGGTGTGGACCATTCGGCTTGACGCGCGAGAGTAACGCTGCGTAACCTCACAGTGAGTTACCAGCTGCGCGGCAGGAAACCCATCCCGCCGCGTCGACCCAGTGCCGGGGAGCTATATGTCCAGCGAATACGCCAAACAGCTCGGGGCCAAGCTCCGGGCGATCCGCACCCAGCAGGGCCTTTCCCTCCACGGTGTCGAGGAGAAGTCCCAGGGACGCTGGAAGGCGGTCGTGGTCGGTTCGTACGAGCGCGGCGACCGCGCGGTGACCGTTCAGCGCCTCGCGGAGCTGGCGGACTTCTACGGCGTTCCGGTGCAGGAGCTGCTGCCGGGCACGACCCCGGGCGGAGCCGCCGAGCCGCCGCCGAAGCTGGTCCTGGACCTGGAGCGGCTGGCCACGGTGCCGGCCGAGAAGGCGGGCCCGCTGCAGCGTTACGCGGCGACGATCCAGTCCCAGCGCGGCGACTACAACGGCAAGGTGCTGTCGATCCGCCAGGACGACCTGCGCACCCTCGCCGTCATCTACGACCAGTCGCCCTCGGTCCTCACCGAGCAGCTGATCAGCTGGGGCGTCCTGGACGCGGACGCCCGCCGCGCGGTGGCCTCGCACGAGGACGCGTAAGGCTCCGCCGGACTGAGCAGAAACGTGCCGCCGGGGTGGGAGAAACCTCTTGGGTTTCTCCCACCCCGGCGGCATTTTCATACGCGGTGAGGGACAACGCCGCTGAAGGGGCGCGGGGAACTGCGCGACAAGCCACGGACAACCCGCACCCGCGCACAGGACCGCACCCCTACGGCGTCTGGGCGAACCTACGCGTCCCGACGCAGCGACGGCTTCAGCTCCTTCAGCCGGCCAAGGAGCCCGTTGACGAACGAGGGCGACTCGTCCGTCGAGAACTCCTTCGCCAGCTGCACCATCTCGTCCAGCACAACGGCGTCCGGCGTCTCGTCGACCCAGATCAGCTCGTACGCGCCGAGACGAAGGATGTTGCGGTCCACCACCGGCATACGGTCCAGCGTCCAGCCGACCGAGTACTGGGCGATCAGCTCGTCGATCCGCTTCGCGTGCTCCGCGTAGCCCTCGACCAGCTGCATCGTGTACTCGCTCACCGGCGGCTGCCGGGTGTCGGACCGTGAATGCCGGATCCAGTCCGCGAGCACGGTCAGGACGTCGGCGCCGCGCTGGTCGCCCTCGAAGAGGATCTGGAAGGCACGCTTGCGGGCCGTGTTGCGGGCAGCCACGGTTAGCTGTTCACCCGGCCGAGATAGTCGCTGGTGCGGGTGTCGACCTTGATCTTCTCACCGGTGGTGATGAAGAGCGGGACCTGGATCTGGTGGCCGGTCTCCAGCGTCGCGGGCTTGGTGCCGCCGGTGGAGCGGTCGCCCTGGACGCCCGGCTCGGTCTCGGCGATGGTCAGCTCGACGGCGGCCGGGAGCTCGACGAAGAGCACCTCGCCCTCGTGCTGGGCGACGGTGGCCTCGAAGCCCTCGACGAGGAAGTTGGCGGCGTCGCCGACGACCTTGCGGTCGATGTGCAGCTGGTCGTAGGTCTCCATGTCCATGAAGACGAAGTAGTCGCCGTCCATGTAGGAGAACTGCATGTCCCGCTTGTCGACGGTGGCCGTTTCGACCTTGACGCCGGCGTTGAAGGTCTTGTCGACGACCTTGCCGGAGAGCACGTTCTTGAGCTTGGTGCGCACGAAGGCCGGGCCCTTGCCGGGCTTGACGTGCTGGAACTCGACGACGGACCAGAGCTGGCCGCCTTCGAGCTTGAGCACCATGCCGTTCTTGAGGTCGTTCGTGGAAGCCACGGTTGAGGATTCTCCTGGACTGGACTGACGTGGACGACCCCGGGGCGGGCATGCGCACAGCGCGAGGGCTAGAGCGCGAGCAGCTCCTTGGTCGTGATGGTGAGTAGCTCGGGTCCGCCGTCCGCCTCGGGGCGTACGACGAGCGTGTCATCGATCCGGACACCGCCCCGGCCCGGGAGGTGGACCCCCGGTTCGACGGTGACCGGCACGCAAGCGTCCAGTTTACCCATGGCCGACGGGGCCAACTGAGGGTCCTCGTCGATTTCGAGTCCCACGCCGTGACCGGTGAGGGCCGGGAGGGCGTCGGCGTAGCCCGCGGAGTCCAGTACCTGGCGGGCCGCACGGTCGACGTCCCGGCAGGCCGCGCCGGGCACCAGGGACTCGCGGCCGGCCCGCTGGGCGGCGAAGACCAGGTCGTAGAGCTCGATCTGCCAGTCGGCGGGGGCGGTGCCGATGACGAACGTGCGGCCGATCTCGCAGCGGTAGCCGCGGTAGGTGGCGCCCAGGCAGACCGAGAGGAAGTCGCCCTCCTCGACGCGGCGGTCGGTGGGGCGGTGGCCGCGGCGGCCGGCGTTGGGGCCGGTGGCGACGGAGGTGGGGAAGGCGGGGCCGTCGGCGCCGTGGTCGACGAGGCGGCGTTCCAGTTCCAGGGCGAGGTGGCGTTCGGTGCGGCCCACGAGGATGGACTCGAGGAGTTCGCCTAGGGCCTGGTCGGCGATCTCGGCGCCGATGCGGAGGCAGGAGATCTCTTCCTCGTCCTTGACGATCCTGAGTTGTTCGACGACGCCGCCGATGTTGGCGAGGCGGAGGGTGGGGGCCGCCTCGCGAATGGCGCGGTGGCGGGTGACGGTGAGGTGGTGCTCCTCGACGGCGAGGGAGTCGGCGCCCTGGGTTGCGGCGAGGTGGGCGGCGGCGAGGGCGGGGTCGGTGGTGGTGCCCGGGACGAGGTGCAGGGGGAGGGTGTCGTCGGGGCGGGACTGGGGGGACCGGTCGTCGGGTGGGCCGGTGCAGACGAGGACGTCGTCGGTCCTGCCGAGCAGCAGTACGGCGCCCTCGGGGGCGGCGCCTGCGAGGTAGCGCACATTGGCGGGCCGGGACACCAGCGCCGCTGCGCTGCCGCCCGCGTTGCAGCATTCCCGGAGCCGCGTACGGCGGACCGCGTACACCTCTGACATGACCCGAGCCTATGAGGGGTGGCCGGATGTCGCCGGTCGAGCGGGGCCGAGTGGGGGGACGGGGGCGCCCGGGGTGCGGTTGTGGGTCGGGGGTGCGGCGGGGCGGCGGAGGGCGCCGCAGTCGCGCCCCTCCCTGTGCTGCCACAGTGGTCCGGCGTGGGGACCAGCTAAGCGGCGCCCTCCGCCGCCCCACCACACCCCCTCACGCCGCCCCGCGACTGCGGCTCCAGCTGCGTAGCTGCGTAGCTGCGGGCAGTCGTATCCGCCCTAGCTGCGGGCAGTCGTATCCGTCCTAGCTGCGGGCAGTCGTGCCGCTGGGGCGGCACGGGTGGGCGCAGCGGCACCCCGCCAGCGCGGGCGAGCGACAACCCACCCCCGCTCAGCGCACGCGCCGGGAGCTATGCGGCTCGGGTCAGTACAGTCCCGTGCCTACCACTTCGGGGGACTCGCGATGGACCTCGCCAGGACGTCGTCCAATATCCGGGCCGTGTCCGGTATGTCCAGCTGGGAGTTGTCGATGATCGGCAGACCCGAGCCGTACCAGCCGGCCATGCGGCCGTGGATGCGGGCCACCTCCTCGTCGCTGAGGCGGCGATTGCCGGAGCGTTCCGCGTTGCGTTCCAGGACGATGTCCAGGCCCGGAAGGAGGACGACCGGGAGGAGGCCGGGGCCGACGTGGCGTTTCCAGCCGCCGAGGCCGACGACCGGGCGGTCCGGGAAGACCGCGTCGTCGAGGATGCAGGAGATGCCGTTGGCGAGGAAGTTGCGCGCGGCGAAGCCGCAGGTGCGGCGGGCCAGGCGGTACTGGGCCTCCGAGTTGTCGTTCCAGCCGGACTGGGGGTCGGCGAAGCCGGAGCGGACCCATTCGCGTACGTCGTCGAGGCTGATGTGGGCCGTGGGGACGCGGCGGTGGTCCGCCCAGTACTTGGCGACGCTCGTCTTGCCGGCACCGGCGGGACCGATGAGCAGGACCGCGATGGTGGTGGCGGTGGGGTCGGGGGGCGCGGCGGCCTGCGGTGGGCTGGGTACGGCGACGGGGCCGCCCGGCGGGAGCGGTACATGGCCCGTGGTGTCCGGCGGCGGGGCCGACGGGTGCTGGGCACCCGCGGCGGGCGGCGGGGGCACGGTGTAGCCGCCCGGCGCCTGTGGCGGCGTGGGCGCGGGTGCGGGGCCCTGGTGCGGGCCCGGGTGGTGTGCGGCCGGTGACCAGCCGAGGGCCGGTCCGTGCCCCGGCTGATGGGGCGGCGGCAGCGGAGAACCCACTGCGTGCTGCATCCGGTGCCACTCCGTCTCGTACAGGCGATGGGGCATTGACAGCAGGGGGTGGCCCCGCTTCCTACCGAACGGTACCGCCCTGCGATGTCATTGTGTGAACGGGCGAGGGCGGCCCTGAGTGCCCGTCATGCCGGGGCGTTCTCGAGGGGTTACTCCCCCACCTCGCCGTATGCGGCGAGCAGGACGGCCGGGTCCGGGCCCTCCAGGACCGTGGGCTTGGCGAGACCGTCCAGGACGATGAAGCGCAGCAGGTCGCCGCGGGACTTCTTGTCGACCTTCATCGTCTCCAGGAGCTTCGGCCACTGGTCGTAGCGGTAGTGGAGGGGAAGTCCGACGGATTCGAGGATCGTGCGGTGGCGGTCGGCCGTCGCGTCGTCCAGGCGGCCCGCGAGACGGCCGAGTTCGGCGGCGAAGTGCATGCCGACGGCCACGGCGGCGCCGTGGCGCCACTTGTAGCGCTCGTTCTTCTCGATGGCGTGACCGAGGGTGTGGCCGTAGTTGAGGATCTCCCGCAGGCCGGATTCCTTGAGGTCGGAGGAGACCACGTCGGCCTTCACGCGGATCGAGCGTTCGATGAGTTCCGCGGTGTGCGGGCCCGCGGGGGTGCGGGCCGCCTGGGGGTCGGACTCGATGAGGTCGAGGATCACCGGGTCGGCGATGAAGCCGGCCTTGATGACCTCGGCGAGGCCGGAGACGTAGTCGTTGACCGGGAGGGAGTCGAGGGCGGCGAGGTCGCAGAGGACACCGGCGGGCGGGTGGAAGGCGCCGACGAGGTTCTTGCCCTCGGCGGTGTTGATGCCGGTCTTGCCGCCGACGGCCGCGTCCACCATGGCCAGGACGGTGGTCGGAATGGCGATCCAGCGGACCCCGCGCAGCCACGTCGCGGCCACGAAACCGGCCAGGTCGGTGGTCGCGCCGCCGCCCACGCCCACGATGACGTCGGTGCGGGTGAAGCCGGACTGGCCGAGCGCCTTCCAGCAGTAGGCGGCGACCTCGGCGGTCTTGGCCTCCTCCGCGTTGGGCACCTGGATGGCGATGGCATCGTAGCCCTGTCCGGCCAGGTCGGCGCGGAGCGCGTCGCCCGTCTCGGCGAGGGCCTCGGGGTGGACGATGGCCACCCGCTTGGCCTTGGGGCCGATCAACCCGGCCAGCTCGCCCAGGAGTTGACGGCCCACCAGGACGTCGTACGGGTCGGTGCCCGCGGTGCCGTCGATGTGGATGCGCGTCACTGCCTCGCTCATGCTTCCTTCAACTCCAGTGCGTCCAGGGCGGCTTCGGTGACCTCTTCGGGGGTGCGGCCGTCGGTCGGGACGACGGCGGTGGCGACCTCCTCGTACAGGTGCCGCCTGGCCTCCATCAGCTCGCGCCACTGCTTGCGCGGGTTGACCGCGAGCAGCGGGCGGGCGGCGTTGAGGCCGGTGCGCTTGACCGCCTCCTCGACGTCCATGGAGAGGTAGACGACCCGCTGTCCGGCGAGCAGGGCGCGGGTGTCGGCGTCGAGGATCGCGCCGCCGCCGAGCGCGAGGACGCCCTCGTGCTCGGTGAGCGCGGTGTGCACGGCCCGCTTCTCGATCGCGCGGAAGGCGGGCTCGCCCTCGTCGACGAAGATGTCGGCGATGCTGCGGCCCTCGGCGGCGACGATGTCGTCGTCGGTGTCCCGGTAGCCGACACCCAGCCGGTCGGCCAGGAGCTGCCCGACGGTGGACTTGCCCACGCCCATCGGGCCGACCAGCACGATCAGCGGCCCGCTCATCGGATGGCCAGGTGGTCGAGGTACGAGCGCACGTTGCGGCGGGTCTCGGTGACGCTGTCGCCGCCGAACTTCTCCGCGACCGCGTCCGCCAGGACCAGGGCGACCATGGCCTCGGCGACGATGCCGGCGGCCGGGACCGCGGAGACGTCGGAACGCTGGTGGTGGGCCTGCGTCGCCTCACCGGTGGTGACGTCGACGGTCTTGAGCGCCCTCGGCACCGTGGCGATCGGCTTCATCGCCGCCCGGACCCGCAGCAGTTCACCGGTGGACAGGCCGCCCTCGGTGCCGCCGGAGCGGCCGGAGACGCGCCGGATGCCCTCGGGCGTGTTCACGATCTCGTCGTGCGCCTTGGATCCGGGCACGCGGGCCAGCTCGAAGCCGTCACCGACCTCGACGCCCTTGATGGCCTGGATGCCCATGAGCGCGCCGGCCAGGCGGGCGTCCAGCTTGCGGTCCCAGTGCACGTGCGAGCCGAGACCCACGGGCACACCGTAGGCCAGCACCTCGACCACGCCGCCGAGCGTGTCGCCGTCCTTGTGCGCCTGGTCGACCTCGGCGACCATCGCCTTCGAGGCGTCCGCGTCCAGGCAGCGCAGCGGGTCGGCGTCCAGCTTCTCGACGTCGGCCGGCGTCGGGTACACGCCCTGCGGTGCCTTCACCGAGCACAGCTCGACGACGTGGCTGACGATCTCGACACCGGCCGTCTCCTTGAGGTACGACCGGGCGACGGCCCCGAGGGCCACGCGGGCGGCCGTCTCGCGGGCGGAGGCGCGCTCCAGCACCGGGCGGGCCTCGTCGAAGCCGTACTTCTGCATGCCGGCGAGGTCGGCGTGGCCGGGGCGCGGGCGGGTCAGTGGCGCGTTGCGCGCGAGGCCGGCCAGGATCTCCGGGTCCACCGGGTCGGCCGCCATGACCTGTTCCCACTTGGGCCACTCGGTGTTGCCCACCATGATCGCGACCGGGGAACCCAGGGTGAGACCGTGCCGGACACCGCCGAGGAAGGTCACCTCGTCGCGCTCGAACTTCATCCGGGCACCGCGCCCATAGCCCAGCCGCCGCCTCGCGAGATGGTCCGCCACCATGTCCGTGGTGATCGGCACGCCGGCGGGAAGGCCCTCCAGCGTCGCGACGAGTGCGGGACCGTGGGACTCCCCCGCGGTCAGCCAGCGCAACCTGCTCAACGGTGCTCCTCAGTGCTCGCGCCCTGGTACTGCCCTGCGCACGCGCGTCCTCGCGTACGACTGCGGCGTGAACGGGGTGCGCGGCCCCGGCCCGCCACCTCCGATCCTCCCACGTCCGGGCCGGGTGTCCGGCCGCCGGTCCATCAGGCGGACGCCTGCGGTCAGGCCGAGCCGTCCTGGGAGCGCTGGTGAGGGGCGTAGGCGCCGAGGAAGTCCGCCCCGCTCCGCTGCTGGACCGGTGCGGGCTGCGGGGGCTGGGGTGCGGCGTACTGGCCCAGGTAGTCGGCGCCTCGTCCCTGGCCGTACTGGGCGCCGGCGTGGACCGGCTGTCCGGAGCGGACGGCGCGGCGGTGGGCGATCTTGCGCTTGATCTTGAGAGTCCAGTGGGCGAGGACGGCGAGCACGATCAGGCCGAGCACCGTGATCTGCACCCAGTCGGGCAGAAAGCCCAGCACCGACTCGAATATCTGGGTCTTCCAGCCGGCCAGCGGGATGCCTGTGGACATGGACGTCGTTCCCCTCCCGTGTTCCGCCCTCTGCGGAACCGAGAGTGGATCTTAGCGGGCCGCGAGAGCCCTCTCGCCCGCTTTTCGCATGGCCTCCAGCGGCGCCGGGGAGCGTCCCGTCATCTGCTCGACCTGGAGGACCGCCTGGTGCACCAGCAGGTCGAGGCCGCTGACCACCGCGCCGCCGTACGCCGACCAGCGGGCCGCGAGGACGGTCGGCCAGGGGTCGTAGAGCACGTCGAAGAGGGCGGCCGGGCGTTCCGGGACGGCACGGGCGAGGGGGTCGGTGACACCGGCCGGGGTGGTGGTGATCACGAGCGGGGCGTGCAGGGCCTCCTCCGCGTCGGCCCAGTCGGCGATGCGGACCGTGACCTCCAGCCGCTCGGCCCACTCGCGCATCTCGGCGGCGCGGGCGGCGCTGCGCACGTAGACGGTGACCTCGCCCGTGCAGATGCGGGCGAGCGCGGCGAGGGCGGAGGAGGCGGTGGCGCCGGCGCCGAGGACGGCCGCGGTGTCCACCTTGTCGATGCCGTGCTCGCGCAGGGCGGCGATCATGCCGGGGATGTCGGTGTTGTCGCCTGTGCGGCGGCCGTCGGCGGTGAAGACGACCGTGTTGACCGCGTCGACCGAGGCCGCGGTGTCGCTGATCGAGTCCAGCAGCGGGATCACGGCCCGCTTCAGCGGCATGGTCAGCGACAGGCCCGCCCACTCGGACCCCAGCGTCTCGAAGAACTCCGGCAGCGCCTTCTCGTCCACTTCGAAGCGGTCGTACGTCCAGCCCTCGAGCCCCAGCTCCGCGTACGCGGTGCGGTGCAGCACCGGGGAGAGGGAGTGGGCGATCGGGGAGCCGAGTACGGCAGCCCGGCGCGGTGCGACCATCAGTTGTTCCTCGAGGCGTTGAACTTGTCGACCAGCTTCTGGTGCTCGGCGTTGGTCTTGGTGAACTTACTGGTCTTCCCGTCGAGCGAGATGAAGTAGTACCAGCCGTCGTCGGTCGGGTCGAGCGCGCCCTTGATCGCCTCCTCACCGGGGTTGCCGATGGGTCCGGGCGGCAGGCCCTTGTAGTAGTACGTGTTGTACGGGTTGTCGTAGTTCCGGAGCTCCTCGAGTGTGAGGTCGATCTTGCTCTGGTTCTTGACGTAGTTGTACGTGGAGTCGAACTCCAGCATGCCGTTGGTCTCGGTGTTGCCGGGCTTGAGCCGGTTGTAGATGACCTCGGCCATCTTGCGGAAGTCGTCGTGGCTCGTGCCCTCGGCCTGGACGAGGCTGGCGACGGTGACGAGCTGCCAGGGGTCCTTCAGACCGAGGCTCTCGGCCTTCGCCTCGACGTCGAGCTTCTCGTAGACGTCGGTGGCCTGCGCGACCATGCGCTTGAGGACGTCCTCGGGCTTCTGCCCCTTGGAGACGCCGTAGCTGGAGGGGAAGAGGAATCCTTCCAGCGGGTCCTTGACGTTCTTGTGGCCCGTCGCCCAGTCCGGGAGCCCGAGTTTCTCCCAGTCCTCCTTGGCGACCTTGGCGGTGGTGCCGGCCTTGAGCTCGAGACGGGTGTCGATGTCCTTGTAGATCTGGGCGTTCCGCCTGCCCTCGGCGATGACCAGGTTGTTGCGGCTCTTCGGGCTGAGCATCAGCTCGACCGCGCTTGCGGCCGACATCTCCTTCTCCAGGGTGTACACGCCGTCCTGGATCGACTTGCCCTGCGGGTTGCTCGCCTGCGCAGCGACGAAGGCGTCGACGCTCTTGACCACGCCGGCCTTCTTGAGTGTCTGACCGATGGCGTAGCCGCCCGCGCCCTTGGGGATCGTGACGCTGACCTGCTGACCGTTGCCGTCCCCTGCGAAGTCCGGGGCGCTGCCGAAACGATCCTGGTAGAACTGGTACCCGACATATCCGACACCGGCGATACCGCCGCCGAACACCAGTGCCACCACCAGGCAGGCGCAGCCGCTGCGGCGTTTCTTCTCCTTGCCGCCCCGGCCGCCCCGGCGACGGCGGTCGCCCGGCTCGTCGTAGCCGTCGTCGTCATCGTCGCCGCCGCCCGCGAAGAAGGCGTGTTCGCCCTGGTCGGGGCCGGGGTCCCAGTCGGTCTGCGGCTCGGGTTCGGCGCGGCGGCGGCTCGGGGGCTCGGGCGGAGGGTAGGCCTCCGGGGTGCCGTAGTAGTCGGAGTGCTGCCCGCCGTACGTTCCGCCCTGCTGGCCGTACGGGTCCTGGGGAGCGGCGCCGTACGGGTCCTGCGGGTGGGTGCCGGTGTGCCAGCCGCCGTTGTCGTAGTGCTGCTGCTGGTGCTGCTGATGCTGCGCGGCGTACTGCTGGTCGTACTGCGGATACTGCTGTTCGCTGTATCCGTTCTGCTCGGTGGTGCCCCAGTCGCCGTACTGCTGCGTCTGCGGCTGCTGCGGATAGTGCTGCGGCTGGCCGCCGTAGGGGGACTGCTGACCCTGCTGGGCCTGCTGTCCTCCCCATCCGTCGTCCCCGTACAACGGGTCGTCCGGATGCCACGGTTCGGAGCCTTGGCCCCGGCCATACTCAGTCATCGATCCCCTAGAGCCGCGAGGCGGTGGTCGCCCGGCCACCTGAAGACCCCGGCTTCCGTTCCGCCTCTCTCTGTGCGGCGGCTGTTCGAACACCGCCGCATCGCGCGGAACGTTACCGTATCGCGATCAGATGACCACTTCGACGCCCTCGCCGGGTGCATTGCCTGACACCCGTTCGGATTCAAGGGCCTGCTGGAGGATGATCACGGCGGCTGCCTGGTCGATGACCGATCTGCCCTTCTTGGACTTCACGCCGGAGGCGCGCAGTCCCTGGCTCGCTGTGACCGTCGTCATGCGTTCGTCGACCAGCCGGACCGGGACGGGGGCGATGCCCTTGGCCAGCTCCTGCGCGAATCCGCGGACCTTGGCCGCGGCCGGGCCCTCGCCCCCCTTGAGGGAGCGAGGGAGGCCGACGACGACCTCGATGGGCTCGTACTCCTCGACGAGCTGCCCGAGGCGGCGGTGGGCGGCCGGGATGTCCCGGCCGGGGACCGTCTCCACCGGGGTGGCGAGGATCCCGTCGGGGTCGCAGGAGGCGACCCCGATGCGGGCGTCCCCGACGTCGATGGCGAGACGGCGTCCTCGGCGCATTACTTGGCCGTCTCCGTGACCAGGCGCTCGACGGCCTCGACGGCCTCGCCGACGGCGGCGGGGTTCTGGCCGCCGCCCTGGGCGACGTCCGGCTTGCCGCCTCCGCCGCCGCCGAGGGTCTTGGCGGCGGTGCGGACCAGGTCACCGGCCTTCAGTCCGCGTTCGCGGGCGGCCTCGTTGGTGGCGATGACCGTGAGCGGCTTGCCGTTGTTCACCGTGAACAGGGCGACGACGGCGGCGCGTCCGCCCTGGATACGGCCGCGGACGTCGAGGACCAGCTTGCGCAGGTCGTCGGCGCCGGTGCCGTCCGGGACCTGGCCGGTGACGACGGCGATGCCGCGGATGTCCTTGGCGGACTCGGCGAGCCCGGCGGCGGCCTGGAGCACCTTCTCGGCGCGGAACTTCTCGATCTCCTTCTCGGCGTCCTTGAGCTTGGCCAGCATGCCGGCCACCTTCTCGGGAAGCTCCTCGGAGCGGCCCTTGAGCAGTTCGGTGAGCTGGTTGACGACCGTGTGCTCGCGGGCGAGGAAGGTGTAGGCGTCCACGCCGACGAGGGCCTCGATACGGCGCACACCGGAGCCGATGGAGGACTCGCCGAGCAGCTTCACCAGGCCCAGCTGGGCGGTGTTGTGCACGTGGGTGCCGCCGCACAGCTCCTTGGAGAAGTCGCCGATGGTCACCACGCGCACGCGGTCGCCGTACTTCTCGCCGAACTCGGCGATGGCGCCCTGCTTCTTGGCCTCGTCGATGCCCATGACGTCGGCGCGCACGTCGAGGTCGCGGGCGAGCACCTCGTTGATCTTCTGCTCGACGTCGAGCATCACCGTCTGCGGGACGGCGGACGGGGAGCCGAAGTCGAAGCGGAAGCGGCCGGGCTGGTTCTCGGAGCCGGCCTGGGCGGCCGTCGGGCCGAGGGCGTCGCGCAGGGCCTGGTGGGTGAGGTGGGTGGCCGAGTGGGCGCGGGCGATGGCCTTGCGGCGGCGGGCGTCGATGGAGGCGTGGGCCTTGGCGCCGACGGTGACCTCGCCGACCTGGACGACGCCCTTGTGGACGTAGACGCCCGGGACCGGCTTCTGGCAGTCGCGGACCTCGATGACGGCACCGGAGTCGGCCTTGATCCGGCCGGTGTCGCCGATCTGGCCGCCGCCCTCGGCGTAGAAGGGGGTGCGGTCGAGAACGATCTCGACCTCGTCGCCCTCGGTGGCGGCGGGCGAGGAGACGCCGTCGACGAGGATGCCGACGATGGTGGACTCGCCCTCGGTGTCGGTGTAGCCGATGAAGTCGGTGGCACCGGCCCGGTCGGCGATCTCGCGGTAGGCGCCGAGGTCGGCGTGGCCGGTCTTCTTGGCCTGGGCGTCGGCCTTGGCGCGCTCCCGCTGCTCCTTCATCAGGCGGCGGAAGCCCTCCTCGTCCACGGAGAGGCCCTGCTCGGCGGCCATCTCCAGGGTGAGGTCGATCGGGAAGCCCCAGGTGTCGTGGAGCAGGAAGGCCTTGTCGCCGGGCAGCACGGCCGATCCGGCGGCCTTGGTCTCGGACACGGCCGTGTCGAGGATGTTGGTGCCGGCCTTGAGCGTCTTGAGGAAGGCGTTCTCCTCGGCGAGGGCGACCTTCTCGATGCGCTCGCGGTCGGTGATCAGCTCGGGGTACTGCTGGCCCATCATGCCGATGACGACGTCGATCAGGTCCTTGACGACCGGGCCGGTGGCGCCGAGCAGGCGCATGTTGCGGATGGCGCGGCGCATGATGCGGCGCAGCACGTAGCCGCGGCCCTCGTTGCCCGGGGTGACGCCGTCGCCGATGAGCATGGTGGCGGTGCGCATGTGGTCGGTGACCACGCGCAGGGAGACGTCCGAGGCGTGGGCGTCGCCGTAGCGGACGCCGGTCAGCTCGGTGGCCTTGTCGATGACGGCCATGGAGGTGTCGATCTCGTACATGTTCTGCACGCCCTGCAGAATCATGGCGAGGCGCTCCAGGCCGAGGCCGGTGTCGATGTTCTTGCTGGGCAGTTCGCCGAGGATCTCGAAGTTGTCCTTGCCGGTGCCCTCGCCCCGCTCGTACTGCATGAAGACGAGGTTCCAGATCTCCACGTACCGCTCGTCGTTGACGGCGGGGCCGCCCTCGGGGCCGAACTCGGGGCCGCGGTCGTAGTTGATCTCGGAGCAGGGGCCGCAGGGGCCGGGGACGCCCATGGACCAGTAGTTGTCCTTCATGCCCAGGCGCTGGATGCGCTCCTTGGGCACGCCGACGACCTCGTGCCAGATGCGCTCGGCCTCGTCGTCGTCCTTGTAGACGGTGATCCACAGACGCTCGGGGTCGAGGCCGTAGCCGCCCTTGTCCTGGGACGTGGTGAGCAGCTCCCAGGCGAGCTTGATGGCGCCTTCCTTGAAGTAGTCGCCGAAGGAGAAGTTGCCGCACATCTGGAAGAAGGTGCCGTGCCGGGTGGTCTTGCCGACCTCTTCGATGTCCGGCGTGCGCACGCACTTCTGGACGCTGGTGGCGCGGGCGAAGGGCGGCTTGACCTCGCCCAGGAAGTAGGGCTTGAAGGGCACCATGCCGGCCGGGACGAGCAGCAGAGTCGGGTCGTCCGCGATGAGCGACGCCGACGGGACGACGGTGTGCCCGCGCTCCTCGAAGAAGCTCAGCCAGCGGCGGCGGATCTCGGCCGACTCCATCAGTGGTCCTCATTCCGGTTGTACGGGTACGTCTTGTACGTCAAGCCCTCGACGTACGGGGGTTTGTTGCGGTTCTCGATGACGGCGTAGCCCCGGGGGGCGGGGAGTTCGCGGTCGACGGGGGCGTTGATGCCGAGCGCGTCGCCCAGTTCGGCCTCCCGCTGGGCCATGTTGTCGCGGACCTCGAGCGCGAAGTCCACCGCCCGGTCCTTGAGCCGGCCGCCGGCCTCGAGCGCCTTGTTCGCCGCGGTGACGGCGAGGTGCTCGGGCGTCAGCTGCTTCAGCTTGCGGTTGACCTTGGTGGTGGCCCACACGCCGGCGGCGACGCCGGTGGTGAACCAGAACGTTCGGCGGAACATCGCTGGGTCAGTCCCTCTTTCCGCGGTTTCCCCGGGTGCGCTTGTCGCGCCGTGCGCCCGGGACGGTACGGCCCACGATCACGGTGCGGCCCGGTGCCCCGGCCGGCGCCTCGTCCTTGCGGCCGCCCAGGGCCCGGCGCACGCCGTAGCCGAAGGCGGCGACCTTGACCAGGGGGCCGCCGAAGGTGGAGGCGACGGTGGTGGACAGCGCGGAGGCGTTGGAGGTGACCTCCTGGACGTCGGAGGCGATCGCGTCGACCCGTTCGATCTGGGTCTGCGCGGAGCGCACCGCCGCGGAGGCGTCGGCCAGCAGCGGGACGGCCTGGTCGGTCACGTCCGCCACGAGCTTGGTGGTCGCCCTGAGCGTCTGGGCCAGCCTCGCGAGAGCCACCGCGAGGAAGGAGACCAGGATCGCCCAGAAGACGGCCACCAGGATCCCGGCCACCTCTCCACCGGACACTGCGTGCACCCGCTCCCTGAAACGTGCCTGAACATCGAGAAAGTCGTGTCACCGAGCCTATCGCGCCGGTGATGGGACTCCGTACCGGATTACGGTCCGGCGCCGGTGGAGTTGCGGGAAGCGATTGTACGGACTGCATACGACTGAGTACGCTCCGTGCCCTATGTGGGATCTTCGGCGCGACGGCACCCCGGTGCCGGGCAATCTGCCCCTCGAGCCCGACGCCTTCGTGGGCCGCGCGGCGGAACGGGCCGAGCTGCGGCGGGCGCTCGACGGCTCGCGGCTGGTGACGGTGACCGGGGTCGGCGGGGTCGGCAAGTCGCGGCTGGCCGCGCGGGTCGCCGCCGACTGCGCGCCGCCGGACGGGGTGTGGCGGGTGGAGCTGGCGCCGCTGACGGATCCGGAGTTCCTGGACTACGCCGTGATGGAGGCCCTCGGCCTGACCGATCACACCACCCGGTCGCCGCGCGAGAGCCTGCTGGGCCATGTGGCGGAGCGTCAGCTCCTGCTGGTGCTGGACGGTTGCGAGCATCTGGTGGAGGCGTGCGCCGAGTTGGTGGCCGAGCTGCTGCGGCGGGCGCCGGGACTGAGAGTGCTCGCCGTGGGGCGCAGGGCGCTGTCCGTGGCCGGGGAGCGGCTGGTCGCGCTGGCTCCGCTGGGCGAGGAGGAGGCGGTCCGGCTGCTGGAGGTGCGTGCGGGGCAGCGGGCCGTGGCGTGCGGGGACGAGGGCGAGCTGCGGGAGCTGTGCCGGCGGCTGGACGGGCTGCCGCTGGCGATCGAGCTGGCGGCGGGCCGGCTGGGCGCGCTGTCCCCGGGGCAGATCCTGGAGCGGCTCGACGACCGGTTCCGGCTGCTGACCGGGGGGTGCCGGGACGCGTTGCCCCGGCACCGGGCGCTGCGTACGGCGATCGGCTGGAGCCATGAACTGTGCACGCCCGAGGAGCGGTTGCTGTGGGCGCGGCTGTCGGTCTTCGCGGGGCGGTTCGACCTGGAGGCGGCCGAATACGTGTGCGGCGGCGACGGACTGCCCGCCGAGGACGTGCTCGACGTGCTGTCCGCGCTCCTCGCCCAGTCGGTGGTGACGCGGGAGGACACCGCGGCCGGGGTGCGCTACCGGATGCTGGACACGCTGCGCGCGTACGGCGCCGAGTGGCTGGAGGCCACCGGCGAGGCGGAACGGCTGCGGCGGCGGCACCGGGACTGGTACCTGGGGTTCGCCACCTGGTGCGAGCTGGACTGGTTCTCGCCCCGGCAGGGTGAGATCGCCGAGCGGGTGGAGGCGGAGCTGCCGAATCTGCGCTGCGCCCTGGAGTACGGTCTCGCCGAGCCGGACGAGGCGCATCTGGGCCAGCACCTCGCCGGTTCGCTGTGGTTCTACTGGGTCGGCTGCGGGCGCCTGTCGGAGGGGCGGCGCTGGCTGGAGCAGGCCGTGCGGCTGGACTCGGGTCACGACCAGTCCCGGCTGAAGGCTCTGTGGGTGCTGGGCTATGTGGCGATCCTCCAGGGCGACACGGTGCCCGCGCTGGCGGCGCTGCAGGAGTGCCGCCGGGAGGCGGAGCGGGCCGCGTGCCCCACGGCGCTGGCGTACGCGGAGCACCGCACCGGCTGTCTGGCCCTGGTCAGCGACGACATGCCGCGGGCGGAGACGCTGCTGCGTTCGGCGCTGGAGCGCTATGCGGAGATCGGGGAGCTCAACAGCAACGTGCTGATGGGCCAGGTCGAGCTGGCGATGACCCGCGCCTTCCAGGGGGACCTGCCGGAAGCGGTGCGACTGTGCGAGGACGTGCGCCGGGTGTGCGACGACCACGGCGAGCGGTGGGCCCGCACCTACGCGCTGTACGTCCTGGCCTACGCGGCCTGGAGCGAGGGCGATCCGGGCACGGCCCGGGAGCTGCTCGGCGACTGTCTCGGCGCCGCCCACGGATTCAGCGATCTGCTGGGTTCGGTGCTGTCACTGGAACTGCTCGCCCTGGTCACGGCGGCGGAGGGGGACGCGGCGGAGGCGGCGGTGCTGCAGGGCGCGGCGCGGCGGATGTGGCCGTCGGTCGGGCTGCCGCTGTTCGGTTCGGCCTACTACAACGGTCCGCACGAGCTGTGCGAGCGGATCGCCCGTGCGGGGCTGGGCGACGAGCGGTACGAGGAGTGTGTGCGGCGGGGGGAAGCGCTGGGCCGGGACGAGGCGGTGCGCCGTGCGCTGCGCCGGCCCGTGGGGCCGGCCCGCACTCCGGCTGCGCACGGCCCCCTGCCGCAGCCGCCACCGGCCTCCGGAACGCAGGAACCCGCCGCCTCCCCCACCCGGAAGGGCGGGGAGGCGGCGGGCTGAGATACCGCGCGCCTGCTGGGGTCAGCGGGCGTAGTACTCGACGACGAGCTGCTCGTCGCAGACCACCGGGATCTCCTTGCGGTTCGGCTCGCGGTCCAGGCGGAACGCCAGGGCCTTGAGGTTCACCTGGAGGTAGCGCGGGGTCTCACCGTCGGGGGCGAAGCCACCCTCACGAGCGATCGTGAAGAGCGTCTTCTCCTTGGAGCGGTCGCGGACCTGCACGACGTCGTCCGGGCGGACACGGAAGGAGGGCTTGTCGACCTTCTTGCCGTTGACCTGGATGTGGCCGTGGGTGACCATCTGGCGGGCCTGGTAGATCGTGCGGGCGATGCCCGAGCGCAGGACCAGCGCGTCGAGGCGCTTCTCCAGCTCCACGATCAGGGCCTCACCGGTCTTGCCCTGGACCTTGGAGGCACGCTCGTAGGCGCGGACCAGCTGACGCTCGGAGATGTCGTACTGCGCGCGCAGACGCTGCTTCTCCAGCAGACGGACCTTGTAGTCCGAGTTCTGCTTGCGCCCACGGCCGTGCTCACCGGGCGGGTACGGACGGGCCTCGAAGTACTTGACGGCCTTGGGGGTCAGCGCGATGCCGAGGGCACGCGACTTCTTGACCTTGGGGCGGGACTGGTTCGCCACTTGTCTCTCATTTCCTGGATTCGGCTTGTCAGGGTGGTGGGAGGTCGCATCCGCAGCCGGGGAATCCCGCCGCGTCCTGACGGACTCGGTGGGCAGCCGCTCCCCTGGTCTGGGCACATACGTGCAGCACGCGAGTGGCCCACCGACCGGTCCCGGGATCCCGGGTGGTGGTGGGCTGCCCGCGACACCGTTCGACGGTGCGCGACGCTCCTGGAGCCGATCCGGGGACCGGGGTCCTCGACCTGCTCCGGCTGACTGTCCCGTTCTGACAGCACGGGACGCAGCGCTTCGGGCAAGTCTACAGGGTGGTCAGGGCCGCTTCCGACCGAGGTGTTTCCTCGTCCACTCCACCGCGTCCGCGTAGCGCGCCTCGGCGCCGTGCCGGGTGGGCTCGTAGTACTCGCGGTCCTTGAGGGCGTCCGGGGCGTACTGCTGCTCGGCGATGCCCTCGGGCAGGTCGTGCGGATACACGTACCCCTTGCCGTGTCCGAGCTTGGTCGCGCCCTTGTAGTGGCTGTCCCGCAGATGCGACGGCACCGGTCCGGCCAGTCCCTTGCGTACGTCGTCCAGGGCGGCGCCGATCGCGGTCGTGGCGGCGTTGGACTTGGGGGCGAGGGCCAGGGCGATGGTGGCGTGGCTGAGGGTGAGGGCGGCCTCGGGGAAGCCGATCATGGCGACGGCCTGGGCGGCGGCGACGGCGATGGGCAGGGCGTTCGGGTCGGCGAGGCCGATGTCCTCGCTGGCGGAGATCATCAGGCGGCGGGCGATGAAGCGGGGGTCCTCGCCGGCCTCGATCATGCGGGCCAGGTAGTGCAGCGCGGCGTCGACGTCGGACCCGCGGATGGACTTGATCAGGGCGCTGGCCACGTCGTAGTGCTGGTCGCCGTCGCGGTCGTACTTCACCGCCGCCCGGTCGACCGTCTCCTCCAGCGTGGTCAGCGCGATCTCCGTCTCGCCCTTGTCGAGGGCGGCCCCGGCGGCGGCCTCCAGGGCGGTGAGCGCGCGGCGGGCGTCTCCGCCGGCGATGCGCAGCAGGTGGCTCTCGGTGTCCTCGGGAAGGGCGAGGGCGTCCTTGAGGCCCCGCTCGTCGGTGAGGGCCCGCCGGATCAGGTCGCGGATGTCGTCGTCGGTGAGGGGTTCGAGGGTCAGCAGCAGCGAGCGGGACAGCAGCGGGGAGATCACCGAGAAGTACGGGTTCTCGGTGGTCGCGGCGATCAGGGTGACCCAGCGGTTCTCGACGGCCGGGAGCAGGGAGTCCTGCTGGGCCTTGCTGAAGCGGTGGATCTCGTCGAGGAAGAGGACGGTCTCCTTGCCGTACCCGCCGGAGGCACGGCGGGCGCCGTCGATGACCGCGCGGACCTCCTTGACGCCCGCGGTGATCGCCGACAGCTCGACGAAGCGCTTGTTGGTGGCCCTGGAGACGACATAGGCCAGGGTCGTCTTGCCGGTGCCGGGCGGCCCCCAGAGGATCACCGAGGACGGTCCGGCGGGGCCGGAGGCGCCCTCGCCGACCAGTCTGCGCAGGGGGGAGCCGGGCTTCAGCAGGTGCTGCTGGCCCACCACCTCGTCGAGGGTGCGCGGGCGCATCCGGACCGCCAGGGGGCTGCCGGTCGGGTCCTTCTCCTGGCGTTCTTCGGCTGCGGCGGTGAACAGGTCGGGCTCCACGACAAGAACCCTAAATCACGGTACTGACAGTCGTGCCGACGCCGTCAGCCGGTCCAGAAGTCCCACCAGCGGGTCAGGATCAGCATGCCGATGATGCCGATGTGCAGCACGGGCATGACCCAGGTGAACTCGCCGAAGAAGCTCTTGAGCCAGCCGGGCGCGGGCAGGAAGCCGTTGCGGACGTTGAACGACGTCACGTACCAGAACATGATGATCGTGGCGACCCAGGCGAGGCAGCACCACAGGCACAGGGCGTTGATCCGGTACAGCGACTGGAACGTCAGCCAGGCGCAGAAGACGACGCCGAAGAGGGTGCCCGCGTTGAACGTGAGCCAGTACCAGCGCGGGAAGCGGGCGCCGGCGAGCAGGCTCATGCCGACGCAGACCACGATGCCGTAGGTGACGAGGCCGAGCATCGGGTTGGGGAAGCCGAAGACGGAGGCCTGGTCGCTCTCCATGACGCTGCCGCAGGAGACGACCGGGTTGAGGCTGCACCCCGGCGTGAAGGTCTCGCCCTTGACCTTGGCCTCGAGCAGCTTGAACTTGTCGAGCGTGATGACCCAGGCCGCGAGCACCCCGGCCGCGCCGGTGATCACCAGGAGCAGGGCGAGGGCCCGGCTGCTGCCCTCGGCGCGCCGCGCGCCGGCCGTGCGCTGCTGCGAAGGCGAGTGTTCGGGCTCCATGGCGACGTCCTTGACTGTCGTCTTGCTCATCACGCCGATTCCGTCACTAGAGAGTGTGGACCTGCTTCGGGCAGGGCCATTGTGCCGCACGGGACTGTGGGTTCACCGTTCGCGGAACATAAAGGCTGGAAGGCGAGGGGTACGAGAACGGGACGGAAGTTGACGGGGGCGCCGGTGCACGGCCGCCCCCGTCCTGATCCGCGACTCGATCGAGCCGCGACCGGTCGGCGCTCAGCCCAGCCGTGACTCCAGCTCCGCCACGATCTCGTTCACGCCGACGGCGATCTGCTCGCCGGACTCCATGTCCTTGAGCTGGACGACGCCCTCGGCGAGGTCGCGCTCACCGGCCACGATCGTGTAGCGGGCGCCGCTGCGGTTGGCGTTCTTCATGGCGCCCTTGAGGCCCTTGCCCCCGTAGCTGAAGTCCGCGGCGACGCCGTTCTTGCGCAGCTCGGTGACCTTCGCGAACAGCACGCGGCGGGCCTCCTCGCCGAGCGGGACCGCGAAGACGCTGGTGGTGGCGGGGAGTTCGAGCTCGACGCCCTCGGCCTCCAGGGCCAGGACGGTGCGGTCGACGCCGAGGGCCCAGCCGACGGAGGGCAGCGCGGGGCCGCCGATCATCTCCGACAGGCCGTCGTAGCGGCCGCCGCCGCCCACCGCGGACTGGGAGCCCAGACCGTCGTGGACGAACTCGAAGGTGGTGCGCGTGTAGTAGTCGAGGCCGCGCACCAGCTTGGGGTCGTCCTCGAAGGCGACGCCCGCCGCCGTGATCAGCTCGCGGACCTCCTCGTGGTACGCCTTGCACGCGTCGCACAGGTAGTCGCGCAGCAGCGGGGCCCCGGTCAGCTGCTTCTGCACCGACTCGCGCTTGTCGTCCAGCACGCGCAGCGGGTTGATGTCGACGCGGCGGCGGGTGTCCTCGTCCAGGTCCAGGCCACGCAGGAAGTCCTGCAGGGCCGCGCGGTACACCGGGCGGCACTCCTGGTCGCCCAGGCTGTTGAGCAGGATGCGGAAGTTCTGCAGGCCCAGCGAGCGGTACGCCTGGTCGGCCAGGATGATCAGCTCGGCGTCCAGCGCCGGGTCCTCGGCGCCGATCGCCTCCGCGCCGACCTGGGAGAAGTGGCGGTAGCGGCCCTTCTGGGGGCGCTCGTAGCGGTAGTACGAGCCGGAGTACCAGAGCTTGACCGGGAGGTTGCCCGCCTTGTGCAGATTGGCCTCCAGGGCGGCGCGCAGCACGGACGCGGTGCCTTCGGGGCGCAGGGCGAGCTTGTCGCCGCCCTTGGTCTCGAAGGCGTACATCTCCTTGGTCACGATGTCCGTCGACTCGCCGACCCCGCGGGCGAACAGCTCGACGCTCTCGAAGCCGGGCGTCTCGATGTAGCCGTAGCCGGAGTTGCGCAGCGGGGCGGCGATGGCCTCGCGGACGGCGAGGTACTTGGCGGAGTCCGGCGGGATCAGGTCGTACGTGCCCTTGGGGGCCTTGAAGGTGCTCACGGAAGGTCTCGTCACATTCCTCGTCGGGGAGCCTCCTGGGCTCCCAGGCCGGCGGCCACCTGCCGCAGATACGGGTTGGTGGCGCGCTCCTGGCCGATGGTCGTCTGGGGGCCGTGGCCGGACAGCACCACGGTCGAGTCGTCGAGCGGCAGGCACACGCGGGCCAGCGAGTCGAGCATCTCGGCCATGTCACCGCCGGGCAGGTCGGTGCGTCCGATGGAGCCGGCGAACAGCAGGTCGCCCGAGAACAGGATCGGCGGGATGTCCGCCGCCTCGGGCATGCCGAAGGTCACCGACCCCTTGGTATGGCCCGGCGCGTGCGAGACGCCGAACTCCAGGCCCGCAAGCTGAAGCGTCGCGCCGTCGGTCAGTTCCTTGACGTCGTCCGGCTCCCCCACGGTCAGCTCGCCCAGCAGCGGCATGCCGATGGAGCGGCCCAGCGCCTTCTCGGGGTCGCTCATCATGTACCGGTCGTCGGGGTGGATCCAGGCCGGTACGTCGTGCGCGCCGCAGACGGGGACGACCGAGGCGACGTGGTCGAGGTGGCCGTGCGTGAGGACGACGGCGACCGGCTTGAGCCGGTGCTTGCGGACCGCCTCCTCCACTCCGGCAGCGGCCTGGTGGCCGGGGTCGATGATCACGCACTCCTCACCGGCGGCGGGGGCGACGAGATAACAGTTCGTCCCCCAGGCCCCGGCGGGGAACCCGGCAATGAGCACGATCGTCCTTCGTTTGTGTCGGTACGGGAGGCTTGCGGCGGGCTGCGCCCGTGGTCAGAGCCTACCGGCGCTGCCGAATCCTCAGCGAACCCATATACGGTACGGGGCACACGCAGACGGTCGGCTCACCGCACGCACGTGTACCGGTCGACACACGAGACGCATGAGGAGAGAACCCGGTGGTCAGCCAGGAACAGCGGCGGCGTCAGCTCGCCCGGGAGAAGTTCTTGCGGCAGCAGCAGCGGCGCACCGAAGCGCGACGCAAGGCGCGCGTCCGCAACTCGGTGATCGCTTCGGTGCTCGGTGTGGTCCTGATCGGCAGCCTCGCGCTGTACACGACCGGGGTGCTCAAGCAGGACGACGACAAGACCAACGCGGGCGCGGAGGTCACGCCGAGTGCGTCGCCGACCAGCAAGGCACCGGACCCGTGCGACAAGCCGGCCGGGGGCAAGCCCAAGTCGAAGACGTGGAAGAAGGAGCCGGCGCTGTCGATCGACGAGTCGGCGAAGTACACGATGAAGCTGGACACGACGTGCGGTGAGATAGACGTGGCGCTGAAGGCGTCGGCGGCGCCGCACACCGTCAACTCCTTCGACTTCCTCGCCGGTCAGGGCTACTTCGACCACACCAGGTGCCACCGGCTCACCACCAACGGCATCTTCGTGCTCCAGTGCGGCGACCCGACGGGCACCGGCACCGGCGGCCCCGGCTACACGATCCCGGACGAGAACCTGAAGGACAAAAGCCTGAAGGACAACATCTACCCGGCGGGCACGGTCGCGATGGCGAACACCGGGCAGAAGAACAGTGGTGGCAGCCAGTTCTTCCTGGTCTACCAGGACAGCGAGCTGCCGCCCAGCTACACACCGTTCGGTACGGTCTCGGAGGCCGGTATGAAGGTGCTGAAGAAGATCGCGAAGGCCGGGGAGAGCACGGGAGCGGGCGACGGTGCGCCCAACGCGACGGTCGTGATCGACAAGGCGACGGTCACGAAATCCTGACCCCCAACTGCGAGATTTCGGTCGCGCGGGATGCGGACAGGCATCCCGTCGGTCGCCTATGTTGGCCGTGACGAAACTGTGGACGATGCCCGGGGGAACACAAGCACCTCGCAGGCATCATGTGGAGGAGGCGCTGTGAGCAGCGACCCGTGGGGCCGCGTCGACGAGACGGGGACCGTGTACGTGCGTACGGCCGACGGCGAGAAGGTCGTCGGTTCCTGGCAGGCAGGCTCCCCCGAGGAGGCGCTGGCCTACTTCGAGCGCAAGTACGAGGGCCTGGTTGTCGAGATCGGCCTCCTCGAGAAGCGGGTGAAGACCACCGACCTGTCGTCGAAGGACGCCCTGGCCGCGATCGAGCACATCCGTGAGCAGGTGGACGCCCATCACGCGGTCGGCGACCTGGACGCCCTCAGGGTCCGGCTGGACAAGCTCGTGGAGCTGGTGGACAAGCGCCGCGAGGAGCGCAAGGCGCAGCGGGCCCGGCAGTCCGACGAGGCGCGCAAGGCCAAGGAGTCGCTGGTCGCGGAGGCGGAGGAGCTGGCCGCGTCCGACCAGTGGCGGGCGGCCGGGGAGCGGCTGCGGGCGCTGGTGGACACCTGGAAGGGGCTGCCGCGGCTGGACCGCAAGTCCGACGACGAGCTGTGGCACCGCTTCTCGCACGCGCGGTCGGCGTTCTCCAAGCGGCGCAAGCAGCACTTCGCGCAGCTGGACGCGCAGCGCGAGGAGGCCCGCAGGACCAAGGAGCGGCTGGTCGCCGAGGCGGAGTCGCTGTCGAACTCGACGGACTGGGGTCCGACGGCGGCGCGCTACCGGGAGCTGATGTCGGAGTGGAAGGCCGCGGGCCGTGCCCAGCGTGAGCACGAGGAGGACCTGTGGAACCGCTTCCGCGGCGCCCAGGACGTCTTCTTCGCCGCCCGCAGCTCGGTGTTCGCCGAGCGTGACGCGGAGCAGGCGGAGAACCTCAAGCTCAAGGAGGAGCTGGCCGAGGAGGCCGAGAAGCTCCTGCCGATCACGGACCTCAAGGCGGCCCGTGCCGCGTTCCGCGGGATCAACGAGCGCTGGGAGGCCATCGGCCATGTGCCGCGGGACGCCCGCCCGAAGGTCGAGGGCCGGATGCACGCGGTGGAGCGGGCCCTGCAGGAGGCCGAGGAGGCCGAGTGGCGCCGGACCAACCCGGAGGCACGTGCGCGTGCCGAGGGTCTGACCGGCCAGCTCCAGGCGGCCGTGGACAAGCTCAAGGGCCAGATCGAGCAGGCCCGCGCCCAGGGCAACAACGCCAAGGCGGAGAAGCTGGAGCGTGAGCTGGAGGGCCGCCAGGCCCTGCTGGACCAGGCCCTGAAGGGCCTGCAGGAGTTCGGCGGCTGACGCCTCACGACTCCAGGAGTGGCCCCAGTGGCGAAGGGGGCTCCGGGCGCGGTCATGGCCGCGTACGGAGCCCTTCGCATGTCGGTATGCATCCGCACATCCCGATGTGGGCCGGCAGTCTTCCGCGGCTCACGGCGGTCTCTGCGGGGCCCACGGCTCTCATCGGATCATGGTCGGCGGATCGACGTCGGGCGGTGCGGGTGGCGGGGTTCTGTCCAGGCTGTCCAGCGCGTGCCGCAGCACCTCGCAGGCCTGACTGTGGTTGCCCGCCACTTGCAGCAGCTCGGCGAGCCTGCGGCAGACGGTCACGGCCTCGGGGCCGAACCGTTTGTGGGTGAGGTGGAAGGCGTTCTCGAGGACCTCGATGGCCTGGCGGTCCTGTCCCGTCTCGGTGAGCAGCTCGGCGAGTTCCAGGTGGACAGTGATGCTGTCGCCCTCGGCTTCCAGCACGCTGGCCTGGAGTATGAGCCGGAGGATGGGAAGGGCGTCGCGATGCCGTCCCTTGGCCCGCAACAGCCTCGCCAACTGGAGGCCGGAGGAGACCATCGCTGCCTCCACCTCGGCGTCCACGACCGGTCCCGCGGTCGTGCCTCGACCGGCCCTGGCCCGGTTCCGGACAAGGGGCAGCCGCCCTACGTCGTTCTCCTGGCTGCGCTGCGGCAGCGGACGGTTCTTCGCACTGAGTCTGTCGGTGACCGCGCGATACAGGGTTTCCAGATCCAGCGTGTCAGGCCCGTCGGGCACTCCGCTGCCCAGGACGTGGAGCAGTTCGCCGGTGAACGCGGTGTGGCGCTCGCCGTCCGGCGCCAGGGCCACATGGTCTTTGGGCGAGGCGGTGAGGACGTAGGCTCCGTCGATCCCCGCCTGCGAGGCCAGGGCGCCAGGACCAGCCAGTGTGCGTGCGGCACGTCCGCTGAAGCAGCAGTCGAGCACCACGATCTTGCGGCGCGCCCGGGACGCGAGAATCGCCTGCCGCAGATGGGCGTAAGCGACGGCGGTGTATCCCAGCGCATCCCTGGAACCGGTGAGGGAGAGGTACAGATCTGCCGAGTCGGAGTCCCTGAGCCCGTGGCCGCAGTAGTACACGACCATGGTGTCCTCGGCGCGATCACCTGCCTCGTACACCGGATCCAGGAGGGCGGCCGGGGTGGCGGGCTCGTTGACGGCCAGGACATGGGCCTGGGGCAGCCCCCAGATCATCGGGTCGCACAACACCGCGCCCAGGTCCAGCACGTTCGTTCTCACGGCCGGCAGATGCGGCAGATGCGCATAGGTGGACGTGCCGATGAGTACGGCTGCCGAGGCGGAGGGGTCAGGCAGGGCCGCCGTCATCGTCCTGCTCCTCGTTCAGCAGTGCGGCGACGGCCCGGACCGTGGGCTCCTCGGCACCGACGACCTCGATCTCGACCGATCCCCTGCGCAGCACCACTCGCGGCCGGCTCCGCCGGGCGGCCCGCCACTGGTCGATGGACAGCACCAGCTGTGCCGCGGACAGGCCCCCGCTCACCATCAGCGTGATGAGGTCGAGCAGGTTCCCCATGTGCTCGGGATCGGTGGGCGCGGAGCTGCGGAGTTCCCCGTGCAACGCGCGGCCGATCTCCTCGTCCGCCCGGAGCCAGCGCAGCAGCGACCGCAGTTCCTGCTCTGTGTCGGCCACTCCGGCCACTCGCACATCGATCTGTGACAACGGGCGTCCTTCCCTTCCGTCCGTGAACCGGTTCCGTACCGGCCGACTCCCTTCGCGAGCGGCCGCCGGTGCCGTCGCTCGCCGCCCGGCGTCATTCGAGCCGGAGGAGCCGCAGCTGGGTCAGGGAGCGCCGGGTAGAGGTCGCGACGGACGAGAACTTCGCCAGTGATTCACCGCCGGCGCCCAGCCGGGCCAGGCATACGCCCTGCCAGAACTCGCAGGTCAGCGTAGAGGGATGGTCGGGTCCGAACATCGAGCGCCAGAACTCCGCCAGGCCGCTGAGCCTCTGCACGGCCTCTTCCAGGGAACCTCGCAGCACGAGATGGACGGCCTCACGCTGCTTTGCCTCCGCAGCCTGTGGGGTCATGGCGCTGAGGATGCTGTTCCGGGTGGCGGCACTGAGCGTGACGGGTGTCGTCCCGGAGCCGGTCTTCGGGTTCGGACGACTCGCAGCCGGAACGGGGTCGGGGGGACGAGGCACGCTGCCGGTCGTCTCCGCCGGGCTGAACTCTTGAACAGCCCGGTCGCGCAGGTCTCCGGTGGCGACGGCGGCGACCAGCCGGTCCGCGTGGGAGGGACAGTCGACCCTCTTCAGTACGTCCTCGGGGCCGGGACGCCTCCCGGGGTCCTTGGCCATGAGGTCCTCGACCAGGCCCGCCAGGTCCTCGGGGATGCCCGGCTCACCTCGCAGGGGTGGGGTCGTCCCGTTGACGATGTGGTACAGGATCGCCGGTAGCCCGCCCTCGGCCGAGGCGAAGGGCCGTCTGCCGGTGAGCATCTCGTACAGGCAGACACCAAGGGCATACATGTCACTGTGCGGTCCGCTCGCACCGCCGGAGACGATCTCGGGCGGTAAGTAGCTGGGCGTGCCGATCAATACTCCGGTCGCCGTCAGCGCGGTGTCGGCAGTGTCCAGCAGATGCGCGATGCCGAAATCCTGTAGCACCACCCGGCCGTTGCGGGTGAGGTGGACGTTGCTGGGCTTGACGTCCCGGTGCAGCACTCCCGCGGCGTGTGCGGCCGCGAGTCCGGCGCACATGCCCGCCGCGACCGCCCGTACGAGCTCGGGCCCGAGCGCTCCGCGCTCGGCCAACAGGTCCCGGAGATCAACGCCCTCCAGCAGTTCCATGACCAGGTAGGGACCGCCGCGGTGCACTCCCATGTCGTGCACGGCCACGATGCTCGGATGAGAGAGCCGGGCGAGCAGCCGCGCCTCGCGCGTGAACCGCTCCTGCAGATCGGGAGCTGCGAAGTCCGGGCGGATGACCTTGACCGCCACCCGCCGTTTGAGAGCCTCGTCCTCGGCCTCGTAGACGTGGCCCATGCCGCCGGAACCCAGGGTGCGTAACACCCGGTACCTGCCGTCCACCAACTGCGCTTCCGCCACGTCCCCCGCTCCCAGCCCGTCCTGGCTCGATGATTCTCCCAACCGGAGTGTCACGCAAGCGACTTGAGACAGCTCGGGCGTGGCTCTACGTCCGGTTGCGTGCCGACGTCACCCGGTACACGTCGTAGACGCCCTCCACGCCGCGTACGGCCTTCAGGACGTGGCCGAGGTGTTTCGGGTCGCCCATCTCGAAGGTGAAGCGGGAGGTGGCGACGCGGTCGCGGGAGGTCTGGACGGCGGCGGAGAGGATGTTGACGTGCTGGTCGGACAGCACGCGGGTGACGTCCGAGAGGAGCCGGGAGCGGTCCAGGGCCTCGACCTGGATCGCGACCAGGAACACCGAGGACTGGGTGGGCGCCCACTCGACCTCGAGGATCCGCTCGGGCTCGCGGGACAGCGAGTCGACGTTCACACAGTCGCTGCGGTGAACGGAGACGCCGCTGCCGCGGGTCACGAAGCCGATGATCGGGTCGCCGGGCACCGGGGTGCAGCAGCGGGCCAGTTTCACCCAGACGTCCTCGACGCCCTTGACGATGACGCCGGGGTCGGAGCTGGAGCGGCGCTTGCGGCTGCGTCCGCGGGCGGGCGGGACCGTCTCGTCGATCTCCTCGGTGGCCGCCTCCTCGCCGCCGAGCGCCTGGACGAGTTTCTGGACGATGTTCTGCGCGGAGACATGGCCCTCGCCGATCGCCGCGTAGAGGGCGGAGATGTCCGAGTAGCGCATCTCGTGCGCCAGGGTGACGAGCGAATCGCCGGTGAGGATCCGCTGGATCGGCAGGTTCTGCTTGCGCATGGCGCGGACGATGGCGTCCTTGCCCTGCTCGATCGCCTCGTCGCGGCGTTCCTTGGAGAACCAGGCGCGAATCTTGTTGCGGGCGCGCGGTGACTTGACGAAGCCGAGCCAGTCGCGGGACGGTCCTGCGCCGGCCGCCTTGGAGGTGAAGACCTCCACCAGGTCGCCGTTGTCCAGGGTGGACTCCAGCGGGACGAGACGGCCGTTGACCCGCGCCCCTATCGTGCGGTGGCCGACCTCGGTGTGGACCGCGTACGCGAAGTCGACCGGGGTGGCCCCGGCCGGGAGCGCGATGACGTCGCCCTTGGGAGTGAAGACGAAGACCTCGTTGCGGGACAGGTCGAAGCGCAGCGACTCCAGGAACTCGCCGGGGTCCTCGGTCTCCTTCTGCCAGTCGAGGAGCTGCCGCAGCCACGCCATGTCGTTGATGGCGTCCTTGTCCTTGCCGGAGGACTTCGGGGCGTCGGTGCGGATCTTGGAGGCGCCGGCGACGGCCTCCTGCTTGTACTTCCAGTGCGCGGCGATGCCGTACTCGGCGCGGCGGTGCATGTCGAAGGTGCGGATCTGCAGCTCGACCGGTTTGCCGCCGGGGCCGATGACCGTCGTGTGCAGCGACTGGTACATGTTGAACTTGGGCATCGCGATGTAGTCCTTGAACCGGCCGGGGACCGGGTTCCATCGCGCGTGCACCGTGCCGAGGGCCGCGTAGCAGTCGCGGACGGTGTCCACGAGGACGCGGATGCCCACCAGGTCGTAGATCTCCGCGAAGTCACGGCCGCGGACGATCATCTTCTGGTAGACGCTGTAGTAGTGCTTGGGGCGGCCGGTGACGGTCGCCTTGATGCGGGCGGCCCGCAGGTCCTGCTGCACCTCGTCGGTGACGATGGCGAGGTACTCGTCGCGCTTGGGGGCGCGCTCGGCGACGAGGCGGACGATCTCGTCGTACATCTTGGGGTAGAGGATCGCGAAGGCGAGGTCCTCCAGCTCCCACTTGATGGTGTTCATGCCCAGGCGGTGGGCGAGCGGCGCGTAGATCTCGAGGGTCTCGCGCGCCTTCTTCTCCTGCTTCTCGCGCTTGAGGTAGCGCATGGTGCGCATGTTGTGCAGGCGGTCGGCGAGCTTGATGACCAGGACGCGGGGGTCCTTGGCCATGGCGACGACCATCTTGCGTACGGTCTCGGCCTGGGCGGCCTCGCCGAACTTGACCTTGTCCAGCTTGGTGACACCGTCGACGAGGAGGGCGACGGTGTCGCCGAAGTCGCGGCGCAGCTGCTCCAGGCCGTACTCGGTGTCCTCCACCGTGTCGTGCAGCAGCCCGGCCATCAGGGTCGCCGGGTCCATGCCCAGCTCGGCGAGGATGGTGGTGACGGCGAGCGGGTGGGTGATGTACGGGTCGCCGCTCTTGCGCTTCTGGCCGCGGTGCCAGCGCTCGGCGACCTGGTAGGCCTTCTCGATCTGGCGGAGCGTGGAGTTCTCGATCTTGGGATCGTTGCTGCGCACTATCCGCAGCAGCGGCTCGAGGACCGGGTTGTACGGGTTGGCGCGCTGCACACCGAGCCGGGCGAGGCGGGCGCGGACGCGGTTGGAGGAGCCGGAGCGGGCGGGCTGTCCGGTGTTGGGCCGGCCCACGGAGGCGGAGCGCTCGGGCGGGGCCGGCTTGGGCCGCGGCTGTTCGGGCTTGTCGACGGGGGCGGCCTGGGCGTGCTGGACCGGCCCGCGGGTGTCGTTCTTCGCCTGTGGCGCGCTCGGCGCGGGCTTCGCCGCGGCCGCCGAGGCGGACTCGGGCTTGGCGGCGGTCAGGTGCTGGGCCTCGTCTGGCAAGAGGGCTCCTCGTGCGCGATCCGGGTCCCCCGGTCAGGCTCCGGAGATCCCATGGTAGCGATCCCGGGCCGTCCGATCGCCTGTAGGCCGATGTGAGGACGGTCAACCCGGGAAAACACCCGGGGCGGGCACCGGATTCCTCCGGGCCCGCCCGTGCGGTGTTCCCTGTGTGCTGCTCGCGGCCCGCGCTGCCCGCTCAGACCGTGAGCAGCGCCTGGAGCGGAGCGCCTGCGAGGGCCGGTTCCAGGCGGGCCCGGCCGCCGAGGAAACCGAGCTCCATCAGGACGGCGAGGCCCGCGACCTCGGCGCCCGCCCTGCGGATGAGCTGGATCGACGCCTCGGCGGTGCCGCCGGTGGCCAGCACGTCGTCGACGACCAGGACACGGTCGTCGGCGGTGAGGTCCTCCGCGTGCACCTCGATCTCGGCGGAGCCGTACTCCAGCTCGTAGGCCTGGCTGAGGGTGGCTCCGGGGAGCTTGCCCGCCTTGCGCACGGGGATGAAGCCGAGGCCCGCCCGGACGGCGACCGGGGCGCCGAGGATGAAGCCGCGCGCCTCCAGGCCGACGACCTTGGTGGCACCGGTCCGCTCGGCGATGCCGGCCAGCGCGTCGGTGAGCGCGGTGAACGCCGCCGGGTCCGCCAGGAGCGGGGTGATGTCCTTGAACATCACCCCGGGCTCCGGGTAGTCGGCCACGTCACGGATACGGCTGAGGAGCAGGTCCGAGATGTCCGCGAGCTCGGTCATCGGCGCTTCCCGGAGGGCCGGCCCCGGCCGCGGTTGCGGGACGCCGACTGCTGGCGCGGGCCGACGCCCGCGGGTGCGGCGTCCGCCGGCTCGTCGTAGCCGTCGGCGTCGCTCCGGGCGGGCTCGGGCTCCGCGGTGGCGCCGCCCTGCGCCCGCTTGGCGAGGACGCGCTTCCTGAGGGCCTTCATCGCCGGCTCGCGCTCCTTGAGGTCGGCGACGAGCGGGGTGGCGATGAAGATCGAGGAGTACGCACCCGCGGCGAGGCCCACGAACAGCGACAGCGAGATGTCGTTCAGCATGCCCGCGCCGAGGACACCGCCACCGATGAACAGCAGGCCCGCGACCGGGAGCAGCGCGACCACGGTGGTGTTGACGGAGCGCACCAGCGTGCTGTTGATCGAACGGTTGGCGATCTCGCTGTACGTCCAGCGGGTCTGTTTGGTGATGTCCTTGGTCTGTTCCTTGAGGCTGTCGAACACCACGACCGTGTCGTAGAGCGAGTAGCCGAGGATCGTGAGCAGACCGATCACCGTGCCGGGCGTGACCTCGAAGCCGACGAGGGCGTAGATGCCGACGGTGATGGTGATGTCGTGGATCAGTGCGACGAACGCGGCGAGGGCCATGCGCCACTCGAAGGCGATCGCCAGATAGATCACGACCAGGACCAGGAAGATGCCGAGGCCCTGCCAGGCCTTGTTGGCGATCTGCTCACCCCAGCTGGGACCGACCAGCTCGCCGGTCACGTCGTTCTCGGAGACGTTCAGGTCTTCGGCCAGCTGAGCCGCGACTTTGTCGGACTGAGCGGTGTCGATGCCGGCGACCTGGATGCGCAGGCTGCCGTTGCCCAGCTTCTGGACGATGGCGTCGTGACCGGACGCCTCCTCCGCGTACTCCTCGGCCTGGGCGACCGAGACGCTCATGTTCTTCGGGGTGTTGAAGACCGCTCCGCCCTGGAACTCGATGCCCAGGTGCAGGCCGCGCACCGCCAGGCCGAGGATGGCCGTGATGGTGATCAGGATGGAGATGCCGTACCAGATCTTGCGGTTCTTGACGAAGTCGTAGCCGACCTCGCCATGGTGCAGTCGGGCGCCGAGGTTGCCGAGTTTCGACATCGCTCACGCCTCCTTCGTCTCGACGGGACCGGCGGGTCGGCGGGTGCGGCGCAGCGGCGGCTTGGCGCCCAGGGCCTTCGGGTCGAGGCCCGACCACTTGTGACCGCTCGCGAAGAACTTTCGGCGGGCCATCAGCGTGAGCAGCGGCTTGGTGAAGAGGAACACCACGACCACGTCGAGGACGGTGGTCAGGCCGAGCGTGAACGCGAAGCCCTGGACCTTGCCGACGGTGACGATGAACAGGACCGCGGCGGCGAGGAACGACACGAAGTCGGAGACCAGGATGGTGCGCCGGGCGCGCGGCCAGGCCCGCTCGACGGCGGGCCGCAGCGAGCGGCCCTCGCGGATCTCGTCCCGGACGCGTTCGAAGTACACGATGAACGAGTCCGCGGTGATACCGATGGCGACGATGGCACCGCAGACGGCCGGGAGGTTCAGCGCGAAGCCGATGGTCGGGCCGAGCAGCGACATGATCACGTAGGTGAGGGCCGCGGAGACCATCAGCGAGGCGACGGCGATGAAGGACAGGCCGCGGTAGTAGACCAGCAGGTAGATGATGACCAGGGCGAGTCCGATGGCGCCGGCGATCAGACCGGCCTTCAGCTGCTCACCGCCGAGCGCGGCGGTGACGGTGGTGACGCTGTCCTCCTTGAAGGTCAGCGGCAGGGCGCCGTAGGACAGCATGTTGGCGAGTTCCTCGGCGGACTGCTGGGTGAAGCTGCCGGAGATCTCGGCGCTGCCGCCGGTCAGGGCCTGGTTGACGTACGGGTCGGAGACGACGTCGCCGTCGAGGACGATGGCGAACTGGTTCTGCGGAGACTGCTTCTGGGCCAGCTCGCCCGTGATCTTCGCGAACTTCTTGGTGCCGCCGTCCGTGAACTTCATCGTGACGATCCAGCCCGCGCCACGCTGGGTGTCGAGGACCGCGTCGGCCTCGTCGACGTCCGTGCCGTCGACGGCGGCCGGGCCGAGGATGTACTTCTGCCACTGGCCCTGCGAGTTCTTCCCGCAGGCCACGGTCGAATCAGCGGGCTTGGCGCCCTTCCCGGCCTCGGCACGCACGGAGGGCTTGGTGCAGTCGAGCTTGGCGTACTGCTCCTGGAGCTTGCTGCCCGCGTCGGAGGTACCGCCGGTGGCGGACGGGGAGGGGCTGGCCTTGTCGCTCGCGGTGGCGGACGGGGTGGCGTCGGCCTTCAGGGCGTCGGTGACCGCACGGCCCTGGGTGGTGGCGCTCGCGGACGGGCTGCCGGAGGCGGACGGGGAGGAGCCGTCGGTCGCCTTCTCCGTGGAGTTGTCGGTGGCCTTGTCCTTGCCGGAGTCCTTGTCCGAGGCGTCGCCGGTGGCGCTCGGCGTGGGGGCGGCGCCGCCCCCGGCCAGCTCGGTGGCGATGACCGGGCGGAAGTACAGCTTGGCGGTGGTGCCCACCTGGTCCCGGGCCTGCTTGGAGTTCGTGCCCTTGGGGATGTTGACGATGATGTTGTCCCGGCCCTGCGTCTGGACCTCGGCCTCCGAGACACCAAGACCGTTGACCCGGCGCTCCATGATGGAGACGGCGGTGTCCATGTTGGTCTTGTTGATCGCGGACTCCTGGCCGGCCTCGGGGACCGCTCGCAGGGTGATGCTCGTACCACCCGCCAGGTCGATGCCGAGACGCGGAGTGGTGTGTCCGGAGGCGAACATTCCGCCGGTGAGCGCCACGATGGCGATCAGAATCAGGGCCAGCGCGCGCCACGGCTTGCTCTGGGCGCTCGCATTCCGGCCCTTTTTAGGTGCTGCCACCTTCTCGTACTCCCTCTCGGGCCGCCTCGCGCCGGGTCGACGGGCGGGCGGCCATCACATGGTCTCGGGATTCCGTGCGAGCTGGGCATGTCCCGGGGCGCGCGGGCATGACCCGCGCGCCCCGGGACATGACTACTTCGCCTCGGAGTCGCCTTCGGACTTCTTCGGCTGGTCGTCCGTCTTCGCCTCGGCGGCGGCGTCGGCAGGCTCGTCGGCCTCGTCCTTCTTGCCGAGGTCGACAGGCGTGTCGTCGGAGGCGGCGGCAGCGTCGGAGGAGTCGTCGGTCTCGGTGAGGGAGGAGGCGTCGTCGGGCACGACGTCGGACTTCAGGTCGTGCTCGATGCCGTGGACGATGCGGTTGTACTCGTCGTCGGTGAGCACGGCGCCGATGGAGTTCTTGGCGAAGAGCAGTTCGACGCCCGGCCCGGCGTCGAGGAGGACCGTGTCCTCGTTGACCTCCTTGACCGTGGCGTACATGCCCCCGATGGTGCGGACGCCGGAACCGGGCTGCATCTGGTTCCGCATCTCGATGGCCTGCTGCTGCTTCTTCTTGGCCGACCGGGTCATCAGGAACATGGCCCCGATGAGCACAATGAACGGGAGGAGGGTCAGGAGACTCACGGGTCGGAACTTCCTTCACACGACCGCGATGGTGAACGGCCTGATGGTTGGGGGTATGTGATGCCGCCGACAACGGTGGCATCGGCGGAGTCTAAGCGAGTCCGCGCGCATGGAACAACGCTCAGCATGGCACCGGGGTTCCTGCCCCGGCCAATGCGCTCGCCGTCACGCCCCGAACAGGTCCCCTTGTCCGTTTCCGGCGGCCTGGGACCGGGGCGGGGTGAGGCCGAGGTGCGCCCATGCCGCCGGGGTGGCGATCCGGCCGCGGGGGGTGCGGGCGAGCAGTCCTTCCCGTACGAGGAAGGGTTCGGCCACCTCCTCCACGGTCTCACGCTCCTCCCCTACCGCGACGGCGAGCGTGGACAGGCCCACCGGTCCGCCGCCGAACAGCTTGAGCAGAGCCTCCAGCACGGCCCGGTCCAGCCGGTCCAGTCCTCGGGCGTCGACCTCGTAGACGGCGAGGGCCGCCGAGGCGATGTCGCGGGTGATCCTGCCGTCCGCCTTGACCTGCGCGTAGTCGCGGACACGGCGCAGCAGGCGGTTGGCGATGCGGGGGGTGCCGCGGGAGCGGCCGGCGATCTCGGCGGCGCCGTCGGTGTCGATCGCGACGTCGAGCAGGTTCGCCGAGCGGTGGATGACCCGCTCCAGCTCGGCGGGCTCGTAGAACTCCATGTGCGCGGTGAAGCCGAAGCGGTCGCGCAGCGGGGGCGGCAGCAGGCCGGCGCGGGTGGTGGCGCCGACCAGGGTGAAGGGGGGCAGTTCCAGGGGGATGGCGGTGGCGCCGGGGCCCTTGCCGACGATGACGTCGACGCGGAAGTCCTCCATCGCCATGTAGAGCATCTCCTCGGCGGGCCGGGACATGCGGTGGATCTCGTCGAGGAAGAGGACCTCTCCTTCCTGGAGGGAGGAGAGGATCGCGGCGAGGTCGCCGGCGTGCTGGATGGCGGGGCCGCTGGTGATACGGATCGGGGCGTTCATCTCGGCCGCGATGATCATGGACAGGGTGGTCTTGCCGAGGCCGGGGGCGCCGGAGAGCAGGACGTGGTCGGCGGTGGCGCCGCGCGCGCGTGCGGCGCGCAGCACGAGGTCGAGCTGCTCGCGGACCTTCTCCTGACCGATGAACTCGCCCAGGTCCTTGGGGCGCAGGGCGGCCTCGACGGCCTGGTCCTCGCGGTCGGCGGACGCACCGACGAGCCGCTCGGCGGCGGGGCTGTCGGTCGTGTCGTCCCAGTTCATGTGGTGTGCCTCGGTTTCGTACGGCTAGCGGGCGCGGTTCAGCGTCTGCAGGGCGGCCTTGAGCAGCGCGCCGACCTGGGGCGTGCCCCCGGCGGCCTCGGCCTGGGGCGTCACGGCGGCCACCGCCTCGTCGGCCTCGCGGGTCGCGTACCCCAGTCCGATCAGGGCGGCGTGCAGCTGGTCGCGCCAGCCGTTGCTCACGGGGGCGCCGACGGCCGGTGCGCCCACCGGTTCGCCGAGCCGGTCCTTCAGCTCCAGCAGCAGCTTCTGGGCGCCCTTCTTGCCGATGCCGGGGACGGCGGTGAGGGCCTTCTCGTCGCCGGTGGCGACTGCGCGGCGCAGGGCGTCGGGGGTGTGCACGGCGAGCATCGCCTGCGCGAGTCTCGGGCCGACCCCGCTGGCGGTCTGGAGCAGCTCGAACACCTGGCGCTCGTCGTCGTCCGCGAAGCCGTACAGCGTGAGGGAGTCCTCGCGTACGACGAGGGACGTGTGGAGCTTCGCCGGCTGACCGATCCGGAGCGTGGACAGCGTGTTCGGCGTGCACTGGACGGCCATGCCGACGCCGCCGACCTCGACCACCGCGGCGTCGGGGGCGAGCGCGGCGACCGTGCCGCTGACGAAGGCGATCATGCCGTACGGCCTTTCGATGTGTGCAGGGCGACGGCCTGCTGGAGTCGGTTCTGCGCGGGGGCGCGCCAGATGTGGCAGATGGCGAGGGCGAGGGCGTCCGCGGCGTCGGCGGGCTTCGGCGGCGCGCTGAGCCGCAGCAGCCGGGTGACCATGGCGCCGACCTGCGCCTTCTCCGCGCGGCCGCTGCCGGTGACGGCGGCCTTGACCTCGCTGGGAGTGTGCAGGGCGACGGGGATGCCGCGGCGGGCGGCACACAGCGTGGCGACGGCGCTGGCCTGGGCGGTGCCCATGACCGTCCGTACGTTGTGCTGGCTGAACACCCGCTCCACGGCGACGAACTCGGGCCGGTACTCGTCGAGCCACGCCTCGATGCCCTCCTCGACGGCGACCAGGCGCGAGCCCAGCTCGGCGTCCGCCGGCGTGCGCACGACACCGACGCCGAGCATCGTCAGCTGCCGGCCCGCGACCCCCTCGACGACGCCGACACCGCACCGGGTCAGACCCGGGTCCACCCCCAGTACGCGCACGAGCCCTCCCATCGATCACCTGTTTGTGCAGGCTATCGGGTGCCACTGACAACGCGACGGGCCGACGGGGTGTGTCCCGTCGGCCCGTCGAGACCCGCTGAGCCCGCGGCTGCGTTACGCGTCGACCTTCTCCATGATCTCGTCGCTCACGTCGAAGTTGGCGAAGACGTTCTGCACGTCGTCGCTGTCCTCGAGCGCGTCGATCAGCTTGAAGATCTTCTTCGCGCCCTCCTCGTCCAGCTCGACCTGCATGGTCGGGACGAAGTTGGCGTCGGCGGACTCGTAGTCGATGCCGGCGTCCTGGAGGGCGGTGCGGACCGCGACCAGGTCGGTCGGCTCGCTGATCACCTCGAAGTTCTCGCCGAGGTCGTTGACCTCCTCGGCGCCCGCGTCCAGGACGGCGGCGAGGACGTCGTCCTCAGTCAGCTCGCCCTTGGGGACGATCACCACGCCCTTGCGGTTGAACAGGTAGGACACCGAGCCCGGGTCGGCCATGGAGCCGCCGTTGCGGGTCATGGCGACGCGGACCTCGGAGGCGGCGCGGTTGCGGTTGTCGGTGAGGCACTCGATGAGCACCGCGACACCGTTCGGCCCGTAGCCCTCGTACATGATCGTCTCGTAGTCGGCGCCGCCGGCCTCCAGGCCCGCGCCGCGCTTGACCGCCGAGTCGATGTTCTTGTTCGGGACCGACGACTTCTTGGCCTTCTGGATGGCGTCGTACAGCGTCGGGTTACCGTCGGGGTCGGCACCGCCCATCCGGGCCGCGACCTCGATGTTCTTGATCAGCTTCGCGAAGAGCTTGCCGCGCTTGGCATCGATCACGGCCTTCTTGTGCTTCGTCGTGGCCCATTTAGAGTGGCCGGACATCTGCCTGTCTCCTTCGCGTAACCCATCTCTGCAACGAACGCTGGAATCCTACAAGGACCGGGCCGTCCGCCATGCGCGCACCATGTCCACGAACAGGCCGTGCACGCGGTGGTCCCCGGTCAGTTCCGGGTGGAACGACGTGGCCAGCGCGTTGCCCTGGCGGACCGCGACGATGTGGCCGTCGTGCTCGGCGAGCACCTCGGCCCCGGCGCCCACGGACTCCACCCAGGGGGCGCGGATGAAGACGCCCTCGACGGGATCGCCTGGGATGCCCTCGACCTGGACCGCGGACTCGAAGGACTCGTTCTGCCGTCCGAAGGCGTTGCGGCGCACGATCATGTCGATGCCCCCGACGGTCTCCTGACCGGAGCGCGGGTCGAGGATCTTGTCGGCGAGCATGATCATGCCGGCGCAGGTGCCGTACACGGGCAGGCCGTCCCGCACGCGCGCGCGGAGGGGCTCCATCAGGCCGAACAGATGGGCCAGCTTGGAGATGGTGGTGGACTCACCACCGGGGATGACGAGGCCGTGGACCTCGGCGAGCTCGTCGGGGCGCCGCACCGGCCTGGCCACGGCGTCCGCCGCGGCCAGGGCGATGAGGTGCTCCCGTACGTCGCCCTGGAGGGCCAGGACTCCGATGACAGGTGCGTCGGTCATGTGTGGGTGAACCCCTGGTGCTCGTGGGCCCTCGGCTCTTACCAGCCGCGGTTGGCGTAGCGCTCGGCCTCGGGGAGGGTGTCGCAGTTGATGCCGACCATGGCCTCGCCCAGGTTGCGGGACGCGTCCGCGATGATCTTCGGGTCGTCGTAGAAGGTGGTGGCCTTCACGATGGCGGCGGCACGCTTGGCCGGGTCGCCGGACTTGAAGATGCCGGAGCCGACGAAGACGCCCTCGGCGCCGAGCTGACGCATCAGCGCGGCGTCGGCCGGGGTGGCGACACCGCCGGCGGAGAACAGCACGACCGGGAGCTTGCCCAGCTCGGCGACCTCCTTGACGAGCTCGTAGGGGGCACGCAGCTCCTTTGCGGCGGCGTACAGCTCGTGGTTGTCGTAGCCGCGCAGACGGGCGATCTCGTTCTTGATCTGGCGCAGGTGGCGCACGGCCTCGACGACGTTGCCGGTGCCGGCCTCGCCCTTGGAGCGGATCATCGCGGCGCCCTCGGCGATACGGCGCAGGGCCTCGCCCAGGTTGGTGGCACCGCAGACGAAGGGGGTGGTGAACGCCCACTTGTCGGAGTGGTTGACCTCGTCGGCCGGGGTGAGGACCTCGGACTCGTCGATGTAGTCGACGCCGAGGGACTGCAGGACCTGGGCCTCGACGAAGTGGCCGATGCGGGACTTGGCCATCACGGGGATGGAGACCGCGTCGATGATCCCCTCGATCATGTCCGGGTCGGACATGCGGGCCACGCCGCCGTCCTTGCGGATGTCGGCCGGGACCCGCTCCAGAGCCATGACGGCGACGGCGCCCGCGTCCTCGGCGATCTTGGCCTGCTCGGGCGTGACGACGTCCATGATCACGCCGCCCTTGAGCTGCTCGGCCATGCCGCGCTTCACGCGCGCGGTGCCGGTCTCGGGACCCTGGTTCTCGGAGAGCGTGCTGGACACGAATGACCTCACTGATGGGGAAAAGAGGGTTTCTGCAGCACTGAGGAAACGTGAACGGACCAGTCCACAGCAAGGGCCAATGGCAAGCCGGTGGATCCTTTTCCGGCCGGGGGCGCGTCCCGCCTGGCCGGATCGCGTCGCTATGCGGCCCGCTCTATGAGGGCCGCGGGCGGCTCGTCGTCCATCTCGAACGCCATGGGGAACGGCGCGTGCCCCGCCAGCCGGAACCAGCGCACCTTGCGGTGCCTTCTGAGGGCCCGTGCGGCCCGTACGGCGTCGTTGTGGAAGCGGCGGGCCATCGGCACCCTGCGGACCGCCTCGGCGAGCTCCAGAGCCGTCTCCGCTCCCCCGGGCGCCTCCTTGACCGCCTCCACCTGCTGGGGCTCGGCGAACACGGCACGCAGCGCCTGGCTCAGCTCGCTCTCGGCGACCTCCCGCTGCTCCTCGACCGCCTGCCGGGCCGCGTGCGCGGCCTCGTAGAGGACGATCGAGGCGGCCGGGTCGAGCACACCGGAGGTGGCGAGCTCCTGGGCCACGGACGCCCGGCGCAGCAACTGGGCGTCGAGGGCGGCGCGGGCGGCGTCGATACGCGCGTGCAGCCGGTCCAGCCGTCCCGCCGTCCAGCTCAGGTAGACGCCGATCACGACGAGGGCGACGAGGATCCAGATGAGGGTTGCGGTCACGGGCGGCAAGGGTATCGGTGCGCTCTCCTGCGACTCGACGCCACCTTCGCCTCCGCTCGGGCCTGTCGTTCGGATCACGCCGCAGACGCGGGGTCTGGCACCGCCCCTTCCCTGCGACGCGATCCAAACGACACCCCCTAGTCCCTCGCCAGTCCGAAGCGGGCCCACAGACCCGTCGTGCGGTCGTCCGCCGCCACCGCCGCGGCGCCCGCCGTGACCGTCTCGTACACGGACAGGATGTCCGCGCCGACCGTCGACCAGTCGAAACGGCGGACGTGGGCGCTGCCGCGGTCGCGCAGTGCCGCGCGGCGCTCCGGGTTCTCCAGGAGGTGCACGGCCTGCGTGGCGAGGGCGTCCGCGTCCTCGTTGGGGAACAGCTCGCCGGCCGCGCCCTGGTCGAGTACCTGGGCGAAGGCGTCCAGGTCGGAGGCGAGCACCGGGGCGCCCGCGGACATCGCCTCGACGAGGATGATGCCGAAGCTCTCGCCGCCGGTGTTGGGCGCGACGTACAGGTCGACGCTGCGCAGGAGGCGCGCCTTGTCCTCGTCGCTGATCATGCCGAGGAACTCGACGCGGGAGCGCAGTTCGGCGGGCAGCGTCTGCACCGCCTCCTCCTCGTCACCGCGGCCGGCGACCAGGAGCCGGGTCTGCGGGCGGGCGGCGAGGATCTTCGGCAGGGCCCTCATCAGCACCGGCAGGCCCTTGCGGGGCTCGTCGATGCGGCCGATGAAGCCGATGGTGTCGCCCTGCCACTGAGGCCTGGGCTCGGCCTTGGCGAAGAAGTCGACGTCGACGCCGTTCGGGATCACCACCGCGTCACCGCCGAGGTGCTCGACGAGGGTGCGCCGGGCGTACTCGCTCACCGCGATCCGCGCGCTGATCTTCTCCAGGGCCGCCTGGAGGATGGCGTACGCGGCGATCATCGCGCGGGAGCGCGGGTTGGACGTGTGGAAGGTGGCCACGATCGGGCCCTGCGCCGCCCAGCAGGTCAGCAGGCCGAGCGACGGCGAGGTCGGCTCGTGGATGTGGATGACGTCGAAGGAGCCGTCGTGCAGCCAGCGCCGCACCCGCGCGGCGCTCAGGAAGCCGAAGTTCAGGCGGGCCACCGAGCCGTTGTACGGCACCGGCACCGCGCGGCCCGCCGAGACGACGTACGGCGGCAGCGGGGTGTCGTCGTCGGCCGGGGCGAGGACGGACACCTCGTGGCCGAGGCGGATGAAGTACTCGGCCAGGTCCCGGATGTGGAACTGGACGCCCCCGGGCACGTCCCAGGAGTACGGGCAGACGATGCCGATCCTCACGCGGGCCCCTTCGCGGGATCGAGGTCCTTCAGCCACAAGCGCTGCAGCATGTGCCAGTCCTCCGGATGGTCGGCGATCCCCGTGGCGAAGGCGTCGGCCAGCGCCTGTGTCATGACAGACGTCTTCTCCACGCGCGTGCCTGACTCGGGCACCTCGACCGGCGGATGGACCCGGCCCCGCATCACGGGCGAGTCGTCGTACCAGAGCGTGACCGGCAGCAGCAGGGCCCCGGTCTGCTGGGCGAGCAGGGCCGGGCCGGCCGGCATCCGCGCGGTCTCGCCGAAGAAGTCGACCTCGATGCCGGAGGCGGACAGGTCACGGTCGGCGACCAGGCAGACCAGGCCGCCGTCGCGCAGCCGCCGGGCCAGCGTGCCGAAGGCGGTGCCGCCGCTGTGCGGCAGGACCTCCATGCCGAGGCTCTCGCGGTAGGCGACGAAACGGTCGTACAGCGTCTCCGGCTTCAGGCGCTCGGCGACGGTGGTGAACGGGATGCCGAGCTCGGTGGTGACCCAGGCGCCGGCGAGGTCCCAGTTGGCGAGGTGCGGCAGGGCGAGTATCACGCCCTTGCCGCGGGCCATGCCGTCGGTGAGGTGGTGCACGTCCTTGGGGTCGAAGCCGGTCCTGATGCGCTCGGGGCTCCACGCGGGCAGCCGGAAGGACTCCATCCAGTAGCGCAGATACGACCGCATCCCCGCGCGGGAGAGCTCGGCGAGCCGCTCGGGGCTCGCGTCCGGCACCACGCGCGCGTAGTTGCTCTCCAGCCGCTGTACGCCCTTGCCGCGCTGCTTCCAGGCGAGGTCGGCGATGGTCCGCCCCAGCCGCACTGCGACCGGCTCGGGGAGCTTCTTCACGGTGGCCCAGCCCGCTCCGTACAGGGCGTCGGTCAGCCGTTCCTGCGCGCTCACTTGGCTGCCTCGCTCCCCCGGGGCTCCGCGCGGCCCGCGTCGGCGGCCTCCGCGGCCTCGGCCTCGGCGGACTCGCGGCGGACGGTGACGACCCGCTGGATCAGTGTGACGAGGCTGCCCACGGCGACGATCCACAGGGCGACCGGCAGCAGGTACTGGATGCCGGGCACACCGAACGCGTGCAGGCCGGCCAGACCGGCCGCGACCAGCGAGACCACCAGCCGCTCGGCCCGCTCGACCAGCCCGTTGACGGCGACCGGCAGGCCGATCGACTCGCCGCGCGCCTTGGTGTACGACACCACCTGGCCGCTGGCCAGGCAGAAGATCGAGACGGCGCACAGGATGTTGTCGTCGCCCCTGCCCGCGTACCACAGGGCGAAGCCGCCGAAGATGGCGCCGTCGGCCACACGGTCGAGGGTGGAGTCGAGGAAGGCGCCCCAGCGGCTGGAGCGGCCCAGCTGGCGGGCCATGTTGCCGTCGACGAGGTCGGAGAACACGAACAGCGTGATCACGACCGTGCCCCAGAAGAACTCGCCCATGGGGTAGAAGACCAGCGCGCCCGCGACCACACCCGCGGTGCCGATGAGCGTGACCGTGTCGGGGCTGACCCCCCGCCGGATGAGAAACGCGGCGAACGGTGTGAGGACACGCGTGAAGAATGCACGCGCGTACTTGTTCAGCATGGCCTTCCCGACGGTCGGTGTGGCCGCGTGGCCCCTGCTGGCCACCGGCGGGGCCCAATCGTAGCCACGCGCGTGTGCCGGTGGCGGCCGGGCACCCGGGCGCCCGCGCCGGAGGCGCTCTCGGGCAGCCGCCGGGCCGGTGCGTCCCGGCGCGGTGGCGGGTTCGCGTCCTTCGTATGGACGCACCGTGACGGGAGTGGAAAGCTCGAAGGACCGCGGGCGTCGCCGGAGCCGCTCCGCACGCGGATCCCGCGTGTCCGCGCCCACAGTGACCTCACCGTGCACGGGAGGCAGGATCATGGGCGACAAGGCGCACACACACCCCGGAGCCGCCGGCAGGGCACAGGCGGCCGACCATCCCACGTCCGTACGGAATGTGGTGCTGGTCGGCCACTCCGGATCGGGCAAGACGACTCTGGTGGAGGCTCTCGCGCTGACGGCGGGAGCGATCAACCGGGCGGGCCGTGTGGAGGACGGCGGCACCGTCTCCGACTACGACGAGATCGAGCACCGGCAGCAACGCTCGGTACAGCTCTCCCTGGTGCCCGTCGAATGGGACGGCATCAAGATCAACATCCTGGACACCCCCGGATACGCCGACTTCGTCGGGGAACTCAGGGCCGGTCTGCGCGCCGCGGACGCGGCCCTCTTCGTCGTCTCGGCCTCCGACGGCGTGGACGGCTCGACCCGCATGGTGTGGGACGAGTGCGCGGCCGTCGGCATGCCGCGCGCCATCGTCGTCACGCACCTGGAGGCCGCACGCGCGGACTTCGAGGAGATGACCCGTATCTGCGCGGAGACCTTCGGAGGGGACGACCCGGACGCCGTGCTGCCGCTGTACCTGCCGCTGCACGGCCCGGAGGGGCCCGACGGGCACGCGCCCGTGACGGGGTTGATCGGGCTGCTGTCGCAGAAGCTGTTCGACTACTCCACCGGCGAGCGCAAGGAGTCCGAGCCCGGCGAGGACCAGCTGCCGCTGATCGAGGAGGCCCGCAACCGGCTGATCGAGGGGATCATCTCGGAGAGCGAGGACGAGACCCTCATGGACCGCTATCTCGGCGGTGAGCAGGTCGACGTCAAGACGCTGATCGAGGACCTGGAGCGGGCGGTCGCCCGCGGGGTGTTCTTCCCCGTGCTGGCTGCCGCGCCCGCCGGTGAGGGCGGCCGCCAGGGCCTCGGCACGGTGGAGCTCCTGGAGCTGATCACCCGTGGCTTCCCGACGCCCCTGGAGCACGGCACCCCGCGGGTGACCACCGTGGACGGCAAGCCGCGCGAGCTGAAGCCGTGCGACCCCGACGCCCCGCTGGTCGCGGAGGTCGTGAAGACCTCCTCCGACCCCTACGTGGGCCGGCTCTCCCTGGTCCGGGTGTTCTCCGGGACGCTGCGGGCCGACCAGACGGTGCACGTCTCCGGGCACGGGCTGGCCGACCGCGGCCACGAGGACCACGACGTCGACGAGCGGATCGGCACCCTGTCCACCCCGTTCGGCAAGCAGCAGCGACCGGTGTCCCACGTCATCGCGGGCGATCTGGCGTGCGTCGCGAAGCTGAGCCGCGCGGAGACCGGGGACACGCTGTCCGCCAAGGACGACCCGCTGCTGATGGAGCCGTGGGAGATGCCCGACCCGCTGCTGCCGCTGGCCATCCAGGCGCACAGCAAACCCGACGAGGACAAGCTCTCCCAGGGCCTGGCCCGGCTGGTCGCCGAGGACCCGACGATGCGGCTGGAGCAGAACCAGGACACCCATCAGGTGGTCCTGTGGTGCCTGGGCGAGGCCCACGCCGACGTGGCGCTGGAGCGGCTGCGCAGCCGCTACGGCGTGCAGGTCGACGTCGTACCGCACCGGGTCTCGCTGCGGGAGACGTTCGGCGGCAAGGCCGCCGGACGCGGACGGCACGTCAAACAGTCCGGCGGTCACGGCCAGTTCGCGATCTGCGAGATCGAGGTCGAGCCGCTGCCGGGCGGTTCGGGCATCGAGTTCGTGGACAAGGTCGTCGGCGGCGCCGTACCGCGGCAGTTCATCCCGTCCGTCGAGAAGGGCGTACGGGCCCAGGCGGCCAAGGGAGTCGTCGCCGGGTACCCGCTGATCGACGTGCGGGTGACCCTGCTGGACGGCAAGGCGCACTCGGTGGACTCCTCCGACGCCGCGTTCCAGACGGCCGGGGCGCTCGCCCTGCGGGAGGCGGCCGCGGACGCGAAGATCCTGCTCCTGGAGCCGGTCGCCGAGGTGAGCGTCCTCGTCGGCGACGACTACGTGGGCTCGGTGATGAGCGACCTGTCCGGCCGGCGCGGCCGGGTGCTGGGCACCGAGCAGGCGGCCGGCGGGCGCACGCTGATCAAGGCGGAGGTGCCGGAGATCGAGATCGGCCGGTACGCCGTGGACCTGCGCTCGCTGTCCCACGGCACCGCCCGCTTCAGCCGCAGGTACGCGCGGCACGAGCCGATGCCGCCGCAGATCGCGGAACGGGTGCGCGAGGAGGTGCGCAACGCCTGAGGGACGACGCCCGGGCGCCCGCGGAGCTTGTGCGGGCGCCCGGCGCACGCGTCCGCACATCGCGAGCACAACGCTTCACTTCACCTCTGCGGGCGGCTTGGGCCGTCCGCAGACGGATGCCGGTGGCTGCGGATACGCTGAGGACCTGATCAACAGGTGTGCGCAGCAAGGAAGTCGGGAAGGCCGCAAGACGAGTGGTCGCGGCGATCGGGGGCGGGAATGACCGTTGACGGCGGTTACGCGGAGTTCTTCGGTCCGCAGGTGCCGCGCACGGGCGACGAGGGGCAGACGCCGACGTTCGCGCTGGCCTCGGCGGCCTACCGGGACAACGAGGCGAAGGACATCCTCGAAGCGAACAGCGAGTGGCACAAGTCGGAGGTCAGCGCGCCGAAGATCGCGCTGTTCCGGCCGAACCTCGGCGAGGCGTTCTCCCGGGCCGTCATCGACCGCATGCTCGGCGCGGAGCGCAAGCCGCTCATCCAGTCCTTCGGCACCCAGCCCCAGGTGGTCGTGGAGCACGCGCTCGCCGCCCACCGCATCCGCAGGGAGCGGGACAACTGGCTGACCGCCGTGATGGTGCTGTGCGGGCTGCTGTTCCTGCCGGGACTGCTGGTGTGGCTGCTGGTGTTCCAGATCCGCACCACCGTCGCCAGGCGGGACGACAAGCGGGCCGGGGCGCTCGCCACCACTCTGCTCGTCGCGGTGGGCGCCCTCGCGGTGCTGTTCCTGATCCGCATGCCGTTCGGCGGGTTCTGGGGGTGGTACGCGCGGGCGGCGGTCGTCGCCCCGGTCGTGGGCTGGTTCTGGGCCAAGCAGATCTGCGAGCGCACCGCGCGTGACCTGCGCGAGCGATGGGAAGGGCTGCTGTCCGGCACCAGTGTCGGCGCCAAGGTGCCCGAGGCGGTGCCGAGCAGCCCCGGCGAGAAGGCGGCCGAGCAGCTGCGCCAGTCCCTGGCCCGGCTCAGCGCCGAGCAGCAGTCCAACTCGGTGTTCTACGCCGGGCCCAAGGGCATACTCGGCATGGGCACGCGCTGGGGCAGCTGGCAGCTGGCCGAGGATCTGGTGCAGGCCGACCCGGACCGGGAGATCCACCCCTTCCGCAGCTGGGACGTGATCAAGTCCATCCAGGACAGGCTGCGCATGCTGGAGCGCGGTCCGCTGAACACGGGCGGCTTCCCCAAGCCGTCGATACAGCACTGGATCGTCACCCCGATCGCCGAGAACGCCACGGCGGTGTCCCGGCCTGAGGGCACGGACGTCGAGGCGTACCGGGTCAAGACGCACGCGATACAGGACATCTGCAACAAGCAGCAGTTCGGCGCGGGCGACCGGCACTATCTGGGCGTGCAGTGGACGCTGTGGGACGGCCAGCTGGTCATCACCATGCTGATCACGGTGACGGTGCTGCACGAGACGCTGCGCATCGAGGTCACCGGACACGCGCTGGGGCCGGTGCACTCGCTGTTCACCACCAAGCCGGCGGCCAAGGAGAAGGAGGTCCAGAAGTCGATCAAGTTCTGGGAGACCCGCAAGGTGAAGCTCCCGCTGGTCGACACGGACGAGGTGGTACGCCTCACCGCGCGAGCCCCGCTGACCTGGTATCCCCCGCTGCTGAACTGGCTCGGCGGCACGCTGACGCTGCCGGAGCCGTTCGGTCTGCGGCACGCGTGGGCGGACAAGCCGTGGCGGCACCGGTTCATGGCCGACGACGCGCTGCGGGCGGCCACGCCGGTGCTGCGGGTGGTGCACGCGGCCGCGATCAAGGTGCTGGAGGAGAACGGCGTGGACACCGAGAAGTTCGGTGCGCGGTCGTCGTTCCTGAGCACGGCGGTCCAGGACGCGGCACCGAGGAAGGCGGACGTGTACGACGCGTAGGCCTCCGGCGGTTGAGCCGTGCGTGGGGGTGGCCGTCCCTGGGGGCTGCGCCCCCAGACCCCCATCGGCCTGAACGGCCTCGTCCTCAAACGCCGGACGGGCTGGATATGGCTGATCCCCGCTGCAGGATCATCCCGTCGGCCAGGCCTCCGCCAGCATCTTCCGGGTGTCGGCCAGAAGCTGCGGCAGCACCTTCGTGTGGCCCACCACCGGCATGAAGTTCGTGTCGCCGCCCCACCGCGGGACGACATGCTGGTGCAGGTGCGCCGCGATGCCCGCGCCCGCCACCGTGCCCTGGTTCATGCCGATGTTGAATCCGTGCGCCCCGGAGGCGTTCCGCAGCGCGGTCATCGCCTGCTTGGTCAGCTCGGCGAGCTCCGCCGTCTCCTGCGGCGTGAGCTCGGTGTAGTCGGCGACGTGCCGGTACGGCACGGTCATGAGGTGGCCGCCGGTGTAGGGGTACAGGTTGAGCACCGCGTACACCTGCTCGCCGCGCCGGAGGATCAGCCCGTCCTCGTCGGACTTGGCCGGGATGGAGCAGAAGGGGCAGCCGTCGTCGGCACCCGGGCCGGTCGGCTTGTTCTCACCCTGGATGTAGGCCATCCGGTGGGGCGTCCACAGACGCTGGAACGCGTCCTGCGTCCCCACTCCCAACTGCTGCTCCGGCTCACTCGTCATGCGTGCAGCATATGGCGTTGCCGCACACCCGAGGAAAAGGCCCCCGGGATCGCTCCCGGGGGCCCTGCCGTGCTGCGCGGCCTCAGACCTGCGCCCGCTCCTCGACGACCTTCACGATCTTCGCGATGGCCTCGTCGACGGGGATGCCGTTCTCCTGGGAGCCGTCGCGGTAGCGGAAGGAGACGGCACCGTTGGCCATGTCCTCGTCGCCGGCGATGACCATGAAGGGCACCTTCTGCTTCTGGGCGTTGCGGATCTTCTTCTGCATGCGGTCCGAGGAGGAGTCCACCTCGACCCGCAGCCCCTGCTTCCTCGCCTGCGCGGCGAACTTCTCCAGGTACTCGACGTGCGCGTCGCCGATCGGGATGCCGAGTGCCTGGACGGGCGCGAGCCAGGCCGGGAAGGCGCCCGCGTAGTGCTCCAGGAGCACCGCGAAGAACCGCTCGATGCTGCCGAACAGGGCGCGGTGGATCATCACCGGGCGGGTCTTGGAGCCGTCCGCGGCGGTGTACTCCAGGTTGAAGCGCTCCGGCAGGTTGAAGTCGAGCTGGATGGTCGACATCTGCCAGGTGCGGCCGATCGCGTCCTTGGCCTGGACGGAGATCTTCGGGCCGTAGAAGGCGGCGCCGCCCGGGTCCGGGACCAGCGGCAGGCCCTGCTTCTCGGCGACCTGCCGCAGCGTCTCGGTGGCCTCGTCCCAGGCCTCGTCCGTGCCGACGAACTTCTCCGGGTCCTTGGTGGACAGCTCCAGGTAGAAGTCGGTCAGGCCGTAGTCGCGCAGCAGGTTCAGGACGAAGGTGAGGGTCTTGTCGAGCTCCTCGGACATCTGCTCGCGGGTGCAGTAGATGTGCGCGTCGTCCTGGGTGAAGCCGCGGGCCCGGGTCAGGCCGTGCACGACACCCGACTTCTCGTACCGGTACACGGTCCCGAACTCGAAGAGGCGCAGCGGCAGTTCGCGGTACGAACGCCCCCGTGCGTCGAAGATCAGGTTGTGCATCGGGCAGTTCATGGGCTTGAGGTAGTAGTCCACGCCCTCGTCGAGCTGCATGGGCGGGTACATGCCGTCGGCGTACCAGTCCAGGTGGCCCGAGGTCTCGAAGAGCTTCCCCTTCGTCGCGTGCGGGGTGTAGACGAACTCGTAGCCCTCCTCCTCGTGGCGGCGCCGCGAGTAGTCCTCCATGACCCGGCGGACGATGCCGCCCTTGGGGTGGAAGACGGCGAGGCCGGAGCCGATCTGCTCCGGGATGGAGAACAGGTCCAGCTCGTGGCCCAGCTTGCGGTGGTCGCGCTTCTCCGCCTCGGCGAGGAAGTCCAGGTGGGCCTTGAGCTCGTCCTTGGTCGGCCAGGCGGTGCCGTAGATGCGCTGCAGCATGGGGTTCTTCTCGCTGCCGCGCCAGTAGGCACCGGCGTTGCGCATCAGCTTGAACGCCGGGATGTGGCGGGTGGAGGGCAGGTGGGGGCCTCGGCAGAGGTCCTTCCAGCACAGCTCGCCGGTCTTGGCGTCCAGGTTGTCGTAGATCGTCAGCTCGCCGGCGCCGACCTCGACGTCCGCGCCGTCGTCATGGGACGCCGAACCCTTGAGGCCGATCAGCTCCAGCTTGTACGGCTCGTCGGCGAGCTCCTCGCGGGCGGCCTCGTCGGTGACCACGCGGCGGGAGAAGCGCTGGCCGCGCTTCTGGATCTCCTGCATCTTCTTCTCGATGGCCTTGAGGTCATCGGGATGGAAGGGCTTCTCGACGTCGAAGTCGTAGTAGAAGCCGTCCTTGACGGGCGGGCCGATGCCCAGCTTGGCCTCGGGGAACAGCTCCTGCACGGCCTGGGCCATGACGTGCGCGGTGGAGTGGCGCAGGATGTTCAGGCCGTCCTCGGAGGAGATCTCGACGCCCTCGACGGTCTCGCCGTCCTTGACCTCGTAGGAGAGGTCCTTGAGCTCACCGGCCACGCGCGCGGCGATGATCGAGCGCTCGCCGGCGAAGAGCTCGGCGGCCGTAGTGCCCGTCGTCACCACGCGTTCTTCCCGCTCGGAATCGCGTTGGATGATCACACGGACGTCTGACACCGGTCTCTCCTGACTGAAGGTGGGTTAGCGGCGCCATACCGGAGCGCGCGCGAGACCCGATCGTACCGACCCGGGGCCCGCCTGGGCGAAATCATTCCTCGCCGTCGGGCTCACACGCCTCGCCGAAGAAGGCCGCGGCCTCGGCGTTCTCCTGGATCGCCTTCATCAGGCGGTCGCGTTCGGCGTCGTCGACCTGGACCGGTGTGAGGTCGGCCACCTCGGTCAGGCGCCGGAAGCCGCCGCGGCTCTCCAGGCGCCCGCTCACCCGTACCGGCAGCCCGACGAGGTGCGCGTGCCCGGCGGTGCGGTAGTCGTCCTCGCCGAGGGTGATCCGGACGTGGCCGAGGTCGGCCCCGGCGAGCACCCGCAGCCGGACGGTGCCCTCGCCGCGCGGCCCCGACCTGCGCATCCGCACCACGGTGCCGGTGATCCGCACCGGTACGGAGGGCTCCTCGCGCTGGTAGCGGATGCCGGCCTCGCGCAGCACGGGCAGGTCTCCGGGTGAGAACTCGACGGGTTCGGGGCGGGCCGCACAGCCGTCGGGTACGCCCGCCGCCGGGGCCCAGGCGACGGCGATCCGGGCGCCCTCGGAGCCGCGGACCAGCGCCACGAGCGCCTCGGTGAGTTCATGGCTGACGCCCGCTTCGACGGCGGTGTCGAAGGCGTCCATGCCGCCGGTGGCGCGCCGGTAGTCGATGGCCTCGCGGGTGGCGTACAGCGCCTGGTGGAGGCGTACGGCGAGGGGGCGGCCGGTGGTGACGGGCAGGAAGGCGGTGATCCGGCGTCCGCCGGGGGCGGGGCCGGTCAGGACGGCGTCCAGGGCGGCGAGGGCGGAGCGGCGGTGCCGGGCGCCGTGGTAGCCCGCTCGGGCGCGAGTGGCGAGGGCGGCGGCGAGCAGGGTGCGGCGGGCGGCGAAGCGCAGCCGTTCCTCCGCGGTCCAGGCGGCGGCGCCCGCGGGTCCGTCCGGGATGTCGCGCCACCAGCGGATCTCGTCGCTGGGCACGGCGAGGGAGACCAGCACCTCGCGGGCGCTGTCGAGTCCGCTGCGGGTCAGGGCGAGCAGGGCCTCGGCGATCAGGTCCTCGCTGTCGGGGAAGGAGCGGCTCTCCGGCACGAGCAGGCTGGTACCGCTGCCCGGCCCGGGCGGCGTCCAGCGTCCGTACCGGCCGGCGGCCCCGCCGCGCCGCGTCCATCCGTGCCGCCGCAGCAGTGCCTGCAGTACGGCGGGGTCGACCTCGGCGGCGTCGGGCAGCCCCCCGTCCCACGCGGTGTCCGGGAGCGCGCCGTCCCCGGGCTGTGCGGGCGTGCCGCTCCCTGCCGTGCCCGCGTCTTCGGCGGCCCGCCCGCTCCGGCCGGCGATCTGGGGCCCGGACGGCTGCCACCTCCACCCGGTCTCCCCGGCCTCGGCGGATCGCTCGTCCGGTTCGGTCCGCTCGGGTCCGGCCGGGCCGGCGCCCCACGCACCCTCGGTGGGGTGGGGGCGTACCGGCCGCATCGGCTCGTCGGTCGGGCGGTGCGTCATGGTTTCCCTCCCGTTCCGACCCGGGTCATGATCTCGCACAGCGCCCGGTCGTCGAAGATGCGTGAGGTGGGGATCCGCACGGTGGTGCGCTGCCGGCCGGTGAGCGGGTGTCCGGCGAGGTTGGTCCAGTAGCAGCAGTGCCGCAGGTCGAGCCGGTCGTGGCTGGCGCGCAGCCAGTCGTCCTGGGAGCGCGGGACGAGCATCACGACGAGGATCTTGTGCACGGAGACCGGTGTGCGGGCGAGCTTGGCGAGGTGCGCGTTGTCGAGCGTGAAGGAGAAGGAGCGGCCCGGCGGGTCGGGCGCGACCTGGTAGGTCGCCTTGAGCTGCACCTTGATGGTGACCTCGTCGTCGACGGTGTGCCCGGGTGCGCTGTGACTGACGTGCCAGTCGATGCCGTTGTCCGGGAACGGCTGGGACAGCGAACAGCCCGCGGCGGCGGCGACGGCGTGCAGATAGCCGACCTGCAGGGTCTCCATGCAGGCGGTGGTGGCGAGAGAGCCGCGAGACGGTGCCGTGCGCTCGGGCAGCAGCCCGCCCCGTTCGGGCTGCGCAATGGCCATGACCGAACAGCCTTCCAGAACAAGTGAATCCCCGCTTCGGGCCGCTGAACTGCAAAGACCCTTAACCCTGTTGTCTCCTTCCGGCGTACGGCGCAAACAGCCCGGGTATCACCGGAGCGGGCAGCGGACGGTGCGTCAACTGCCGATGGTGAACGAGGGGTTGTTGGGTATGACGTGCTGGTACGAGGGGCCGCTGGCCGCCTTTGACACGGAGACGACGGGCGTCGACGTCGAGACCGACCGGATCGTGTCGGCCGCCGTCGTCGTCCAGGACGCGCCGGGCGCCCGGCCGCGAGTGAACCGCTGGCTGGTGAACCCGGGTGTACCGGTGCCGGCCGCGGCCACGGAGGTGCACGGACTGACGGAGGAGCACCTGCAGCGCAACGGCCGCTGGCCCGCTCCGGTGATGTACGAGATAGCGGAGACGCTGGCCGAGCAGGCGGGTGTGGGTCGGCCGCTGGTGGTGATGAACGCGCCGTTCGATCTCACGCTGCTGGACCGGGAGTTGCGCCGGCACCGCGCCTCGTCGCTGCACCGCTGGTTCGAGCGGACACCGCTGCTGGTGCTGGATCCGCGGGTGCTGGACAAGCACCTGGACCGCTACCGCAAGGGCCGGCGCACGCTGACCGACCTGTGCGCGCACTACGGCGTCAGCCTGGAGGAGGCGCACGACGCGGCGGCGGACGCGGTGGCGGCGCTGGAGGTCACGCGGGCGGTGGGGCGCCGGTTCGCGTCCCGGCTGGAGCGGCTCTCCCCCGGCGAGCTGCACACCCTGCAGGCGGTGTGGCACGCGGCACAGGCCCGGGGCCTGCAGGCGTGGTTCGCGCGCACCGGCACGGAGGAGGCGGTGGACCCGGCCTGGCCCCTGCGCCCGGATCTTCCGGCGGCGGCGTGAGGTGCTGCGCGGACACCGGGCGGACACAACAAAGCCGGTCCGTCTGCGACGGACCGGCTTTCCCGGTGGGCGATACTGGGTTCGAACCAGTGACCTCTTCGGTGTGAACGAAGCGCTCTCCCACTGAGCTAATCGCCCGGGAACGCACTGAACAATACAGGTCCGGGCACGCTTCCTTCAAACCGCTTCCAGGTGGGCCGCCAGTCCACGCCGGCCGGCCCGCATCATCAGGGCGTGGTTGATCCGGAAGGCGGGCCGGGCCGGCACGGCCAGCCGCCGCAGCAGCGGCTTGCGCACGTCCACCTCCTGCTCGTAGTGGGCGAGGCTGCCGCCGGGTCCGAGCCGGGTGACGGTCCAGCGGGCCCAGCCGTCGATGTCCCCGGACAGGCCCACCTCCAGGATTCCCTTCTCCGGATCGCGCCGCCCCTCGTGCAGGGTGGCCCGCAGATCGAAGGGGAGCAGGGAGCGGATCCGTACGATCCCGCTGCCGGCGTCGAGCCGGACGACCTCGCGGACCTGCGGCCACCACCGGGGGTAGTCCTCGATCCGCTCCAGGACGCGGTAGACCACCGGGACGGGCGCGGACAGGGTCCACAGACTGCGGAAGCGGTAATGGTTCCAGTCCATGGACGGAGTGTGCCCGCCCGCGCCCGGTGTGTGCGCGTTACGGCATCCGGTCTCCGAGAAGGGCCAGGTTCTCGATGGCGGCGAGGCCGTAGAGGGCGGTGTCGTTGGTGGACACCCAGGTGGCCTCGCTGCCCGCGACCAGGGCGGTCGGTCCGCTCACCTTCTCGGTCCTCCAGGGCGCGGACTCCTTGTAGCCGTCGGAGTTGTAGAACTTCTCCCAGGCCCGCTCGGCCAGCTTGTCGTCGCCGGTCTTCACGGCGGCGTAGGCATCGAGGCGGGAGTGGCCCTGGAAGAGGATCAGGCTGCCGAAGTTGCTGCCGTAGCGGGCTGCCTGTTCGGCCTTGGTGGCGTTGAAGTAGCGGCAGTAGTCGAAGTAGGCCTCGTTGAACTCCGGCATGTCGACGAGGTCGATCAGCTCGGCGCACAGTTCGTTGAGGCCGAACACGGCGGACAGGTGGGAGACGCCGACGACGGGCTTGTCGGCGACGGCGAACTTCCCGGTGTCGAGGTCGTACAGGCCGGTGCCCTGGACGAAGCCGTTGGGCTGGGCGGCGATGGTCTCCATGGTGGACAGCACGCGCGCCTTGGCCTTCTCCCACTTGGGGCCCTTGCGCTCCCACTCGGTGAGCCACGCCGACACCAGGCCGCTCCAGTCGGTGCCGAAGCCGATCGACAGGGCGTGCCGGTCGGGGGTGTACGGCTCGGTGCGGATCTTGCGGATGGGGTCGAGGACGAGGAAGGTCTCGTCGGAGTCGACGTTGGCGTGCATCAGGTCGCCGACGCGTTCGTCGGCGGTGAGGAAGTAGTAGTAGCGGCGGTAGGTGGTGTTGGCGATGCGCTGCTGCTTGGCGCTGTCGGCGAAGTGCTGCACGCCGTGCCGGGTGCCGAGTCCGGCCCACTTGCCGAGGTGGTAGACGTCGACCTCGCCGGTGTGCCGGGTCATGGCCTCGGCGAAGCGGAAGATGTCGGCGCGGCCGCTTCTGAGGTACGCGTACCAGAGCCACAGGTCGGGTGAGAGCTCGGAGTTGTCCCAGGCGTAGCCGCCGACGTCGTAGCGCCACTGGTGCCGCACGGTGTCGTAGGTGTGCATGATGTCGCCGTAGTCCCAGAAGCCGTACCAGCGGCGCATCTCCACCTGGTCCTTGTAGTAGGTGAAGAGGAAGTCGAGGTGGTCCTCGATCTTCGCCTTGGCCGGAGTGGAGCGGTCGGGCTCGGCGAACAGGCCCTTGCCGAAGACGCCGGCCCTGATGAGCTGCTTCGGCGGCGCGGCGAGCTGCGGCGGGACGCGGACGGCCTCGACCTGTTCGGCGAGGGTGTCGGCGCTCGGTGTCGACTCGTTGGCCCAGAACAGCAGTTCGGAGGTGCGGGCGATGCCGTACGGGGTGCCGAAGCCGGGTTCGTAGTCCTCGTAGGTGATGTTGAGGCCCTCGAGCTGTTCGGGGTAGGTGTCCTGGCCCATGCCGTCGTGGTAGAAGCGCAGGTCCATGGGCTGGGCCTCAGGTGACCAGAGCCAGAGGGTGACCTCGGCGGCGTCGGTGTGGGCGCCGCGGATGTCGAGCTGTGCGGGGAACTTCTCCCAGAACTCGCGCAGGCCGAAGGAGAGCCCGCCGCTGACGCCGCCGACGTAGCCGAAGCCGGAGGCGCGCCGGCCGCCGCCGGCGGGGATCCAGCCGTAGCCCTTCTTCGTGCGCTTGCGCAGGGCGAAGCCGTCGGCGGAGAGCTGGGAGAGGGTGTAGTCGCCCCATTCGGGGATGTACTGGAGGCGGGTGGTGACCCGCTGGTCCCAGGTCGAGGGGTCGGGCAGCTTCCTGCCCGCGAACTGGGCCTCCTGCACGGCGATCCCGGGATCGCGGCGCAGTCCGGTGATGCCTTTGACGGCCTCGCGGAGCATGCCGGTGCCCTCGCCGCCGATGCGGATGTGGCGGTCGTAGGACTCGTCGCGCAGGGGGACGGTGAAGCGGACGCCCAGGCCGCGGATGAAGTCGCCGCTCGCCTTGCCCGCTTCCTGCGTGCCGTCGTAGGTGAGGGTGTGCACCATCCGGAAGGAGTCGGCGCCCGCGTAGAAGTAGAGGCGGACGGAGAACGGCAGCCAGCTGCGGCTGCCCTTGCGGTGCTTGCCGTCGATGCGGACGACGGCGCGGACCGGGCCCTCCTGTTCGACGGTGACCTCCGAGACGGCGCCGTCGAAGCGTTCGGTCCTGACGGTGGTCTGGTCGCCGTCCTCGAACTCGGGCTGGCGCAGCAGGACGAGGCGGCCGTCGCGGGCGATCTCGGTGGAGCCGCGGGTGACCGACTTGACGATCGTGGCGCCCGACTTGGCGATCTTCGCGGTGATGACGCCGGTCGATATGTCGATGGTGCCGCCGCTCTTGTCGACGGTGACCTTCTTCTCCGGGGCGGCCGGTGTGCCCGTGGTGAGGGTGAGCTTGCCGGAGCCGGAGCTCACCGCGTGGGCGGTCCACTTCAGGGAGCCGTCGGGCCAGTACGCGAGGGGCCAGGTCTGGACGGGGACGGGCTTGCCGTCGGCGTCGGTGAGGGCGAAGGTCTGGTCCTCCTGGAGGGCGCCCTTGGGCCAGGGCACGCCGACGGTGGAGCCGGGGGCGGCGCCGAGGCCGCCGTCCTCCAGCCAGTCGAGGGTCACCGGGTCGGCGTCGGCCGCCTCGGCTCCGGGCGCGGCGGCGGCGTCCTGGGCGCCGAGGGCCCAGCTGAACTGGGCGGCGGCTCCGGCGACGGCGGCCGCCTTGAGGAGGGACCTGCGGGGGATGGGGGACATGGCCTTTCCTTCCGTGCGGGATGCAGGGGTATGTCAAGGGCATGACAGGCGGGGGCGCGACGCCGAGGCGCCGGCCTTGGGGTGGGGCACTGCTGGTCAGCCGCGCCGGTGACGGTTCTCCACGGCGACGGCCGCCGCCGCGACGGCCCCCAGGACGGGGACCGCCAGCGGGGCCACGATCCAGGCGGACAGGGCCACGACAGCCAGACCGCAGACGATCAGGAACGACCCGGCGGGATCGAGCATGGTCCGCCGCGCGGCGTCCGGGAGCAGCGCCCGCCAGGATGCGCCGGGCGCCCAGGCGGCGGCCGCCCGCAGCAGGGTCACGGCGGTTCCGATCAGCGCGAAGACACCGACGGCCCCGACGAGCGGCCCACCGGGCAGCCCGGCCCGCGCGGCGAGGACGTCCACCCAGACCGCGCCGGCCGCCGCCCACCCGGCGAGCCCGACGACCCACCCGCCGCGCACGGCCGTACGGAAGTCGGCCGCGAACTCCCGCAGGCCACCGCCCTCGTGGGCCGTACGACGCCGCAGGTGCCGGGCGCCGGCGGCGAAGGCCGCGGGGTAGGTGACGATCCCGAGACAGGCCACGGCGATCCACACGCCGGTGAGCAGGCACTCGGCGAAGACCGCGAAGCGCTCGCCGAACACGGACTCCTTGCGCGGGGGGCGGGCCTTCACGCGTGCTTGCGCCATGGTGACCGCCTCAGCCCTTCAGCCCGGACGTCGCCATGCCGTCGATGAGATAGCGCTGGAAGGCCATGAAGAAGGCGATGACCGGCACCAGCGCCACCAGCGACATCGCGATCATGCTGCCGTAGTTGGCGATGCCCTCCTGGTCGCGGAACATCATCAGGCCGAGCGAGACGGTGTACTTCTCCGGGGTGTTGAGGTAGATCAACGGCCCCATGAAGTCGTTCCAGGCGTTGATGAAGGTGAAGATCGCGCTGGTGATGATCGCGGGCCGGCTCAGCGGCAGCACGATCGACCAGTAGGTGCGCAGATGCCCGCAGCCGTCGAGCTTGGCGGCCTCGTCCAGCTCCTTGGGGAGCCCGCGCATGAACTGCACCATCAGGAACACGAAGAACGCTTCCGTGGCGAGGAACTTGCCCGCGACGAGCGGCACCAGGGTGTCGGTCAGCTCCAGGTTGCGGAAGAGCACGTACTGCGGGATGAGCAGCACGTGGTACGGCAGCAGCAGCGTGCCGATCATCAGCGTGAACAGCAGGTTCCGCCCGGCGAACCGGATCTTGGCGAAGGCGTACGCGGTCAGTGAGCTGGACAGCACGACCCCGACCACGGCCAGGACCGCGTACACCAGCGAGTTCCAGAAGAAGCTGCTGATGGCGATGCCGGAGATGCCGTCGGCGAGCCCGGAGAAGTTCGCCCAGACCGGCTCGGCGGGCAGCAGGTCGAGGCTGGCGATGATGTCCTTGCTCGGCTTGAACGAGGCGCCGACCACCCAGATCACGGGGTACAGGACGACCGCGAGGACGACGAGCGCGCCCAGGTGCCAGGCGATCGATCCGAAGCGCCGGCGCTCGTTCGCCGCGGTCAGGGCAGGACTGGTGGTCGTGGTCACTTGGCGGCCTCCTCGTAGTGCACCCACTTCTTCTGCGACCAGAACAGGACCGCCGTGACGAGCGCCACCGCGATCACCAGCGTCCAGGCCATCGCGGAGGCGAAGCCCATCTGGGCCTCCTTGAAGCCCTTCTGGTAGAGGTAACAGGTGTAGACGAGCGTGGCGTCGGCGGGCCCGCACCGGGTGTCGGAGACGACATAGGCGGAGCCGAACACCTGGAACGCGTGGATGGACTCCAGCAGCACGTTGAAGAACAGCACCGGGGAGATCATCGGCAGCGTGATGTTCCAGAACCGCCTGAGCGGACCGGCCCCGTCCACCTCGGCCGCCTCGTACAACTCCTGCGGGACCTGCTTGAGACCGGCCAGGAAGATGACCATGGGCGCGCCGAACTGCCAGATGCTCAGGGCCACCAGGGCGTAGATGACGTAGTCCGGGTTGCCGATCCAGCCGCCCACGTCGAGACCGAAGATCTTCTGCGTACGGTCCACGATCGCGTCGTCCGAGAACAGCGCCCGCCAGACGAAGCCGACGGAGACGCTGGCGCCGATGAGCGAGGGCATGTAGAACGCGGCCCGGTACAGGCCCTGCCCGCGGCGCTTCTGCGCGAGCAGCAGCGCGACGCCGAGCGCGAGCAGCAGCTTCAGGGGCGTCGCCACGACGACGTACTTCAGCGTGACCTCGACCGACTTCTGCCAGCGTGGGTCCTGGAACATCGTCGTGAAGTTGTCCAGCCCCACCCACCGGGGCGGCGTGAACAGGTTGTAGCTGGTGAACGCGTAGTACAGCGACGCGATCATCGGCCCCGCCGTGAGCAGCAGGAATCCCGCGATCCACGGCGACATGAAGAGGTAGCCGGCGAGGTTCTCGCGGCGCCGCCCGCGCCGCCCGGCGACGGGCGCGGCGGGCCGCTTCCCTGCCGGGCGCGCGGGCGCTTCCTTGACGAGCGTCATGGTGGTACGTCCCCTCAGCCCGCGAACGCGGCCTTGGCCTCGCTGAACAGTGCCTTGGCGGCATCGGCCGGCTTGGTCTTGCCCTGGGCGACTTCACCGCCGATGCGCAGGAACGCCGCCTCGATGACGTCGGCGCCGGACGGATGCGGGGTGATCTTCCCGAGGACGCCGGCGGCGGCGACCTCCTCCTCGTACACCTTGACGCCCTTGTTGGTGTCGTCGGCGGGTGTGAACGCCTCGTACTGCTCGGTGGTGGCGAGGATGCCGCGGTCGTAGCCCATGATCTTGCCGACCTCCGGGTCGTGCACCATGAAGTCGATGAACTGGGCGACTTCCTCGGGGTGCTTGGTCCCGGAGAAGGCGCTGAGCATCAGAGAACCGAGGTACTGGCCGGTCTGCTTTCCGTCCATGGTGGGGATCGGCGCGAGCCCGTAGTCGGACTCGCCCTCGCCCTCGTAGCGGATGGAGAAGTTGTCCCAGGTGAACTCGGACGCCGCGAGGCCCGCCGAGAGAGCGGACTTGGGCTTGACCTGTTCGACCTTCTTCGGGTCGGCGACGAGTCCGGACCGTACGCGCTTGTAGCCGTCCTCCCACCACTGCGTCAGATCGTCCTCGGTGAAACCGAGGTCGCTCTCGGTGAAGAACGCCTTTCCGTTCTGACGCAGATACAGGTCGTAGAGGTACATGATGCTGAAGTAGCCGGTGTCCCCGGCGATCCTCAGCTTGTCCTGGATCGTCTGCAGCGCGTCGAAATACTCGTCCCAGGTCCAGCCCATCTTCGCCTCGACGCCCGCCTTCTCGAAGGCCTTGAGGTCGATGACGAGCGCCATGGTGTTGGCGCCGACGGGTATGGCGATCTGCTTGCCGTCGACCTGACCGTTCGCCAGAACCCCGTTGCGGAAGTTCTCCAGGCTCAGATTCCCGGCGTCCGCCTGCGTCTTGAGGTCCAGCAGAACACCGCGTTCGTCGTACTTGCGCAGGAAGCCGACCGCATTCTGGAAAACGTCCGGCGGATTACGGCCGGAGGCCTGGGTCTGGAACTTCTCCCAGAACGCCTCGTAGTCGGTGAATTCAGGCTTGATCTTGATCTTCGGGAACTTCTTCTCGAAGAGCGCGATCGTTTTCTTGATGGCGATGGTGCGCGGCTCGCCACCCCACCACGCGTAACGGAGCGTCACCTTCCCGTCTCCGGAACCGGTGCCGCCACCGCACGCCGTGGCCGCGGCCCCCAGGCCCGCGACGGCCAGCGAGGCCCCCGCCGCTTTGAGGATCGTCCGCCTCTCCACGTTCTTGTCGTGCTGCATAAGAGCCTCCCGCGACGCTCGCGTCCGCCTCGTGAATCGTTTCAAGTAAGCGCTTGCTGGCACAAGTTACGGAGGGCCTACGGGCACGTCAATGATTCGGACAGGAATTGATGGCGGCCGGGGGTCCGGTGGCGGCGGGGCCCGTAGGGGCACCGACGGCGAGGAACGACAAGAACGCGCAGGTCGGAGTGCTGTGAACGAGGGATCGAACGCCGCCGAGTCCACTCGGGCGCGCGGCACGGAAGGTCACGGTTGGGTGAAGACGGGCGGAAGCGGAACGCTTCTGCTGTCGCCCGGGGACGACCGGCGGGCGGCTGGACGTGCACGGCGGACGGAGGCGGTGAGGGGCCACCGGGCCCGACGCGCGGGGCGCTACGACACAGCGGCCCGGCTCACCGCTGGTGAGCCGGGCCGCTGTGATCCGGTGGGCGATACTGGGTTCGAACCAGTGACCTCTTCGGTGTGAACGAAGCGCTCTCCCACTGAGCTAATCGCCCGGACGCAGAAAGAACATTACCCCATGTCAGGGGGTGCCCGTGACCAGCGAGGGCCGGGCGGCCCGGCCCCCGCCGCGGCTCACTGGTCCTTGATCTTCCAGGGCATCACGAGGCCGAACTTGTACAGGTAGATCCCGGCCAGCACGGCCACGACGACCAGTCCGATCGAGGTCAGGATGATGTTCCGGCGCCGCACCTTGGGGTCGAGGGCGCGCTGCGCCGCCTCGGTGACCTTGCGCTTGGTCCAGCGCAGCACCAGCTGGGCCCAGACGAACTCGGTCGCCCAGATCGCCATGCCGCCGAAGATCACCACCCAGCCGGGCCCCGGCAACGGCAGCATGATGATGCCGGCGACGACCACCGCGAGGCCGACGATGAAGACGCCGACCTGCCAGCTCAGGTGCAGGGCGCGGCGCGCCTTGATGAACTGCGGCGCGCGGGAGCCGAGCGCCCGCTCACGCTCGTCCACCGTCTCGTCCGTCCCCGTCCGGTCCGCAGCCACGGCCGCCTCGCCGTGCTTGTTACTCCCCGTGTTCATACGGCCAAACACTACCGGAGCGAATCGCGTCACCGGAATGGGCGCACCGCCCGAACGATCTCTCGGCCGGAAGAGTTACATAAACGCACGCAAAACACTCAGAGGGGTTTACAACGGCACCGTAGGTGGCATGTCGATTTCGCCGACGTGCGAATCCCCGAGCGCACACTGAGCGAAAGGCCCTGGCGCTTATGAACACCACGGTCAGCTGCGAGCTGCACCTGCGCCTCGTTGTGTCGAGCGAGTCCTCCCTGCCTGTCCCCGCAGGCCTGCGGTACGACACGGCCGACCCCTACGCCGTGCACGCCACCTTCCACACCGGAGCCGAGGAGACCGTCGAGTGGGTGTTCGCCCGCGACCTCCTCGCCGAGGGACTTCACCGCCCCACCGGCACCGGCGACGTCCGCGTCTGGCCGTCGCGCAGTCATGGTCAGAGCGTCGTCTGCATCGCCCTGAGCTCTCCGGAGGGTGAGGCCCTGCTCGAGGCCCCGGCGCGGGCCCTGGAGTCCTTCCTGAAGCGCACCGACGCCGCCGTGCCCCCAGGCACGGAACACCGGCACTTCGATCTCGACCAGGAGCTCTCGCACATCCTGGCGGAAAGCTAGGCGAGGCTCACGAAGCCGCCCGGCGCCGTCGACTCGGGGAGACGGCTCGGGCCCGAACAGCCGCATGCGGCACACGACGGCGCCGACGCCGCGGACTTCCGCGACCGGCGCCGTTGTGTTGCGTACGTGTGGTGACGGAGGGTGAGCAGAAGCGGGGCCGGGGAACGACGGCGTGGGTTCGGGCGTTGTATTCGAAGCCATGTGCGGGCCGGAGGCGGTGCGGTGCTCGTCGGAGCCACTACCATCGGCCAGCATCGGCGGGCGCCCGCCCGACCCCCAGGCCAGGGAGCGAATCGTGCTGATCACCCACGACACCCGGTGTGCGCTGGACACCGTGGTGGATCTGGTGAACACCGCGCCGGAGGACGAGTCGGCGCCGGACGGGCTGCCGGACGTCGCGGCTCTCGAGCTCTTCGTGCAGAAGCACGAAGTCAGTGAGGTCGGTGTACTGACGGAGTTCGACCTGTCGGCGGTGCGCAGGATCCGTTCGCGTTTCGCCGCCGTCTTCGCCGCTCCGGACGCCCGCACCGCCGCCGGGCTGATCAACGAACTGATCGCGGCTGCCGGTACGACCCCCCGGCTCACGGACCACGACGGCTACGACTGGCACGTGCACTACTTCGCACCCGGCGCCTCGGTCGCCGACCATCTGGCCGCCGACTGCGGGATGGCGCTGGCGTTCTTCGTCGTCGCGGGAGAGCAGGAGCGGCTGCGCCGCTGCGAGGCACCGGACTGCCGGCACGCCTTCGTCGACCTCTCCCGCAACCGCTCACGCCGCTACTGCGACAGCCGCACCTGCGGCAACCGCCTGCATGTCGCCGCGTACCGCGCCCGGCGGAAGGAAGCGGCGGGCTGACCGGGCACTGACCGAGCACTCAGCGGACCGCCGCGTACCGCCCTCCCTGCCGGCGCGGTCCCGACGGGTGACGCCGGGTACCGCGGGTACGGCTCACAGCCACAGCAGGTCGTGCAGGGCAGCCGTGAGCAGCAGACACCCGATCACCGCAAGGAAGATCATCAGCGGTGGCTGGGATAGGGCGAAGAGGCATCCGCGCGGCTCGTCCTGAGGCGGCGCGGCATCGCTGTGTGTCGTGTCCAGCATCTCGCCGCGATGATGACGCATCGGGCGCCCGCGTGGCGATCAACACTCTCGGAGTGAACGCCGGTTCGCCGATTCCGTGATCCAGGGGTCGCGTTGTGATCGCTTCCGGACGATCCGCGATCCTCTGTGACGTTTCAGTCGCTCCCGGCGTCCGGGCCGATCCACAGGACGATCACCCGTGGCTCCGCTCGCCCCACCCTCATATGCCGTGCTTCTTGAGGATGGCCTCGATGTCGCTGAAGTCGTCGTCGCCCCCGGACGCGGCCTTGGCCTTGGGCCGGGTCGCGGGACGGGAGCCGGAGGCGAGGGAGGGCGCCGAGGCAGCCGGGGCGACGGCGCCGGGCTCGGTCGCAGCCCGAGCCGCCTTGCGCTCCTTGCGGGTGCCGCCGCGCCGGCGCTCCACCGCACGCGTGGTCATGAAGATCACCCAGGACAGCCCCAGCACTCCGAAGCCCGCCCACGCCGTCGGACTGAACGCGGTGTCGGCCAGCCACTCGACGACGCCGGTCATGACGAGGCCGACCGGGATGAGCGCATAGGCGGCGATGCGGGCGGCGGCCAGGAAGCGTTTGCGGTAGGCGGTGACCGCCGCGATGCCCAGGCCCGCCGCGGACACGGCGGAGCAGACGGTCTCGGCAATCATCCGGTCCTCCAGGCAGGGTCGGTCACAGTGGGCGCTTCGTCCCTTCCATCCTGCACCTGCCGGACCCCGCACGGCCATGCTCCGGCCCCACATCAGGGAGATCTCCGGGTCGCCTCCTCCGCAGGTGCCGGTGCGGACGTACGACCCGGAACCCTCGGCGCACGGCCTCCGGCCAGGTCCGATTGGATGGTCCCGGGGCACGGCTGGGAGACTGTGGCCATGAGTGACCCCTCCTCCGCCCCCGCCGCACCCGTACTGGACTTCTGGTGCGAACTGCAGTGTCCGGACTGCCACAGCGCCCTCGACGATCTGCGCGCCCTGCGCGCCCGCTACGGCGACCGTCTGGACGTGCGGCTGCGCCACTTCCCGCTGGAGAAGCACAAGCACGCCTTCGCCGCCGCGCAGGCCGCCGAGGAGGCGCTGGAGCAGGGACAGGGCTGGGCGTATGCCGAGGCCGTGCTCGGGCGGGTCGAGGAGCTGGAACGCAAGGGAGAACCCTTCCTGGTCGAGATCGCCCGGGAACTCGGTCTGGACGCGGAGGAGTTCGACACCGCGCTGATCGACGGGCGGCACATCCTCGTCGTGGACGCGGACCAGGCCGAGGGCAAGGCGATCGGGGTGACCGGCACCCCGACGTATGTCATCGGCGGGGAGCGCCTGGACGGCGGCAAGAGCCAGGAGGGCCTGCGCGAGCGCATCGAGCAGATCGCGGACCGCCTGCTGGCCGAGCGGGCCTGATCGCCCCGTCCCCTCCCCTACAGCAGGTGCTTGTACATCGCGTACAGAGTCGTCCGGTAGCCGAGTGACTCATAGAGCCGCTCGGCCGGGGTGTTGCCCGCGAAGACGTTGAGGCCGAGGGTCCGCTGGCCGGCCGCGATGGACTGCGCCTCGGCGAGCAGCATGAGGGAGCGTCCGTGGCCCCGGCCGCGGTGGGCGGGGTCGGTCTCGACGTCGAAGACGAAAGCCTGCTCCCCGCGCACCGCGAGCCACAGGGCGCCCACGGCCGCGCCCTCGTGCTCGAGGACACTGAAGAGCATCCCCTCGGTGTCGCGCCCCTCGGGCAGCAGGGCGGCGTGGTCCTTCTCGGCCTTGGCGCGCGCCTCGGCCTCCGGCACGCCCCGCTCGATCCACTCGCGCGCGTAGTCCTCCTGACCCTTGGCCAGCCAGGGCCGGAACTCCTCCTCGGTCATCGCCCGGCCCCGGCTGCCCTCCGGCAGGGCGGGCGGGGTGTCGCCGAGCGTCTTCTCCATGCCGCGGTTGCGCACGACGTAGCCGAGCGCCGTGGCGAGCCGGAAGGCAGGCCCGGCGTCGGCGGGGACCGTCGCCTCGATACGGCGGCAGCCCCAGCCGCGTACGACCTCCTCGGCGGCGAGCGCGGCCACGGTGCCCCGGCCGCGCCGGCGGTCCGGTTCCTCGATGCGCAGGCTCATGATCCGGGCGACGGCGGCACCGAAGACGGGATGCGTACCCAGGTGGATCGTGCCGACGGGGCGGCTGTTGACGCACACCTGGTAGCGGCGCGAGCGCGTGCCGTCGGGGTTCTGCTGAAGCGGCTCGGCCGGCCGCAGGGTCGTGGTCATCACGGGAGTTCTACCCGCTGCCGCCCTTTCGATCAGCCGATTATCGGGCTCACGGGTCGAGGTCGGCCGCCGAGTGCTCGTCGAAGATCCGCATGGCCTTCGCCGTCACCGGGCCCGGAGCGCCGGGCAGTTCGCGGTCGTCGACGCGGTGCACGGCCTGCACGTCGCGCAGGGTGGAGGTGAGGAAGACCTCCTCGGCCCGCTGAAGGACGTCCAGCGGCAGGTCGGTCTCCTTGGCGCCGGTCCACTCGACGGTCAGGGCGCGGGTGATGCCCGCGAGACAGCCTGAGGCGAGCGGCGGGGTGTGGATCTCGCCGTCGAGGACGACGAAGACGTTCGACCCGGTGCCCTCGCAGAGCTGTCCGACCGTGTTGCCGAACAGCGCCTCGGAGGCGCCCTGTTCGCGGGCGCGGGCGAGGGCGACGACGTTCTCGGCGTAGGAGGTGGTCTTCAGGCCGGTCAGCGCGCCGCGTTCGTTGCGGGTCCAGGGCACGGTGATCACGGCCGTGGAGTCGGGGCGGCGGCTGGTCTCGCCCAGCGCCACCACCAGCGTCGGCCCGTGCTCGCCACGGTCCGAACCCAGCGGTCCGTGGCCGCCGGTGTAGGTGATGCGCAGCCTGCCGAGCGGCATGGGGTTGGCGTCCAGCACGGCGGCGCAGGCCCGGCGGACCTCGTCGAGGTCGGGGTCGGGCAGGCCGAGGCCGCGGGCGGAGCGGGTGAGCCGGTCGAGATGCCGGGTGAGCGCGAACGGCCGGCCGCCTGCGGCCTTGACCGTCTCGAAGATGCCGTCGCCCACGGTCAGTCCGTGGTCGAAGACGGAGACGCGGGCGGACTCGATGTCCTGCAGCCCGCCGTCGAGCCAGATCTTCACTCTTGGATCCCTTCACTCACCTCGTACGTGCCCGACGCTACCGCGAGCAGCCGGGACGCCTTCAGTTCGGTCTCCCGCCACTCCCCCTCGGGGTCGGAACCCCAGGTGATCCCGGCGCCGGTGCCGAACCGCAGCAGGGCGCCGCCGCCCGCCTCCCGGTCGATCCAGAAGGTACGGATGCCCACCGCCAGCTCGCCGGTGCCCCGGTCCGCGTCGACCCAGCCGATGCCGCCGCAGTACGGTCCGCGGGGCGCCGTCTCCAGCTCGCGGATGATCCGCAGGGCGCTCGACTTGGGCGCGCCGGTGACGGAGCCGGGCGGGAAGGCGGCGTCGAGCAGCTCGGGCCAGCCCGCCCCGTTGCGGAGTTCCCCCCGCACGGTCGACACCAGATGCACGAGCCCGGGGTGCTTCTCGACGGCGCACAGGTCGGGCACCGTGACGCTGCCGGTGGCGCAGACCCGGCCGATGTCATTGCGCACGAGGTCCACGATCATCACGTTCTCGGCGTAGTCCTTCTCCAGGAGGTCCGCCTCGGTGCGTCCGGTGCCCTTGATCGGCCCGGACTCCACGATCCGCCCGCCGCGGCGCAGAAACAGCTCGGGCGAGGCGGTGGCGATCTCCACACCGTGCCCCGGCAGGCGAATCGTTCCCGCATACGGCGCCGGATTGCCGCGGGCGAGCAGCGCGGTCAGGGCGTCCACGTCGGCACCGTCCGGAACGGGCGCGGACAGCACCCGGCACAGATTCGCCTGATACACCTCACCGCCCGCTATGTACGCGCGGATCCGCCGCACCCCCGCCGTGTACCCGGAGCGATCCAGCGACGACGTCCAGTCACCGACGGCGGGCCCTCGCCAGCCACCCGGCACCGGCGCGGGCACCGGCTGTTCTCTCACGTCACGGAAGCGTGCGCAGGTCAGACGGCCCTCGAAGTCCGCGCAGACGGCCCAGAAACCGCGGGAATCCAGGGCCGCCGGGTCGTCGGTGACGTCGAGGAGGCCGGTGGCGACGCGGTTGCCGAAACGGGCGAGAGGTGGCAGGTCGAGCACGTCACGAGTCTATGGCGGGCGCTCGTACGGCGACGCAGGGCAGCACGCTGCACAAACGCGTTTTTGTACTGGCCCCGGAATCCGCTAGAGTTCAACTCGTCGCCGGGACGCGCAAGCCGACCGAAACGACAGGCGGACGTAGCTCAGTTGGTAGAGCGCAACCTTGCCAAGGTTGAGGTCGCGAGTTCGAGCCTCGTCGTCCGCTCGCAGGAACAAAGGGGATCCACCCGATCCCCTACACTCCTGGTGGAGTGGCCGAGAGGCGAGGCAACGGCCTGCAAAGCCGTCTACACGGGTTCAAATCCCGTCTCCACCTCCAAGGACGATTAGCTCAGCGGGAGAGCGCTTCCCTGACACGGAAGAGGTCACTGGTTCAATCCCAGTATCGTCCACTGGATCTTCGGATCCCCAGCGCGATTAGCTCAGCGGGAGAGCGCTTCCCTGACACGGAAGAGGTCACTGGTTCAATCCCAGTATCGCGCACGCAGTGCCCATGATCGACTCCATTGAGTGTTCATGGTTCCCGAGGACGATTAGCTCAGCGGGAGAGCGCTTCCCTGACACGGAAGAGGTCACTGGTTCAATCCCAGTATCGTCCACATCACACCGGAACCCCCGGCCGTCGTATCGGCCGGGGGTTCGGTCGTCCTCAGGACGAGAACAGCATGTGCCCGAAGCTCTTGTGCCGGCGGTGGCCGTAGTGAGCGCCGTGCGGGGCGCCCCAGGCGGGAGCCTGCGGGGCGGCGGGATACGCCTGGGGAGCGGCGGGCGGGGCGGCGGGCGGCGCGGGCTGGGACCACTGGGCCTCCAGCCGGGTCAGCGACTCCAGCTCGCCGTAGTCGAGGAAGATGCCTCGGCATCCGCTGCACTGCTCGATCTGAACGCCGTTGCGGTTGTAGGTGTGCATCGGCGCACGACACTTCGGACACTGCATGATCGGTTCAACTCCTCGCCGGTCGGTCCTGCATCGGGTATCGCCAGGACAGACTCTGTCCGGCTCCGGTCGGTTGCACCCTACTTCGCCCGGCCGTGCGTCAACTGTGCGGGGAGCGAGGCCATTCGCGCACAGGCGTCCACGACACAGGTCTCCACGTCGTCCAGGCTCCGCCCGTCCGCTAGCGCCTTGGCGAGCATGCGGGCGGCGGCTGCACGGTGAGGGCACGGGCCGGGACGTCGAGGGCGGGCCAGGGATCACCGTCCGCCGGGACGGTGGGACCGCCGGCGGCCCGGTAGGCACCCAGGAACCTTCCCCACTCGTCACTCGCGAGCAGCCCGCACGCGAACCAGGCCGCGGGGCGCGCGAGATCCCAGGCTGGGTTGCCGGCCCCCAGATCATCGACGTCTATCAGCCGCCAGCCCGTGGCGCCGGGGAGGCGTACGAGCTGGCCGAGGTGAAGATCCCCGTGGCACAGGGTGCCGGTCTCCGGGGAGGGTGCCTCGCCCCGGGCCCAGGCGGGCAGGGTCGCCCACGCCCGCCCTATGGGGCCGACGGCGGGATGCCCACCGGCGTCGGCGCGCAGCCGCGCCACGGCGCGGGCGGCCTTGAGTGGGCCGCGCATGACGGGCAGGTCCGTGGTGACAGGGGTGCGGTGCAGGAGGGCGAGCAGGGTGGCGACGGCTTCCCAGGGAGCGGCGTCGGGGTCGCCCGGGTCGACGGGACTGCCGTGGGGCCAGAAGCTGACGAGCCGGCCGTGCAGGCGGACCGGTGTCCGGGCGAGCGGGGTCACGAAGACGTCCGTCAGCCGGGCGGCGGTGTCGATACGGGTCTTCAGCTCGCCGGGGTCGGTGTCCGGGGCATGCGCCTTCGCGACGGTGTCACCGTGCCGGACGACGACTCCGTCGGACCGGTCGGCGAGGGTGGCTTCGCCGCAGGGGCAGACCGAGCGAGCCTCGTGGGCGACGGCGGCGGCACGGACGGCGAGGCCGAGAAGCAGCGGTTGAGGTGACGACACGGGGCTCCCTGGGGTGCGGGTCTGCCAGGGGAGGCTACGTGGGACTGCACCCGGCCGGGCACCCGGTACCGGTGCCGCCCGGGGGCGGGTATCGCTCGCCCGCGCTTGCGGGGTGCCGTTGCGCCCACCCTCCCCCACTCTCGGCTTCGCTCGAGCGGGGGGACCCCCATCGCCCCAGCGGCACGACTGCCCGCAGCTACGCAGGTAGCCGCCCGCGGCGGGGAGGGGACGGGGCGGTGGTGTCCGCCCGCAGCGGCTGGCGCGTCCGCACCCCGCACCTTGCGAGCGACCGATTTCGCGCCAGACCGAGGACGGACACCACCGCCCCGGCCCCGACTCACCCACCACCCGTAGGCGCTACGCGCACCCCCACCGAAGCCGCACAGGCGCCGCAGGCATGGCCACCCGGCACCCCCCACGGCCCGCACCCGGGCGCAGAGCAATGCCGGCGCAGCTCCCCAGCTGCGCCGGCATTTTTGCCGTCCGCCGCACCCCCGTCCCCACGGGGTTTCATGGGTGGATGTCCCCGCCCGGACCGCTCTTCCGGGCCTGGGGTCGCCGCTCAGCGCCCCAGCATCTCGCCCACGGACGACGCCTGTGTGGTCACCGTCTCCCACCCGTCGAAGACGAGGAGGAGCAGGACCGCCAGGGGAAGGGCCATCAGCGTCGCCACCACGGGGTGGCGCTGTCCCGTGCGCCGCGCCCGCATGCGGATCAGTGTCCGCGGTGCCGTGTGGGCCATGGTCCCTCTCCTGACCGTTTCTGTTGTCGCTCTCGGTGTGGTTGGCAGCGGCGGGCGTCTGACCTCGGGGGACGAGTGCTGCACCCGCCGCTTGACCTCAAATCTAGGCGCCCTGCACATCCCGGACGTCATGCCCTCGTACCGATTGCCGGGCCTCCCGGAGGATGAGCCGCCACCCCCGCCGTACTCCCCTGGGTGGAGACGCGGTCCTACGACTCGGGGACATCCCGGAGGGGGCGCCCGGTACGCCCCGGAACCTCCGACCCGTCCTCCCTCGGCACCGGCTGCTCCACCAGCGCCAGCACCCGGTTCGCCATGAACCGCGCCGTACGTACGACAGCCCCGGTTCGCGTGACTTCGCTCACTTCCACCACCCCCCGGCGCACCGCCGTCTCCACCCGGCGCCCCGCCCTGCTCGCCACCACCTCGTACGTACGCGTCGTGTCCCCCGCGTCCACGACTATCTCCACACGGTCACCCTTCACGCGATCAATCCCCCTTCCGCATCAGGTGGTTGGGATCTCCCGCCGCGCGAACCCGGCCCGCCCGCACGCCCCCTGACCACCCTTCAAGTCTCCCACCCACCACTGACAATCCACCCCCCGAAGAGGGCGCGGCCTCTGCGCACACACGGCCGTGGAAACGTAAGCTGTGGCACGTCACAGGACCGGGCAGCGGGGATGAACATGGCGATGATGCGCCTGAGGCGCGAGGACCCGCGCGTCGTCGGCTCTTTCAGGCTTCACCGACGTCTCGGCGCGGGCGGAATGGGCGTGGTCTACCTGGGCTCCGACAAGAAGGGGCAACGGGTCGCGCTGAAGGTCATCCGGCCCGATCTCGCGGAGGACCAGGAGTTCCGCTCACGCTTCGCCCGCGAGGTCTCCGCCGCCCGCCGGATCCGCGGCGGCTGCACGGCCCGCCTCGTGGCCGCCGACCTCGAGGCGGACCGCCCGTGGTTCGCCACCCAGTACGTCCCCGGGCCGTCGCTGCACGACAAGGTCGCCGACGAGGGTCCGCTCGGCGCGGCGGAGGTCGCCGCGATCGGCGCCGCCCTGTCGGAGGGCCTGGTCGCCGTGCACGAGGCCGGCGTCGTGCACCGGGACCTCAAGCCGTCGAACATCCTGCTGTCCCCCAAGGGCCCGCGGATCATCGACTTCGGTATCGCGTGGGCGACCGGCGCCTCGACGCTCACGCACGTCGGCACGGCGGTCGGCTCCCCCGGCTTCCTCGCGCCGGAGCAGGTGCGCGGCGCCGCCGTCACCCCGGCCACGGACGTGTTCTCGCTGGGTGCCACGCTCGCGTACGCGTCGATGGGCGACTCGCCCTTCGGGCACGGCAGTTCGGAGGTGATGCTGTACCGGGTCGTGCACGAGGAGGCCCAACTGGACGGCGTCCCGGACGCCCTGGCCCCGCTGGTGCGCGCGTGTCTGGCGAAGGACCCCGAGGAACGGCCGAGCACGCTCCAACTGTCGCTGCGGCTCAAGGAGATCGCGGCCAGAGAGGCCCAGGGCCTGGCCGAGGTGCGTCCGCCCGCGCCGCGCGGCGCGGAGACGGAGCGGCCCGCCGGGCACCTCGCCGACACCTACCCGGACCCCGCCCAGGGCCGCCGCCCGGGTCAGCAGGGCGTGCAGGGCGCCCGGCCGAGCCAGCCGGGCCGCCCGGGGCATTCGGCCCACCCGGGCCAGGGCACTCCCCCGCCGCGCGGTGCGTCCACCGGCCGGGGCGGCACCCCGGCCGCCGACGGACCGCCGTCCACGCCCCGGCGCGGCAGCCGCAGCGTGCCCGCATCGCGCGGCGGAGCGGCCCCCGCCCGCGGCGGCGGCAGTTCCTCGCGCGGGGGCGGCACCCCGCGCGGTGCCTCCCCGTCCCGCTCCCCGTCACGGCCGACACCCGCCTCCCGCACCTCCGGACGCAACTCCACGCGGAACTCCACCCGGCCCGGCACCGGCGCCCGCCGCCCGGGCTCCCGTGCCACCGGTACCGGTCTGCGACCGGCCAATCCGCGGCTGCTCAGGCAGCGGCTGTTCGTGTTCGTCGTCGTGACCCTGGTGGTCGCGCTCGGCATCGCCCTGGTGCAGGGCTGTCAGGGTCCGGCGCGGGGACTGGGCGGCGACCGGGACGGCGTACGGACGCAGCGGGGACAGGTGGACAGCGGCTACGGTCCGCTGTCCCGGGACCGTGTGATGTCCTGGACGTACGTCTCGGCCCCGGAGCGGGACGCCTGAGTCCCGGCTCCTACGCCTCGGGCCGCCCCGTCGCCACCGCGTAGAAGGCGACCGCGGCAGCCGCGCCCACGTTGAGGGAGTCGACGCCGTGGGACATCGGGATGCGGACCCACTCGTCGGCGGCGACGAGGGCCTGGGTCGACAGGCCGTCGCCCTCGGCGCCCAGCATCAGCGCCACCCGGTCCATCCGGTGCGGCGCGGCCTCGTCGAGGGGCCGCGCCTTCTCGTCGGGTGTGAGCGCGAGGAGCGTGAAACCGGCCTCGCGCACCGACTCCAGGCCCTTGGGCCAGGTGTCCAGGCGGGCGTACGGCACGGAGAAGACCGCGCCCATGGAGACCTTCACACTGCGGCGGTACAGGGGGTCGGCGCAGTCCGGGGAGAGCAGGACCGCGTCCATGCCGAGGGCGGCGGCCGAGCGGAAGATGGCGCCGATGTTGGTGTGGTCGTTGACCGACTCCATGACGACGACCCGGCGGGCGGTGCGCAGCAGCTCGGCCGCCGTGGGCAGCGGCTTGCGCTGCATGGAGGCGAGGGCGCCGCGGTGCACGTGGTAGCCGGTGACCTGCTCGGCGAGTTCGGGGCTGACGGCGTAGACCGGCGCGGGCAGTTCGTCGATGACGTCGCGCATGACGTCGACCCACTTGGCCGAGAGCAGCATGGACCGCATCTCGTAGCCGGCGTCCTTGGCGCGTCTGATGACCTTCTCGCCCTCGGCGATGAACAGGCCCTCGGCGGGTTCGCGCTTGCGGCGCAGTTCCACGTCGGTCAGGCCCGTGTAGTCGTGCAGACGCGGGTCGTCGGGGTTCTCGATGGTGATGAGGTCGGCCACGGGGGTGATACTGCCTTGTCCGGGAGGGGCTGCCAACGGCTGGGATCGGTCGCGTTACCCCGGGTTACTCCGAGGCCGGGAGGCCGACGTTCACGACGTCGCCGATGACGATGACGGCGGGCGGCTTGACCTCGCGGGCGACGACCGTCTCGGCGACCGTGGCGAGGGTGGCGTCGACCCGGCGCTGTGCGGCGGTGGTGCCCTCCTGGACGAGCGCGACCGGCGTGTCGGGGGACTTGCCGTTCGCGACCAGGGTCTCGGCGATCCGGCCGATCTTGTCGACGCCCATGAGGACGACGAGCGTGCCGGTCAGCTTGGCCAGCGAGGGCCAGTCGACCAGGGAGCGCTCGTCGTCGGGGGCGACATGGCCGCTGACCACGGTGAACTCGTGCGCGACCCCGCGGTGGGTGACGGGGATCCCGGCCGCGCCCGGCACCGAGATGGAGCTGGAGATGCCGGGCACGACGGTGCAGGGGATGCCGGCCTCGGCGAGGGCGTGCAGCTCCTCCATGCCGCGGCCGAAGACATACGGGTCCCCGCCCTTGAGGCGGACCACCGACTTGCCCTGCTTGGCGTGCTCGATCAGCGCGTGGTTGATGGCCTCCTGGGCCATGAAGCGGCCGTAGGGGATCTTCGCGGCGTCGATCACCTCGACGTGCGGGGGCAGTTCGGCGAGGAGGTCGCGGGGTCCGAGGCGGTCGGCGATGACGACGTCGGCCTCGGCGAGCAGGCGGCGGCCCCGCACGGTGATCAGGTCCGGGTCGCCGGGGCCGCCGCCGACCAGGGCGACCCCCGGGGTGCGGGTGCGGTGGTGCGGGGCGACGAGGGTGCCGTCGCGCAGGCCCTCGACCACGGCGTCGCGGACGGCGGCGGTGTGGCGGGGGTCGCGGCCCTTGGCGTCGGTGGTGAGGACGGCGACGGTGACGCCCTCGCTGTGGCCGGTCGCCGGGGTCCAGGCGGTGGCCTGGTCGGCGTCGTCGGAGCGGACGCACCAGACGCGGTGCCGTTCCGCTTCGGCCGAGGCGCGGGTGTTGGCCTCCTTGTCGCTGGTGGCGATCAGGGCGTACCAGGCGTTCGCGAGGTCGCCCTCGGCGTAGGGGCGCTTCTCCCAGGCGATCTCGCCGGCGTCCGCCATGGCTTCGACGGAGGGGGTGGCCTCGGGGGACACGAGGAGGATGTCCGCGCCTGCCGCGATCAGTGCGGGGAGGCGGCGCTGGGCGACCTGGCCGCCGCCGAGGACGACCACGCGGCGGCCGGTGAGGCGGAGGCCTACGGGGTAGGCGGGGTGTTCGGCCATGGTGGTGCGGCTCCTGGTGTGCGGCTGAGCGGGGGCCCTGACGTGCGGATTTTACGGCGTGGGTGGTCGTGGCGGCTCGGGTCGTCCACTGGGTGGGCAGCGTGGCCGGGTGCTGCCCACGCTGCCGTTCCGGCCTGCGCCACCACCCGCTACTTCTCCGTGACCCCCGCCGAGTCGAACGTCGCCACCTCGTGCATCGCGCGGGCCGTGCTCTGGACCAACGGGAGGGCGAGCAGGGCACCGGTGCCCTCGCCGAGCCGGAGGTCCAGGTCGACCAAGGGGCGCAGGCCGAGCTTGTTGAGGGCGGCCACGTGACCGGGCTCCGCGCTGCGGTGGCCCGCGATGCAGGCGGCCAGGACCTCGGGCGCGATCGCGCGAGCCACCAGGGCGGCGGCGCCCGCGCTGACGCCGTCCAGGATCACCGGCGTACGCAGGGACGCACCACCGAGCAGGAGGCCGACGATGGCGGCGTGCTCGAAGCCGCCGACCGCGGCGAGGACACCGATGGGGTCGGCCGGGTCGGGCTGGTGGAGTTCCAGGGCACGGCGGACGACCTCGGTCTTGCGGGCCAGCGTCTCGTCGTTGATGCCGGTGCCGCGGCCGGTGACCTCGGCGGGGTCGGCTCCGGTGAACACCGAGATCAGCGCCGCCGAGGCGGTGGTGTTCGCGATGCCCATCTCACCGGTGAGCAGGGCCTTGTTGCCGGCCGCGACGAGGTCGCGGGCGGTCTCGATGCCGACCTCGATGGCCTGCTTGGCCTCCTCGCGGGACATCGCGGGGCCGGTGGTCATGTCGGACGTGCCGGCGCGGATCTTGCGCGGCAGCAGGCCGGGCGTGGCGGGCAGGTCGGCGCAGACGCCCACGTCGACGACGCAGACCTCGGCGCCGACCTGGGTGGCGAAGGCGTTGCAGACCGCTCCCCCGCCGAGGAAGTTGGCCACCATCTGGGCGGTGACCTCCTGCGGCCAGGGGGTGACGCCCTGGGCGTGCACGCCGTGGTCGCCGGCGAAGATCGCGACGGCCGCGGGCTCCGGGATCGGCGGCGGGCACTGGCGGGACAGACCGGACAGCTGGGCGGAGATGATCTCCAGCATGCCGAGCGCGCCGGCCGGCTTGGTCATGCGCTTCTGCCGCTCCCAGGCCTCACCGAGCGCCTTGGCGTCCAGCGGGCGGATCTGGGCGACGGTCTCGGCCAGCAGGTCGTGCGGCTCCTCGCCGGGCAGGGCGCGGCGGCCGTACGTCTCCTCGTGCACGACCCAGGACAGCGGGCGGCGCTTGGACCAGCCGGCCTGCATCAGCTCGGGCTCGTCCGGGAACTCGTCGACGTAGCCGACGCACAGGTAGGCGATGACCTCCAGGTGCTCGGGCAGGCCGAGGGCACGGACCATCTCCCGCTCGTCGAAGAAGCTGACCCAGCCGACGCCGAGGCCCTCGGCGCGGGCGGCGAGCCAGAGGTTCTCCACGGCGAGCGCGGCCGAGTACGGGGCCATCTGCGGCTGGGTGTGCCGGCCCAGGGTGTGCCGGCCGCCGCGGGTCGGGTCGGCGGTGACGACGATGTTGACCGGGGTGTCGAGGATGGCCTCGATCTTCAGTTCCTTGAACTGCTTCGCGCGGCCCTTGGGCAGGGACTTCGCGTAGGCGTCGCGCTGACGCATCGCCAGTTCGTGCATCGCGCGCCGGGTGTCGGCGGAGCGGATGACGACGAAGTCCCACGGCTGCGAGTGGCCGACGGAGGGCGCGGTGTGGGCGGCCTCCAGGACGCGCAGCAGCACCTCGTGCGGGATCGGGTCGCTGCGGAAGCCGTTGCGGATGTCCCGGCGTTCCCGCATGACCTTGAGCACGGCCTCGCGTTCGGCGTCGTCGTAGGCGGGGGCCGGCGGGCCGGAGGGCTGTGCTGTGTCCGCCATGGCCGGGCTCTCTTCCTCCGCTGCCTGCTGGTCGTCCACACCGGCGCCCTGGGTGTCCAGGTCGTCCGCGCTCTGTACGAGGTCGGGTGCCGGTTCCGCGGCGGCGTCGGACTCGCGGGGGGTGGGAACGGCGGGCACGGCCTCGGGAGCGGGGGGTTCCTCGGCCGGGAGCGTCAGGGGCTGCGGCGGAGTCGGCGCGAGGTGCGGGGTGGTCGGCACGGAGCCTTCGACGGGGACGAACTGGCCGAGGGGCTGGTCCGGCCGGGGTTCCGTCGGGACGGTGCCGGGCAGCGGGGCCGTGGCCGCGCCGGGGGTCGTCTCGGGGGTCGCCTCGGATGCGTCGGGGGTGCGGCTCGCGGGCACGCCGGGAGCGGGCGAGGCGAGGGGGGCGGCGGGGGTCTGCTGCGGTCCCTGGACGGGATGGTCGGCGTCCGCCTGCTGAGGGGCGGGGGCGGCCTCGGGGGTCGCCTGCTCGGGTGCGGCCGCGTCGTGCGCGGGCACCGTGGCGGCCCCCTCGGTGTCCGCGGCGGTGCCGTGGACCACGGCGTCGGCGGTGGCCGGCTCCTGGTCGGGGGTGTCGGGCTGGGCGGCTCCGGTGAGCGTGGTCGCGGGCGCCTGGGCGGGGTCGGCGGCGCCGGTGGTCTCCGGGGCTGCGGTGGTCCCGCCCGGCTGCGGCACGGGTTCGGTGCCGTCGGCGTCCTCGGTGAGCGGGGTCGCGGCGGATTCCTGCTCGCCGGCCGGGAGGAGCACCTGTCCTGTGTCGGCTGCGGGGGCGCCGTCGGCGGCACCGGCCGGGCCGGACGCGACCGTAGCGGCGTCCTGTCCGGCGTCCGGGGGCGCGACAGCCGACGGTGCATCGGTGACGACATCGGCCGCGGTCGGCAGCTCCTGGCCCTCACCGGGCGCGGCGCCCTCACCCGCCTGTGCGAGCCCGCCGTCAGCGGACTCTCCCGCGACGGCGCCGGGCACGGCAGCCATCGCGTTCTCCGTGTCACCGGTGGGGGCGGCGGTCCCCGGCCTTCCGGCTCCCTGGGGGGGCACGGCGTCGGCGGAACCATCCCCGGCCGTGGTCTGCGACGCTTCACCGGCGCCCTCGGTCGCGGCATCCCCGCCGCCCGCCACGGGCGCGGCCTCGGGGCTCTGGTCCGCGGACTCGGCGTGGACCTGCCCGGGGATCGCCTGGGCCGCTGTCACCGGCTCCGATGTGGGGACAACCGTTTCCGCAGCGGTCTCCCCCTCAGGCACCGTGGCCTGCGCGCCCCAGGGGTTCGCAGGCTGCGGCGCGGCCTCGGGAGCCTGCGGGACGTCGAGGTACTCGGGGCCGATGGTCGGCGGGCCCGGCTGGCGTACCGGGGCGTGGGCGGGGCCGCGGTCGGCGAGGGAGCGGACCGGGCTGGCGGACGTGTCCGGGATGGGCGGGCCGAGGTGCAACGGCCGACGCGGGGTCGCCGGGGCGGGTCGCTCCTGCGCGGCGGTCGGCTGCCCGTGCGGGGCGGCGGCATTCTGCGGAGCCGCTCCGGCGTGCGCCACCGCCTGCTGCTGCGGCACGCCCTCATGCTCCACCGGCTGCTGCGGGGGCACGTTCTCACGCGCCGTCGCCTGCTGCTGCGCGGCGGGGCCCTCCTGCACCACCGCGCCCGCGGGCACGGCGGGCTGCGCCTGCGCGGCAACCCCGTCATGGGGCGTCGCCTGCTCCTCCGGGGCCAGTCCCTCCTGCACAACCGCCCCCGCGGGCACGGCCGCCTCCGTCTGCGGGGCGTCGCCGTCGCGAGGCGCCGCCTGGTCCTGGGGGGCCAGGTGTTCCTGCGGGACGGACTCCGCCTGCGCGGAAGCCCCGTCCTGCACGGCCGGACCCTCCTGGGTGGCGGCCTGTCCCTGCGGAGCGAGCCCGTCCTGCGGAGCGAGCCCGTCCTGAGGAGCGAGTCCGTCCTGAGGAGCGAGTCCGTCCTGCGGAACCGGCTGCCCCGTGAACCCCGGCTGCTGGTCCCCGAAGTGTGCCGGCCGGCCCTCGAAGCCGGGCTGCTGCCCCTCGAACCCCGTCGGCCGGTGCTCGTGGTTCGACGGCTGCTCCTCGAATCCGGCCGACTGCTGCTCGTACCGCACGGGCTGCTCCTCGTAGGGGCCGGGCTGCTGCTCCTCCGCCGTCGTACGGCCCGCGGACTGCGGCAGGCGTACGGCGCCGAGGTCGACCGCGCCGCTGTCGCGGCCGGAGAGCTCGTGGGGGCCCGGCGCGTGCACGGTCTCGACGACCGGCTCGGGGGCGGGCGGGGGGACCTCGTTGCCCCAGGCGCCCTGGGCGCCGGGCAGCAGCAGGTCTTCTTCGTCCTCGGCGGAGGTCGCGGAGAGGTAGGTGTACGCGCCGGGCGCGGCGACGCCCTGGTGCTCCACCATGCCTGCGTTCTCCGGCAGTCCCTCGCCCGGGACCTGGCCGGTGTCGGTCATGCGTACCCCTCGCCCATCGGTTAGTGCTCCTACGACCAGCTCACCCGGAACGGCGCACCGACCGCCCCACACTGAAGAACGAGCGTGCGTCCCCAGCGGCACGAACGGCCCGCCCGAAAAAGGCGACAAAGCCATTCACTGGCATTGTCGCGGCGGGACGGCCGTCGCGTCAGCTTGATCGGCGACGCTTCCGCTGTGGACTGCGCCACGTTGCGCGTCCTCCGGTTCCGCCGTACCACGACCCACCCCAAAACGGGCGCGTTTTCGGGACATTGACCGACGAAGCGTCGGGTGCCCCGGCGCGGTACAACGATCGGCCAGCCTACCGCGCGCGGTACGACAACCCGATCACGGGGACGGCATCCGGCTCAGGCCCCGCGTGCGGGCAGCACCCCGCTGAGCAGGAACGCGACGCTCCGTTCCTTCTCCGTCCAGGCACGGGTGTCGAGTTCGACGGACTGCAGCAGCGCGCACTCGACCTGGTAGCCGTGCTCGGTGAGGTCCCGGCCGATGAGTTCGGCCGCGTCGCGGGTGGCGGCGTCGGCGACGATGCGCTGCGGGCGGCGGTCGGCGACCGCCGAGACGACGGCCGCTCCCCCGCCGCCGACCCGGACGACGTCCGGCTCGGGGAGGTTCTCCAGGACCTGCGGGGCGGTGCCGTGCACGATCTGGAGCTGTACGCCGTACCGGCGGGCGACGGAGTCGGTGCGGGCGCAGGCGTGCGGGTCGCGGTCGACGGCGATGACGGCAGCGCCGGCGCGGGCGGCCTCGGTGGCGAAGGCACCGCTGGCGCAGCCGATGTCCCACACGAGGTCGCCCACGCGTGGTCCGAGGCGGGCGAGTTGGGCGGTGCGCAGCGGGTCGCGTTCGCCCTCGCCGAGGTCGCCGCCGTAGGCCTCGGCGGGCAGGGACCAGCCGCGCGGGCCGGCGGAGGGGTCGCGTCCGGCGATCCAGCTGCCGGATTCGCCGGCGCCGACCGGGCCGCCGATGACGATGACGACGTTGGGGTCGCGCCAGGAGTGGTCGGCGGCCTTGTCGGAGGTGACGACGGTGACCTGCTCGCGCTCGGTGCCGAGTTCCTCGCAGATGACGAAGGTGCGGTGGATGCCGTCCATGAGCAGGCCGAGTTCGGCGGGACCGGCGCCAGGTGACGTGAGGACGGCCACCTTGGTGTGGGCCCGGCATACATTCACCGCGCGTCGCAGGGTGCGGGGGTGTGCGACGACCACGTGGGCGTCGTCCCAGGGCATGCCGGCGCGGGCGAAGGCGGCGGCCACGGAGGAGACGGCGGGGACGACCTCGACCTCCAGGCCGAATTCCGGGGCGCGCAGGGTGCGGACGACGCCGAAGAAGCCGGGGTCGCCGTCGGCGAGGACGACCGCGGTCCCGCGATGGGCCGCGATGCGGCGGGCGGCGAGGGCGACGGACCCGAGCCGGATGCGTTCCGCGCCGGCGGGCACCTCGGGGAGGGCCAGATGGTGGGCGGCGCCGGCCACCAGCGTGGCGGCGCCCAGCGCGGCGCGTGCCGCGGCGGTCAGCGGCGAACCGTCCCAGCCGATCACCGTGACCCGGTCGGCCATCGTCGTCAGTCTCCAGGGGTTTGCGCAGGTCGTCGTCGGCTGTGCCGCTCGTGGGCGGGCTCCGTGAGCGTACCCGGTGTGGCCGTGGACGGCCGCGCCGGTGCCCGGTGAGGGGTCAGTTCCAGTCGGGGTAGGCGGTGAACTGGCCGGAGTCGGCGAGCGGTCCGTCGGCGCCCTCGAGGTCCTCGGGCAGCAGGCTCCACACGATGTAGTCGGTGCGCACGTCGGTCCAGGTGCCGTCGTCGGCGCGGACGTGCGCTATGCAGGCGCCGCGCAGGACGCCCTCGCTGATGCAGCCGATCTTCTGGGCGACCTGCTGGGCGGCGGTGTTGTCGGCGGCGGTGCGCAGTTCGACGCGTTCGAGTTTCTGGTCGCCGAAGAGCCACTGGGCGGTGGCGAGGGCGGCCTCGGAGGCGTAGCCCTCGCCGCGGGCCCAGGGGGCGACGATGTACGACAGTTCGGTGGAGCGGACGTGCCAGTTGGTCTTGCCGAGCTGGATGACACCGACCAGGCGCTGGGTGAGGAACTCGGTGACGGCGAGGTCGAGGCCCCGTCCGGCGGCGCGCTCGGCGGGGGCGTACTCGGTGACCCAGGTGCGGGCGGCCTCTTCGGTGAAGGGCTGGGGGATGTCGGTCCAGGCGGCGATCTGCTCGTCGTTCATCATCTCGGCCAGGGCCGGGACGTCGTCCGTGTCGAGGGGACGCAGCACCAACCGCTCCGTGCTGATGGAGATGTTGGGGAAGGTGCTCGTCATGCGCCGCTCCGTAACCTTCGAGTCCGTCAGGTGCTGCTGAACTGCCCAGCATGCAGCATGAAAGCACTGAATCGCACTGCGGGGTCCACTCCGTGTGCCGGAGTGGACCCCGTGGGTGGTCAGCGGGCGCGGGGCCGGGTCAGAAGGAGGCGACCACGGAGCCGGCGTACGTGTCCTCGATGAACTTCTTCACCTCGGGCGAGGTGAGGAGCTTCGCGAGCTTCTTGACGCGCGGGTCGTCCTCGTTGCCCTCCTTGACGGCGAGGAGGTTGCTGTTGGGGTTGCCCTTGGCGGACTCGAGGACGAGGGCGTCCTCGGCGGGCTTGAGGTCGGCCTCGATGGCGTAGTTGCCGTTGATGACGGCGGCGTCCACGTCGTTCAGGGAGCGCGGGGTGGTGGCCGCCTCCAGCTCCTTGAACTTGAGGTTCTTCGGGTTCTCGGTGATGTCGGCCGGGGTCGCGGCGGTGCCGACGCCGTCCTTGAGGGTGATGAGCCCGTTGGCGGCCAGCAGCTGCAGGGCGCGGCCCTCGTTGACGGTGTCGTTCGGGACGGCGACGGTCGCACCGTTCTTCAGCCGGTCGGCCTTGTCGACCTTCTCGGAGTACAGGCCGAGCGGCTCCAGGTGCACGTCGACGACGGACACGATGTGGGTGCCGTTCTTCTTGTTGAAGTCGTCGAGGTACGGCTGGGTCTGGAAGAAGTTGGCGCCCACGGAGCCGTCCTCCGTCGCCGTGTTCGGCGTGACGTAGTCGGTGAACTCCTTGACCTCGAGGTCGAGCCCGGCCTTCTTCGCCAGGTTGTCCTTGACGAAGGTGAGGATCTCGGCGTGCGGGACGGGGCTCGCGGCGACGACCAGCGGACCGGAGGTGTCGGTGGCGGCGGAGTCCTTCTCCGCGCCGCAGGCGGTGAGCCCGAGGGTCAGGGCTCCGGCGGCGAGGACGGCGGTGGTGATCTTGGCGGTGTTACGCACGAAAAGTGCCTTTCCTTAAGGGTGGTGCGACCCCGTCGTGGGTGGACGGGGAGTCCTGGGGTCTACGCGACCTTGCTGACGTCGGCCGCCGCGGGCTCCTGCGCCTTCAGCAGGCGGAGCCGGGGTCCGGGGCCGGAGCGGGCGCCGCGCCGGTGCAGGGCGCGGGCGGCGTAGTCGCCGGCGAACTGGATGAGGGAGATGACGACGGCGAGGATCGCCACGGTGATCCACATCAGGCCGGTCTCGAAGCGCTGGTAGCCGTAGCGGACGGCGAGGTCGCCGAGGCCTCCGCCGCCGACGGTGCCGGCCATGGCGGAGTAGCCGATGAGGGCGATGACCGTGGTGGTGGTGCTGGCGATGAGGGAGGGCAGGGACTCGGGGACGAGGACCTTGCGGACGATGGTCCAGGTGTTGCCGCCCATCGCCTGCACGGCCTCGACGAGCCCGTGGTCCACTTCGCGCACCGCCGTCTCGACGAGGCGGGCGAAGAACGGGATGCCGCCGATGGCGAGCGGCACGATCGCCGCCTCGCTGCCGATGGTGGTCCCGGTGACCCAGCGGGTGAAGTTCATCAGGGCGACCATGAGGATGATGAACGGCATCGAGCGGCCGACGTTCACGATCTGCCCGATGACCTTGTTCACCAGGGTGTTCTGCAGCAGGCCGCCCTTGTCGGTGAGGACGAGCAGGATGCCGAGCGGGAGGCCGCCGAGGACCGCGATCAGGGTGGACCAGCCCACCATGACGAGCGTCTCCTGACACGCCTGTTCCAGCAGCGGCTGCATCTCGGACCAGGTCACTTGGCCCCCTCCTTGACGAGTACGGGCTGTTCCTGGCCCACGACGTCGATCTGCAGGCCCTGCTCGCGCAGGAAGCCGATCGGCACCACGTTGTCCTCGTAGCGGCCGGGCAGTTCGATGCGCATCCGGCCGACCTGGAGGCCGCCGACGGTGTCGATGGCAGCGCCGAGAATCGATATGTCGATGTTGTAGGTGCGGGAGAGCTGCGAGATCACGGGCTGGGTGGCGCTCTCGCCCTGGAAGGTGACGTCGATGACGGTGCGGTCGTCGGCGGAGGCGTCCCCGCCGACGGGGAACAGCGCGGAGGCGAGTGCGGAGCCGGGGGTGGCGAGCAGGTCGGTGACCGTGCCGGACTCGACGATGCGGCCCTTCTCCATGAGCGCGGCCGAGTCGCAGATCGACTTCACGACGTCCATCTCGTGCGTGATGAGCAGAACGGTCAGGCCGAGCTGCCGGTTGAGGTCGCGCAGCAGCTGAAGGATGGAGCGGGTGGTCTCCGGGTCCAGCGCGCTGGTGGCCTCGTCGGAGAGCAGCACCTTGGGGTCGCCGGCGAGGGCGCGGGCGATGCCGACGCGCTGCTTCTGACCGCCGGACAGCTGGGCGGGGTAGGCCTTGGCCTTGTCGGCGAGGCCGACCAGGTCGAGCAGCTCCAGCGCCTTGCGGGAACGTTCCTTCCCCGAGACGCCGAGGATCTCCAGCGGCAGTTCGACGTTGTCCTGCACGGTCCGGGAGGACAGCAGGTTGAAGTGCTGGAAGACCATGCCGATCCGGCTGCGCGCCTGCCGCAGTTCCCGGCCGGCCCGGGGACCGCGGCCGGCCAGGGCGGTGAGGTCCTGTCCGGCGACCGTCACGGTGCCCGTGGTGGGGCGCTCCAGCAGGTTGATGCAGCGGATGAGGGAGGACTTGCCGGCGCCGGACTGGCCGATGACGCCGTAGACCTCGCCTTCGCGGACGTGCAGGTCGACGCCGTCCAGGGCGGTGACCTCGCGACCGCGCGAGCGGTAGACCTTGGTGAGGCCCGAGGTGGTGATCACGTGGGTTTCCGTCACTGTCGAGTGCGCGGCGCGTCGTGGGCGCCGGGCACGAGGCATTCAGGGTCGAAACTCAGCCAGGGCGCGGCACGGCTGCTCCCGGGCGCGGCTGACGGGCAGTCGCACGGGAGAGGTGCGCGCGGGGGCGTGGCTCAGTCGCGCATGCGGGGCACGCGGGCGGACATGAGCGGGCTCTCGCTTCGGGGCGCGAGGCTCAGCTGGTGCAGGGGCCCTCTAGAAGGCGCACATTCGGCACGGACACATACAACGAGCACCGGGCGTCATGGTCGCCTCGGTCGCAGGGATGCGGTCGCTCGTCGTGGTCATGCGATCAGTAAAGCAGACGATTGCTGCTGACCGGACATGGGTGTCCGGATGGTGGACGGACGTGGACATGGCTGGCTGCGCGCGGAGGATGCCCGCTCGCCCGTGTGCGACCAGCAAGGACGAGGCCGCGCGGCGATCGGCGGGCGCAGGGTGACCGGCGCGGCCGTCCGTCATGTGTGGTCAAGACCACGGGGGCGGGGGCGGGCGGCACGCGCGGATTTCGGCGTAATAGGGTCGCTGCCATGCTTGATGTCCTGACGCTGGTGACCGGCGTCGCCGCGTTGTTGCTGGCCGCGTGGTGCGGCTGGGCCGCGTACCGTGATCAGCCGACGAAGGACTGGCACTTCATCGGCATGGCCGTGGTCACACTGCTGGCGCTGGTGCAGCTGGTCGTCGGGATCGTGCAGCTGGCCCGGGGCGAGAAGCCCGAGCAGGGCACGACGATCTTCGTGGCGTATCTGCTGGGCTCGTTGGCGTGTGTTCCGGCGGCCGCGTTCATGTCGCTGGCCGAGCGGACGCGGTGGGGGTCGGTGACCGTCGCCGCGAGCGGTGTCGTGCTGGCCGTGCTCGAGGTGCGGCTCTTCGACATCTGGAGGGGCTGAGGTGCCCGCGAAGCGGTTGATCAGCGGCCCCGGGCTGCTCCTGGTGTGGCTGTACGGGGTGATGGTCGTCGGGGCGGTGTCGCGGTCGGCGTATCAGATCGCCACGGAGTTCGACCGGGCGCCGCTCGCCTATTCCCTGTCGGCGGTCGCCGGCGTGGTGTACGGGTTCATCACGTACACGTTGGTGCGGGGCGGGGAGACGGCGCGCCGGGCTGCGCTGGTGTGCTGTGCGGCGGAGCTGGTGGGTGTGCTGACGGTGGGGACGTGGACGCTCGTGGACCCGTCCGCGTTTCCTGACGCGACCGTGTGGTCGGACTACGGGATGGGGTACTTGTTCATCCCGGTGCTCCTGCCGCTCTCCGCGATCTACTGGTTGCGGAAGGCGCGGGAGCGAGCAGCCGCCTGAGGATGTCAGGCGGCTGACGGTCCGTCGCGGCCGGGCGCGCGGTTCGCCGCGCCCCTAGAGGGTTGCCGTCACGCTGTTGTCGCGTACGACTCCGCCTTCTTCTCCAGGACGATCATCGGGACGCCGTCCGTGCCCTGGGACGTGCCCACGCGCTGGTAGCCGACCTTGCTGTAGAGGCGGAGGTTGGACTCGCTGCGGTGACCGGCCTTGAGGCGGAAGGTCTTGGCGCCGCGCTCCTCGGCGAGTGCCGACTCCGCCGCCTTGAGCAGGCGGGCGCCGATGCCGTGGCCCTGGAGGCGGGGGTGGACGCACAGTTTGCCGATGGCGGCGGTGCCGTCCTCGGTGATCCTGCCGTGCACCGAGCCGACGACCTCGTCGCCGAGCCGGGCCACGAAGACGCAGTCGCCGGCGACCTCCTGACGGACCGAGTCGAGGCTCTGGACCAGCGGGTCGATGCGGTAGTTGCCGTAGAGCGCCGCCTCGCTCTGGAAGCACAGGTACTGCAACCTGAAGATCTGCTCCGCGTCCTGCTCGGCCGCCGCAGAGATGGTCACGCTCATGCCCATGTGCGCACGCCTCCCGCTCACCTGATCACCTGTCGTCCCTCACTCCTATCCCCGTCCTCAGCGGGCCGCAACCTCCGGTGTGAGCAAACGACGTAGACATCCCAGGCATCTGGAACGTTCCGGACCAAGACCGCCCTGTGAGATACCCAACTCCCCTGCGATTTCCCGGTATGTCGGGTCGTTCGGGGACAGCAGCGCGTCGAGGAGACGGGGGCAGCGGCCGGGCAGCCGGCGCACGGCGTCCCGCAGGGCGTGGCGGCGGGCGGCGGCGAGGGCGAGGAGTTCGGGGTCGTGAGCGGCGCCGTCCGCGGGGTCGCCGGTCAGGGGCGTCTCGTGGCGGGCGGTACGGCGGGTGCGGCGGGCCTCGGTGCGGACGGCCCGGCGGAGCCAGCCCGGCGGATCGTGGGGCGGGTCCTGGGCGTCGAGGCGTTCCAGGAGGCGGAGCCAGACCGCCTGCTCCAGGTCGGCCGGTTCGGTCCCGGACGCATATGCCTCGGCGGCGGCCTCCGCGGTGAGCAGCGGGCTAAGGGCGGTGACCAGCTCGTGCGTCATAGGCGCAACGACGCGGCCGCCGCGGGCGCGGTTGCCCGCGGCGGCCGGACGTCACCCTGACCGGGCTCGGTGGCTCAGTCGTTGACGAAGTCCTCGCGGGCCAGCAGTCCGGTGTCGGGGTGGTCGGTGAAGACGCCGTCGATGCCGGTGGCGAAGTACGCGCGGTAGGCGCCGAAGACGTCGCCGTAGGCGTCGGGCTCGGTGCCCTTGCGGAAGTCGGCGGGCAGGAACGGGTTCTCGTTGCGCAGGGTGTAGGGGTGCAGGATCAGGCCGGCGCGGTGGGCGTCGCGGACCAGGGTGGTCGGCTCGGTGAGCCGGCCGCTCGCGTCGCGCGGGATGACCAGGTCCAGGGTGGGGCCGATGCCCTGGGCGTAGGAGGCGATCTCCCTGAGGCCCTTGCGGGTGATGAGGTCGGCGACCGTGCGCGGGTCGCCGGACTCGACGAAGTCCCAGGGGCGGCTGTTCGCGCTGGACAGCAGGACGACGAGCGGGTTGTCCACGAGGGTGTTCAGGCGCTCGATGCTGGTCGGCTCGAAGGACTGGAGGATGACCGGGGCGTTGCGGTCGTCCTTGCCGTGCTTGCGCAGCACCTTGGCGACCCGCTCCTCCAGGCCGAGGCCCAGCTTCCGGAAGTAGGTGGGGTGCTTGAGCTCCGGGTAGATCCAGACCTGCTTGCCGCGCTTGCGCGTCTGCTCGTCCTGCCAGCGCAGCACCTCCTCGAACGTGGGGATCTCCCAGCGGCCGTTGTAGAGGGTGTTGTGCGGGCGGTTGGCCGGGATGCGCTCCACCGCGCGCAGCCGCTTCAGCTCGGCGAGCGTGAAGTCCTCGGTGAACCAGCCGGTGACCGAGGCGCCGTCCAGGGTCTTGGTCGTCCTGCGGCCGGCGAACTCGGGGTGATCGGCGACATCCGTGGTGCCGCCGATCTCCGGCTCGTGGCGGCACACGAGATGGCCGTCCTTGGTGGGGACGAGGTCACCGGCCTCGACGATGTCCGCGCCCATGTCGAGGGCGAGCTGGTAGGCGCCCAGGGTGTGTTCCGGCCGGTAGCCGCTGGCCCCGCGGTGGCCGATGATCGTCGGGACGGGCAGGCTCTTCAGGCCCCGTCCGCCGCCCTGCCCCGCACCGGCGGCTCTCGCGGTGCCGCTCAGCCCGAGGGCCGTACCGCCGGCGGCGAGCATCGCCGCGCCGAGGAGCGCCCGGCGCCCGGTACCGCCCGTCCGCTCGTTCGACTCCCCCGTGCCCCGAGTGGTCAGAGTGTCCCGCGTTCCCATGAGCGCCCTCCTGCCGTCGGCTGGTTCAGTGCGGGGCGATCGTAGGTGTGTGCGGTTGACGGACGGGAGACCTCCGGGCGAACACGCGGGTGGTGTCGCATGTCGTACGTCCGTCGTACGTCCGTCGGACATCTGTCGTATTCCCCCGGGGATGTGACACCGCGTCGCATTCGACCGGGTGAACCGGGGCAGGCGCCCGGTATGCGGGTCCGGGCGAGTTCCGTCACAGCGTGGCGGCCGCGTTACACGCCGGTCACCGTGGGCCACCGCAGGTGAACCCACGTCAATGGTGAGTAAGACCTCGGTGAACCCCGTGAGCCCGATGTGCGCAACCCCCGGGGCCGCGAGTAATGTCCTCACCTGCACAGACTCAATACGGCATCCATCGACGTCCGCTTCCCACCGGAGGGCCCGTTGTCCCGCTTCGCGCTCATCAAGGCAGTGCTCGGCCCGATCATGCGCCTGATGTTCCGCCCACAGGTGGAGGGTGCGGAGCACATCCCGGGTGACGGCCCGGTCATCCTGGCCGGCAACCATCTCACGTTCATCGACTCGATGATCCTTCCGCTGGTCTGCGACCGTCAGGTCTTCTTCATCGGCAAGGACGAGTACGTCACCGGAAAGGGCCTCAAGGGCCGGCTGATGGCCTGGTTCTTCACCGGCGTCGGCATGATCCCGGTAGACCGCGACGGCGGGCGCGGCGGTGTCGCGGCGCTGATGACCGGGCGCCGGGTGCTGGAGGAGGGCAAGGTCTTCGGCATCTACCCGGAGGGCACCCGCTCCCCCGACGGCCGGCTGTACCGGGGCCGTACCGGTATCGCGCGGCTCACCCTGATGACGGGTGCGCCGGTGGTGCCGTTCGCGATGATCGGCACGGACAAGCTGCAGCCGGGCGGGGCGGGACTGCCCCGGCCGGGGCGGGTGACGGTCCGCTTCGGTGAGGCGATGGAGTTCTCCCGCTACGACGGGATGGACCGGGACCGTTATGTGCTGCGTGCGGTCACCGACTCGGTGATGGCCGAGGTGATGCGGCTGTCCGGGCAGGAGTACGTGGACATGTACGCGAGCAAGGCGAAAGAGGCAGCATAGCTCCGCTGGGTTCGCCGTCGTCGAGTGCGGGTCGTGGTGGGCTGGTCGCGCAGTTCCCCGCGCCCCTGGGGTGTTTCACACAGGTCGCTCAGCAGGGGGGCCGGTGTGTGTGGTTTCCGTGCCCTGGGCCGGTAGCCACAGGACGAAGGTGGAGCCCTCGCCCACCTTCGAGAACAGGCGTACGTGGCCGCCGTGGGACTCCACGATCTGGCGGACGATGGCGAGGCCGAGGCCGGCGTGGCGGTCGCGTCCGGTGCCGGCAGGCGCCTGGCGGGTCCGCCAGAAGCGGTCGAAGACCCGGGCCTGGTCGTCGTCCAGGATCCCGGGTCCCTCGTCGCGCACGGCCGTCCACAGCCAGGGCCCGTCGCGGCCCGCGGCCACGGTGATCGGCGTACCGGCCGGGGCGAGGCGGACGGCGTTGGAGAGCAGGTTGCCGACCGCGCGCCGGATCGCGTCGTGGTCGCCGATGACCGTGAGGCCGGGAGTGAGCCGGCGGTGCAGGACGAGGGCGCGTTCGGCGGCGAGCGGGGCGAACTCCTCGCAGGCCTCGCCGGCCGCCGCCGCGAGGTCGACGTCGGTGTCGGCGAGCGCGGGGGCGCTGCGGCGGGCGGTGGCGAGCAGGTCCTCGACCAGGCGGGTCATGCGGGTGGTGGCCCGGTCGACGCTGCGCGCGGCGGCACGCCGCTCGGCCTCGTCGGACTCCTCGGCGGTGAGGACGGCGTCCAGGTTGGCCCGGATGATGGCGAGCGGGCTGCGCAGTTCGTGGGAGGCGTCGTCGATGAGCTGGCGCTGGGCGCGGAACGCCTCGTCGAGCCGGTCGAGCATGGAGTCGACGGTGTCGGCGAGGTCGCGCAGCTCGTCCTTGGGGCCGGTGAGCCGGATGCGCTGGGAGAGGTCGGTGGCCTGGATCTCGGCGGCGGTGCGGGAGATGGAGCGCACGGGGCGCAGGGCGCGGCCGGAGAGGATCCAGCCGATCGCGGGACTGGCGACGGCGAGGGCGCCGAGCACCACGAAGGAGAAGTTGCGCAGGTTGGCGAGCGTCTCGTAGTTGACGGCCGCCTCCACCTCCTGCACCTTCACCGCCTCGACCTGGCCGACGTACACGTCGTTGACGTACTTCGACGCGGTGAACTGCTTGGTGACGGGCTTGGCCTCGCCGCTGCGTTCGACGGCGAGGTAGGTGGCGCCGAGGACGAGGGCGGTGAGGACGAAGATGAGCGCGGAGTACAGGACGGTGAGGCGGAAGCGGATGGTGTGGGTGAAGGCGGGCAGGCGGAGGCCCTCCAGCGCGGCGGGCCGTTTCATGGCGTCTCCTTGAGGCGGTAGCCCTGCCGGATCACCGTCTCGATCAGGGGTTCCTCGTCGCCGGTGATCTTGCGGCGCAGGGAGCCGACCGTGACGCGCACGGTGTTGGTGAACGGGTCGGCGTGCTCGTCCCAGACGTGTTCGAGCAGTTCCTCGGCCGGTACGACCCGTCCGGGGCGGGTCATCAGGTAGTGCAGGACGCCGAACTCCTTCGGGGTGAGCCGGAGCCTGCGTTCCTTGCGGTACGCCTCGAAGCGGGCGGTGTCCAGGCGCAGCTCGCCGACCTCCACGACCGATGTGCCGCCGTCCTCGCGGCGCAGCAGGGCACGGATGCGGGCGAGGAGTTCGGGCAGGGCGAAGGGTTTGACCAGGTAGTCGTCGGCGCCCTCGTCGAGGCCGCGGACCCGGTCGGCGAGGCGGTCGCGGGCGGTCAGCATCAGGATGCGGGGGCCGCCGGGGGTGGCCCGGACGGCGTGGCAGACGGCGAAGCCGTCGCCGTCGGGCAGGTTGAGGTCGAGCAGGACCAGGTCGTACTCGTTGACGGCGAGCTTCTCGGTCGCCGTGTCGACGTCGGGGGCGACGTCGACGGCGTATCCCGCCCGTACGAGGCCGACCCTCAGGGCGACGACCAGGTCCTCCTCGTCCTCGACGACCAGCAGACGCATGACGTCCCCCTAACCACCGTCGATGATCGTGCGGGCGGCGGCCACGGCGTCGCCCACGGGGATCGCGAAGCCGATGCCGATGGAACCGCCCCTGTTCCTGTCCAACGTCGCGATGGCCGTATTGATGCCGATGACCCGGCCCTCGGCGTCGACGAGGGGTCCGCCGGAGTTGCCGGGGTTGATCGAGGCGTCGGTCTGCAGGGCGCGGCGCGGGCCACCGCTGCCGTTGTCGTCACCGAGCCGGACGGAACGGTCGAGGGCGCTGACGATTCCCGAGGTCACCGTGCCGCTCAGGCCCAGCGGGGAGCCGATGGCCAGCACAGTGTCGCCGACGGCCGGGCGGACGCCGGTGGCGAGGTCGACGGCGGTCAGTCCGCGCGCCGTCTCCGGCTCCAGTACGGCGACGTCGTGGTCGGGGTCGTCGCCGACGACCTCGGCGGAGAGCCGGCGCCCGTCCTGCAGCTCCACCGTGACGCGTGAACTTCCCTCCACGACATGGGCGTTGGTGAGGATGCGCCCGCGCGCGTCGAACACGAACCCGGAGCCCTGCCCGCCGTCCGTCTGCACGGACACGACGCTGGGCAGCACCCGCGCGGCGACGGCCTGGAGATCACCGGCGCTCCGGGCGGCGGCGGGCGGGGCGGGGTCGTCGTCCCCGAGCTGCCCGGCGGCGTATCCGGCGGTGCCGCCGGCGAGCACGGCGGCGACCAGCACGGCCATGAGGGAGCGGGCTGCCGGCCGTGGGGTGCGGGGCGGGTGCGGCGGGCGGGTGCTGGAGGAAGGCGAGCGGGTGCTCGGAGAGGGAGAGGCAGGTGGCAGGGGCGATTGTGTACCGGCCGCGGCGGGGTGCAGGCCGTGCGGTGGGCTTCCGGGCAGGAAGGACGGACCGCGGGGCTCACCGAGCCCGGCGCGGTGCGGGCCCGGCGCGTCGGCGCCGTGCGCTCGGGTGTCCGGCTCCCGAGGTGCGGGCTCCGGTGGCGGGGCGGAGACCGGGCGGGCCGGTGGGCGGGGCGGCGCGGACGGCCCCGGCGGGGGCGGCGGGCCGGGGTGGCGTGGATCCGGCATGGCGGGCGTACCTCCTCGTCTCAGGGGATGCGCGAGAACCACAACAGCGATGTCGCCGCCGCCAGCAGGGCCGTCAGCAGGCCGGCCGCCACGAACCACTGCCAGATCTCGCGTTCCTCGGTGCGGTGGCCGACGGAGCTGCCGATGTCCTCGTAGACGTCCTCGAGCTCCTCTCCCGTCGCGGCCTCGTGGTAGTCGCCGCCGGTGCGGGAGGCCAGGTTCTCCAGGGCCGGGCCGTCGGCCGGGACCTGGAGGACGCGGCCGTCGGGGAGCTCCAGTACGCCGTCCTCGGTGCCGTAGGCGATCGTCGAGACCGGGATCCGGTCGGCCGCCGCCTCCTCCGCGGCCGACTCCACCGAGCGGCCCACGGTGTTGGAGCCGTCGGACAGCAGCACGATGTGCGCGGGCGGCGGCTCCGTCTCGGCCTCCTTGTCGAGCGCGCGGATGGCGTCCCGCGCCGCGACGACCGCCTCGCCGATCGCCGTGCCCTGGCCGGGGACGAGCTGCCCGACGGCCGTACGCAGCGCCGTCCGGTCGGTGGTCGGCGGTACCGCCACCGTGGCGGAGCCGCTGAAGGTGACCAGACCGGTGTTGAAGCGTTCGGGCAGCCGGTCGATGAAGGTGAGCGCGGCGCGCTGGGCCGCGATGAAGCGGGTCGGTTCGACGTCGGTGGCCTCCATCGACCCGGAGGTGTCGAAGGCGACGACGATGGTGGCCCGTTCCCGTGGCACCTGCACCTCCGCGGTCGGCCGGGCGAACCCGACGACCAGCAGGGCGAGCATCGCGCAGAAGGCGCCCGCCGGGACGTGCCGACGCCAGCCGGGGCGACGGGGCGCCACCTTGTCGAGCAGCTCCAGGTTGGTGAAGCGGACGGCGTAGCGGGCGCGCCGTCGCTGCACCAGCAGATACGCGGCGATCAGAGCGGCGAGCGGCGCCAGGAGCAGCAGCCAGCCGGGCGAGCGCAGGCCCATGATCCCTCCCTTCCGCCGGTCGTACGGTTCACACGGCACCGCCTCCCCGGCGCCGCTGCGTCTCGACGTACCGGACGACGTCGCGCACCCAGTCCCGGTCCGTGCGCAGCCGCAGATGGGAGGCGCCGGAGCGGCGGATGGACTGCTGGATGAGTGCTCGCTGTTCCAGCGCGGCGCTCGCATAGCGCTCGCGCAGACGGCGGGCGTGCGTGGGTACCTCGCGGCGGCGTCCGGTCTCGGGGTCGACCACCGTGAGGATTCCGACGTCGGGCAGCTCCAGCTCGCGTGGGTCGACGGTCTCCACGGCGAGGACCTGGTGGCGGCGGGCGACGGTGCGCAGCGGCTGCTCCCAGCCGGTCTCCAGGAAGTCGGAGATGACGGCGACCATGCCGCGGGCCGGCAGGGCACGGAGTGTGGACAGGGCCTCGGCCAGATGGCGGGTCGGCGGCCCCGGTTCCACCCGTGGCCGCTCGAGCGCCGCGCGCAGGACCGCGAGCAGGTGCCGGCGGCCGGAGCGCGGCGGGATGCGGCGGATGCCGTCCGGCCCGGTGAGCTGGGCCGCGAGCCGGTTTCCGGCCCGCTCGGTGAGGAAGGCGACGGCCGCCGCCGCGCCCACCGCGAGGTCCCGCTTCTCCATCCGCGCGGTGCCGAAGTCCATGCTGGCGGAGGCGTCGAGGACGATCCAGGTGGTGAGTTCGCGGTCGGCGAGGGTGAGGCGGACATGCGGGACGGTGGTACGCGCGGTCGCGTTCCAGTCCATCCGGCGCACGTCGTCACCGATGACGTACGGCCGGGTCTCCGCGACCTCGTCGCCGGGTCCGGGCACCAGTGCGGGATGGTCGCCCTGGAGCAGTCCGTCGGGGTGCCGGGTGAACAGCAGCTCCAGGTGCCGGAGCGCCTGTTCGGGGGTGAGTTCGCCGAGCGTGGGGGTCATGCCGCGGCCTCCTGTGCGGCCTGGCGGGGGCTGACCCGGGGCTGCGCCACGGCGGCCAGCACCTCGTCGACGATCTCCGCGCCGCTCACCCCGTCGGCGAGCGCGTCGAAGGAGAGGACCAGGCGGTGGGCGATCACCTCGTGGGCCAGGTCGCCCACGTCCTCGGGGAGGACGTACCCGCGTCCGCGCAGCAGCGCGAGGGCGCGGGCGGCGGCGACCAGGCCGAGCGTGGCGCGGGGGCCGGCTCCGTGCGCCAGGCGGCTGCCGGGCCCGGCGCGTTCCCGGGTGGCGTACACCAGCCGTACGGCGTACTCGGCGACGGCGTGGTGCACGAAGACCTCGTCGGCGGTGCGCTGGAGAGCGACGACCTGTTCGGGGGTGAGGACCCGGCGGGGGCGCGGTGGGTCGACGCTCATCCGGTAGAGGATGGCCAGTTCCTCGGACTCGCTGGGGGCGCTGATCTCGACCTTGAGCAGGAAGCGGTCGCGCTGGGCCTCGGGGAGGTGGTAGACGCCCTCGGACTCGATGGGGTTCTGGGTGGCGAGGACGAGGAACGGTTCGGGGACGGGGAGGGTGGTGCCGCCGATGGAGACCTGATGCTCGCCCATCACCTCCAGCAGCGCCGACTGCACCTTGGCGGGGGCGCGGTTGATCTCGTCGGCGAGGACGATGTTGGCGATCACCGGGCCGGGTTCGATGTCGAAGGTCTCCTGCGAGGGCCGGTAGATGCGGGTGCCGGTGATGTCGGAGGGGACGAGGTCGGGGGTGAACTGGAGCCGGGCGAACCGTCCGCCGAGGACGTGTGCGAGGGTCTTCGCCGCGAGGGTCTTGGCCACACCGGGGACGCCTTCCAGGAGGCAGTGGCCGCGGGCCAGGACCGCGGTGAACATCCGTTCCACCATGCGGTCCTGGCCGACGATGATGCGTTTGACCTCGAAGAGGGCTTCTTCGAGGTGCTCGTCGTCGGTGTCGGTCGGACGGGGTGTCATGGTCGGTGGCTCCTTCGGTCGTCGGGACGACGTCGGGTGTGGAGCCAAGACCATCAGGCGGGGGCGAAAAGGGGCTTAAAGCGCGGGGGTGGGGGCGGCAGGGGTGCACGACGTGGGAGTCGTGTGGTTGCTCGCGCCCTCGCGGCGGAGCCCCCTAATCGACAGAAGCGGCGTTGTCGAGCCGTTGGTGTCGCAGGAGCACCCACGATGCGACCGCCGCCATGAGCAGGACGACCGCGCCCACGCCCGCTGCCAGGGTCAGGCCGCTCACGAAGGACTCGCGGGCCGCGTCGAGCATCGGCTCCGCGGTGTGCGCGGGCATCCTCGTCGCCGCTTCCACCGCGCCGCCCAGTGACTCGTGGGCCTCTGCCGGGGTGCCCGCCGGGCCGGTGAAGTCGCGGTAGACGCCGGTCACGATGGAGCCGAGGACGGCGATACCGAGGGCCGCGCCCAACTCGTAGGCGGTCTCGGAGACCGCGGACGCGGCGCCGGCCTGTTCCTTGGGCACGCTGGAGAGGATCACGTCGGCGGTGACCGTGAAGGAGAAGCCGGCGCCGATGCCGACGACCAGCAGGGCCGCCCCGAGCAGGGGGTAGCCGGTGGACTGGCCGATCACCGTGAGCGCGGCCAGTGCCAGGCCGACCGCGGCGAGTCCGCCGGAGACGACCGAGCGCACGGAGAAGCGGCGGGCGGCCCTGCCCGCGACCAGGCCGGCGGCCACCGCGCCGATCGCGGCGGGCAGTTCGGCCAGGCCCGCCTCGAAGGGGCGCCTGCCCTGGACGAGTTGCAGGTACTGGGAGAGGAAGAACACCAGGCCGGACAGGCCGAGGATGGTCAGCAGGTCCGCCAGGACGGCTCCGCTGAAGCCGCGGTGGCGGAACAGCCGCATGTCCAGCAGGGGTGCGGGGAGCGTGAGCTGACGGCGTACGAAGCCGTACAGGGCGCCCGCGCCGAGCAGTGCGGCGGCCAGTGTGGCCCAGGCGAAGCCGTGGGTGGCGGCCTCCTTCACCGCGTACACGATCGCGACCATGCCGACCAGCGACAGCACGACGCTGAGCAGGTCCCAGGGGCCGGGGCTGGGGTTCTTGGACTCGGGGAGCATCTTGATGCCGACGAGGACCAGGACGGCCATGACCGGCAGGTTGATCAGGAAGACGGAGCCCCACCAGAAGTGCTCCAGCAGGAAGCCGCCCATGATCGGCCCGATGGCGGTGCCCGCGGAGGCGGTGGCGCCCCAGATGCCGACGGCGAGGCTGCGCTCGCGCGGGTCGTGGAAGAGGTTGCGGATCAGGGCGAGCGTGGCGGGCATCAGGGTCGCGCCGGCGACACCGAGCAGGGCACGCGCGAAGATCATCAGCTCGGGGGTGGTGGCGTAGGCGTTCAGCACGGAGATCGCACCGAAGGCGGTGGCGCCGTAGAGCAGGATCCGCTTGCGGCCGATGCGGTCGCCGAGGCTGCCCATGGAGACCAGCAGACCGGCGATCACGAACGAGTAGACGTCGCCGATCCACAGCAGCTGGGTGCCGGTGGGCTTGAGGTCCTCACTGATGTACGGGGTCGCGAGGCCGAGGACGGTGGCGTCGACGGCCACCAGCAGCACGGCGAGCACGAGCACGCCGAGCGCGAGCCACCGTCCGGGCCGCTTCACCGCCTCGGTGCCGTCCGCCGGCTGCAGGGTGCTGGTCATGATTCCTTCCTCTGTGATGCGTCGTTCTGGCGTCGGGTGCCGCCGAGCAGCAGCTCCACGACCATGTGGGTGAAGTCCTTGGGGGCCACGCGGCCCTCGGCCACCGCCCAGGCGGCGGAGGCGAGCAGTCCGTAGAGCGCCTCGGTGAGCCAGGCCGGGGTGAGGTCGATACGGAACTCGCCGCTCTCCTGTCCGCGCCGGAACAGGGCGGCGATGCGTTCGTCGATCCTGGCCCAGCCCGCGTTCTGTTCCTCGCCCTCGAACAGCTGGTTCTCGGTGTAGAGGAAGGCGAGCAGTCCGGCCTGCGGTTCGATCTCGGCCACGAGCCGCCGTACGGCGTCGGCGGCGGGGCCCTCCTCCGGGCGCGCCGCGTCCAGGACGGCCTCGCACTCGGCGATGCCCAGCGCCTCCAGCGCTCGTACGAGGGCGTCGCGCCCGGCGAAGTGCCGGTGCAGGGTGGCGCGGCTGATTCCGGCGGCCTTGGCGACCTCGTCCATGGTCGCGGTTGATTTGCGGGTCAGCAGGGCCGCGGCGGCGCGCAGCACGTGGTCACGATCGACAGCCATGAGACAACTATAGCCCGTGTGAGACATTACTGTCTCACACGGGGCGTAGAAGTCTCAGAGCTGTGGATATTGCGCAGGTCTGTCGCGGCTCAGTGCCAGGGCAGCTGTCCCCGGCGCTCCCAGTAGGTGCGCGGGTCCTCGGCCAGGGCCTCGAGGCGGGACAACTGGTCGTCGGTGAGATCGACGGCCGGGGCGTGCAGATTGGAGGTGAGCTGGAGGACGGTCGCCGCTCCGGAGAGGACGACTCCGGCCCAGGGCCGGCGGAGGATCAGAGCGAGGGCGACCGCGTCGCACCCGAGGCCGGTCTCCGCGGCGATGTCACGCAGAGGCTGCGGGGCGTGGGGCTCGGCCAGGCGGCCGTTGGCCATGCCCTCCTTGACGATCACCGTGAGACCCGCTTCGTGCGCCTCGGCGAGGGCGGGGCCCGCGGAGGTCTCCAGGGCGTTGTAGGTGGACTGGACGGTCCGGAAGAGGGGTTCGCCGTCGACCGTGACGGCGAGAGCGGCGCGGACGGCGTCGGCCTGGGCCGGCCCGCTGGTCGAGAAGCCGACGGTGAGGCCGCCCGCGGCCGCCTCCGCGAGCCGGGCGTGCAGGTCCTTGTCGGTGAGGGCGGGGCTGTCCGGGGTCACCGAGTGGATCTGGTAGAGGTCGAGCCGGTCGCCGAGCAGGGCGTCGGTCTCGGCGCGCTGACGCTCGTAGGCGGCGAGGGAGTGGTCCTTGATCTCGTGCTTCTCGGCGTCGGTGGTCCAGTCGGCGGTGTAGGTGTAACCCCATTTGCTGCCGATGACCACGTCGTCGATGCCGGGGTTGCTGTGGAGCCAGTCCGCGAGGAACTCCTCGGAGCGGCCGTAGGAGCGGGCCGCGTCGAAGTAGCGGACGCCCTGCGCGTAGGCGGCGTCGAGGAGGTCGTGGGTGCGGGCGCGCAGCGTCTCGACGCTGCGGTTCTCTCCGAGGTCCTCGTCCCGGTTGAGGTTGATGTAGCCGGGGCGGCCGACTGCGGCGAGGCCGAGGCCGATGTGGCAGGTGGGGGTGGTTGCGGTGGCCAGGCGGGCGAAGGGCATCGCGGCTCCGTTCGGTCGGCTCCCTTACGGGTGTCGACCAACGTAACCCGCGATGACCTTCGCGTCAGAGCTCGGGTGGTGCGGTGCGTTGCGCGACCGCGGCTGCGCCGTGGCGTGTCGCGCAGTTCCCGCACCCCTCGGCGGCGTCCCCTACCGCTTCTTGGCGGTCGCCCACTCGTGCTGGGCCGCGACGTCCGCCTTCACCTCGGCCAGCTGGACCGCGACCGCGCTCGGCGCCGTGCCGCCCCTGCCGTTGCGGGAGGCGAGGGCGCCGGGGACGTTGAGGACCGAGCGGACCTCGGGGGTGAGGTGGGCGGAGATCTTCGCGAACTGGTCGTCCGTCAGCTCGTCCAGTTCCTTGCCCTCGGCCTCGGCGACCTTGACGCACTCGCCGGCGACCTCGTGCGCCACGCGGAACGGGACGCCCTGCTTGACCAGCCACTCGGCGATGTCGGTGGCGAGGGAGAAGCCGGCCGGGGCCAGTTCCTCCATGCGCTCGCGGTGCACGGTGAGGGTGGCCATCATGCCGGTGAAGGCGGGGAGCAGGATCTCCAGCTGGTCGATGGAGTCGAAGACCGGCTCCTTGTCCTCCTGCAGATCGCGGTTGTACGCGAGCGGGAGTGCCTTGAGCGTGGCCATCAGGCCCGTGAGGTTGCCGATCAGACGACCGGACTTGCCCCGGGCCAGCTCCGCGATGTCCGGGTTCTTCTTCTGCGGCATGATCGACGAGCCGGTGGAGAAGGCGTCGTGCAGGGTCACGAAGGAGAACTCCTTCGTGTTCCAGATGATGATCTCCTCGGCGATCCGGGAGACGTTCACCCCGATCATCGCGGTGATGAAGGCGAACTCGGCGACGAAGTCACGGGAGGCCGTGCCGTCGATGGAGTTGGCCGCGCTGCCGTGCTCGAAGCCGAGGTCCTCGGCGACCGCCTCCGGGTCCAGGCCGAGGGAGGAGCCCGCGAGGGCGCCGGAGCCGTACGGCGAGACCGCCGTACGCTCGTCCCACTGGCGCAGCCGTTCGGCGTCCCGGGACAGGGACTGGACGTGGGCGAGCACGTGGTGGGCGAAGAGCACCGGCTGGGCGTGCTGGAGGTGGGTGCGGCCGGGCATGGCCACGTCCGGGTGGGCCTCGGCGAGACCGATCAGCGCGTCCTGGAGGTCGGCGATCAGACCGCCGATGATCCGGGCGTGGTCCCGCAGGTACATCCGGAAGAGCGTGGCCACCTGGTCGTTGCGGGAGCGGCCGGCGCGGAGCTTGCCGCCGAGGTCGGGGCCGAGTCGCTCCAGCAGGCCGCGCTCCAGGGCGGTGTGGACGTCCTCGTCGGCGATGGTCCCGGTGAAGGAGCCGGAGGCCACGTCCGCCTCCAGCTGGTCGAGGCCCTGGATCATGCGGGTGAGCTCGTCCTCGCTGAGCAGCCCGGCCTTGTGCAGCACGCGCGCGTGCGCACGGGAGCCGGCGATGTCGTACGGTGCGAGCCGCCAGTCGAAGTGGACCGACGCGGACAGCTTGGCCAGGGCCTCGGCGGGCCCGTCGGCGAACCGCCCGCCCCAGAGCCGTACGTCACCGCTGTTGCTGCTCACTACCTGCGCTCCTCAAGAATGGTGATGAAAGCGCCCCGAAAGGGGCGCGGGGAACTGCGCGACCAGCCACAACGGACCCGCAGCTCCCCTGCCAGAGCAACCGGCCCGGTCAGGCCAGATCCCGCTTCGCCGCAATCTTCGCCGACAGGCTGTAGATGTCGATGAACCCCTTCGCCGCGGACTGGTCGAACGTGTCGCCCGTGTCGTACGTCGCGAGGTTGAAGTCGTACAGCGACTGCTCCGAGCGCCGCCCGGTCACCACCGCACGCCCGCCGTGCAGCGTCATCCGGATGTCACCGGTGACGTGCTGGTTCGCCTCGTTGACGAACCCGTCCAGCGCCCGCTTCAGCGGCGAGAACCACAGGCCGTCGTAGACCAGTTCGCTCCACCGCTGCTCCACGCCCCGCTTGTAGCGGGCGAGTTCACGCTCGACGGTGACGTTCTCCAGCTCCTGGTGGGCGGTGATCAGGGCGATCGCGCCGGGGGCCTCGTAGACCTCGCGGGACTTGATGCCGACGAGGCGGTCCTCGACCATGTCGATCCGGCCGATGCCCTGGGCGCCGGCCCGCTCGTTGAGCTGCTGGATGGCCTGGAGCACGGTGACGGGCTTGCCGTCGATCGCGACCGGGACGCCCTCCTTGAAGGAGATGATCACCTCGTCCGGCTCGCGCTCGACGGCCGGGTTCTGGGTGTACTCGTAGATGTCCTCGATCGGCGCGTTCCAGATGTCCTCGAGGAAGCCGGTCTCGATGGCCCGGCCGAAGACGTTCTGGTCGATGGAGTACGGGGACTTCTTGGTGGTCGCGATCGGCAGGCCCTTGTCCTCGCAGAAGGCGATGGCCTTGTCGCGGGTCATGGCGTAGTCGCGGACCGGGGCGATGCACTTGAGGTCGGGGGCGAGGGCGACGATGCCGGCCTCGAAGCGGACCTGGTCGTTGCCCTTGCCGGTGCAGCCGTGGGCGACGGTGGTGGCCCCGTGCTTCTGGGCGGCGGCGACGAGGTGCTTGACGATCGTCGGCCGGGAGAGCGCGGAGACCAGGGGGTAGCGGTCCATGTAGAGGGCGTTGGCCTTGATCGCCGGGAGGCAGTACTCCTCGGCGAACTCGTCCTTGGCGTCCGCGACCTCGGCCTCGACGGCACCGCAGGCGAGCGCGCGCTTGCGGATGACGTCCAGGTCCTCGCCGCCCTGGCCGACGTCGACCGCAACGGCGATGACCTCGGCGCCCGTCTCCTCGGCGATCCAGCCGATGGCGACGGAGGTGTCCAGACCGCCTGAGTAGGCGAGTACGACGCGCTCGGTCACGGGTTTCTCCTCACAGTGCATTCGCTGACATGCATGAGTATGCAGGAGTCCGCATGATTCGTCAATCCACCTCCTTCCCCCCGATGCGTACGTGAATTAATTAGACAGACGAAAGGTTCGACACCATAATCGTTAGGCATGGGAAAGACTTATGAGCGCATCGAAGGCCGCCTGAGGACCTTCATCGAGGAGCAGCCGGTCTTCTTCACCGCCACCGCTCCCCTGTCCGCCGACGGCACGGTCAACCTCTCGCCCAAGGGCCTCAAGGGCTCCCTCGCCGTCCTCGACGACCGCACGGTCGCCTACCTCGACTTCGCGGGCTCCAACGCCGAGACCGTCGCCCATCTGCGGGAGAACGGCCGCATCACCCTGATGTGGTGCGCCTTCCAGGGACCGCCGAACATCGTGCGCGTGCACGGACGCGGTGAGCCCGTCTTCCGGGACGATCCGCGGTTCCCGGAGCTGCTCGCCCGGTTCCCCGACATCGATCCAACCCCCCACGGCCTGCGCGCCGTCATCGTCGTGACGGCCGAACTGGTCCGGGACACCTGCGGGTACGCCGTTCCCTTCATGGCGTACGAGACGGACCGGGATCTGCACGGCAAGCGGTTCGCGCGGGAGGACGACGACTCGCTCAACGCGTACTTCACCAAGAAGGAGCACGTCGCGACCAGCCTGGACGGACTACCCGGGCTGCCGTTGCCGCTGCCCCCGTCTACGGTCTGAGCCATGCGCCCAGGTGTCCGCCTCCCCGCCGTCGCCCTCGCCTCGCTGTCGCTGCTCGTCCTCGGTGCCGGGCGACCGTCCTCGCCGCTGCCCGAGCGCATGGCGGACACCGGGGGCGGCCGGCAGCTGATCACCGCGGTGGCGCCGGGAACCGGCTCGACGAGCGGCACGGTCACCTGGTGGGACCGCAAGGACGGCCGCTGGGTCGCCGCCGGCACCGCGCCGGCCCGCTTCGGGGCCAGAGGGCTCGTGGAGGGAACGGCGCGCCGTCAGGGCACGGACACCACCCCGACCGGGCTGTACGGACTGCCGTACGCCTTCGGCATCGAGGCGGCACCCCGCGGGACGGCGTACGAGTACCGTCCCGTGCGGGCCGGCTCCTGGTGGTGCCAGGACACCGGCTCGCGCTCCTACAACCGGTGGACCGAACCCCGGGCGGCCGACTGCCGGGCCGCCGAGGCCGAGCATCTGATCACCTACCGCACGCAGTACGCCCACGCCCTGGTCGTCGACTTCAACTACCACCGTCCGGTGCGCGGCCGGGGCGCCGGCATCTTCCTGCACGTCAACGGGCGGGGCGCGACGGCGGGATGCGTGTCCGTGCCGAAGGAGGCGATGCGCAGCATCCTGCGCTGGGCCGACCCGGAGCGCACACCGCACCTCGCGATCGGCACGACGAGCGGTCGTACCGCGATCACCCGGTACTGAGCCCGAGCGAGGCCGCCTCACACGCGTCTGAACACTCCCGCGTCACGGCACGTATCTGTGGGCCAAGGGTCAAGTCCCCACGGAGGAACCGTGACCACCACGCTCGCCGGCGGCCGTGCCGCCCGCCGCCAGACGATGCGCCGCATCCGCCCGCGCCGCTCCCCCGCCGTGCCCCTGCTGCTCGCCGTGGGGGCGGGCGCGGTGGCCGTGCTGTGGTTGTGGTGGACCAACACCCCGTCCATCGCGGACACCACCGGGAAAATCGTCGCCGCGGGCCGGATCACCGGTCTGCTGGCCGGCTATCTGATGGCCCTGGTGGTGCTGCAGATGGCACGCGTGCCCGCGCTGGAACGCCGGGTGGGTTCGGACCGGGTCGCGCGCTGGCACGCGATGAGCGGCCGCTACACCGTCTGCCTGGTCGTCGCCCATGTCTTCCTGATCATGTGGGGCTACGCCCTGCAGGCGGGCAAGTCCCTCGGCGACATCGTCCAGCAGACCGTCACCTCCATCAACACGCTGCCCGACATGGGCAAGGCCGCGATCGGCACCGGCCTGCTGTTCGTGATCGCCTTCATCTCGATCGGCCCGATCCGCCGCAGGCTGCCCTATGACGGCTGGTACCACGTGCACCTGCTGACCTACGCGGCGGTGTACCTGACGTTCTGGCACCAGATCACCACCGGCAACGAGTTCGCCGTCGAGCCCTCCGCGAAGACCTTCTGGTACGGCCTCTACGGCACGGTGACCGCGCTGGTCCTGTGGTACCGGATCATCACCCCGATCCGGCTGAACCTGCGGCACCGGATGCGGGTCGAGGCGGTCATCGAGGAGACGCCGGGCATCGTGTCGGTGCTGATCCGCGGGCGCAAGCTGCACCGGATCGGCGCGGAGGCCGGGCAGTTCTTCCGCTGGCGGTTCCTCGCGCCGGGCATGCGCTTCAGCTCCCACCCGTACTCGCTGTCGGCGGCGCCCCGCCCCGATCTGCTGCGCATCACCGTGAAGGCGATCGGCGACCACAGCTCCCGGCTGCGCGAGCTGGAGCCCGGCACCCGGGTGTGGGCCGAAGGCCCCTACGGCGCGCTGACCGCCCAGCGTCGCAGCCGCGGCAAGGTGCTGCTGGTCGCGGGCGGGGTCGGCATCACCCCGATGCGGGCCCTGTTCGAGACCCTGCCCGGCGCCTCCGGTGACATCACTCTGCTGTACCGGGCCAACAGCACCCAGGACCTGGCCCTGTGGGGCGAACTGGCCAAGATCGCCGACGAGCGCGGTGCCCGGCTGATGTACGCGGTGAACAGCCCCGACGGGGAGCGCCCCGACATCTCCGCGGAGAGCCTGCAACGCAAGATCCCGGACATCGACCGCCACGACGTCTTCATGTGCGGTCCGCCCGGCTTCGCCCAGCAGGTGTACGAGGCACTGCGCGGCGCGGGGGTCCCCGCGCGCCGGATCCATCACGAGTCGTTCGAGATGTGAGCGACGGTCCGCCGAGGCCTCGGCGCCCCCGCGCCCTGCGCGCCCTCCCAACCATCAAGACCCATCAGGAGCTTGAGAAGCGATGAGGAAGAGTCACCCCGTCCGGCGTGCCGTGCTCGCCACCGCCGCCACGGTCTCCGGGATCGTGCTGCTGCTGTCGCTGAAGCCGGCGTCCGACCCGGGCGCGGCCGAGGCGGCGGGCGGTGCGGCCCCGCCCGCGGCGGCCCAGTCCCCGCAGGGCGGCGCCCAGCCCATCGGCGACGGCACGGTCACCGGAGACGCGGCACAGACCCAGTACGGCGCGGTGCAGGTCCGCCTGACGGTCAGCGGCGGCAAGATCACCAAGGCGGAGGCGGTCCAGGCGCCCAAGGGCGGGCAGAGCGACCAGATCACCAGCAACGCCGTACCGAAACTCAACCAGGCGGCGGTGACGGCGCAGAGCGCGGACATCGACGCGGTGTCCGGGGCGACGTACACCAGCACCGGCTACAAGAAGTCGCTGCAGTCGGCACTGGACAAGGCGAAGGCGGCGGGGTCGTCGCAGTCGTCCGGCGCCGGGTCCGGGTCCGGGTCCGGGCAGGACGCGGGGGGTGGCGGCGAGGCGCAGGCACGCACGGTCACCGGTGACGCGGTGAAGACCCAGTACGGGCCGGTCCAGGTCCGGATCACCGTCGCGGGCGGCAAGATCATCAAGGCGGAGGCGGTCCAGACCCCCAAGGGCGGGCAGAGCGACCAGATCACCAGCAACGCCGTGCCCAAGCTCAACCAGGCGGCCGTGGCGGCGGGGACCGCGGACATCGACGCGGTGTCGGGGGCGACGTACACCAGCACCGGCTACAAGCAGTCGCTGCAGTCGGCTCTGGACCGGGCCGGTGGCTGACACGGTGACCGGGTCCGCCGAGGCTCCCGCCGCGGAGCGTCGGGTGGTGGAGACGATGGGGACCGTCTTCTCCTTCGACGTCCGCGGCGGGGAACCCGACGCCGTGCGCACGGCGCTGGAGGAAGCGGTGGCGGGGCTGCACCGGGCCGACGAGGTGTTCAGCACGTATCGCGAGGACAGCCAGGTCTCCCGGCTGGCGCGCGGCGAGCTGACGGTCGGGGAATGCGATCCGGAGGTCGCCGAGGTGCTGGAACTCGCCGACGAGGCCGAGCGGGTCAGCGACGGCTGGTTCAGTCCGCGGTACCGCGGGCGCCTGGACCCGACCGGCATCGTGAAGGGCTGGGCGGTGGAGCGCGCCGCGCGTCTGATCGCGGCGGCGGGGCCGGTGGGGGTGAGCGTCAACGGGGGCGGTGACGTCCAGCTGCTCGGCACGCCCGGGGCGCACCGGCCCTGGCGGGTCGGGGTGGCGGATCCCCTGCGGCCCGGGGGGCTGGCGGCGGTGGTCTCGTCGGCGGGCACGGAGGAGCTGGCGGTGGCGACGTCCGGTACGGCTGAGCGGGGCGCGCACATCGTCGATCCCCGCACGGGGCGCTCCGCGGTGACGGACCTGGTGGCGGTGACGGTGGTGGCACCGTCCTTGACCTGGGCGGACTGCTGGGCGACGGCGGCGTTCGCGATGGGTTCGCGAGCAGGTCTGGCCTGGCTGGAGTCCCTGGAGGGCGTGGAGGCCCTGCTGGTGACGGCGGGCGACGAGGTCCGCTGGACGGGCGGGCTGGCGGCACGTCTGGGCTGAGGCGGGGGCGTGACGCTCACCCGGGCCGACGGGGCACCGTCCGCGCCCACCGTGCCGCCCTGCACGACTGCCCGCGGGACGGACGGAGTCCGCCGCCACGGCCGGGTGCCGCTGCGAGGCCTGCGATTGAACGCCGGCCGGCGGCAACGCCTCAGGGGCGCGGGGAACTGCGCGACCAGCCAGCCACGACCCGCACCCGGCAGCGCACCGCCCCCACCCCCTTCAGTGGCCGTTCTGTGCCAGCCGCAGCAAGTGGTCCGCCAGGGCCTGCCCTCCCGTCGGCTCCCGGCTGATCAGCAGCAGCGTGTCGTCACCGGCGATCGTCCCCAGAATGTCGTGCAGCTCGGCCTGGTCGATCGCCGACGCCAGGAACTGCGCCGCCCCCGGAGGCGTCCGCAGGACGACGAGGTTCGCGGAGGCCTCCGCGGAGATCAGCAGCTCCTGCGACAGCCTCCGCATCCGCTCCTCCTTCGCCGACTCCCCCAGCGGCGCACGAGGCGTACGGAACCCCCCCTCGCTCGGCACCGCATAGATCAGATCGCCGTCGGTGTTGCGGATCTTCACCGCGTTGAGCTCGTCCAGGTCCCGGGAGAGCGTCGCCTGGGTGACGCTCAGCCCGTCGTCGGCGAGCAGCTTCGCCAGCTGGCTCTGCGACCGCACCGGCTGCCGGTTGAGGATGTCCACGATCCGGCGGTGCCGTGCGGTGCGGGTCTGCGGTACGGCGGGCCCCGCGTTCCCGCCCGGCCCCTGGTCCTCCTGCGCCTGGCTCATCGTCGTCTCATTCTCCGGATCGTCCGTCCCCGTGACACGCGTCGAGGATGCCGGGAAGAGCCTGGAGCAGCGCCTCCACGTCGTCGTCGCCGAGATTCAGCGGCGGCATCAGCCGTACGACATCGGGGGCGGGCGCGTTGACCAGGAAACCGGCGTCCTGAGCCGCTTGTTGCGCCTGCGGCGCGAGCGGCTCGGTGAGCACGATACCCAGGAGAAGCCCCGCGCCCCGGACATGGGCGATCAACGGGTGGTTCAGGGACTCGATTCCGTCCCGCAGCCGCTCGCTCTGCCGCTTGACGTTCTCCAGCAGGCCGTCGTTCGCGATGGTGTCCAGCACGGCGAGTCCGGCGGCGCAGGCGACGGGGTTGCCGCCGAAGGTCGTGCCGTGCTGCCCGGGCCGGAGCAGCTCGGCGGCCCGACCGAAGGCGACCGTGGCGCCCAGCGGCAGTCCGCCGCCCAGGCCCTTGGCCAGGGTCACCACGTCCGGCAGGACGCCCTCGTGCGCCTGGTACTCGAACCAGTGGCCGGTGCGGCCGATACCCGTCTGCACCTCGTCGAGGACGAGCAGCGCACCCTTGGCGGCGGTGATCGCCCGCGCGGCCTTGAGGTAGCCGGGCGGCGGCACGACGACCCCGTTCTCGCCCTGGATCGGCTCGATGATCACCAGCGCGGTCTCCTCGGTGACCGCCGCGGCCAGTGCCTGGGCGTCGCCGTACGGGACGTGGGTGACGTCGCCGGGCAGCGGCCGGAACGGCTCCTGCTTGGCGGGCTGGCCGGTCAGCGCAAGGGCACCCATCGTGCGGCCGTGGAAGCCGCCGTCGGTGGCGACCATGTGGGTGCGCCCGGTGAGCCGGCCGATCTTGAAGGCGCCCTCGTTGGCCTCGGCGCCCGAATTGCAGAAGAAGACCTTGCCCTCGCGGCCGAAGAGCTGCAGGAGCCGTTCGGCGAGCGCGACCGGCGGCTCGGCGATGAACAGGTTGGAGACATGGCCCAGGGACGCGATCTGCCTGCTGACCGCCTCCACGACCGCCGGGTGGGCGTGGCCGAGGGCGTTGACGGCGATGCCGCCGACGTAGTCGACGTACTCCGTGCCGTCGGCGTCCCACAGCCTGGCGCCCTCACCGCGCACCAGGGGCAGCCGGGGAGTGCCGTAGTTGTTCATGAGCGCGCCCTGCCACCGCGCGGTCATCTCCTGGTTGCTCATGACTCCCCCTCGGTGTCCTCGTCGGGCACGACCATCGTGCCGATGCCCTCGTCGGTGAAGATCTCCAGCAGGATCGAGTGCTGGACCCGGCCGTCGATCACGCGGGCGGTGGTCACGCCGTTGCGCACGGCGTGCAGGCACCCCTCCATCTTCGGGACCATGCCGGAGGACAGCTCCGGCAGCAGCTTCTCCAGCTGGGAAGCGGTGAGGCGGCTGATCACCTCGTCGCTGTTCGGCCAGTCCTCGTAGAGTCCCTCGACATCCGTGAGGACCATGAGTGTCTCGGCGCCCAGAGCAGCAGCGAGTGCCGCAGCCGCCGTATCAGCATTGACGTTGTAGACATGTCCGTCGTCCTGACTGCGGGCGATCGACGAGACGACCGGGATGCGGCCGTCCGCGAGCAGTGCCTCGATCGCGCCGGTGTCGATGCCGGTGATCTCGCCCACCCGTCCGATGTCGACGAGCTCGCCGTCGATCTCGGGCTGGTGCTTGGTGGCGGTGATGGTGTGCGCGTCCTCGCCCGTCAGGCCCACGGCCAGCGGTCCGTGCCGGTTGAGCAGCCCGACCAGCTCGCGCTGCACCTGACCGGCCAGCACCATGCGCACGACGTCCATGGCGTCCTCGGTGGTGACCCTGAGGCCGGCCTTGAACTCGCTGACGATGCCGTGCTTGTCGAGGGCGGCGCTGATCTGCGGGCCGCCGCCGTGCACGACGACGGGCTTGAGGCCGGCGTGGTGCAGGAACACCACGTCCTGCGCGAACGCGGCCTTCAGCTCCTCGTCGACCATGGCGTTGCCGCCGAACTTGATCACGACGGTCTTGCCGTTGTGGCGGACGAGCCAGGGCAGCGCCTCGATGAGGATCTGCGCTTTGGGGAGGGCGGTGTGCTTCCGCGTGGTGCTCATGACGAGTAGGCGCTGTTCTCGTGGACGTAGTCGGCGGTGAGGTCGTTGGTCCAGATGGTGGCGGTCTCGGAGCCGGCCGCGAGGTCGGCGACGATGTGCACCTCGCGGTAGCGCATGTCGACCTTCTCGCGGTCCTCGCCTACGCCGCCGTTCTTGCACACCCAGACGCCGTTGATGGCCACGTTCAGGCGGTCCGGCTCGAAGGCGGCCTTGGTGGTGCCGATCGCGGACAGGACGCGGCCCCAGTTGGGGTCCTCGCCGTGGATGGCGCACTTGAGGAGGTTGTTGCGGGCGATGGAGCGGCCCACCTCGACGGCGTCGTCCTCGGTCGCGGCGTTGATCACCTCGACCTTGATGTCCTTGCTGGCGCCCTCGGCGTCCCGGATGAGCTGCTGGCCGAGGTCGTCGCAGACCTGCCGTACGGCTTCGGCGAACTCCGCGTGGTCCGGGGTGACTTCGGCGGCGCCGGAGGCGAGCAGCAGCACCGTGTCGTTGGTGGACATGCAGCCGTCGGAGTCGACGCGGTCGAAGGTGACCTTGGTGGCCGCGCGGAGGGCCTTGTCCAAGGTCTCGCTGTCGAGGTCGGCGTCGGTGGTGAGGACAACCAGCATGGTGGCGAGGCCCGGCGCGAGCATCCCGGCGCCCTTGGCCATGCCGCCTACGGTCCAGCCGTCCCTGGTCACGACGGACGTCTTGTGGACGGTGTCGGTGGTCTTGATGGCGATGGCGGCCTTCTCGCCGCCGTGCTCGGAGAGCTGCGCCGCGGCCGTCTCGACCCCCGGGAGCAGCTTGTCCATGGGGAGCAGGACACCGATGAGGCCGGTCGAGCAGACGGCGACCTCGCCCGCGCCGATGCCCAGCACCTCGGCGGCCTTCTCGGCGGTGGCGTGGGTGTCCTGGAAGCCCTTCGGGCCCGTGCAGGCGTTGGCGCCACCGGAGTTGAGGACGACCGCGGTCAGCTGCCCGCTCTTGAGGACCTGCTCGGACCAGAGTACGGGCGCGGCCTTGACGCGGTTGGAGGTGAAGACGCCCGCGGCGGCGCGGCGGGGACCGTTGTTGACCACGAGGGCCAGATCCGGGTTGCCGTTCTCCTTGATCCCGGCGGCGATTCCCGCCGCCGTGAATCCCTTGGCTGCCGTGACACTCACTGCATCTCCTTGTTCGCTTCTCCGCCCGTGCAGCGCAGAGGTGCGGCCTTCGTCGTTGTCTGCGGCCCGGTGGCTGCACGTGCGTCGCTCACGGCATCTCCTTGTTCGCTTCTCCGCCCGTGCAGCGCAGAGGTGCGGCCTTCGTCGTTGTCTGCGGCCCGGTGGCTGCACGTGCGTCGCTCACGGTGCGATTCCGATCGTGGAAAGCCCGGTCGTCTCGGCGAGACCCAGGGCGAGATTCATGCTCTGGACGGCACCGCCCGCGGTGCCCTTGGTCAGGTTGTCGATGGCGCTGATCGCGATGATGCGGTGCGCGGCCTCGTCGTAGGCGACCTGGATCTGAACGGCGTTGGAACCGAAGACGGACGCCGTCGCGGGCCACTGGCCCTCGGGGAGCAGGTGCACGAAGGGCTCGTCGGCGAAGGTCTTCTCGTAGGCGGCGCGGACGGACTCGGCCGTGACGCCTTCCTTCGCGGAGGCGCTGCACGTGGCGAGGATGCCCCGGGGCATCGGCGCGAGGGTCGGAGTGAAGGAGACGGTGACCCGCTCCCCCGCCGCCGCGCTGAGGTTCTGGATCATCTCGGGGGTGTGCCGGTGGAAGCCGCCGACGCCGTAGGGCGACATGGAGCCCATGACCTCGCTGCCCAGCAGATGCGGCTTGGGCGCCTTGCCCGCGCCGGAGGTGCCGGAGGCGGCGACGACGACGGCCTCGGGCTCGGCGAGGCCGGCCGCGTACGCGGGGAAGAGGGCGAGGGAGACGGCGGTCGGGTAGCAGCCGGGCACCGCGATGCGCCTGGACCCCTCCAGCGCGGCGCGGCCACCCGGCAGTTCGGGAAGGCCGTACGGCCAGGTACCGGCGTGCGGGGAGCCGTAGAACCGCTCCCAGTCACCGGCGTCCTTCAGCCGGAAGTCGGCGCCCATGTCGACGACCAGCACATCCGGTCCGAGCTGCTCGGCCACGGCGGCGGACTGCCCGTGGGGCAGCGCGAGGAACACCACGTCGTGCCCGGCGAGGACCTCGGCGGTGGTCGGCTCCAGCACCCGGTCGGCGAGCGGCAGCAGGTGCGGCTGCAGGGCACCGAGCCGCTGTCCGGCGTTGGTGTTGCCGGTCAGGGCACCGATCTCGACCTCGGGGTGGGCCAGCAGCAGACGCAGCAGTTCTCCGCCCGCGTATCCGCTCGCTCCGGCCACTGCCGCACGTACCGCCATGGATATCCTCCTCCTCAGGAGCATGACTATACGTTTCGCTGCACGTTTATGCAATCGCTTCTCCGGGGTCGTGGACGACCTCTTGACCGGTGTGATCGCAGCCACTACGGTGCGGACGAAGCCGACCCATCAGGACCGGAAGGAGGCGACCGGCGGATGTACACCAACGCTGATCTGAGTCGCCTCGTCCACCGCACGGTCTGGGTTCCGGGTCGTATCGCGCACGGCTGCTGACGCGCCGTTCCTGATGTGCCCCTGTGTGGCACGTTCCGCGTCTCCCCATCACTTCATCTCTGCACGGCATGTCGTCGTACCCACATGCCCCTCAGCGCCTGCTCCCCTCATCCGGCGCGCCTGAACACAGAAAGCTGCCTGAAAATTGGCGAACACAACTGCGCGGATCACGGTCAACGGAGAAGACACACCGATCTCACCGGCCGCGCCCCACACCACGACGCTGGATTTCCTGCGCGAGCGCGGTCTCACCGGCACCAAGGAGGGCTGCGCCGAGGGTGAGTGCGGCGCCTGTTCGGTCCTGGTGGCCCGTCCCGGGGTGAACAAGCCGACCGACTGGGTGGCGGTCAACGCCTGCCTGGTCCCGGTCGCCGCTCTCGACGGTCAGGAGATCGTCACCTCGGAGGGCCTCGCCACCGCCGGTGCGCCCGGCACCCCGCCCACGCTGCACCCGGTGCAGGAGGAGATGGCCGTCCGCGGCGGCTCCCAGTGCGGTTACTGCACCCCGGGATTCATCTGCAGCATGGCGGCCGAGTACTACCGCCCCGACCGCTGCGCGCACGCGGACGCGGGCCCGGACGCGGGTGACGGTGCCGACGCCGAGCACGGTCCCAACGGTTTCGATCTGCACGCGCTGAGCGGGAACCTGTGCCGCTGCACCGGTTACCGCCCGATCCGCGATGCCGCGTTCGCCGTCGGCGAGCCCGCCGACGAGGACCCGCTGGCGCAGCGACGCGAGCAGCCGGCCCCCGAACCGGTCGCCACCGACTACACCCGGGACGGCGCCTCCTTCGTGCGGCCCGGCACCCTGGCCGAGACGCTGCGGCTGCTGCGCGAGCGGCCCGACGCGGTGGTGGTGGCCGGCTCCACCGACTGGGGCGTGGAGGTCAACATCCGCTCCCGGCGGGCCGACTGCGTGGTCGCGATCGACCGGCTGCCCGAACTGAGGGAGCTGCGCGTCGGGTCCGATCACATCGAGATCGGGGCGGCGGTGACGCTCACCGAGATCGAGCGCCGTCTCGACGGCGAGGTGCCGCTGCTCGCGCAGCTCTTCCCGCAGTTCGCCTCCCGGCTCATCCGCAACGGCGCGACCCTCGGCGGCAACCTGGGGACCGGCTCGCCCATCGGTGACAGCCCGCCCGTGCTGCTCGCGCTGGAGGCGTCGGTGGTCCTCGCCGACGCCGACGGTGAGCGGGAGGTCCCGCTGGCCGACTACTTCACCGGCTACCGGAGCAGTGTGCGCCGGCCGGGCGAGCTGATCCGCGCGGTGCGCATCCCGCTGCCGCTGTCGCCGGTGACGGCCTTCCACAAGATCGCCAAGCGTCGGTTCGACGACATCTCCAGCGTGGCGGTCGCCTTCGCGCTCGACATCGAGGACGGCGTCGTCCGCAAGGCCCGCATCGGTCTGGGCGGCGTGGCCGCCACCCCGATCCGGGCGCTCGCCACCGAGGCTGCTCTGGAGGGCAGGGCCTGGTCGGCTCAGACCGTCGAGGACGCGGCCCGGGTGCTGCGGGGTGAGGGCACGCCGATGGACGATCACCGCGCGAGCTCCCTCTACCGTTCCGCGATGCTCGGCCAGAGCCTGCTGAAGCTGTACGCACAGACCACCGAGGCGGTGTCGTCATGAGCCATCTGTCCGAACGTCCCGAGAACCCCGTCGTCGGTGTTCCGATGCCGCACGAGAGCGCGGCCCTGCACGTCACCGGCACCGCGCTCTACACCGACGACCTGGTGCACCGCACCAAGGACGTGCTGCACGCCTACCCGGTGCAGGTCATGAAGGCCCACGGCAGGATCACCGCGCTGCGCACCGAGCCCGCGCTCGCCGTGCCCGGTGTGGTCAGGGTGCTGACCGGCGCCGACGTGCCCGGCGTCAACGACGCCGGCATGAAGCACGACGAACCGCTCTTCCCCGACGAGGTCATGTTCCACGGCCACGCCGTCGCCTGGGTGCTCGGCGAGACCCTGGAGGCGGCCCGGCTCGGCGCGGCGGCCGTCGAGGTGGAGCTCGAGGAACTGCCCTCCCTGGTCACGCTGGAGGAGGCGATCGCGGCGGGCAGCTACCACGGCGCCCGGCCCGTGATGGAGACCGGCGACATCGACGCCGGCTTCGCCGACTCCGCGCACGTCTTCTCCGGCGAGTTCACGTTCTCCGGACAGGAGCACTTCTACCTCGAGACGCATGCCGCGCTCGCCCAGGTCGACGAGAACGGGCAGGTGTTCGTCCAGAGCTCCACGCAGCACCCCTCGGAGACCCAGGAGATCGTCTCCCACGTGCTCGGCGTGCCCGCGCACGAGGTGACCGTGCAGTGTCTGCGGATGGGTGGCGGCTTCGGTGGCAAGGAGATGCAGCCGCACGGGTTCGCGGCGATCGCCGCGCTCGGCGCGAAGCTGACCGGGCGGCCGGTGCGGTTCCGGCTCAACCGGACCCAGGACCTGACCATGTCCGGCAAGCGGCACGGGTTCCACGCCACGTGGAAGATCGGCTTCGACGCGGAGGGCCGCATCCAGGCCCTGGACGCGACCCTGGTCGCCGACGGCGGCTGGAGCCTGGACCTGTCCGAGCCGGTGCTGGCGCGGGCGCTGTGCCACATCGACAACACCTACTGGATCCCCAACGCCCGCGTCGCCGGCCGGATCGCCCGGACCAACACGGTCTCCAACACCGCCTTCCGCGGCTTCGGCGGACCCCAGGGCATGCTGGTGATCGAGGACATCCTGGGCCGCTGCGCGCCGAAGCTGGGCCTGGACCCCATGGAGCTGCGGGAGCGCAACTTCTACCGGCCGGGCCAGGGCCAGACGACGCCGTACGGACAGCCGGTCACCCAGGCCGAGCGGATCTCCACGGTCTGGCAGCAGGTCAAGGACAACGCCGGCCTCGCCGACCGCAGGCGCGAGATCGCCGCCTTCAACGCCGCGCACCCGCACACCAAGCGGGCGATCGCGCTCACCGGCATCAAGTTCGGCATCTCGTTCAACCTCACCGCCTTCAACCAGGGCGGCGCGCTGGTGCTGATCTACAAGGACGGCTCGGTCCTGATCAACCACGGCGGCACCGAGATGGGCCAGGGTCTGCACACCAAGATGACGCAGGTGGCCGCGACCACGCTGGGCATCCCGCTGCACAAGGTCCGCCTCGCCCCGACCCGCACGGACAAGGTGCCCAACACCTCCGCCACCGCCGCCAGTTCGGGCGCGGACCTGAACGGCGGGGCGATCAAGAACGCCTGCGAGCAGTTGCGCGAGCGGCTGCTCCAGGTGGCCGCGACCCAGCTGGGCGCCAACGCCTCGGACGTGCGCATCACCGGGGGCGTCGCCCGCGCACTGGGCAGCGACAAGGAGCTGGCCTGGGACGACCTGGTGCGCACCGCGTACTTCCAGCGGGTCCAGCTGTCGGCGGCCGGCTTCTACCGGACCGAGGGGCTGCACTGGGACGCGAAGAGCTTCCGCGGTTCGCCGTTCAAGTACTTCGCCTACGGCGCCGCCGCGACCGAGGTGGAGGTGGACGGCTTCACCGGCGCCTACCGCATCCGGCGGGTGGACATCGTGCACGACGTCGGCGAGAGCCTGTCCCCGCTGATCGACATCGGTCAGGTCGAGGGCGGCTTCGTGCAGGGCGCGGGCTGGCTGACGCTGGAGGACCTGCGCTGGGACACCGGCGACGGGCCGCACCGCGGGCGGCTGCTGACCCAGGCGGCGAGCACGTACAAGCTGCCGAGCTTCTCGGAGATGCCCGAGGAGTTCAACGTCACGCTGCTGGAGAACGCCACCGAGGAGGGCGCGGTCTACGGCTCCAAGGCGGTGGGTGAGCCGCCGCTGATGCTGGCGTTCTCGGTGCGGGAGGCGTTGCGGCAGGCCGCCGCCGCGTTCGGTCCGGGCGGCGTCAGCGTCGATCTGGCCTCGCCCGCCACGCCGGAGGCGGTGTACTGGGCGATCCAGGAGGCTCGCCGGGGCGGTGCGGCCGGTGACGGTGGCACTGTGAACGGCACGGTCCGCTCCGACGCCGAAGCGCTGAGCGGTGCCTGACATGACGTGGATCGCCGCGGTCGCGCGGTTGCGGGAACGCCGGGAACCCGGCGTGCTCGTGACCGTCGCGGCCGTGCGCGGCCACGCCCCGCGCGACGCCGGTGCGAAACTCGTCGTGGGGCGGAGCGAGACCTGGGGCTCGATCGGCGGCGGCAATGTCGAGGCCGTCGCGATCGACCGGGCCCGGGAGATGATCGCCGCGGGCGAGCGGAAGCCGGAGCTGATGGATTTCGCCCTGAACGACAAGGTGACCAACCAGCACGGCGTGCAGTGCTGCGGCGGCACGGTCGCCGTGCTGCTCGAACCGCTGCCGGTGGTGCGGGCCGTGGCGGTCTTCGGGGTCGGGCACGTCGGCCTGGAACTGGCGCGCGTCCTGGCACGTCAGGAGATCGACCTCCACCTGATCGACTCCCGGTCCGACGTCCTGGCCGAGGAACGGCTCGGCGTGCTGGCGGACGCGGTGGCGCAGGTGCACGTCCATCACACGCCGCTGCTGCCGGAGGAGGTGCTGGAGGAGCTGCCGCGCGGCACCCACGTCCTGATCATGACCCATGATCACGCCGAGGACGCCGCCCTGTGCGACGCCGCCCTGCGCACCCCCCACCTCGGCTCGATCGGGCTGATCGGCTCGGCGGCCAAGTGGGCGCGGTTCCGCAAGCGCCTGGCCACCGAGGGCGGGCACGACGACGCGGCCATCGACCGGATCAAGACCCCGATCGGGCTGCCCGGCATCACCGGCAAGGAACCCGCGACCATCGCCGTGAGCGTCGCGGCGGATCTGCTGCGCACCTTCGAGACCGAGACGGACTGAACCCCGTACGTACACGTACGAACAAGGGTGCCCCGCGCCAGTGGCGCGGGGCACCCTTGTGTCTGTCGCCCGTCAGTAGGCGATGCGGTCCGTCTTGGCGATCCAGGCGTCGAACGGCTGGGTGCGGTGCGGCAGGTCGAGGTGCTCGACCTCCATGGGCCACAGCTCCTGGGGGCGCTTGTCGAACAGGTCGTAGAACTTCCGGTCGTCGAAGCCGGCCACGGCCGCGTCGTGCCGGTCGGCGGCGTAGATGAGCCGGTCGACACGGGCCCACAGGGACGAGGACAGACACATCGGGCAGGGCTCGCACGACGTGACGAGGGTGCAGCCCTCCAGGCTGAAGGTACCGAGCTCCTTGCAGGCGGCGCGGATGGCGCTGACCTCGGCGTGTGCGGTGGGGTCGAGGCTGGAGGTGACCTGGTTGTTGCCGAGGGCGACGATCTCGCCGTCCTTGGCGATCAGGGCACCGAAGGGGCCTCCGCCATTGGCCACGCTGTCGGTGGCGAGCTGGACGGCGCGCTCCATCCAGACGCGCTCGAACTCACGGATTCCGGTCTCGGCCGTGCGGGTGGTCATGGCAAGCTCCTTGTCATCGCGACGCATACCTGGAGTACGACGTGTACGAGGAGTACACAGCCTGCTGACCAGCGCGGACCAGGGACCGAAGGCATCAACTGAAGCCCGCCTCGGACCCACACTTCGTAGGCTCCTACAAAGCCGCTCCGCACCCCGCCTATCTCTGCTTGATCCGCAGGAACGTCACCGAGTTCGCCGGGAAGGTGTAGGTGAACTCGTCCGCGACTCCCGAGAACGTCGACGTCACCGGTGTCACCGGAGTGTCCGTCTCGGTGTTGACCGCGTCCTGGTCGGCGGCCAGCGTGGTGACGCGGGCGCGGGAGGAGACCTTCACTCCGCCGAGGTCGATCGCGGTGCGGGCCGCGCTCTCCTGGGCGTTGACGACCTTGACGATCAGGTCGCCGGTCCTCGCGTCCTCGGTGACCACCTGGCGGAACGGCTCGGCCGGCTTGTCGTCGGTGAAGCTGCCCCATTCCTGGCCGTCGAGGTAGAGGGTCACCTGACGGCCCCGCACCTTGATGTCGATGTCGTAGGCGCGGCCCGTCTCGATCGAGCCGGCCTTGGAGATCAGCGTGGACTTGCCGCCGTCCACGGCCTGTTCGACGGCGGACTGGGTGTTGTTCCAGCCGCCCAGGTTCCACCAGTAGTAGGTGCCGGTGTCCTTGACGCCGAAGGCGACCAGGAAGCCCTCCTTGCCGGACTTCTTGGTGGCCCTGACATGGAGGTCGTAGTTCTGCCAGGCCGGGTCGCCCGCGGTGACCAGGGTGTTCTCGGCCGCCTCGTCGGTCTGGACGTAGGCTCCGTCCTGGACGCTCCAGCTGCCGCCGCCCGTGTGCGTCCACCGGGACGCGTCACCGGAGAAGTCGTCGCTGAGCAGCGTCGTCCCGTCCGCGGAGGTGACCTTCACGTCGTCGTAGGCGGCGCTGGTCGCCCAGGTCGACAGGCCGACGGCGCCGGTGATGGGGCCGCTGACGTCCGGGGTGGTGGTCGACGTCGAGGGGATCACGCGGTCGCCGGTGTTGGTCATGAACAGCTTCTGGAGCTCGTAGTTGGCCGAGCCCCAGGAGGCGTGGTTGTTGAACCAGATCATGTCGGGCGACCACTGGACGTAGTCCTCGTTGGCGAGCAGCGGCGCGTACGAGGCGAGCTCGACGATGTCCGCGTTGCGCTCCAGGCCGGTCATGAACGCCGCCTCGGCCAGGGCGTTCTTCCAGGCGTTGCCCTGGGAGGCGTACTCGCCGAGGAAGACCTTCGGGCCCTGCCGGTCGTAGGAGTCGTAGCGGTCGTTGTTCTGGAGGAACCACTGGGGGCTGTTGTAGTAGTGCTCGTCGACCATGTCGACCTTGCCCTCGCGGTTGAGCTGCCAGGCGGTGTCGAAGGTCGTGCCGGAGTCGTCCGGACCGGAGTTGGAGATGACGGTGATGTCCGGGTGCTTCGCCTCGATGGCGGCCCGGAACTGCTGGAAGCGGGCGAAGAACTCCCGCGGCAGGTTCTCCTCGTTGCCGACGCCGATGTGGGTGAGGCCGAAGGGCTTCGGGTGGCCCATCTCCGCGCGGACCTTGCCCCAGGTGGAGGTCGCCGGGCCGTTGGCGAACTCGATGAGGTCCAGGGTGTCCTGGATGTGCCGCTTCAGCAGTGCCTCGTCGTCGGTGGCCTTGTTCTGGCCGCAGCCGGTGACCAGGGCGGGCACGACGGGCAGGGGCATCGCGCCGATGTCCTCGGCGAAGCGGAAGTACTCGTAGTAGCCGAGTCCGTAACTCTGGTTGTAGCCCCAGAAGTTGGCGTTGGTCGCGCGCTCCTCGACCGGGCCGACGGTGTCCTTCCACTGGTAGGAGCGCTTGCGCTGCCAGCCGCTCGCCTCGCTGTAGTCCTCCATGGAGCCGGTGTTGACCAGGCAGCCGCCGGGGAAGCGCACGAAGCCGGGCTTCAGGGCGGCGATCTTCTCGGCGAGGTCCTTGCGCAGGCCGTTGGGCTGGTTCTTGTAGGTGTCGCGGGGGAACAGCGACACCATGTCGAGCGCGGCCGCGTCGGTGGTGGTGACGGCGAGGCGGCCGCGGTTGCTGGTGCGGGTCGCGGTGAAGGTGGCCCGGTACTTCGCCCAGCCGCCCTCGACGGCGACGCGCCGGGTGTCGGTGAGGGCGCCGGCGGTGTCCTTCAGGCCGACGCTCAAGGTCGTGCCGTTCTCGGCGCGCGCCCACACCGAGAAGTCGTACCGCTTGCCCTTCTCCACGCGGATGCCGGTGTTGTAGCCGGAGTTGGTGACGGAGGAACCGGCGTCCAGGGACAGGTAGGTGCGGTTGCGCTCGTTCAGGCGGCCCGCGTCGTCGACGGCCTTCGCCGTGCCGTCCACCGTCCAGGAGGTCAGGGGGGTGTAGGAGCCGTTGTCGGCGGTGGAGTACTCGAAGGACCGGTTCTGCACCAGCTCGGCGTACAGGCCGCCGTCGGCGGCGCGGTTGATGTCCTCGAAGAAGACGCCGTACATCGTGTCGTCGATCGCCGCGCCCTCGGCGCTCGGGTCGACGGTGATCGTGTAGTCGGGGGCTGCCTCGGCGTGGGCGGGGGCGGGCAGCACGGCCGTGGCCGTCAGGAGGGCGGTGGCGCTGAGAGCAAGTCTCCAGCGGGTGCTCGGCATGGATACTCCGCGGCTCGGTGTCAGGGGTGGGACCCCCCTGATCGTTCGAAATATCAAACACTGATCAGCACTTCGAACGGCAAGATAGGGAGGGGGCAGGGACGCGTCAATGGGTCGCGCGGCAACGCGAGGGACGGAGAGCAGGGCACGATGGGCGAGTTCTGGCCAGTGCCGGACGCGCTGGCGTATCTGCGCGGCAGCTGGCGGGTGACCCGCACCGTGCGGGACCTGGCGAGCGGGGACGAGGGGGGCTTCCGGGGCACCACCGCGTTCCGGCCATCACCCGGAGGCGGCCTGCTGCACGAGGAGTCCGGCGCTTTCACCTGGCACGGCGTCACCCGGCCCGCCGAGCGGACGCTGCGCTTCCTGCCCGGGCCCGACGGCACGGCGGACGTACGGTTCGCGGACGGCCGCCCGTTCCACGACCTGGACCTGACCGAGGGGCGGCACATCGCCGACCACCCCTGCTCGGCGGATCTCTACCGGGGCGAGTTCACCGTCCGCGACGCGGACCACTGGCGTACGGTCTGGCGGGTGCGCGGACCGGCCAAGGACCTGGAGATCACCACCGACTACGCCCGCGTGGGCTGAGCGGACACACTGTCCAGCCGCAGACTCCAGCGGCCCGCCCGGCCCGTCACGGTGGTCGTGGACAGCGGGCGGACGTCGAGGTTCCAGTACGTCGCGGGCGGCGCCTTCAGCGCGTACACCAGCGCGGCGCGGATCACGGACGGTTCGGCCACGGCGACGATCCGGCAGCCGTCCTCCACAGGCCGGGTGTCGAGCCAGCCGCCGACCCGGGTGATGAACTCCACCATCGACTCGCCGCCGTGCACCGTGGCCCTCGGGTCGGCGAGCCAGGCGTCCACCGTCTGGGGCTCCCGGGCCATCGCCTCGCCCAGGGTCAGTCCGCGCCAGCGGCCCATGTCGCAGTCGCGCAGGGCGAGCTGGACCAGCGGGGCGTAGCCGAGTCCGTCGCCGGTGGCGCGGGCGCGCGGGGCCGGCGAGCAGTAACGCAGGTCGGCGGCGGCGAGCGGCAGCAGTTCGTGGGCGACGCGCTGCACCTCGCTCCAGCCGGCCTGGTCCAGCGGCCGGTCGTCGTCGAAACGCTCGCCCAGCACCGAGGAGCTCCCCGCGGCGGCGACGAACGTGACCCGAAGTGCCATGCCGCGAATCGTCAGCCGCGGAAGTGCCCAGGTCAAGGGGTTCCGCCCGGGCGTGACGCAGGGTGCGCCAGATCTTACTCGCCGGTCAGGACCTGCCGGGCGAACGGTGCGAAACACCCACCGTCCAGGCGCTCCGTTCAGTCGAAGGCGAGCGCCATGTAGTGATCGGGCCGGTCCAGCGGCCGGAACCCCAGCTTCGCGTAGACGTCGTGCGCGTCGTGCGTGGCGAGCAGGATCCGGCGCAGCCCGCAGGGCCGCAGCTCCTCGCGCACGGCGGCCACCAGCGCCGTGCCGACGCCCTTGCCGCGCACGGACGGATCCACGTAGACGTCGCAGAGCCAGGCGAAGGTGGCCCGGTCGGTGACGACCCGCGCGTAGGCCACCTGCTCACCGGTGACCGCCTCGTACACACCGAAGTTGAGCGAGCCCGCGATCGCCGCGTCCTGCTTGGCGCGGGAGCGGCCCAGCGCCCAGTACGCGTCGGTGGACAGCCACCGGTGCACGCGCGGGGCGTCGATGCGGTCGGGGTCGGTGGAGATGTCGTAGCCCTCGGGCAGGCGCGGGGTACCGGTCATGGCGGGATGCTCGCAGGTGGTGCCCGAGGGCGTCGAGCGGTTATCCGAGGACCTCCTCGCAGGCCGTGCGCAGCCGCCGTACGCCCTCGGTGATCTCCCCCGTGCCGGCCACCGCCGCGAAGCTCAGCCGCAGATGGCCGGCCGGGGGTTCGGCGCTGAAGTAGGGGCGGCCGGGGGTGACGGCGACGCCCGCGCGCAGGGCGGCGGCCGTCAGCGCTGCCTCGGACAGGCCGTCGGGCAGGCGCAGCCACAGGTGGTAGCCGCCGGACGGGATGTGCGGCAGGGCGAGTTCGGGCAGCCGGAGCCGGAGCGCGGCGGCCATGGCGTCCCGGCGGGCGCGCAACTCGGCGGAGATCGCCCGCAGATGGCGCGGCCAGGCCGGCGAGCCGACGAGCTCCAGGGTGGCCTCCTGCAGCGGCCGGGGCACGAAGAACGTGTCGACGACCTGGATGGCCCGCAGCCGCTCAAGCACCGGACCGTGCGCGGCGAGGGCGCTGACCCGGAAGCTGGGCGAGGTCGCCTTGGTCAGCGAGCAGACGTGCACGACCACCCCGTCGGGGTCGTCGGCGGCGAGGGGCCGGGGCAGCGGGCCGGCGTCCTCGTGCACCAGCCGGCGCACGAAGTCGTCCTCGATCACGAAGGCGCCCGCCTCGCGTGCGATGCGCAGCACCTCGCCGCGCCGCTCGGGCGCGAGCACGGCACCGGTGGGGTTCTGGAACAGCGGCTGGCAGACGAACACCCGGGCACCGCTGGCACGGAAGGCGTCGGCGAGCAGCGCGGGCCGTACGCCGTCGGCGTCCACGGGGACGGGCACCGGGCGCAGTCCGGCGGCGCGGGCGATGGCCAGCATGCCCGGGTAGGTGGGCGACTCGACGAGGACGGGGGCACCGGGCGGGGCGAGCGCGCGCAGGGCGGTGGTCAGCGCGGACTGGCCGCCCGCGGTGACCAGCACGCCCGCCGCGGTGACCGGGCCGCCGATGCTGCGCGCGAACCACTCGCGCAGCTCGGGCAGGCCCTCCATGGGCGGTCTCCCCCAGGCGCCCGGCCGGCGCCCGGCGCGGGAGAGGGCGGCGGCCATCGCGCGCTCCGGTTGCAGCGAGGGATGCAGATAGCCGCCGTTGAACTCGATCACGCCGGGCGGCGGAACGGTGAGCGAGACCAGCACCCCGGAGGCGTCCACCGAGCGCGGGACGAGCTCGGGGCTGCCGTCGGCACTGAGGGCGACCTCCTGCCAGGAGGTGTCACCGGCGGGGGCGGCCGGCGTGCGCGGGTGGGCACGGAACGCCCCGGAGCCCGGCCGGGTGACGACCAGGCCCTCGGCAGCGAGCTGGGCCAGCGCCCGTGAGACGGTCACGGGGCTCACCCGGAACCGCTCCACCAACGCACGACTCGAAGGGAGCTTTCCACCGGGTGAGTAGCGGTCGAGCTCTCGCCGTAGCTGCTCCGCCAGGTCAGCAACACTGCTACGCTCTTGCATGAGAGCACAGAGTAGCGCTACTACCGCACCGGCGATAGCAGTCACCGAGAGCCCCGCCCCGAGGACCCACCCGGACCGCGCCGGTCTCGGCATGCTCCAGGCCGGCCTCGGTGTGGTCGCCTTCTCCCTCACCTTCCCGGCCACCGCATGGGGGCTCGAGGGCTTCGGGCCCTGGTCGCTGGTGGCGGTGCGCAGTGTGCTGGCGGCGCTCATCGCGGGCGGCGCGCTCCTCGCGCTGCGCGTTCCGCTGCCCGCCCGCCGTCACTGGCCGGGGCTCGCGGTGGTCGCCGCCGGGGTGGTGCTCGGCTTCCCGCTGCTGACCACGCTGGCCCTGCAGACGTCCACCACCGCGCACGCGGCCGTCGTGGTCGGCCTGCTCCCGCTGACCACGGCGCTGCTGTCCGCCCTGCGCGTCGGCGCCCGCCCGTCGCGCACCTTCTGGGCGGCGGCGCTCGCCGGAGCCGCGGCGGTGGTGGCGTTCACCGTGCAGCAGAGCGGCGGCGCGCTGGGCACCGCCGACCTGTACCTGTTCGCGGCGCTGCTGGTCTGTGCGGCCGGGTACACCGAGGGCGGCAGGCTGGCCCGGGTGATGCCGGGCTGGCAGGTGGTCGGCTGGGCGCTGGTGCTGTGCCTGCCGCTCAGCGTGCCCGCCGCGGTGGTGGCGCTGTCGTGCGAGCCGGTCGAGCTGACCGCGCACAGCGTGACCGGGCTGCTGTGGGTGGCCGCGGGCTCTCAGTTCCTCGGACTGGTCGTCTGGTACCGGGGCATGGCGGCCATCGGCATCCCCCGGGCCAGCCAGTTGCAGCTCGCTCAGCCGCTGCTCACACTGGTGTGGTCGGTGTTCCTGCTGGGCGAGCACCTGACGCCGGCCGCCCCGCTGACGGCCGCGGCGGTACTGGTGTGCATCGCCGTCACGCAGCGGACGCGCGGCTGAAAGGGCCGCACGGCCCGCTGCCGAGCGGCGCGCCCAGGCCCTAGACTCGAGGTCACGGACCGCTGCTCCCCCGATTCGGTGAGGAGGCCCCGATGCACGCAACCGTCGGTGACCAGCTTGTCCAGCACGGCAGGGTGGTCGGTCAGCACGACAAGGTCGGCGAGATCGTCGAAGTACTGGGCCAGGAAGGCAACCCGCCCTACCGCGTCCGCTTCGAGGACGGACACGAGGGCGTGTGCTCCCCCGGCCCCGACACCGAGATCCGGCACAGGACGACCACGACCCAGCAGTAGACAGCGGCGTGTCAGCGCGGGGGGCGGGCCGGCTGCCCGTAGTGGTCGGCGACCACCCGCGCCATCGCCCCGATCGGGTCGGCCGTCACCTCGCGTGCGGAGAAGAAGACGTTCCCCAGCGCGTACTCCTTCGCCAGCGTGAGGTGCCGGGACAGCTCGGCCGGCTGCTGCCAGGCGGCCGGCTGGGCGGGATCGCCCGCCTTGTACAGCGCCTCCCCGATGTGGAGCAGGGTGCCGGAGTCCCGGACGACCTCGGCCCACCAGGCGAGCAGCGTCGCGTAGTCGGCGGCGGGGTGGCCGATGTGCCAGTACAGCTGCGGGCAGATGTAGTCGATCCAGTTCTCGCGCGCCCAGCGGCGCGTGTCCGCGTGCAGGTCGTCGTACGTCTGCACGCCCGCCGTGGTGTCCGATCCGAGCGGGTCCGTGTCGCTGTTGCGCCACACCCCGAACGGGCTGATGCCGAACAGTGCGGCGGGCCGGATCTCCTTGATCCGGGCAGCCGTCTCGCGCACCAGCCGGTTCACGTTGTCCCGCCGCCACGCGGCCCGGTCGGGAAAGCCGCCGCCGTGGGCGTCGTAGGCGGCGTCGTCGTCGAAGGTCTGCCCCGCCACCGGGTAGGGGTAGAAGTAGTCGTCGAAGTGGACCGCGTCCACGGGGTAGCGGCGCACCGCGTCGAGCATCGCCTCCTCGACGAAGGCCCGGACCTCGGGCAGCCCCGGGTTGTAGTAGAGCCGGCCGCCGTACGGGACGACCCAGCCGGGGTTCTGCCGTGCCGGGTGGGAGGCGACGAGCCGGGCGGGGTCGTCGTGGAGGGCGATGCGGTACGGGTTGAACCAGGCGTGCAGCTGAAGGCCCCGGGCGTGTGCCTCCGTCACGGCCGTGCCGAGCGGATCCCAGCCGGGGTGGCTGCCCTGGGTGCCGGTGAGGTACTCCGACCAGGGTTCGTACGGCGAGGGCCACAGGGCGTCGGCCGTCGGCCGCACCTGGAGGATCACCGTGTTGAGCCGGTTCCGCACGGCCGTGTCGAGCTGGGCGATCAGCTCCGCCCGCTGCTCGGCGGCGCTCAGTCCGGGGGCGGAGGGCCAGTCGCGGTTGGCCACGCTCGCGACCCACACACCGCGCATCTCACCGGTCGCCGCCGCGTCCCCTCCCCGCCGGCCCGACGCGGCCGACGCCGGCGGCATCATCGTCAGCGCCGACAGCGCCGCCATCGCGAACGCCCTGCGTGACACTCGTCCCATCGCGCACCCCTGGACACCGGTCGATCCGTCCGGTCACGGACCGTTTCGCGCCCCAGGATGCCCGACCCCCGCGATCGATCATCGATACTTCGGAGTAACGTGCACGAACGGAGCAGGCACCGGGACCCGGCGAACCTGCCAGAGCCGTAGCAGCGAACAGGCGAGCTGCCCGAACAGGTGAAGGGGACGATGTGACGGACATCCCTGCGGGAGACATTGCACGCGTCGGAGTGGTGGGCTGCGGCCAGATGGGTGCGGGGATCGCCGAGGTGTGCGCCCGCGCCGGACTGGACGTGATGGTCGCCGAGACCACCGGCGAGGCCCTGGAGATCGGCCGTACCCGGCTGTTCAACTCCCTGACGAAGGCTGCCGAGCGCGGCAAGATCACCGCGGAGGAGCTGGAGGCCACGCAGGCCCGGCTGAGCTTCACCACGGACCTCGGCGAGTTCGCCGACCGCGATCTGGTGATCGAGGCCGTCGTCGAGAACGAGCAGGTCAAGACCGAGATCTTCCAGGTCCTGGACCAGGTGGTGACCCGCCCGGACGCCATCCTCGCCTCCAACACCTCCTCCATCCCGCTGGTGAAGCTGGCGGTCGCCACCGCGCGGCCGGACCACGTCATCGGCATCCACTTCTTCAACCCGGCCCCGGTGCAGAAGCTGGTCGAGCTGATCCCGGCGCTCACCACCTCCGAGGGCACGCTGAGCCGGGCCCAGGTCTTCACCGAGAAGGTGCTGGGCAAGCACGCGATCCGCGCCCAGGACCGCTCGGGCTTCGTGGTGAACGCGCTGCTGATCCCCTACCTGCTCTCCGCGATCCGGATGTTCGAGTCGGGCATCGCCAGCCGCGAGGACATCGACAACGGCATGGAGATGGGCTGCGCCCACCCGATGGGCCCGCTGAAGCTGGCCGACCTGATCGGCCTGGACACGGTCGCCTCGGTCGCGTACTCGATGTACGAGGAGTACAAGGAGCCGCTGTACGCCGCTCCCCCGCTGCTCCAGCGCATGGTCGACGCGGGCCGCCTGGGCCGCAAGACCGGCTCGGGGTTCTACGCCTACGGCTGACCACGCTCAGCGACGACCGCGGGCCCGGCACTTCTCCGAGTGCCGGGCCCGCGGCTTTCACACACCGTGTGCGCACCGGGCTCGCATATGCCCGGCGCACACTCTCCCCACACGCCCACCAGGCGAGTTGACTCAACATGCGCATGCAAGGGACGTGAACGACTACGGAAAGGAGCGGTTCGTGACCGCCGATCCCGAGCATTCCGTCGTCCAGGGAGAACTCGCAGAGTTACGACGCCGGCTGGACGTGGCCTACGCCCGCGTCGAGGGCGGGCTGGCGCTGCTCTCCCATCGCACCGAGGAGACGGCCAAGGAGCTGGAGGATGTCAACACCCGCCTGACGACCCTGGAACACGCCCGCTGGCCCCTTCAGTCGGTCACGGTGGTCACCGCCGTGGCGGCCCTGGTCGTGGCGATCTGGCAGGCCCTCGGGCGCTAGTGCCGCGGCGCTAGGACGGGTCCTGGAGCCTGAGATGGTGCAGCAGGAGTAACGCCGCCGCCATGTTGGCGGCCGGGACCTCGCCGCGGGCGACCAGGTCGGGAACCACCTTCAGGGGAACCCACTCGCGGCGGTCCGACTCGAAGTCGTCCACGGGGTGGCCGACGTACTCGCCCTCCTCGGACCAGTAGATGTGGTGCCGGGCGTCGGTGAGCCCGTTGGACGGCTCCACGCTCATGAGGTGGTGCAGGGGGCCGGGTCGCCATCCGGTCTCCTCCTCCAGTTCCCGGGCCGCCGCGACGGCGATGTCCTCGCCGTCCTCGACCACGCCCGCGGCGAGTTCCCATCCCCAGCTGTCGGTGATGAAGCGGTGTCGCCACAGCAGCAGTACCTCGTTGGCCTCGTTGACCACCGTGGCCACGGCGACGGGCCGCAGCCGTATGAGGAAGTGGTCGAGATGCCGGCCGTCGGGTAGTCGGACATCCGCGAGATTGACGCTGAACCAGCGGTTTGAGTACACAGTCTGTTCGTTCTGTTTCGTCCACTGCACGGTTCTGCCACCTTCCGCCGAGTAAGGGGCAATATCGCAGCAGGAGCGGTCCGGCAGCAGGCGCACGGCAGACGCCCGCGGGGCAGCGGAAGGCGTGGCGGAGGCGCGGCACGGGCGCGGCGGCGAGCACCGGCCCCTGACGTGCGGCGGTCCTACAGCGGCACGCGCAGGGCCCCGTCGATCAGTTCGGCCGCCTCGGCGGTGCCCGCGCAGCCGCTGCGCACGAGGTGCTCGCGCACCGCGCGGAGTCTGTCGCGCAGCCGCTGCGACTCCATCCCCCGGGCCTGCTCGGCCATCTGGACCGCGATGGCCACCGCCTTGTCGGCGTTGCCCTGTCTCAGTTCGATGGTGCTGAGCATGGCGAGCCGGTGCACCCGGCCCCGGTCGTGCGCGGGGTTGTCCACGGCCGCCGCCGCGTGCTCGCCGGCCGCCGCGATCTCGCCGAGGCTCAGCAGCGCCTCCGCCACCTGGACGTTGACCAGGCCCGGCTGGACATAGCCGGTCTCGTCCGGTTCGTATCCGCGCCGGATGCGCTCGGCGGCCTGCTCGGCCCGCCGGATGCAGGACAGCGCGCTCGTGCCGTCGCCGAGGTGGGCGTACGCCTTGGCCTGCATCGCGTACAGGTCGGAGGCGAGCGCCGGGGTGATGTGCTTGCCCGCGGCGCGCAGCGCGGACTCGGCGAACGCGACGGCCTGCCGGTACTCCCGCATGAACAGCGACTGGTTGACCAGCAGCGCGATGACATAGGCGCCGAGGCCCCGGTCCCCGCTGGCCTTCGCCAGCCGCAGCGCCTGGTGGAAGTAGCGCTGGGCGAGTCCGTGCGCGTCGGAGTCGTAGGCGCAGATCCCGGCGATCGCCACCAACCCGCCCGTCGCCCGGTGCAGTTGGCGGCCGGTGGCGTCGGTGTAGCTGCCGCGCAGCAGCGGGGCGGCCTCGGCGTTGAGGAAGCCGACGATCCGGGCGCGGGTCGCGATGCCGCCGGCCTTGCGGTACATCTGCTCGTAGTGGCTGCGGGCGGCGCGCAGCATCGCGAGGTCGCTCGCGGTGACGCGGTGCCGGCCGCCGCGGGAGACGTCCACGTCCTCCGGCGGGTTCTCCCACTCCCACACCGGCATGACGGCGGGTGTGCCGGTGACGGCGGGCGCGCCGAGGATGTGGGGGCGCTGCTGCTGGTCGGAGCGCCACAGGGCGGTGGCCCGCTCGACGAAGCCGGACAGGGAGCCGGTGTGCGGGGCGGACGGCTCACCGGGGACGCCGAGGCCGATGTCGTCGAGGGTCACCGGGCGGTGCAGCCGGGCGGCGAGCACCTCGCAGATCAGGTCGGGCACCTGGCCGCGGGGCCGCTGGCCCTTCAACCACCGTGCGACGGCGGTGTGTTCGTATCTGAGGGACAGTCCACGTGCCCGGCCGGCCTGGTTGACGTGCGCGGCCAGGCCCGCGTGCGAGATCCCGGCCTCGTCCAGGATCGCGTCGAGCAGAGTGTTGGGCTGCATATCAGGCCCCCCGGGTGGCTCGGTGCCCGACAGCGTACTGGCACCACGTTCACACGGGGTGTGAACGGAGTGCTCGAATCCGCAGGGTGCGCGCACTGTCGCGGAGAGTTTCCAGCCGGTTGACTGAAATGCCTCGCAAGAGGCCGGCCGGGCCGCCGGCTCCCCCTCGTACAGTGCGGCGGCCCGCTTCCACGCCGTCCGCCCAGCTGCCTGCCCGACACTCCGTGGCGGGGCGGACGGCTCCGCCGGTTACGCCGGTTGACCGATCGCCGTTGGGGCAAGGGCGCGTTGTCGACTGCGGATGCGCTGTGGCCGTTCGCGCAGTTCCCCGCGCCCCTTGAGGGGGTTGCGCTGAACGTGCCTTTCAGGGGCGCGGGGAACTGCGCGACAAGCCACTACGCACCCGCGGTCGCCGTACCACCGCAGCCCCCCGCCCCTTAGGCGCCCTAACTCCGCAGCACAGCCCCCGTACGCTCACCCGCGAGGGCGACCGCCGCATCCCGCGCCGCCGACGCCTCGTCAACCGTCAGCGTCCGGTCCCCCGCCCTGAAGCGGAGCGCATACGCCAGGGACTTGCGGCCCTCGCCCAGCTGCTCGGCGTTCTCGTAGACGTCGAACAGGCGGATGGACTCGAGGAGTTCACCGGCACCGTCGCGCAGCGCCGCCTCGACATCCGCCGCCGGCACGAACGCGTCGACGACCAGCGCGACATCCTGCGTGGCGACCGGGAACGTGGAGATGCCCGGCGCCATCGGGGTGTCGTCGCCGACCTGCTCCAGGACGTCGAGGTCCAGCTCCATCGCACAGGTGCGCGCGGGCAGACCGAGGGTCTTCACCACGCGCGGGTGCAGCTCACCCGCGTGACCGGCGACCCGCTCCGTACCGTCGACGGTGACCACCAGCTCGGCGCACCGGCCCGGGTGCCACGGGCCGTACTGGCCCTTGCGGACGATCAGTTCGGCCCCGGCCTCCCGGGCCACGGTCCGGGCCGCCTCGACCGCGTCGGCCCAGTCGGCCGGACGGCCCTTGCCCCACCAGCCGGCCTGCTCACGGGCCCCGGCGAGGACCACGGCGACATGCCGCGGCTGGTCGGGCAGCGCCGCGTCCAGCCCGGCGAGCTCCTCGTCGGTCGGCCGCCGGTCGACGGGCAGCCGGACGGCGGTCCGCTGCTCGTCGCGCGGGTGGAACACCAGCCCGGTCTCGAACAGCGCGAGGTCGTGGCTGCCGCGTCCGTCGTTGCGGCGCAGCGCGCCGAGCAGGCCCGGCAGCAGCGAGGTCCGCAGCGCGGGCTCCTCGTCGCTGAGCGGGTTGGTCAGCTTCACCACGCGGCGGGCGGGGTCGTCGGCGTCCAGGCCGAGCTGGTCGAAGACCTGCTCGCTGACGAACGGGTAGTTCGGCGCCTCGACGTATCCGGCCCCGGCCAGCGCCCGGCCGATCCGCCGGTGCAGCCGCTGACGGTGGGTCAGCCCGCGTCCGGCGGGCGGCTTGGGCAGCGTGGAGGGCAGGTTCTCGTAGCCCTCGAGCCGGATGACCTCCTCGGCGAGGTCGTTCGGGTCGGTCAGGTCGGGCCGCCAGGACGGCACGGTGACGATCAGCTCGTCCTGCCCGTACACGTCGCAGCCGACCTCCTGGAGGCGGCGTACGACCGTCTCCCGGCCGTAGGCGACACCCGCGACCTTGTCGGGGTGGTCCGCCGGGATGGTGATGGTCCGCGGCGCGGTGGGTGCGATGACCTCGGTGACGCCGGCCTCGGCGGTGCCGCCGGCGAGCAGCACCAGGAGGTCGACCGTGCGCTGCGCGGCAGCGGCGGCGGCCATCGGGTCGACGCCGCGCTCGAAGCGCCGGGACGCCTCGGAGGACAGCTTGTGCCGGCGGGCCGTGCGCGCGATGGACACCGCGTCGAAGTGCGCGGCCTCGATGACCACGTCAGCGGTGGCGCTCTCGGCGGTGTCGTGGTCGGCGATCTCGGTGTTGGCGCCGCCCATGACACCGGCCAGGCCGATCGGCCCCCGGTCGTCGGTGATGACCAGGTCCTCGGGGTGGAGCGTGCGCTCGACCCCGTCGAGGGTGGTGAGCTTCTCGCCCGGCTCGGCGCGGCGCACGCCGATGGTGCCCTGGACCAGGGAGCGGTCGTAGGCGTGCAGCGGCTGGCCGAGCTCCATCATCACGTAGTTGGTGACGTCGACGGCGAGCGAGATCGGGCGCATGCCGACCTTCTGGAGCCGGCGCTGGAGCCAGATCGGGGAGCGCGCCTCGGGGCTCAGCCCGGTCACGGTGCGGGCGGTGAAACGGTCGCAGCCGGTCGGGTCGGAGACCTTCACCGGGTAGCCGTAGGCGTTCGGCGCGGGCACGTCGAGCAGGGCCGGGTCGCGCAGCGGCAGCCCGTACGCGGTGGCCGTCTCGCGGGCGACACCACGCATCGACAGGCAGTAGCCGCGGTCGGGCGTGACGGCGATGTCGAGGACCTCGTCGACCAGCTCCAGCAGCTCGATCGCGTCCTTGCCGATCTCGGTCTCCGGCGGCAGCACGATGATGCCCTTGCTGCCGTCGTCGCCCATGTTCAGCTCGTCGCTGGAGCAGATCATGCCGCGCGACATCCGGCCGTACGTCTTGCGCTCGGCGATCTGGAAGTCGCCGGGCAGCACCGCGCCGGGGAGGGCCACGACGACCTTGTCGCCGACCTGGAAGTTCCGGGCACCGCAGATGATCTCCTGCGGCTCACCGGTGCCGTTGGCCTGGCCGACGTCCACGGTGCAGAAGCGGATCGGCTTCTTGAAGCCCTCCAGCTCCTCGATGGTCGCGACCTGGCCGACCACCAGGGGGCCCTTGAGGTCGGCGCCGAGGTGCTCGACCGTCTCGACCTCCAGGCCGGCGGAAATGAGCTTGGCCTGGACGTCACGGCCGGTCTCGGTCGCCGGCAGGTCGACGTACTCCCGCAGCCAAGAAAGCGGGACCCGCATCAGATCTCCATCCCGAACGGCCGGGTGAACCGGACGTCACCCTCGACCATGTCTCGCATGTCCTCGACGTTGTGGCGGAACATCAGCATCCGCTCGATACCGAACCCGAAGGCGAAGCCGCTGTACTTCTCCGGGTCGACCCCGCAGGCGGTGAGCACCCGCGGGTTGACCATGCCGCAGCCGCCCAGCTCGATCCATCCCTCGGAGGAGCAGGTACGGCAGGGCCGGTCGGGGTTGCCGACGGACTCGCCCTTGCAGACGTAGCAGAGCATGTCCATCTCGGCGCTCGGCTCGGTGAAGGGGAAGAAGTTCGGCCGCAGCCGGGTCTTCATGCCCTCGCCGAACAGCGACTGCACCATGTGGTCCAGGGTGCCCTTGAGGTCCGCCATGGTCAGGCCCTCGTCCACGGCGAGCAGCTCGACCTGGTGGAAGACGGGGGTGTGGGTCGCGTCGAGCTCGTCGGTGCGGTACACCCGGCCGGGGCAGATCACGTAGACCGGCAGCTCGCGGTCGAGCAGGGAGCGGATCTGCACGGGCGAGGTGTGGGTGCGCAGCACGACGCCGGACTCGGTGCCGCCCCGGGGGCCCTGCACGAAGAAGGTGTCGTGCTCGCCGCGCGCCGGGTGGTCCGGGCCGATGTTGAGGGCGTCGAAGTTGTACCACTCGGCCTCGACCTGCGGGCCCTCGGCGACCTCGTAGCCCATGGCGACGAAGATGTCCTCGATGCGCTCGGACAGCGTGGTCAGCGGATGACGGGCACCCGCCACCACCCGGTCGTAGGGCAGCGTGACATCCACGGCCTCCTCGACCAGCACCCGCGCGTCGCGCTCGGCCTCGAGCTCGGCCTGGCGGGCGGCGAGGCCCTTGTTCACGGCACCGCGCGCCTGGCCGACCCGCTTGCCGGCCTCGGCCTTGGCGTGCGGGGGCAGGGCGCCGATCTCGCGATTGGCGAGGGCCAGCGGGGAGGCGGGGCCGGTGTGAGCGACCTTGGCCTCGTGGAGTGCGTCGAGGGAGTCCGCGGCGGCGAAGGCGGCGAGCGCCTCGTCCCGCATGCGCTCGATCTCTTCCGGTTTCAACGTCTCGACCTCGACAGGGTCGTACGACTTATTGGGTGCCGACATCTCTTCCCGTGCTTCCGATTGGCTGGCTGGAGTCCCCGTCACCGACTCGTCACCGACGCGTGGGCCGTGTGCAGGACACAAAGGTGCCAATGGCCGAGTCTAACGGGGTGGAGATACGCGAATGCGCCCGCGGGCTGCTCAGGCCAGGTAGGCCGGTGCCCCCACGGGCAAGGTAAATCGGAACTGGGCGCCGCCGCCGGGGGCGCGTCCGACCGTGATGGTTCCGCCGTGGGCCTCGACGATGCCCTTGACGATGTACAGCCCGAGGCCCGTCCCGCCGCGCTTGCTGCCCCGCCAGAAGCGGGTGAAGACGCGGTTCATGGACTCCTCCGGAATGCCGGGCCCCTCGTCGCTCACCGTGACCGACGTGCCGGCGTCCTCCCCCTCGCGGGGCGACGCCGTGGCCGTGACGTCAATCGTGACGGTTCCCTCGCCGTGGCGCACGGCATTTTCCAGCAGGTTGCTGAGCACCTGGTCGATCTTGTCGGGGTCGGCCCACAGGTCGGGCAGCGGCTGCTGGACACGGAGCAGGAACCGGTCGGCGGCCTGTCCGGAGGCGACGTAGGCCTGGATGTGCCGGGAGACGGCGGCGCCGATGTCGACGGGCTGGCGGCGCACCTCCAGCCGCCCGGAGTCGATGCGGGAGATGTCCAGCAGCTCGGCGATGAGCCGGGTGACCCGGTCGGCGTCGGCGTCGACGGTCTCCAGCATCAGCCGTTTCTGGTCGTCGGTGAACCGCTCCCACTTGGCGAGCAGGGTGGCGGTGAAGCCCTTGACCGAGGTGAGCGGGGAGCGCAGCTCGTGGGCGACGGTGGCGATCAGCTCGGCGTGGCTGCGCTCGGTGCGGCGCCGGGCCTCGGTGTCGCGCAGGGTGACGACGACGCGTCGCACGGGCCCCGTGGGCCGGGTGCGCACATAGCGCGCGGAGACGAGGACCTCACGGCCACCGGGCAGCAGCAGATTCCGCTCGGGCTGCCGGACCCGGATGGCGAGCCCGCCGTACGGGTCGGTCAGCTGCCACCAGCGCCGCCCCTCCAGGTCCTCTAACGGCAGCGCCTTGTCGAGCCGCTGTCCGAGGGCCACCTCGGCGGGGACGGCGGTGATCCGTACGGCGGCGGCGTTGAAGCAGACGACCCGCCCGTGCTCGTCGGCGACGACGAGCCCGTCGGGCAGCTCGTCGGGGTCGATGCCGAGGTCGGCGAGATCACCGGGCCGGGGCGAGGGCGGGCGTGCCGCCCCGTGCGGTCCCGCTGCCCTGCTCGTGCCGACGCTCATCCCCGTACCCCACCTCTCGGACTTCCTCAGGGGGTCCCCGAGCTGGTCACCCTACTAGTTTCCGGTGACGGAGCGGCACCCTCCGGCGGCGCGCTGTGCACGGGCCGACGCGTAGAGACATACGGCGGCGGCGGTGGCGAGGTTCAGGCTCTCGGCTTTTCCGTGGATGGGGACGCGGACGACGGCGTCGGTGAGGGCCCGGGTCTCCTCGGGCAGGCCCCAGGCCTCGTTGCCGAAGACCCAGGCGGTGGGCCCGCCCATGCCGCCCTTGTCGAGTTCGTCGTCGAGGTCGCGGTCGCCCGCCCCGTCGGCGGCGAGCACCCGCACCCCGGTCTCCCGGAGCCCGGCCACGGCCTGCTCGACGGGCACGCCGACGGCGACGGGCAGGTGGAACAGCGACCCGACCGAGGCCCGCACGGCCTTGGGGTTGTACAGGTCGACGGAGGCATCGGTCAGCACGACCGCCTCGGCTCCGGCGGCGTCGGCGCAGCGCAGCACGGTGCCGGCGTTCCCGGGGTCGCGGACGTGCGCGAGCACGGCGACGAGCCTGGGCCGGGCGGCGAGGATCTCCTCGAACGGCGTGTCCAGGAACCGGCAGACCCCGACGAGCCCCTGCGGGGTGACGGTGGTGGAGATGTCGGCGATCACCTGCTCGGAGGCGAGGTGGATCCGGGCACCGGCGTCGCGTGCCGCCCCGACGATGTCGGCGTACCGCTCCGCGGCCTCGGGCGTGGCGAACAGCTCGACCAGCGTGTCCCGATGTCCCACCGCCTCCCGCACGGCCTGCGGCCCCTCAGCGAGAAACAGCCGTTCCTTCCCCCTGAAATTCCGCTTGGCCAACCGCCGAGCAGCAGCAACACGAGAGGAACGGGGAGAGATCAACTCAGGCCCGACGGAGGACATCGTCTCTTTCACATCCAGGAAGAACTCAACGCACGGGATCTGCAACTCCCCAGGGGCGCGGGGAACTGCGCGACCAGCCACAACGAACCCGCAGCCGAACGACAACCGACGCGCCCCAACAACAGGACCCGCAGGCCGAAAACCTGCGGGTCCTTCAGTCACGTCGGCTCGAAGCCGGCGCAGCGTCACGCAGCCTTGGGCGCGTTCACATCCGCCGGCAGCGCCTTCTGGGCGACCTCGACGAGCGCGGCGAACGCCGTCGCGTCGTTCACGGCCAGCTCCGCCAGGATCTTGCGGTCGACCTCGATGTTCGCGGCCTTCAGACCCTGGATGAAGCGGTTGTAGGTGATGCCGTTGGCGCGGGCAGCGGCGTTGATGCGCTGGATCCACAGCTGGCGGAAGTCACCCTTGCGCTTCTTGCGGTCGTTGTAGTTGTAGACCAGCGAGTGGGTGACCTGCTCCTTGGCCTTGCGGTACAGGCGCGAACGCTGACCGCGGTAGCCGGAAGCCTGCTCGAGGATCGCCCGGCGCTTCTTGTGGGCGTTGACTGCCCGCTTGACGCGTGCCACTTGTTAACTCCTTGTAGCGGGGCCGTGGTGGTCTTCACACGGCCCGAATTCGATTGGGTCCCGGTCCTGACGTACGGCGCTCAGTGAGGGCGCCGGGGCGTCACTTGCCGAGAAGCTTCTTGATCTTCGCGGCGTCGCCCGGGGCCATCTCGGCGTTGCCGGTGAGGCGACGCGTCACACGGGACGACTTGTGCTCGAGCAGGTGGCGCTTGCCGGCGCGCTCGCGGAGCACCTTGCCGGAGCCGGTGATCTTGAAGCGCTTGCTGGCACCGCTGTGCGACTTGTTCTTCGGCATAGCGCCGTTCTCTCCTCGTCGGTGGCGCTCCGGTGCCCGGTCACGAAAACCGGGCACAGTGGAGCGTCGTACTTGTTTCGGTTGCTTCCTGGGACCTTGCGGTCCCCGGGATCACGCCTCGGCGGGCTCCTCGGCGGAAGCCTCGGCGTCCGCAGGGTTCTGCGAGCGGCCGGGGTTGGCCTTCGCGGAAGCCTTGCGGGCCTCCTGTGCCTGGCGGGCCTCGGCCATCGCCTCGGTCTTCTTCTTGTGCGGACCGAGGACCATGATCATGTTGCGGCCGTCCTGCTTCGGGTTCGACTCGACGAACCCGAGGTCCTGGACATCCTCCGCGAGACGCTGCAGCAGCCGGTAGCCGAGCTCCGGCCGGGACTGCTCGCGACCACGGAACATGATCGTGATCTTGACCTTGTCGCCCTGCTTGAGGAACCGGACGACGTGACCCTTCTTGGTGTCGTAGTCGTGCGGGTCGATCTTCGGCCGGAGCTTCATCTCCTTGATGACCGTGTGCGCCTGGTTCTTGCGCGCCTCACGGGCCTTCATGGCCGACTCGTACTTGAACTTCCCGTAGTCCATGAGCTTGCACACGGGCGGACGGGCGTTCGCCGCGACCTCGACCAGGTCCAGGTCGTACTCCTGCGCAAGCTCCAGTGCCTTGGCCAGGGGGACGATGCCCACCTGCTCGCCACTGGGACCGACAAGTCGCACCTCGGGAACGCGAATCCGGTCGTTGATGCGGGGCTCGGCGCTGATGGATCCTCCTCGGTAGCACCACGCGACGGTCTGGCGGACAGCCGCGTAACGTGTGTGTTCGTTAGACCTAACCGCGCCGGCGCAGAAAAAATGCCCCGGACGATCACAGGCGGGGCTCCTCGAACTACCGGAGCACCGCCGCGTCGATCACGGGGCGCGCTTTCGGGCGGAGCACTGTCGCCGGGACGGCGCCGCCTGACCGGTGACCCGCCGCCCGTGAGGGTGGCCAGGTGGGAGTTCGAAAGCCTCCACTTGTGGGCCGGGCACATACGCGTCCGGCCGGTCGCTGTCCATAGTACACCGCCAGGACTTGTGCACGACCCTCGGGGAAGTGCGCGCGACGGACCCGGCGTGCGCAGCGCCCCGCGGCGGAGCCCGGCGGCTGCGGGGCCTAGGGTATGGGGCATGAGTGAGACCCCTGCTGAATCCTCGGCGAATCCCGACTTCGACGCCATGGCCCGCGACATCGCCGAGGTACCGGCGGTCGAGGTGATCGTGACGGTCGCCGTCAACCTGATGAGCGCCGCCGCGGTGAAGCTCGGTCTGACCGAGGAGGGCGACAAGTTCAAGGACCTGGACGAGGCACGCAAGCTGATCCACGCCCTGGCCGGTCTGCTCGACGGCAGCGCGACCGAGATCAGCTCCTTCCACGCGGCCCCGCTGCGGGACGGCCTGAAGTCGCTCCAGCTGGCCTTCCGCGAGGCGTCCCTCGTCCCGGACGAGCCCGGCCAGGGCCCGGGCGAGAAGTACACGGGCCCGGTCTACGGCGGCTGAGCGCGGCCCGAGTCAACCCTTCACGTACAGGGGCTCGCCCGGTGGGGTGGTCCCGGCCGGCAGGACTGCCAGGTCGAGGCCGCGCACCAGGCGGGCCCTGAGTGTTTCGTCGGCGGCGAGCCGCTGCGCCACGGCGCGGGCCGTCTCGGCGGCGGGCGCGGCCGGGTCGAGGACGAGGGCCAGGGTGCCGTCGGCCTGGCCCGGTCCGAGGTGGGCGCGCAGCACGGCGGGTTCGGCGGCGACGACCGCGCGCACGGCCTCGGTGACCGCGGGGTCGGCGAGCGGGTCGGTGGTCGTGCGTCCCTCGGCGAGCGCGAGCAGCGCGGGCCCGGTCAGCTCGAAGGGCACGGGGCCGGCGAGGTCGAGGACGACGGTGTCCGCCTTCTCGTGCGCGGCGGCCTGCAGGGCCTGGTGCAGCGGCACGGCGACGGGGCGGGCCGCCGGGTCCCAGCGGGCGAGGGAGTCCGTGGAGGTGAAGGCGGGGAGCGCGGTGCGATGGCCGGCCTTCAGGGTGGGGACGGCCATGTCGCTGGTCTTCTCGCGGCGCATCCCGTTCTCGTCCTCCTCCACCTCGCCGAGCAGTGCCACGACCGGGACGAGCAGCCGGGCTCCCTCGAGTGCCTCGAGGACGGGCCCGACGGCGCTGCGGTCCTCGGCCCAGGCGGCGAGCGCGGCGCTCAGCCGGGGGTCGGCGGAGCCGTCGTCGTCGCGGAAGCCGGGGTCGGGGATGTTCTTGTTCGCCACGTCACCGACCCTATCGGCCACCCGCGGCGGGCTCGGAGCCGGTGGCGAGGTCGACGGACGGCGACGCCCGAGGGCGACCCCGCAGGTGGCGGTGGCGGTGCTCCGGCCTCACCACCGGCCGGCCGTTCCGCGGCGGCGCCGTCCGGTCAGCTGACGGTGTCGGCCGTCCCGCCCCCGCCGGTGGCGATGCCGCCGGTCGGCCTGGGGGTGGCGAAGGGGGCCCGGTCCTGCCGGCAGGTGGTTCCGGGCGGAGGGAGGATGCCGTCGACGAGGTAACGGCTCTCGTTGTTCTGGACGCAGCTGCTGGGGTTGAGCAGGGCGGTGTGCCCGTACCCGTCGTTGGTGAGCAGCCGGGCGTCGGCCAGTTCGCCGGCCATGGCCCGCGCGGCCGAGAGGGGGGTGGCGGGGTCGTGGGTGTTGCCGATCACCAGGACGGGGTGGTCCGTCGGCTTGTTCCACGGGCCCCGGTAGCGGTGGGCGGCGACCGGCCAGGTGGCGCATGCCACCGAGGCCCAGGTCCAGTGGCGTCCGGTGTCGCCGGTGCGGGCGGCGGTGGTCTCCGCGAGGGCGTGGTAGGCGTCGGGGTCCCGCGGATTGGGGCTGTCACCGCAGAGCACCGAGGTGGCCTGCTCCTCGCCCAGGTACGGATTCGGGTCCGGGACCGCCGGTCCGGGCGGGAGCGGCGACGGCTCGGGTGCGCGGCCCTGCCACAGGTCCTGCAGGGTGCGGGCGAGATCGGTCCACCCGGGATGTACCACGTACAGGCCGTTCACGACGGCGCCGACGGTGGCGGCGTAGGTCCACCCGTCCACGGGATCCTTCCGGAGCCGCCGCATCAGCCGGTCGAACTTGTCCCGGGTCGCCTCGGCGGTGCCGGCGGAGAAGGCGCAGCGGTCGGTGGGGGCGGCCCCGCACAGGGTGAGGAACTGCTCCAGTGTGTCCTGCGCGCCGCGGTCCGCGCCCAGACGCAGGAAGCTCGTGAGCGGGGGGTCCTCGTCGGAGGCGTGGTTCGTCCAGGCCTGCGGGTCCCAGTCGCCGTCGAGGACCATGGCGCGGACCTTGCCGGGGAACAGGTTGGCGTAGGTGGCGCCCAGGATGGTGCCGTAGGAGATCCCCAGGTAGGTGAGTTGCGGATCACCCACGGCCTGGCGGAGTCGATCGAGGTCGCGGGCGGTGTCGGCGGTCGAGACATGCCGCAGGAGTTCGGGGGCGCGCTGCTCACAGCGCCGGGTCAGATCCTTGTACGCGGCGAGGAAGACCCTCCGCTCCGCCTCGCCCACCGGGAAGTTCGCCGCTTTGCCCGCGTTCCACTCGGCGGCTTCCTCGGGGTTCGCGAAGCAGTTCACGGCGGTGCTGCTGCCGATCCCGCGGGGGTCCCAGCTGACGATGTCGAACCGCTCCCGCACCTCGCGGGGGAAGTACGCGTAGTTCTGCGGCATCTGCACCGTTCCGGGGCCGCCGGGGCCCCCGGGGTTGAAGAAGAGGGTGCCGATGCGCCGGCCGGGGTCGGTCGCCTTCCGCCTGATCACCGCCAGGTCGAGGGTGCGCCCGTCCGGATCGCCGTGGTCCAGCGGCATCTCGGCGGTCGCGCAGTCGAAGTCACTGCCCGGGACGCACTGCCTCCAGTCCAGCCGGGGGGCGGCGGCGCTGGAGGGCGTGGGAGCACCTCCGGCCGATGCGAGGTCGGGCCCGGCCAGTACCGTCGATCCGGTCACCAGGGCGGTGAGGAGGGCGGTACGACGTCGGTGGGCTGATATGAGTCCACGGATGCGCGGCAGGGGCATGGTCCGTCCTTCTGGCTGTACTCGGCCGAGTCTCCGAAGCCCACCGGGGGCCGGTCTCGGGCTGTCCGTGTCCACGACAGCGCGGGAGGCCGGCGTGTGCGCGGCGACCGCAGCCAAATGGGCGAGCCGGGGCGGGGCGGGGGCCTCCCGAAAGGAACCCGGAGGCCCTCTAGACGTCCTCGCCCCTCGTGCGCCGGCCGCGCCACAGGACCACCGCGGCGACCAGCAGGACGCCGCCGGCGCTGCCCGCGAGGGGGGCCGCCCAGTCGGCCGTGCTGTCGTCGGAGGCAGTGGCGTCCGGCCCGGGGCCGAAGTACTTGTCGCCGTGGGCCGCGGGCCTGAGGCCCTCCGGCTTCAGGCGGGCCGCCGCCTCGATCGCGGCGGCCGGGTCGATGAAGCCGAAGCCCCGGGAGTCGTCGCGGCCGTCGGCGGGGGCGTTGCGGGCGGTGTCCTCCAGGAGGCGTTTGACCTGGGCGGGGCTCAGGTCCGGGTGGGCCGACCTGACCAGGGCGACGGCGCCGGAGACGAACGCCGCGGCGGCGCTGGTGCCCCAGCCCTCGTAGTACTTGCGGTCCGGGTCGGCGATGATCACGTCGACGCCCGGGGCGCTGACCGTGGCGTACCAGCGGCGGGTGGAGAAGGAGGCGCGGGTGCCGTAGCGGTCGACGGCGGTGGCGGCGATGACGCCGGGGTAGGCGGCCGGGTAGGAGACGTGGTCGCCCTTCTCGCCACCGTTGCCCGCGGAGGCGACCACGGAGACGCCCTTGCGCAGGGCGTACTGGATGGCCTCGTCCTCACCGGCCTCGGGGTGGGCGGAGGCGGAGTCGTCGCCGAGGGAGAGGTTGATGACGTCGGCGCCGTGGTCGGCGGCCCAGCGGATGCCCTCGGCGAGGGCGTTGCCGCGGGTGTCGCGCGCCTTCGCGCGGGACGGGTCGCGGTCCTCCAGGATCACGCGGACGGGGAGGATCTTCGCCGCGGGGGCGACGCCCATGACGCCGTCGGCGTTTCCGGCGCCGTGTCCGTGACCGGCGATGATGCCGGCCATGGCGGTGCCGTGCCGGGCCCAGGCGCGGTCGCCGGGTTCGGCGCCGAAGCCGACGAGGTCCTTGCCGGTGAGGACGTTCCCGGCGAGGTCGGGGTGGTCGGCGTCGACCCCGGTGTCGAGGACGGCGACGGTGACGCCCTCGCCCTTCGTGGTCCGCCACACCTGCTCGGTGTGCAGGGCGTCCAGGGCCCACTGCCGGGCGCGTATGCCGTCGGCGTGGGCGGCGGTGGCGGGCAGGAGCGCGAGGGTCGCGGCGAGCGCGACGCCGAGGCCGGCGCGCGCCGCGCGGCCGCGGCGGGGAGTGGACGGGCTCATGACGCACGCTCCCGGTCCGCCGTGCCGACGGTCTTGCGCAGTCCGCGTTCGACACGGTCGGCGAGGCCCTGTGCCTCGTGACCGAGCCCGGACTGGGCGGGGGCGGTGGTCGCGCCGGACTCCAGGGCGTCCGCGGCGGGCTGCGGGGTGTCGACGCTGCGGCCGTCGGCCCAGCCGGAGACGGCGTAGACGACGACGGGGGCGTCGGTGAGCACGGAGATCGCCCAGGCGGCGCGCTGCCGCTTCCCGAAGCTCTCGGCCGCGGTGTCCTTCGCGGCGTACGGCAGGGGCATGAGGTCGGTACGCCGGTCCAGGCGCTCCCGGTCGAACCGGCGGGCGAGGGAGGTCATGCCGGCCGGGTCGGCCTTGGTGAACAGCAGACCGACGGTGGTGACATGGCTCTGGGTGGCGTCGGTGTAGGTGGCGCGCAGCAGGCGTTCGCAGCCGACGGGGGCGAGGACCTTGCGCAGCAGGGGGTCGAAGGCGCCCTTGCAGCCGCTGTCCGGGGCCACGGCTATGCGCGTCCAGGTCCGGTCGGCGTCGCCGGGTCCGGCGCCGCTTCCCTGGACGGTCGGCGGGAACAGCTGATCGACGGGCACGCTGTGCCAGAGGCTCCGCCCGGCGGCGAAGCCACGGCGCTGCCCCGGCTCACCGGAGTCCCCGGCCAGCCAGCTCCCGGTGACGGCACCGCCGATGAGCCCGGCCCCGAGCACGAGACACACGGCGGCGGCGACGGCCTGCCCCCGCCCCCGTGGCACGGTCACGCGCGGCCACGCCTGACGCTGGTGCCGCTCGGCCTCTCCGTAGGCCGTGCTTCCCGGCGCAGGGGCGGCATTCCAGGAGAGGGCGGGGTCGGGCAGGGAGTAGGCGCCGGCCGCGCGGGAGGTTGCGTCGGGCCCGGCGGCCGGGGGCGCGGCGGCGAAGGCCGCGGTTCCGGACCCGGAAACGCCGGAACGGGGCGTGGCGGGGGGCGGTACGGAGGGACGGCGGACCGGGCCGGGCGCATGCGGTCGATCGGGCGACACCTGATCGCCGGGCGAACCCCACCCCGCCGAGCCGGCCGACGTGTCCGCACGGGACGTGTCCGGCGGCGGCACGGGCAGCGTGCCCGCGGGATCCGGCGTGCGCCGGGTGTCCTCGGAGGTCCGCGGCCCCTCGCTCGGCTCGGGGCTCCGCTCCGCCGGGATCGGGCGCAGGCGGGCGGTCGTCTCCGACGGGGTCTGCACGGGGGCGTCCGCGCGGTCCGCGCCGGGGCGGTGGTTCGGCTGGGACGGCAGGGCCCCGGTCCGAATCCCCCGGCCGACGGTCGGCGGCGAGTCGGGGAAGCGCGCGGAGGCCCGCGGTGGGGGCGGTGCCATGGGATCGGTACCGGGCGGCACGGCCGCACCGAAACTCGGAAACCGCGGCGCCCGCGACCGCGCGGCCCCCGTCACTTCGCCCCTGAAGGCAGCGCCCGAGCCGGGCATTCCGGCGCCGAAGGCGGCACCGGACCGGGGCGCGTCCCCCGCGAACGCAGCACTCCGACCCGGCCCGTCACCCCCGGAACCAGCACCCGTGCCCAGCCCGTCCACGCTGGAGGCGGCACCGGAACGCGGCGCGTCACCGCCAGAGGCGGCGGCCGACGCGGGCAGGCCGGTGTCGGAGGCGGTGCTGGAGTGGTGCGGGGTGGTGGTGTCTGGCGCTGCTCCGCCGTCATCCGGCGTGCGGCCGTCGTCCGCGGTCGCGGGGCCGTCGTCTGCCGGCGTCCGGCTCGCGGGCTCGAAGCGGTTCGCGGTACCGGCCGCGGACTCGCGTGTGCCCGGGATCCCGCCCTGGTCGGGGGCGTTCGCGGGTGTGCGTTCGGAGTGGTGGGCGGGCTGCGGCGACGGGTGGCGGTCGTCCCGGGACGGCCCGGTGGCCGTGTCGCCCGCGCCCGGCGGGGGCGGTGGGGTCGTCGGGCGCGGGGGGTAAGGAGCGCGCTGGGCTTCCGTGCTCATGCACCCCCCGTTTCCTCGTCGCACAGATACCCGCACCGGCGGTCCCTCATCCCGGCGTGGTTGCGCGTCCGGTGGGGGGCCGCCCTGCGTGCGCGTCACTCTACGGCGTGGCGCCGCTCGAACGGGAACCAGTCCGCATGGCGGCGGCATCTGCCCGGAACGTCCCCCTACCCTGCGGTAATCGTGTCTGGCAGGCTGCGTTCATGACTGCGCGCGCCTCCGACCGGGCCCGTTACGACCAGGCCACCGCCCATCTCGACGCCCCGCTCGCGATCGTGGATCTGGCCGCCTTCGACGCCAACGCGGACGATCTGGTCCGCCGGGCCGGCGGGAAGCCGATCCGGGTCGCGAGCAAGTCCGTACGCTGTCGTGCCCTGCTCGAACGGGTCCTCGCCCGGGACGGGTTCGCGGGGATCATGTCGTTCACGCTCGCCGAGTCGCTGTGGCTGGCCCGTTCCGGGTTCGACGACGTGCTGCTGGCCTATCCCTCCGCCGACCGCGCCGGGTACGCGGAGCTCACGGCTGACCCCAAGCTCGCCGCCGCCGTCACGGTGATGGTCGACGACCCGGCGCAGCTGGACCTCATCGACGCGTCACGCGGTGGGACCGAAGTCGTGCGGGTGTGCCTGGAGTTGGACACGTCCCTGAAGCTGTTCGGCGGGCGGGTGCGGGTGGGGGCCCTGCGGTCGCCGCTGCACTCCCCCGCGCGGCTCGCCGACGTGGCGCGCGCCGTGGCCCGGCGGCCGGGGTTCCGGCTCGTCGGGATCATGGCGTACGAGGGTCATGTCGCCGGTGTCGGCGACGCGGTGCCGGGCCGGCCGCTGCGGTCCCGGGCGGTGCGGCTGATGCAGGCCGCGGCCCGGCGCGAGCTGGCCGAACGGCGTGCGGCGGCGGTGCGGGCGGTGCGCTCGGTCGTGCCGGACCTGGAGTTCGTCAACGGCGGCGGCACGGGCAGTGTGCAGCACACCGCCGCGGAGGACGCGGTGACGGAGATCGCCGCCGGGTCGGGGCTGTACGTGCCGCGGCTGTTCGACAACTACACGTCGTTCACGGGCCGGCCGGCCGCCCTGTTCTCGCTGCCCGTCGTCCGCAGGCCGGGGGTGGGTGTGGTGACGGTGCTCGGCGGCGGGTATCCGGCCTCCGGCGCGCCCGGCGCCGACCGGCTGCCGGTGCCGTATCTGCCCGAGGGGCTGCGTTACGACGCTCAGGAGGCGGCCGGTGAGGTGCAGACGCCGCTTCTGGGATCGCCCGCCGACGATCTGCTGATCGGCGACAAGGTGTGGTTCCGGCACGCCAAGGCGGGCGAGCTGTGCGAGCGGTTCGAGGTGCTGCACCTCGTCGAGGGGGACACGGTGACGGCGGCGGTGCCGACGTACCGCGGCGAGGGGCAGACCTTCCTGTGACCGTCAGTCCGTCGGGCCGATGCTGCTGCCCACCCCGCCGCCCGAGTCGGTGTCGGTGATCGAGCGGATGCCCTTGGTGATGCGGTCCATGTCGGCCAGCGGCGGGCCATCCTCGCCCGCCTCGAAGACGTACCGCACCACGACGGGTGACTCGGTGCCCACGCTGGAGGGGAAGACCAGCGACTGCACATAGCCGCCGGGTCCCTTGGCGGTGGTGACCCGCCAGCGCACGAAGTACCCGGCGCGGCCCGCCACCGCGACCGGCCCGGACTTGACCAGGTGGTGGGACTCGAGGCCGCCGTAGGGGCGTTGGCCGATGCTGTCGCGGTCGAACGCGTCGTCGGCCGCGTCGGAGATGTCCTCCTTGGCGAGCGCCTCGGGCGACTTCTCGTCGGTTCCGGTGATCGTGCGGGAGATGACGAGGCCGTGGCGGCACAGGGAGCCGTCGCCGGGGCAGTCGTAGGTGCCGTCGGTGGTCATCACGATGTCCTCGTCGGTGACGTGCTGCGGGCGGACCCAGCCGTCGAGCAGCGGGAACGTGATGCCGTTGAGCGGGTCCTCGACCACCGCCGGGTCGTCGGCCGACGGCCCGGACGGGGTCGGGGAGGGGGACGGGGTCTCGCCGGCCGGCGTGGGGGCGCCGCCCGGTGCCGGGTCGGACGCGGTGGCCGTGGCGCCGGTCCGCGCCCGGGGTTCGCCGTCGTCCCCGCCGAGGAACACCGCGCCGGTGACGATCGCGGCGACGAGCACGGCGCCCGCGGTGGTCAGGGCGACCGCCCTGGCGCGGCCGGTGCCGCCCGGGGTGGGGGGCACCGGCCCGCCGGGGGCCTCGGGGGCGCGGCGGTGCTCGGTCCAGGCCGTGCCGTCCCACCAGCGCTCCAGGTGCGGGGCCTTGGGGTCGCGGTACCAGCCGGGCGGAGGCGTCATGCTCATCCCGGCACTGTAGGACGCGGTCTACAGCGGTGTGACATAGGCCCCCGAGATTCCGCCGTCGACGAGGAAGTCGGTGGCGTTGACGAAGGACGAGTCGTCGCTGGCCAGGAAGGCGACGGCGGCGGCGATCTCCTCGGCCTCGGCGAACCGGCCGAGCGGGATGTGCACGAGCCGGCGGGCGGCGCGCTCGGGGTCCTTGGCGAACAGTTCCTGCAGCAGCGGGGTGTTGACCGGGCCGGGGCACAGCGCGTTGACGCGGATGCCCTCGCGGGCGAACTGCACGCCGAGTTCGCGGGACATGGCGAGGACGCCGCCCTTGGACGCGGTGTAGGAGATCTGGCTGGTGGCCGCTCCCATCCGGGCCACGAAGGACGCGGTGTTGATGATGGAGCCCTTGCCCTGGCGCCGCATGTAGGGGATGGCGGCCTTGCAGCACAGGTAGACGGAGGTGAGGTTGACCTCCTGGACGCGCTTCCACGCCTCCAGGCCGGTCTCGAGGATGGAGTCGTCGTCGGGGGGCGAGATCCCGGCGTTGTTGAAGGCGATGTCGACGCTGCCGTAGGTGTCGTACGCCGTCTTGAACAGCGCTTCGACCTGCTCGGGGTCGGTGACGTCCACGTTGACGTAGATCCCGCCGGTCTCCTCGGCGGCGGCCTTGCCGCGGGCCTCGTCCACGTCGCCGCAGACGACGTGGGCGCCCTCGGAGGCGAGCCGGCGGGCGGCGGCGAGGCCGATGCCGCTGCCGGCTCCGGTGACGACGGCGGTGCGGCCGACCAGGCGGCGGCAGACAGTCTGTTCGGTCACTGTGCGGGGCCCTCCGTGCTCTCGGTGCTGATGAAGACGTTCTTGGTCTCGGTGAAGGCGGCCAGGGCGTCCGGGCCCAGTTCGCGGCCGATGCCGGACTGCTTGAATCCGCCGAAGGGGGTCCAGTAGCGGACGCTGGAGTGGGAGTTGACGGACAGGTTCCCGGCGCGAACGGCCTGGGAGACGCGCAGGGCGCGGCCGACGTCACGGGTCCAGATGGAGCCGGACAGCCCGTAGTCGGTGGCGTTGGCGAGGCGTACGGCGTCGGCCTCGTCGTCGAAGGGGAGGACGACGGCGACGGGGCCGAAGACCTCCTCGACGGCCACGCGCGCCTGCGGGTCGACGCCGGTGAGGACGGTGGGCGGGAACCAGAAGCCGGGGCCCTCGGGGGCCTTGCCGCGGATCCCGTCGAGGTCGTCGGTGACACAGGAGCGGACCCGGTCGAGCTGGGTGCGGGAGATCAGCGGGCCCATCTGCGTCTTCTCGTCGGCCGGGTCGCCGACCAGGACGGCTTCGATCGCGGGGGCGAGCAGGTCGAGGAAGCGGTCGTGGACGGAGCGCTGGACCAGGATGCGGGTGCGGGCGCAGCAGTCCTGGCCGGCGTTGTCGAGGAAGGACATGGGGGCGGCGGCTGCGGCGGCCTCCAAGTCGGCGTCGGCGAAGACGATGTTGGGGCTCTTGCCGCCGAGTTCGAGGGTGACGCGCTTGAGCAGCGCCGAGCCCTTGGCCAGCACCTGCTTGCCGACGGCCGTGGAGCCGGTGAAGACGATCTTCGCGACACCGGGGTGCTCCACGAGTGCGTTGCCGGCGACGGGGCCGTGGCCCGGCAGCACCTGGAACAGCCCTTCGGGCAGGCCGGCCTCCAGGGCCAGCTCCGCCAGCCGCAGCGCGGTGAGCGGGGTGGTCTCGGCGGGCTTGAGGATCACCGCGTTCCCGGCGGCGAGCGCGGGAGCGGTGCCCCAGGCCGCGATGGGCATGGGGAAGTTCCAGGGGGCGATCACGCCGACGACGCCCAGCGGTTCGAGGATCGTCACGTCCAGGCCGCCGGGGACGGGGATCTGGCGTCCGGTCAGGCGTTCCACTCCCCCGGCCGCGTAGTCCAGCAGGTCGCGGACGTTCCCCGCCTCCCAGCGGGCGTTGCCGAGGGTGTGGCCGGCCTCGCGGACCTCCAGTCGGGCGAGCTCTTCGAGGTGTTCGTCGACCTTGACCGCGAAGCGGCGCAGCTGCCGGGCACGGTCGCCGGGTGCCAGGGCGGCCCACGCGGACTGGGCCTTGGTGGCGCGTACGACGGCGGCGTCCACGTCGGCCGTGCCGGCGGCGGGAACGGTGGCGACGACCTCTTCGGTGGCGGGGTTGAGTACCTCGAGGGTGTCGGTCACGGGGTGTCTCACATCCGTTCGAAGGAGCGGCGCAGCTCCCAGTCGGTCACCGCGGCGTCGAAGGCGTCCAGCTCGACGCGCGCCATGTTGCGGTAGTGGGCGACGACCTCGTCGCCGAAGGCGGCCTTGGCGACGGCACTGGTCTCCCACAGCTCGGCGGCCTCGCGCAGCGTGGTGGGGACGTGCTCGAAGCCGGCGGTGTAGGCGTTGCCGGGGCAGGGCTCGGGCAGTTCCAGCTTCTGCTCGATGCCGTGCAGCCCGGCCGCGACCATGCCGGCCACGGCGAGGTGCGGGTTGACGTCGCCGCCGGGGAGCCGGTTCTCGAACCGCAGGGAGCGGCCGTGGCCGACGACGCGCAGTGCGCAGGTGCGGTTGTCGTGGCCCCAGGCGACGGCGGTCGGGGCGAAGGAGCCCGGCTGGAACCGCTTGTAGGAGTTGATGTTCGGCGCGTAGAGGAGGGAGAACTCGCGCAGGGCGACGAGTTGTCCGGCGAGGAAGTGCCGCATGAGGTCGGACATGCCGCCCTCGGCGCCGCACATCGCGTTGGTGCCGTCGGCGTCCGCGAGCGAGAGGTGGATGTGGCAGGAGTTGCCCTCCCGCTCGTTGTACTTGGCCATGAAGGTGAGGGACACGCCCTCCTGGGCGGCGATCTCCTTGGCGCCGGTCTTGTAGATCGCGTGCTGGTCGCAGGTGACCAGGGCCTCGTCGTAGCGGAACGCGATCTCGTGCTGGCCGGGGTTGCACTCGCCCTTGGCCGACTCCACGGTGAGGCCGGCTCCGGCCATCTCGTTGCGGATGCGGCGCAGCAGGGGCTCGATGCGTCCGGTGCCGAGGACGGAGTAGTCGACGTTGTACTGGTTGGCCGGGGTGAGGCCGCGGTAGCCGGCGTCCCAGGCCTGTTCGTAGGTGTCCTTGAAGACGATGAACTCCAGTTCCGTGCCGACCTGGGCGGTGAGGCCGAGTTCGGCGAGGCGCTCCAGCTGGCGGCGCAGGATCTGGCGGGGTGCGGCGACGACCGGGGAGCCGTCGGCCCAGGCGAGGTCGGCGACGACCAGGGCGGTGCCCTCGTTCCAGGGCACGCGGCGCAGGGTGCTGAGGTCGGGGTGCATGGCGAAGTCGCCGTAGCCGTTGTTCCAGGACGACATCGCGTAGCCGTCGACGGTGTTCATGTCGGCGTCGACCGCGAGCAGGTAGTTGCAGCCCTCGGTGCCGTGCCGGAGGACCTCGTCCAGGAAGAAGCGCGCGGCGAACCGCTTGCCCTGCAGTCGCCCTTGCATGTCGGGAAAGGCCAGGACGACAGTGTCGATCTCACCGCCGGCGACGAGGGCGTGCAGCTCCTCGACGCCGAGCGGTGGTGTGCGGTCTGCCACGGGAGGGCCTCCTCGGGCTGCTACGAGCTCCATGAGCAGTACGAGCTGTTCCGGTCGTCGTCGACCGGCCGGGAGCCATAAGGTATTGCCGAGAACCATTGCTTGGGAAGGGGGCACGGCCAGATGACCGGGGAAGTCGCCGGGGGACTCGGGGACCGGCTCGCGCCGGTGCTGCGGCCGGTGCGGGCGGGCAACGGCTTCGAGGAGGCGCTGGAGCAGATCCTCCAGGTGGTGCGCCTGGGGCTGGTGCCCGGCGGGGAGCGGCTGCCGGCCGAGCGGGAGCTGGCGGACCGGCTGGGGATCAGCCGGGTGACGCTGCGCGAGGTGCTGAAGGTGCTCCAGGACCAGGGGCTGGTGGAGTCCCGGCGCGGACGGTACGGGGGGACCTTCGTGCTGCCCCGGCCCACGGACACGGGCGAGGACGAACTGCGGCGGCGGATCGCCGAGGTCGACATCGAGGACGTGCTGCGCTTCCGGGAGGTGCTGGAGGTGGGCGCGGCGGGTCTGTGCGCGTCCCACGGTCTGTCGGACGAGCAGGCGGCGCGGCTGCGCGAGGCGCTGGCCGGCACACAGGACGCCCCGCTGGCGGACTACCGGCGCCTGGACACGCTGTTCCACCTCACCCTGGCCGAGCTGTGCGGCTCCCCCACGCTCACCGCCCAGTACGCGGCGGTGCGGGCCACAGTGAACGACCTGCTGGACTGCATCCCGCTGCTGGTGCGCAACCTGGAGCACTCCCAGCGGCAGCACACCGCGCTGGTCGAGGCGGTTCTGGAGGGCGACACGGAGGGGGCGCGCGAGGTGATGCGCGAGCACTGCGAGGGCACGGCGGCGCTGCTGCGGGGCTTCCTCACCTGAGGGCCCCGCCGGACGTGTGTGCGCGGCGTGCGGGGCCGCGCCCCCGGGCAGGGTTTACGGCGGCTTAACGCACGGGTCTTGCGTTCCGGCCACTGAGCCCACGAAGGTATGGGCCCACAAAGGTCTGGATCCGTTCCATTGCCCTCGTCACCGCCACCGCCCCCTGGGGAGTCGCCCCGTGAGCCTTCCGTCCACCTCTCGTGAATCCACCACCGAACCGGACGACTACCTGGAGCGCAGAAAACTGCGCCGGGGCAGCGCCGGATGGCTGCTGCTGACCGGACTCGGCGTCGCCTACGTCGTCTCCGGCGACTACTCGGGCTGGAACTTCGGCCTGGCCGAGGGCGGCTTCGGCGGCCTGGCGATCGCCATGGTCCTCATGGGCGCCATGTACACGTGCATGGTCTTCGCCCTCGCCGAACTGTCCTCGATCCTGCCCACCGCGGGCGGCGGCTACGGTTTCGCACGCCGCGCGCTCGGCCCGTGGGGCGGGTTCCTCACGGGCACGGCCATCCTGATCGAGTACGTCCTCGCGCCCGCCGCGATCTCCATCTTCATCGGCGACTACGTCGAGTCGCTGGGCCTGTTCGGCCTGGAGTCCGGCTGGCCGGTGTACCTGGCCTGCTTCGTGATCTTCATCGGGATCCATCTGTGGGGCGTCGGCGAGGCGCTGCGCTTCAGCTTCGTGGTCACCGGCATCGCGGTGGCCGCGCTGATCGTGTTCGCCCTCGGCGCGCTGCCCGAGTTCGACGCCTCCTCGCTGGACGACATCCCGGTGGACTCCTCGGCGTTCGGGGCGAGTTCCTGGCTGCCGATGGGGCTGCTCGGCATCTGGGCGGCGTTCCCGTTCGGCATGTGGTTCTTCCTGGGCGTGGAGGGCGTGCCGCTGGCCGCCGAGGAGACCAAGGAGCCGGCCCGTACGCTGCCGAGGGCGATCCGCTGGTCGATGGGCATCCTCGTGGTGCTGGCCGTGGTGACCTTCGTCGCGGCGGCGGGGGCCCGGGGGTCGGCGGCCGTGCAGGACGCCGGGAATCCGCTGGTGGAGGCGCTCCAGCCGGACGGCGAGGCGACCACGCTGAGCCGGATCGTCAACTACGCGGGCCTGGCGGGCCTGGTCGCGTCGTTCTTCTCGCTGATCTACGCCGGTTCGCGCCAGCTGTTCGCGCTGTCCCGGGCGGGCTATCTGCCGAGGTTCCTGTCGCTCACCAGCAGCCGCAAGGCGCCGTACCTCGGCCTGCTGGTGCCCGGCGCGATCGGTTTCGCGCTGGCCGCGGGCACGGGCAACGGGGCGCGCATGCTGAACGTCGCGGTCTTCGGCGCGACGATCTCGTACGCGCTGATGTCGCTGTCCCACATCGTGCTGCGCCGCCGCGAGCCGGAGCTGCCGCGGCCGTACCGGACGCCGGGCGGTGTGTGGACCTCGTCGGTCGCGCTGGTGCTGTCCTGCGCGGCGCTGGTGGCGACGTTCCTGGTGGACGTGACGGCGGCGTTCATCGCGCTGGCCGTGTACCTCGTGGCGCTGGCGTACTTCGGCCTGTACAGCCGCAAGCACCTGGTGGCGAAGGCGCCGGAGGAGGAGTTCGCGGCGCTGGCGGCGGCCGAGGCAGAGTTGTCACGGGACTGAACGAGAACCATGGAGGGGTCGAGCATGGTGGCCGGGCCGCTGATCGGCATCAGTACGTACGCGGAGTCCGGGGTGCGCTGGGGCGTGTGGCAGCTGGACGCCGCGCTGCTGCCCGTCGGGTACCCGCGGCTCGTGCAGCGGGCGGGCGGACTGGCCGCGATGCTGCCGCCGGACGCGCCGGAACGAGCCGCGGCGACCGTGGCCCGGCTGGACGCCCTGGTGATCGCGGGCGGCCCGGACGTCGAACCGGTCCACTACGGCGCCGAGCCGCATCCCCGCACGGGGCCGCCCGCGCGGGCGCGGGACGCCTGGGAACTCGCCCTGATCCGGGCCGCCCTGGAGCGCGAGGTCCCGCTGCTCGGCATCTGCCGGGGCATGCAGCTGCTGAACGTCGCCCTGGGCGGCACCCTCGTCCAGCACATCGACGGCCACGCGGAGACACCGGGCGTCTTCGGCCGCCACCCGGTCAAGCCGGTGCCGGGCACGCGGTACGCGTCGATCGTCCCGGAGGAGACGGAGGTCCCCACCTACCACCACCAGTCGGTGGACCGCCTCGGCACCGGCCTGATCCCGTCGGCCCACGCGGAGGACGGCACGGTGGAGGCCGTCGAACTGCCGACGGCCCCCTGGACGCTGGGCGTCCAGTGGCACCCGGAGATGGGCGAGGACCTCAGGGTGGTGCAGTCACTGATCGCCGCGACGGCGACCGACTGACCGGTCCTTGACGACAACCCGGCCGGCACACCCTGACGTCGTCGCCCCCCTGTTCCCGCCGCAAGGGCGCCCAGCCCCCACGGCGCGGCCAGGCGGTGCCGAACCGGCCGGGCCCCTGACCACCGCACCGACCGAACCCCTCACCCCCGCGTCAGCGACAGCAGGTCCCGGGCCGGGCCGGTCGGCCGGTGGCCCGTCGGCCACACGGCGCGCAGGTCGCGGGCGAGGGCGATGCCCTGCACCGGGATACGCACGAGACGGCGCATCGCCAGCTCCTCGCCCACGGCCAGTTCGCTGAGCACCGCCGGCCCCGCGCCGCCGACCGCCGCCGCCTTGACCGCGGTGGTGGAGGACAGCTCGATCAGCGGCCGCGCCAGCCCGCCCAGCGCCGCGTCCAGCACCTGGCGTGTCCCGGAGCCCTTCTCGCGCAGGATCAGCGGCGTCGTGGCCAGTTCCTCCCCGGCGAGCGGACGCCTGCGCCGCGCCCAGGGATGGCCGGGTGCCGCCACCACGATCAGCCGGTCGTGGGCGATCACCGCCGAGTCCAGTCCGGACGGCACCGTCAGCCCCTCCACGAAGCCGACGTCCGCCGCACCGGACAGCAGCCGCTCCGCCACCGCCGCCGAGTTGCCCGCGAGCAGGGACACCGCCGTGTCCGGCCGCTGCGCGCGCAGCGCCAGCAGCCAGCCGGGCAGCAGGTACTCGGCGATGGTCATGCTCGCCGCGACCGTCAGCCGCGAGTCCCGGCGGTCGCGCAGCGCCTGCGCGCCCGCGTCGAAGGCCTCGGCCGCCTCGACGATCCGCCGGGCCCAGTCGGTCACCAGCGCCCCCGCGTCGGTCAGCCGCGATCCCCGCGGTGAGCGGTCGACCAGCGCCACTCCGAGCTGCCGCTCCATCGACCGGATGCGGCTGCTGGCCGCGGGCTGGGTGATGCCCAGCTCCCGCGCCGCACCGCCCAGGCTCCCGAGCCGGGCCACCGCGAGCAGCAGCTCCAGTGCCCCGAGGTCCGGCACTCGGTGGGCCAGGGCCCCGGCGGTCGGCGGCCGGTGGACAGGATGCTCGTCCGTGTTGCTCATAAGCCCAGCTTATGTCGTCATAGAGACATACTCCCTGGCTCCGGCCACCTGCTGATACGACCGTATGTCCATGGTCACCGCCGCCCACCCTCTGCCCCCGCTCCCCCGTGCCACCGCGCGGCCCCCGCGTGCCATGGCCGTCCGTCACCTCGGACCCAACTGGTACGCCTGCGTCATGGGCACCGCCGTCGTCGCGAGCGCCGGCGCCGCGCTCCCGCTGCACGTGCCGGGGCTGCGCCCCGCCCTCACCGCGGTCTGGGCCTCGTCGGCCCTGCTCCTCCTCGTCCTCCTCGTGGCCCGCGCCCTGCACTGGGTCCACCATCGCGACCAGGCCCGCGCCCATCTGCTGGACCCGGCCGTGGCCCCGTTCTACGGCTGTCTGTCCATGGCGCTGCTGGCCGTGGGCGGGGGCGCGCTGAGCGTGGGGCGTGACTGGATCGGCACGGGTCCGGCCGTCGCCCTCGACGCCGTGCTGTTCACCGCCGGTACGGTCATCGGTCTCGCGGCGGCCGTGGCCGTGCCGTACCTCATGGCCGTACGCCACCGGGTCGCCCCGGAGCAGGCGGCGCCGACGTGGCTGCTGCCGCTGGTCGCGCCGATGGTGTCCGCCGCCCTCGGGCCGCACCTGGTGCCGCATCTGCCGGCGGGGCAGCCCCGCGAGACGCTGCTGCTGGCCTGTTTCGCGCTGTTCGGGCTGAGTCTCCTCGCGACCCTCGTGATGCTTCCGCTGGTCTTCGCCCGCCTGCTCACCGGCGGCCCGCTCCCCCTCGCCCTCACGCCGACGCTGTTCCTGGTGCTGGGACCGCTGGGCCAGTCCACGACCGCCGTCGGCGCGTTCGCGCAGGTGGCCCCGGGGGTGGTGCCGCAGCCGTACGACGAGGGATTCCGCCTGTTCGCCGTGCTGTACGGAGTCCCGGTCATGGGCTTCGCGCTGCTGTGGCTGTGCCTGGCCGCCGCCCTTGTCGTCCGGGCCCGGCGGCACGGCATGCGGTTCGCGATGACGTGGTGGTCGTTCACCTTCCCGGTCGGCACCTGCGTCACCGGCGCGGAGGCCCTGGCCCGGCAGACCGGGCTGGTCGCCTACGACGGGCTGACGCTCGCGCTGTACGCGGTGCTGGCCGCCGCCTGGGCCGTCGCCGCCTGGCACACCGCGCGGGGGCTGCTCAGCGGTGCGCTGCTCGCAGGGCCCGCTCCAGCGCCGTCGGAGCCTCGGCCAGCGACGGCCCGTACCAGGTGAGGCAGCGGCCGTCGACCAGGGCGCAGGGCAGACCCGGGAAGGCCTCGGGGCCGTCGTGGGCGGTGAAGCGGTACGGCTCGTCCGGGAGCACCACCAGGTCCGGGGCCGCCGAGCGGAGCTCGTCGAGGGGGACGCGCGGGTAGCGCTCCGGGTGACCGGCGTAGAGGTGGTCGACGCCGAGCCGGGCCAGCAGATCGCCGGCGAAGGTGTCGCGGCCCAGCACCATCCAGGGGCGGCGCCAGATCGGCACGACCGCCGTCCGGCGCCGCTCGGGCGGCCGCACCGCCTGCCAGGCCGCCTCGGCCTGGTCCAGCCACCGGGGGCGGGTGCCGACGCCGCACGCCGCCAGGACCCGGTCCAGTTCGCGGAGGGCCTGCGGCAGCGTCCGCACCTCCGTCACCAGCACCTCGACGCCCGCCGCGCGCAGGGCGTCGAGGTCGGGCGCGCGGTTCTCCTCCTCGTTGGCGATCACCAGGTCGGGGGCGAGGCCGGCGATGCGGTCCACCTTCGGGTTCTTCGTGCCGCCGACGCGTACCACGTCCAGGCCGGCCGGATGCGTGCACCAGTCGGTGGCCGCGACCAGGGCGCCGGGAGCGGACACCGCGACGGCCTCGGTGAGCGACGGGACGAGGGAGACGACGCGCGGCGGACTCATCGGCGCCGCTTGTTGTCCCGGAGCGCCTCGATGTGCTCGGCGACGGCGACGACGACCAGCCGGGTCTCCGGGACGGTCGCCCGCCACCGGTGCCGGACCCCGCCGGTGAGATACAGGGTGTCGCCGCGGCCCAGGCGGTAGGCGCGGCCCTCCGCCTCGATCTCCACGGCACCGTCCGCCACGTACATCAACTGGTCGTTGCGGAACTGCAGTTCGCGGCCGGCGTCATGGTCGCCGGTGAACTCGGAGGCGTGCATCTGATGGTGGCCGCGCACCAGGGACCGCACGCGCGGTTCGAGCATCGGCTCGCTGCCGTCGGCGCGGACGACGTCCACGCTGCACGCCGGGTCGGCGGCGGCGAGCAGCTCGACGGCCGTGGTGCGCAGGGCGTCGGCGACCTTCTCCAGGGAGCTGCGGCTGGGCCGCGCCCGTTCGTTCTCGATCTGGCTGAGGAACGGCACCGACAGGCCGCTGCGCTCGGCCACGATGGCGAGGGTGAGGTCCAGCGCGCGTCGCCGCCGCCGTACGGCCGCGCCCACGCGCAAGGGCTGTTCCTTGTGGTCGCCCATCGCTCGGCCCTCCTTCACCCATCGTCGCGCGCCTCGTGCCCCGATGCCCGGCGCAGTGCCGTTGATGAGTTGTCTGCACCCTACGCAGGTTCGGCAAACCGTTTCACGCCTTGGCCGGCTTGTGCGCGCGGAACGGGGTGTTCTCGCCATTGTTGCCCGGGGACGGCGGAAGGTCACGGGGAGACGGACATGACCGGGGGCGGGCCGGGCCGCGCCGTCAGGTGCGGGGTCCGGCCCGCCCCCGGGGCGGTCGGCAGGCGGTACGCGGTTACGAGGCGGTCATCCGCTCCGCGACCTCGGGATGCTCCTCCAGCCAGGCGGCCACCGCTTCCTCCTCCTTGCCCTGGCCGCGGTTCTTGATCTCCGCCTCCAGAGTGGCCAGCTCCTCCTCGCTCATGGTGAAGTTCTTGATCCACTTCGTGAGCTGCGGGTACTGCTCCGGGAACTTCTTGGCGGCGATCGTGTGGATCGTGTTGTTCTCGCCCCAGAGCTTCTTGCCGTCCTTCAGCTTGGTCAGCTCGTACTCGGCGTACGCCCAGTGCGGCGACCACAGGGTGACGGCTACCGGCTTCTTCTGAGCCAGGGCGCGCTTGAGCTCGGCCAGCATCGCCGGGGTGGAGCCGTCGACGACCTCGTACTCGTCGTCCAGGCCGTAGCCGGGCAGGACCTTGGTCTTGAGCAGGTTCATCTGGCCGGTGCCCGGCTCGATGCCGATGATCTTCCCGCCGAAGAGGTCGGCCTTGCCCTTGAGGTCCTCCATGGACCTGACGTCCTTGACGTAGCTCGGCACGGCGATCTCCAGCGAGGTCGGCTGGTACCAGGTGCCCAGGTCGGTCAGGTTGTCCTTGCTCTTCTCCCAGTAGTTCTTCTGGGCGTGCGGCAGCCAGGCGTCGAAGTTCAGGTCGAGATCGCCGGAGGCGAGGCCGGTGTAGACCGGGCCGACGTCCATCTGCTTCAGATTCAGCTTGTAGCCGCGCCGCTCCAGGACGTTCTTCCACAGGTAGGTGACGGCGATGTCCTCGTCCCAGGGGAACCAGGCCACGTCCAGCGGCCGCTTCGCCTCGGCCGGGGTCGCGCCGCCGGACTCGACCGGGGCGAGCTTGTCGACGAGGCCCGGGTTGTCCTTCAGCCAGGTGCGGACGGCGTCCTGCTGCTTGCCCTTGCCGGCCTTGTTGATCTCGGCCTCGAGGCTGGTGAGCTGCTTCTCGGTGAGCGTGAAGTCCTTGAGCCACTTCGCGGCGGTCGGGTCGTCGCCGGCGAAGCCCTTGCGGGACAGGGTGTGCACGCCGTCGCCCTCGCCCCAGGCGCCCTCGGGGTCCTTCAGCTTCTTCAGCTCGTAGTCGTTGTACGCCCAGTGCGGCGACCAGAGCGTGACGACGATCGGCTCCTTCTTGCTGATGGCCCGCTTCAGCTCGGCCAGCATCGCGGGGGTGGAGCTGTCGACGACCTGGTACTCCTTGTCGAGGCCGTACTCCTTGAGCACCTTGCTCTTGAGCAGGGCCATCTCACCGGCGCTGGACTCGATGCCGGTGATCTTGCCGCCGAAGCGGCCGGCCTTGCCCTTGAGGTCGGCGAGGGAGTCGACGTCCTTCATGTACGCCGGGACGGTCAGCTCCAGGGAGGTCTCGTCGTACCAGGAGCCGAGGTCGTCGAGCCGGCTGCCGTACTTCTTCCAGTACTGCTCGTGGGTGGTCGGCAGCCAGGAGTTGGTGACGACGTCGATGTCGCCCTGCGCGAGGGAGGTGTAGAGCGGTCCGGCGTCGAACTGCTTGGCCTCGACCTCGTAGCCGCGCTGTTCGAGGATCTCCTTCCACAGGAAGGTGGAGGCGACGCCCTCGTCCCACGGCACGTAGCCGAGGGTGACTTTCTTGCCCTGGCCGACGTTCTTGCCGTCGGCGACGTTCTCGGAGTCGCCGGCGCCGCCGAACACGCTCATGCCGCCGGCCACGAGGGCGAGGACCACCACGCCGATCACGGCGACCTGCGGACGGGGCCGGTAGGACCAGATCTTCAGGCCCCCGGCAGCGGCGCGGGCCTTGGCGGCGGCGCGGCGGCCCAGCGGGGAGACCTGGGTGCCCAGGGCGCTGGTCATGCGGTCCAGGTAGATCGCCAGGATCACGATGGCGATACCGGCCTCGGAGCCGAGGCCGACGTTGAGCTGGCCGATGGCCTCGTTGACGTCGCCGCCGAGGCCGCCGGTGCCGACCATGCCGGCGATCGCGGCCATGGACAGGCCGAGCATGATGACCTGGTTGACGCCCGCCATCACCGTGGGCAGCGCCAGCGGCAGCTGGACGCGCAGCAGGGTGTTGCGGGGGGTGGTGCCGAAGGCCTCGGCGGCCTCGACCAGTTCCTTGTCGACCTGGCGGATGCCCAGCTCGGTCATGCGCACGCCGGGGGCGAGCGCGAAGATCAGGGTGGCGACGATGCCCGCGGAGGCGCCGGTGCCGAAGAACAGGATCGCCGGGATGAGGTAGATCATCGCGGGCAGCGTCTGCATGAAGTCCAGCACCGGCCGCACCAGGCTGCTGACCCGGTCGGAGCGGGCCGCCCAGATGCCCACGGGCACCGAGATGATCAGCGCGATGAGCGTGGCGACCAGCACCAGCGACAGCGTGATCATCGCGTTCTCCCACAGATCGAGGGAGACGATGAAGGCGAAGCCCGCGAAGGTGAGGACACCGGCGAGGGTGCCGCGCAGCCAGAAGGCGATCACCGCGAAGATGCCGACGAGGAGCAGCGGCTCGGGCGCCTGCAGGACGGCGTTGATGCCGTCGTAGGCGCCGGTGAAGACGTTCTTGAAGAAGGTGAAGAGCCAGTCCACGTGGTCGAGCAGCCAGTCGACCGTGCTGTTGACCCAGTCGCCGAGCGGAATCCTAGGCACGGGCCATCACCTTCTCGCCGCCCTTGTCCCGCGGGGTGTCGCACTCGCCCGGGGCGGCCTCCTCGTCGCCGAGGAAGCCGACGAGCCGCTGCCGGGGCACGACCCCGACCAGGGTCCGCTCGGCGTCGAGCACCGCCACCGGGTGCGGTACGCGGGCGCTGATCGCGCACAGTTCGGTGAACGGCGTCTGCGGCGTGGCGGTCTCGCAGCCGCAGTCGGCCTCGTCCCCGCTGACCTCGGTGTCCATGACGGAACCGGCGGTCAGCACGCGGGAGCGGTCGACGTCCTGGGTGAAGGAGGCGACGTAGTCGTTGGCGGGACGTATGAGGATGTCCTGCGCGGTGCCGATCTGCACGATGCGGCCGTCGCGCATCACCGCGATGCGGTCGCCGAGGCGCATGGCCTCGTTGAGGTCGTGGGTGATGAAGACGATGGTCTTCTTCAGGGTCTTCTGCAGTTCGAGCAGCTGGTCCTGCATGTCGCGGCGGATCAGCGGGTCGAGCGCGCTGAAGGACTCGTCCATCAGCAGCAGGTCGGCGTCGGTGGCGAGCGCGCGGGCGAGGCCGACGCGCTGCTGCATGCCGCCGGACAGCTCGTCCGGCCACGACTTCTCCCAGCCAGCCAGGCCACACAGGGCGAGCGCCTCGTCGGCGCGGCGTTCGCGCTCGGCGCGGGGCACGCCCTGCACTTCCAGTCCGTAGGCGGCGTTCTCGCGGACGCTGCGGTGCGGGAAGAGCGCGAAGTGCTGGAAGACCATGCTGATCTTCTTGGAGCGGACCTCGCGCAACTGCCGGTCGGTGAGTGCGGTCAGGTCCTGGCCGGCGAAGCGCACATGCCCGGCGGTCGGCTCCAGCAGGCCGTTCAGCATGCGCAGCAAGGTGGACTTGCCGGAACCGGACAGGCCCATCACGACGAAGATCTCGCCGGGTTCCACGGTGAAGGAGGCGTCGATGACGGCGGCGGTGGTGCCGTCGGCGCGCAGCTCCTCCCGGTCGGCCTGTTCCGTGCGCAGTCGTTCGACCGCCTGGTCCGGTCGTCTGCCGAACACCTTGTACAGATGCTCGGCCTCAAGCCTGGCTGACACGCGTACCTCTTGTCTCGACGGCATGGAAGGAGCGCCGCCGAGCAGTTGAATGCGTAACGGCATCGCTCCGGGGCCGCGCCTCCCCTCTTTCGGTCGGGGCAAACGCGGTCGTGAGGCGGCTCACAGAGTCAGCGCAGGAGGCAACTGGTTGCGCTGCGCACATCGAGGGCTGAGCTGCGCACATCGAGGGCTGAAAGGTGCCGGGCGTTGTCGGTGGCGTGCGGCATGATGCGGAGCGTGACCGGACGACTGATGCTCCTCGACACCGCCTCCCTCTACTTCCGCGCCTACTTCGGCGTCCCGGAGTCCGTGCGGGCCCCGGACGGCACGCCGGTGAACGCCGTGCGCGGGCTGCTCGACTTCATCGACCGGCTGGTGCAGGACCACCGGCCGGACCATCTGGTGGCCTGCATGGACGCCGACTGGCGCCCGCACTGGCGGGTGGAGCTGATCCCGTCGTACAAGGCGCACCGGGTCGCCGAGGAGCACGAGCTCGGTCCGGACGAGGAGGAGGTGCCCGACACGCTCTCGCCGCAGGTGCCGGTCATCGAGGCGATTCTGGACGCGATCGGCATCGCGCGGGTGGGCGTCGCCGAGTACGAGGCGGACGACGTGATCGGCACGTTCACCGCGCGGGCGAAGGGCCCGGTCGACATCGTCACCGGCGACCGGGATCTGTACCAGCTGGTGGACGACGCCCGCGGGGTGCGGGTGCTGTATCCCCTGAAGGGCGTGGGGACGCTGCAGGTCACCGACGAGGCCGCGCTGCGCGCGAAGTATGGGGTGGACGGCAGCGGGTACGCGGATCTGGCGCTGCTGCGCGGCGACCCGAGCGACGGGCTGCCGGGCGTGCCGGGCATCGGTGAGAAGACGGCGGCCAAGCTGCTCGCCGAGTTCGGCGATCTGGCCGGGATCCTCGCGGCCGTGGACGACCGGCAGGCCAGGCTGACGCCGACGCAGCGCAAGCGGCTGACCGAGGCGCGGCCGTATCTCGCGGTGGCGCCGAAGGTCGTCAGAGTGGCGGACGACGTGCCGCTGCCGGACGTCGACACGGCGCTGCCCCGCGCCCCGCGCGACCCGGCGGCGGTGGAGGAGCTGGCGGCCCGCTGGGGGCTCGGGGGCTCACTGCGGCGGCTGCTGACGACACTCGCCCGCTGAGGGCGGATGGATGGTCTCCCGTCGGAGGTGTTCACTGGGGCGAGGTGCTAACTTAGGTAAACCTAACCAAACACCAGGGAGGCCCTCATGGCAGAACGACCGGGACGCCGTCCGCGCAGGCCGCACTCCGCGCAGGTCGTCCGCACCGAGCGGCTGACCCCGCACATGCAGCGCGTGGTGCTGGGCGGCGAGGGTCTCGCCGGCTTCGCGGCCGACACCTGCACCGACCACTATGTGAAGCTGCTGTTCCCCGCCGCCGGCGTGACCTACCCGGAACCCTTCGACATGGAGCGGATCCGTGAGGAGTTCCCCCGCGACCAGTGGCCGGTGACCCGGACGTACACCGTGCGCCAGTGGGACCCCGAACACCGCGAGCTCACCCTCGACTTCGTCCTCCACGGCGACGAGGGGCTGGCCGGCCCGTGGGCGCTGCGCGCCCGGCCGGGCGAGACCGTGCGGTTCCTGGGACCCGGCGGCGCCTACGCGCCCGCCCCGGACGCCGACTGGCATCTGCTCGTCGGCGACGAGAGCGCGCTGCCCGCGATCGCCCGCTCCCTGGAGGCGCTGCCCCGCGGCGCCAGGGCCTACGCCTTCATCGAGGTCGACGGACCGCAGGAGGAGCAGAAGATCGACTCCGACGTGGAGGTCACCTGGCTGCACCGCGGGAGCCGTCCCGTCGGTGAAGCGCTCGTGGCGGCCGTGCGGGGCCTCGACTTCCCCGAGGGCCGGGTGCACGCCTTCGTGCACGGCGAGGCGCACTTCGTGAAGGAGCTGCGCCGGCTGCTGCGGGTCGACCGGCAGATTCCGCGCGAGGACCTGTCGATCTCCGGCTACTGGCGGCTGGGCCACAACGAGGACGGCTGGCAGGCCTCCAAGCGGGAGTGGAACGCACGGATCGAGGCGGAGCAGGAGCAGGCCCCGACGCACACGGGGACACCGGCCGGCTGAGCCTTCTGGCGCCCGCCCGCGGCGCCGCCCGGGTGAACCACGACTCCGCGCCGGCCTGCGGCGGCGTGGCGAGACGGCCCGGCACGCGGCACTGCCCCAGGATCCGGGCGCGTGGCACACACCTTCGACGAACTCGTCGCCAAGCAGCGCGCAGCGGACGAGGCGCACGCCCGCGTACGCCAGCTGCAGGAGACCTACGGCCCGCCCACCCAGACCAAGTGGAGCGAACACCAGACCGCCACCTGGGAGACGGCCTGGCGCGCCTGGCGCGACCTCGCCCGCGACGCCCAGGTGGCGGTGAGCGAGTACGCCCGCCAGGAGAACACCCCACGCCACGAGATCGAGACGCGCGTGAAGCAGGCGGTGCGGCACGAGGGCCCGGACACCCCCGAGCCCTGACCGGCACCCGCCTCGTACCCTTGGCCCCCGTGAGACGCAAGCGACCCGTTCCGCCCTCTCCCCTGCCGCAGCGCGACGGGGTGGACCCTGTGCGGGTGCGGTTGCCCGCGGGCGGGCAGTGGGGGACGGTGCGGGCGCATCTGGTGGAGCGGCTGGCGGCCGGACCCGGGGTCATCGACGCGATGTTCGACGCCGGGCTGATCGTCGGCGCCGACGGACGGCCCGTACCGGCGGACGCGCCCTACGAGCCGGGGCTGTTCGTGTGGTTCCACCGGGAGCTGCCCGCCGAGGTGCCGGTGCCGTTCCCGCTGGAGATCGTCCACCGGGACGAGCACATCGTCGTCGTCGACAAACCCCACTTCCTGGCCACCACCCCGCGCGGTCGCCATGTCGCCGAGACCGCGCTCGCCCGCCTGCGCAGGGATCTCGGCATCCCCGCGCTGGGCCCCGCGCACCGCCTCGACCGGCTCACCGCGGGACTGGTGCTGTTCACCGTCCGCCCCGAGGAGCGCGGCGCCTACCAGACGCTGTTCCGCGACCGCCGCGTCCGCAAGGAGTACGAGGCCGTCGCCCCGCACGATCCGGCACTGGCCCTCCCCAGGACCGTGCGCAGCAGGATCGTGAAGGAACGCGGCGTACTGGCCGCCCGTGAGGTCGACGGTGAGCCGAATGCCGTGAGCGACATCGAACTGCTCGAGCACCGCGCGGACGGTCTCGGCCGGTACCGGCTGGTGCCGCACACCGGCCAGACCCATCAGCTGCGGGTGCACATGACCGCCCTGGGCGTGCCCATCCTCGGCGATCCCCTGTATCCGGAGGTGACCGCCCCCGTCCCGGCCGGTGACTTCCGGCGCCCGCTGCAACTGCTGGCGCGGACGCTGGAGTTCACCGACCCGGTGACGGGCGTGGAGCACCGCTTCCGCAGCGGCCGGGTGCTCGCGGCGTGGGCCTCGTACGAGGACTGGGCGGCCGGTCAGTAGCCGCCGCGCCACCAGCGCAGGAAGCGCTGCCACACGTCCAGCCGACGAGTCGGTTCGGCGGGCTGCTGGGGCGGCGGCGGGACGAGAGGCGGCTGCGCGGTGACCGGAGGCTGCGACGGGGCCACCGACTGCTGTTCGGTGACCGACGGCCGGCCGGCCGGCGATGTCCGCCCGGCGAGGACGTCCGGCTGCCCGGCCCGCGCCGACGACGGGCGGGACGCCGGCGCGAACGGATCCGGCGCACCGATGTGCCAGTCGGTCGACGCCCTGTCGGGCTTGCTGTCATGGTTCGGCTGCTCGTTCACGTCCTGCTGATCGCGGGGCGTGAAGTAGACCGGAAGCTCCACGAGGTGACGTGAGGCGATGGACTCGGTGTAGCGCAGCTCTTCCTCGTCGATGCTGAGTTCGACATCGGGCAGCCGCATCAGCAGCGCGTCCACTCCGATCTCGGCGATGACACGTCCGATGTCCTGGCCGGGGCACTCGTGCGGGCCGCCGCTGAAGGCCAGGTGGGAGCGGTTGCCCATCATGTCGGCGGTCGGATCGGGGCGGACCCTGGGGTCCACGTTCGCCGGAAGGGGTGCGAGCAGCAGACCGTCGCCCTTGCGGATGCGCTGCCCTCCGAGTTCGGTGTCCTGCTTGGCGAAGTAGGCGAAGATCGTGCTGAACGGGGGTTCGTCCCACAGGAGCTGCTCCACCGCCTGCGGCACCGTCATCTGCCCGCCGTTGAGCTGCGCCCGGAAGCGCGGGTCGATCAGCACCGTGCGCAGCACATTGGCCAGCAGGTTGGCGGTGGCCTCGTAGGCGGCGATGAGCACCACCCTCAGGTGCTCCCTGACCTCGTCGTCGGTCAGCCCGGCCGGGTGGGTGATCAGGTGGCTGGCGAAGTCCCCCTCGGGTTGGGCCCGGCGCTGGGCGGTGAGCCGGCCGAGCGCGTCCATGATGTAGGCGTTGCTGGCGATGGCGGTCTCGGTGCCCCGGAGCATGTCGCGCGCCGCCTGCACGATCCGGTCGTTGTACTCGTCCGGCATGCCGAGGATCTGGCACATCACGGCCATCGGCAGATGCTCGGCGTACTGGCTGACGAGTTCGGCCTCGCCCACCTCGCAGAAGGTGTTGACGATCCGCTGCGTGCTGCGGTTGATGTGGCGGCGCAGGGTGCGGAAGTTGAGGGTCGCGACGGCGGAGTCGATCGCGCCGCGCAGCCGGGTGTGTTCCTCGCCCTCGGCGTGGGAGCACATCGGCTGCCAGGCGATGTGCGGCATCAGCGGGTGATCGGGCTTGACCATGCCCTCCCTGAGCGGGGTCCAGATCCGGCTGTCCCGGCAGAACACCGCGGGCGTGCTCACCATGTGCAGGTTCTCGGCGTGGCCGAGGACGACCCACACGGGCACGTCGTCGTGGAGCAGCACGGGCGCCACCGGGCCGTGTTCGGCCCGCAGCTCCTCGTACAGCTTCTTCAGGTCGTCCGACTGGTGCAGCCGGTGCAGCCCCCCGGGGCCCAGGCCGTGCGCGGGGCAGCCGGGGGGCGGGGCGAGCCGGGAGGCGTCCGTTCCGGTCGGGGAGGGGAATTCAGGCGTCACAGTGGTCGCTCCGGAAATCGGGGGGGGCAGGCGTGTGGGAGGGGCGGGTACGTCGGTCAGGTGAGCGAGCCCGACATGGCGAGCGAGTGCAGGAACCGCATGAGGGTCATCAGGACGTCCCGGCTGGAGGCGCGGCGCCGCACGTCGCACTCCACGATGGGCACGTCATCGGGCAGGTCGAGAGCGGTGCGCAGCTCGGGGACGGGGTAACGGGGTGCGTCCGGGAAGGTGTTGACGGCGACGACGAACGGCACGCCGCGTTCCTCCAGCCGGCCCATCACGTCGAAGCTGACCTCGAGGCGACGGGTGTCGACCAGCACGACCGCGCCGAGCGCGCCCTCGAACAGGCCGTTCCACAGGAACCAGAAGCGTTCCTGTCCGGGCGTGCCGAACAGGTACAGCACCAGCTGCTCGGTGATCCGGATGCGGCCGAAGTCCATGGCCACGGTCGTGGCCGTCTTGGACGCGGAACCGAAGTTGTCGTCGACCCCGATCCCGGCCTGCGTCATGGTCTCCTCGGTGGTCAGCGGCCTGATCTCGCTGACCGACCCGACCATGGTCGTCTTGCCGACCCCGAACCCGCCCACGATCACGATCTTCGCCGCGGCCTGCGCCGTCTGCGGCAGCCGGTCCTCGGTGCGTGGGCCCGGGATGGTCTCAGAGCCTTTGAAGTCCATGCATCACCGCTTCGAGAAGGGAACGGTCGGGGAGCGCCTGACGGACGATCGGGGCGCGGGCCGTCACCAGTTCCGCCGTCAGCATCTCGGTGAGCAGGGCGGTCACCGCGCTGAACGGCAGGTTCAGATAGGCCGAGAGTTCGGCCACGGACAGGGGGGCGGAACAGAGCCGGAGCAGCGCCGCCTGCTCGGGGGTGGCGGAGCTCGGGGGGTCCGGGGACTGCGCGACGATCAGCGTCACGAGGTCGAGCTCCGCCCGCTCGCCGTCCGGACCGGCGACGACGTACATCCGCTCCGGATTGCCCTTCGGACCCTGCCGGCCCTGGGCCGGCCGGGGAGGAGGATCCTCCTCGGGGGTGCGCCTCTGGCGTTGCGGAGGAGTCATACGGCCTGCCCGTTCCGTCGGGGCGGGGTCGTCAGATGCGCGCCGATACGGACGACGAGGTCGCGCATCATGCCGCCCATGCGGCCGGGTTCACAGGTCATGTCGGACAGCACGGCCAGGTAGGCGTTGTCGCCCGCCGCCATCAGATAGAAGTAGCCGCCCTTGAGCTCGATGAGCACCATCTGCATCTCGCCGTCGCTGTAGGGCAGTTCCTGGGCGACGGCACCGGCGAGGCTCTGCACGCCGGCGCAGGCCGCGGCGACGCGGTCGGCGGCGTCCGGGTCGCCGCCGTAGCGGGCGATGCGCAGACCGTCGGCCGAGAGCACGACGACCATCTCGACGCCGGGTGCGCCGTCGGCGAGTTCCTTGAGCATCCAGTCGAAGTTGGCTCGTTGCCGGATCACTTGAGGTCCCCCTCGTCGTCGGCCTCGGTGCGGGCCGGGTCGTTGATGAGATGCAGGTAAGCGGTGGGGTTGCGGGTGAAGTCGGTGGGGTGGACGCCCGGTTCGAGGCCCTTCTTCAGGCCCTCCCAGAAGGCGTCGACCCACAGCCCGGGCTCGCGCTTCTCCTCTTTCTTCTCGGGCTCGGGCTCGGGGTCGGGTTCCGCCCTCGACCAGATGGTCTTCTCGCCGCGTGCGGCGGCCTCCCGCTCCTCCCGTTCGGCGGCGGCCTGTTCGGCGTACCGCTGGTGCATCGGGGTCTTGACCCGGCTGCGGCGCTGCGGCAGTCCGTTCGCGGTCCACTCGGTGACCTCGGGGACGTCGTCCTCCATCGGCACCGTGGCGGGGATGCGCGGGCTGGTGGGGCGGCGCTTCTTGGGTGCGCGCTTGGGGCCGGGGAGCATGTCGACCGGGTTGGGCACCGAGGTCGCGCCGATGCCGTGGGCGAGGCCGACGCCGGGCTCGTCGGTCAGCATGTCCTTGGGTACGACGAGGACGGCGCGGACGCCGCCGTAGGCGGAGGGCCGCAGAGCGATCTGCATCTTGTACTGGGTGCAGAGCCGGCCGACCACGGAGAGGCCGAGCCGCGGGTTGGCGCCGATCTCCTGGATGTCGTTGCCGGTCATGGCCTGCTCCAGGAGGCCCTCGAGCCGGGCGCGGGCCTTCTCGTCGAAGTTGACGCCGGCGTCCTCGATCTCGATGGCGACGCCGGTCTGCACCTCGATCGCGGTGACGTGCACCTTGGTCTGGGGCGGCGAGTAGCGGGTGGCGTTGTCGAGGAGTTCCGCGACGGCGTGGATGACCGGCTCGACGGAGATGCCCTTGACGTTGACCTTGGCGATCGACTTCAGGTCGATGCGCCGGTATTCGAGGATGCGGGACATGGCGCCGCGCAGCACGCTGTACAGGGCGACCGGCTGGGGCCACTGGCGTCCGGGGCGCCCGCCGCCGAGGACGGAGATGGAGTCGGCGAGGCGGCCGATCAGCGCGTTGCCGTGGTCGATGCGCAGCAGGTCGTCGAAGACCTCGGGGTTGCGGCCGTGGTCCTCCTCCATCTCCCTGAGTTCCTCGGCCTGCTGGTGGACGATGGACTGGACGCGGCGGGCGATGCTGACGAAGGAGCGCTGGTTGGAGTCGCGCAGTGTCTCCTCATAGTCGATGATTTCGAGCAGCTTCTTCAGCAGATCGATCTGGTACTTCGGCAGGTTCCGCCAGGCGGGGTTGAGCCGGGGCAGGGCCCGCAGCACCTCCTCGACCTCGTTCCCGCGGTGCATGTGGTGCAGCGCCGCGGGGACGACCTCGTCGGTGAAGTGCCGTGTCTCCGTGTCGTGGGCGGCGACCCGGGCCTCCAGATACGCACGGTGACGCTCGTACTCGGCTCGCGCGTCGCGCAGCGTCCGGCCACGGCGCACCGCCTCGGCCGCCGAGGCGATCACCAGCAGGGTGGCGACGGCGCCACACACTCCGACGGCGATCCGGGCGGGCTCCGTCACCAGGGCGACGGCGGCTCCGGTCGCCGCGGCCATCAGTATGGCCGGCAGCAACAGCACGCGCGCATAAGGAAGTTGGACACTCGCCATGTGGGCCCTCTGAAACGAATCGGCTGATGGTCGGGGGACTAGCACACAGGAACTGGCACATTGGGGAACAAGCGCACGAATTCATGCCAACTCGGTGCGCTGCGGGCGAGCTTAGTCCGACCGGATCATCGCCGTGTCATATTCAGCAAGTGCCGGAAATGACACCCGGGACAGGAGTACCCTCGGGTCATTTACACAGCGTGCCGCCATTCGAACACGGTGCGTCATCGCGTACGGGCGTACGAAAATCACTCACCGTAATGGGTGAGGAAGGTCGCCTGTGGCGGCTCATCGAGCCTGCCCGGGACAAGGGCCGGTGATGCGAGGCGGTGGGGGCGCACGGGACGCGAAAGCCCGGCGCGCACGGAGCACGCCGGGCTTGCGGACGGGTGGGGGTCAGCCCACCGAGGAGTAGGCCACCACCCCGCGCAGCAGTCCGTCGACGGCCTTGCGGGCGTTCTTCGCGACCGTGGAACCCTCGCGGGCAGGCGCGGCGGCCGAGATCTGGCCGAGGACGTCGATGACCTGCTTGCACCAGCGCACGAAGTCACCGGCCGGCATCTCCGCCTCGCGCAGCACCTCGTCCAGGCCCTTGCCGGACGCCCACATGTAGGCCGCCCAGGCGAAGCCGAGGTCAGGCTCGCGCTGGCCCACTCCCTCGGTCTGGGTGATCCGGAACTCCTCCTCCAGCGCGTCCAGCCGGCCCCAGATACGGACCATCTCGCCGAGCGCGGCCTTCGCCTTGCCCGAGGGCAGCTTGGGCGCCAGCGCGTCGTCGCCGACCCGCGCCTCGTACACCAACGCCGAGACACAGGCGGCGAGTTCGGCGGGGCCGAGCCCCTCCCACACGCCCTCACGCAGGCATTCGCTGGCCAGCAGGTCGAGTTCGCCGTAGAGCCGCGCGAGCCGCTTGCCGTCCTCGGTGACCTCGTCGCCGCGCAGATAGTCCATCTCGGTCAGCAGCGCGACGATCCTGTCGAAGGTGCGGGCGATGGTGTTCGTGCGGCCCTCGATCCGCCGCTCCAGCTGCGAGGTGTCGCGCAGCAGCCGGTGATAGCGCTCGGCCCAGCGGGCGTGGTCCTCGCGGTCGTCGCAGCCGTGGCACGGATGCGCCCGGATCGCCTTGCGCAGCCGGGCGATCTCCCGGTCGTCGGCAGCCTGCGAGCGGCGCTTGCCGCGCCGGTCGGGCACGATGTGCCCGGCCTTGGTGCGCAGCGCCGAGGCCAGGTCGCGGCGGGACTGCGGCGAGCGCGGGTTGAAGGACTTCGGGATCCGCATCCGCTCCAGCGCCTCCACCGGCACCGGGAAGTCGATCGACGCGAGCCGCTTGACCTGCCGCTCGGCGGTCAGCACCAGCGGGCGCGGGCCGTCGTGGTACTCCAGCCCCCGATGGCCGTTGGTGCGGCCCGCGGGCAGCCCCGGGTCGAGGACCAGCGCGAGACCCGCGTACTTGCCGGTGGGGACGTGGATGATGTCCCCGGGCTTGAGCTTCTCCAGCGCGACGGCCGCCTCCGCCCGCCGCTGGGCGGCGCCCTGCCGGGCCAGCTCGGTCTCCCGGTCCTTCAGCTCGCGGCGCAGCCGCGCGTACTCCTCGAAGTCGCCGAGATGGCAGGTCATGGAGGCCTTGTAGCCCTCGAGCCCCTCCTCGTTGCGCTGCACCTGCCGCGAGATGCCGACGACCGACTTGTCCGCCTGGAACTGCGCGAACGACGTCTCCAGCAGCTCCCGCGAGCGGTGCCGGCCGAACTGCTCGACCAGGTTGACCGCCATGTTGTACGACGGCTTGAAGCTGGACCTGAGCGGATAGGTGCGCGTCCCGGCCAGACCCGCGAGGTGCTCGGGGTTCATGCCGCGCTGCCACAGCACGACCGCGTGGCCCTCAACGTCGATGCCGCGCCGGCCGGCCCGGCCGGTCAGCTGGGTGTACTCGCCGGGGGTGATGTCGGCGTGCTGCTCGCCGTTCCACTTGACGAGCTTCTCCAGCACCACCGAGCGGGCGGGCATGTTGATGCCGAGGGCGAGGGTCTCGGTGGCGAACACGGCCTTGACCAGTCCGCGGACGAACAGCTCCTCGACGACCTCCTTGAAGGTCGGCAGCATGCCCGCGTGATGGGCGGCGATGCCCCGCTCCAGGCCCTCCAGCCACTCGTAGTAGCCGAGCACGTGCAGGTCCTCGGCCGGGATGGACGCGGTGCGCTCCTCGACGAGGGCGCGGACCTCGGCGCGCGCCTCCTCGTCGTTGAGTCTCAGGCCCGCGTACAGGCACTGCTGGACGGCGGCCTCGCAGGCGGCGCGGCTGAAGATGAAGGTGATCGCGGGCAGCAGACCCTCGGAGTCGAGCCGCTCGATGACCTCCGGCCGGCTCGGTGTCCACACCCGGGACCGCTGTCTGCGCTCGCGCTCACGGTCGGCCTCGCGCATCGCGCGTCCCCGTCTGCGGTCCTGGAAGGACGGGCGGCTGGCCTCCATGCGCGCCATGCGCGTGAGGTCGGGGTTGACGGCCTTCTTCTGCCCCTCCCCCTCCTCGAACAGGTCGTATATCCGGCGGCCGGCCAGCACGTGCTGGAACAGCGGCACGGGCCGGTGCTCGGAGACGATCACCTCGGTGTCGCCGCGGACGGTGTCGAGCCAGTCGCCGAACTCCTCCGCGTTGGACACGGTCGCCGACAGCGACACCAGCGTCACCGACTCGGGGAGGTGGATGATCACTTCCTCCCAGACGGCACCGCGGAACCGGTCGGAGAGGTAGTGCACCTCGTCCATGACCACATAGCCGAGGCCGAGGAGCGTCTGCGAGCCGGCGTACAGCATGTTCCGCAGGACCTCGGTGGTCATCACGACCACCGGGGCGTCGGAGTTGACGCTGTTGTCACCGGTGAGCAGGCCGACCTTCGCCGCGCCGTAGCGCCGGCACAGGTCGGTGTACTTCTGGTTGGACAGCGCCTTGATGGGCGTGGTGTAGAAGCACTTCTTGCCCTGCTGCAGGGCGAGGTGGACGGCGAACTCGCCGACGATCGTCTTGCCGGAGCCGGTGGGCGCGGCCACCAGCACGCCCTTCCCGGACTCGAGTGCCTGACAGGCCTCGATCTGGAAGGGGTCGAGGCCGAAGTCGTACATCTCGCGGAAGGAGGCGAGCGCGGTGGCCTGCTCGGCAGCGCGCCTGCGTGCTGCCGCGTACCGCTCGGCCGGTGAGAGGTCCTGAGTCATCGTGCTTTCGAGCGTACCGGGCCACACTGACAACAGGACGATCATTAACGTGATCGGTCCCGTAGCAGGGCGGTGCCCGCGCAGCTCAGGGGCCCACGACCCGCACGGCCCCCGGCACGCAGCGTGCGGTCAGCGGCAGCGGGCCCACCGGCTCGCCGTCCGCGTAGCCGGTCACGTCCTCGGCCACCAGCTCCACGCTCGCCGCCCGCAGCACGGTGATCGCGGGGTGATCGACGTGCGTCCCCCGGTACACCCTCGGGAACACCCGCAGCAGCGTGGCCCGGCTGCACTCGCCGACCACCGTGATGTCGAACAGCCCGTCGGTGAGGTCGGCGCCCGGGCATATCCGCATGCCACCGCCGTACGACGGCCCGTTGCCGACGGCGACCAGCGTCGCCTCGACCTCGCGGACCTCGCGGCCGTCCAGCGTGATCCGGTACGACAGCGGCCGGAAGGCGGCCAGCTCGGCGACCATCGCCAGGTCGTACCTGAAACGCCCGAGGGGCATCCGCATCCGGTTGCCGCGGTCGTTGACCCGGGAGTCGAACCCGGAGGCGAGCACGGCGCCGAACCAGCGGTCGCCCACCCGGCCGAGGTCGATGTCGCGCACCCGGCCGCACTTCAGGGCGTCGGCGATCATCCGGCCGGCGGCGGCCGGGTCCCGCAGCGGCAGGCCGAGGGCACGGGCGAGGTCGTTGCCGGTGCCCGCGGCGACCAGGCCGAACGGCGTACCGCTGCCGACGACGGCCTGCAGCGCGAGGTGGGCCATGCCGTCTCCGCCGACGGCGATCAACGCGCCGGTGCCCTCGTCGACGGCCTTGCGCGCCCGGTCCAGGGCGTCCTCGGGATCGTCGCCGAGCACGGTCCGCACGGAGAATCCGGCCGCCCTGAACGCGGCAGCGGCCGGCAGCGCCGCGCGGGCGCCCCGGCCGCGTCCCGCGGTGGGGTTGACGAAGAGGGTGATCTCGCTGGTCACGCAAGGACCATACGAGCTGCGGCGCGCCGGTCAGGTCACGTCGTCATAACCGTTGACCCGGTCCTTGGTCGCCTGCTCGGGCACCGTGGCCACCGGTTCCACCGGATCGATGGCCTCGGGGGTGAGATCCAGCTCGGACGCCTCGTCGTCGGCGGGCCCCAGGGCCTCGATACGGCGCCTGCGGCGGTCGTTGAGCAGGGCCACGGCGACCGCGCCGAAGTACAGCACCCAGATCGGCCCGGCCAGCGCCATCATGGTCAGCGGGTCGGTGCTCGGGGTGGCGATGGCCGCGAACAGCGTGATGCCCATGATCATGCCGCGCCACCAGCCGAGCATCCGCTTGCCGCTGATCGCGCCGCTGAAGTTCAGCATCACCAGCAGCAGCGGCAGCTCGAAGGAGAGGCCGAAGACGATCACCATGCGGGTGACCAGGTCGAGCAGATCGTCCAGCGGCAGCAGGTTGTCCACGCCGAACGGCGTGAACTCGATGAGCACCTTGGCGGTGGTCGGCAGCACCTTGTACGCGAAGAAGGCGCCGCCGAGGAAGAGCGGGAACCCGGTGGCGACGAACGCGTACGCGTACTTCTTCTCGTGCCGGTGCAGACCCGGGGCGACGAAGGCCCACAGCTGGTACAGCCAGACCGGGGCGGCCAGCACCACACCGGCCATCAGCGAGACCTTCAGCGCCAGCGTGAACGGCGTGAGCAGACCGTTGATGGTGATCTGCGCGCACGGGTCGGCGTCCTCGCCGAGCTTCGACAGCTCCTCGAAGGACTGCTTGCACCCGACCGACTTCAGGATCGGCTCGGTGAAGAAGTTGATGATGTCGTTGTAGAAGAAGGCCGCGACGACCGTCACCAGGACGATGGCCACCAGTGCCTTCGCGAGCCGGTTGCGGAGCTCACGAAGGTGCTCCGCGAGGGGCATCCGCCCCTCGGGATCCTTCTCCTGCTTGCGGGCAGACTTGAGCAACCCACGTTCCCATCTCGTGCGGCGGGCCGGAGTTCACCGGCCCTGCGTCAGCGCTTGGTCGTGTCCGTCGGCTCCGTCACCGGGCGGGAGCTGGTGACGTCGCCGGGGGCGGCCTGGATGGTGCGCTGCGCCGGGGGCTGCTCGCCCGGGGCCGGCGGGTCCGCGGGGGCGGAGGACTTGTCCTCCTTCATCGCCTTGGCCTCGCTCTTGAGGATGCGGGCCGACTTGCCGAGCGACCGCGCCATGTCCGGAAGCTTCTTCGCGCCGAACAGCAGGATGATGACGACGAGGATGAGAATGATCTCGGGGGCTCCGAGCCTTCCGAACATAAGTCTTTACCTTCTCACCGAGGCTGCTGGGGGTGGGGGTGCTGTCCGACCGGTCGGACAGGTGTCCGATCGATCGTGTTGTGCAGCGATCGTAACTCTCAGGGGTGAACGCGAGGCAATCCCCGTGCATCCCCTGTACGTACTCCCGTCCGCGGACCGGGCCTCGTTCTCCGGGCCGCGATCAGCAGCGTACCTGTCGGCGGCGGCGAGGTGACAGGGCGAAGCGGTACGAGCCATACCGAGTACGGACGTCACAGCGCCTCGGCGGAACGGGCCGCACCGGCCGCCGCCCGCTCGAGGTCCTCCGCGGCACGGCTGATGCGACGTGCGGAATCGGTGACCTGTCTGCCGAGCCGCTCGGCCTCCACGAAGACCCGGACGGCGAACACCCCCAGCACCAGAAGTCCCAGAAAACCCACAGCAACCGCGAACATCGGCCAGAACATGAGGCGAGCCTAGACCGTGCCCGACGCGGCACGGTCCCGGGCCGCCCCGCGCGGCACGACAGCCCCGGGCCCGCCTACGGGGCCGAGTGCAGCCGCAGGGTGCGGACGCCGCCTCCGGTGAGGAGTTCCACGATCCGCTCCCCCGCCGGTTTGCGGACGGCCGCACCGCAGTCGGGGCAGGTGAAGGAGTAGAAGGTGGTGCGGCTGCTGGCGCCTATGGCCAGCCGCAGCGCGCTGGCGGCGAGCTCGAACCGCCCCCGGCAGTCCGGGCAGCCCGCCCGGAAGACCACCGGTGCCACGTTGCGCATCCCGGCGAACGCGGACGCCACCGTCATCCCCCGCACCCCAGACGTCGCCGACTCGCTCAAAGCCCTCGCTCCTGTCTGTCGTCCTGCCTGCCGCGTGCTGCCGCTGCCCGCGTCCCGCATCCCCGGTCGCCCCTCGCCCGCGGCCCTTTCAACGGGCCCTCACCCGGCCGCCTCGACCCCGTCGTAGGCCGCCAGGGCCTCGCGGGCGGCCTGCCGGGCGCTCTCGGCGAGCTCGTGGGGCTCGACGATCCGCCCGTCGCGCCCGAGCCGCAGCGCCAGCCGCCGCAGCGAGGCCGGATCCGGCGTGCGCAGGGTGATACGCAGACCACCGTCGGCAAGCTCATCGGCGCTGTCGTGCGGGTAGTACTCGGCGACCCAGCGCCCGCCGGGACCGACCTCGACCACGACCTCCGGGTCCTCGGCGGCGGGCTGCACCAGCCCTTCCGACAGGTCCCGCAGCTCGATCTCGGGCGGCTGGGACGGCTCGTCCAGGATCCTGATCTCGGCGACCCGGTCGAGCCGGAAGGTGCGGCGCGCCTCGGAGCGGCGGCACCACGCCTCGACGTAGGTGTGGCCGACGCTGACCAGGCGGATGGGGTCGATCTCGCGCTCCGTCACCTCGTCCCGCGCGGGCGAGTAGTAGCGGATCCACAACCGGCGGCGCTCGGCGATGGCCCGGTCGACGTCCGCGAAGACGCCGCCCTCGGACTCGAAGGTCACCGAAAGGCGGGAGCTGGCCCCGGCCGCCTCGCCGGCCGCGGCCTCCACCTTCGCGGTGGCCCGCAGCAGCGCCTGCCGGTCGCTCTCCCGCAGACCGGGCAGCGTGGCCACCGCACGGGCAGCGACCAGCAGCGCGGTGGCCTCGTCGGCGGCGAGCCGCAGCGGCTCGGCCGCCTCCGCGCCGAGCGCGGCGGGGTTGTGCCACCAGATGCGCTCGCCGTCGGTGTCGATGTCCAGCAGATCGCCGCCGCGGAAGCTGGTGCCGCACATGGGCAGCACATCGAGGTCGGAGACCAGCTCGTCCTCGGTGATGCCGAAGGCGCGCGCCACGTCCTCGACCCGGGCGCCGGGCCGCTCCCTGAGATACGTCACCAGGGACAGCATCCGCCGGGTCTGGTCGATGGCGTTGACGGTCCTGACCGGTTTGCCTGCCACGTCTCTTCCCGCTCCCCCTCAGCCCTTGGCGACGGCGCGCAGCCGGTCCACCACGTCGGCCCGCAGCTCGGCCGGCTCCAGGACCACCACATCGGGCCCGAACTCCACCAGCCAGGCGTCCAGGCCGTGCCCGTACGGAATCTCCAACTCGTCCCATCCGTCGCCGAGTTCCCGCACCGAGGTGGCCTTCGCCCGAAGGGGGTACCCGGCGCCGGACCGCAGCCGGATCCGCGCGGAACGGTCGGCGGTCTCCCCCGCCCAGCTCGCCACCGTCTCGCGCACGGTCACGACATCGGGCACGGGGGCGGTGAAGCGGCTGCTGCGCGAGCGCACCTTGCCGGTGATCCGGGAGAGCCGGAAGACCCGCTCGGCGCCCCGGTCCCGGTCCCAGCCGGCCAGGTACCAGTGGCCGCGCCAGCACTCCAGCGCCCACGGCTCGACATGCCGCTGCTCCGGCTGCGCGGCGGTCGCCTTGCGGTAGTCGAAGACGACCGGGCGGCGGTCGCGGCAGGCCAGCATCAGCGGTTCGAACGCGGCCTCGTGCACGGGGATGCGCGGCTCCAGCGCGCTGTGCGCGCCGTACGGGTCGACGTCCTCGGGCAGTCCGGCGGCGCGCAGCTTCTGCAGGGCACCGCTGGCCGCGCCGGCCAGCCGGGCCTGCTGCCACACCTTCGCGGCGAGCCCCAGCGCGGCGGCCTCCTCGGCGTCCAGGGTGATGGGCGGCAGCCGGTTGCTGTCGCGGCGGGCCAGATAGCCGACCTCGCCGTCGAGGTTCTCCACGGTCTCGATGACCAGTCCGAGTTCGCGCAGATCGTCCTTGTCGCGCTCGAACATGCGGTTGAAGGAGTCGTCGCTGCCCGCTGCGTTCGTTCCCCGGCCGAAGGCCTCGGCGTACGCCTCGATGGACTCGCGCAGCTCACGCTTGCTGAGCGGCCGCCGCGTCCCGAGCAGACACAGCGCCAGGTTCATCAGCCGCTCGGCCTTGGCAATGGCCATCGACGCCCTTCTCCCTATGGTGCTTACGACCGATGACCGTACCGCTCCGCGGTGGCCCGGCAAAAGCGGAGGGCCCACGCCCGACCAGGCATGGGCCCCAGCTGATCGGCTTCGATCAGACTCCGAGCAGATCCACCACGAAGATCAGCGTCTCACCGGGCTTGATCGCCGGGGTGGGGCTCTGGTTGCCGTACGCGAGGTGCGCGGGGATGGTCAGCTGGCGGCGGCCGCCGACCTTCATGCCCTGCACGCCCTGGTCCCAGCCCTTGATGACCCGGCCGGCGCCCAGCGGGAAACGGAAGGGGGTGCCACGGTTCCAGCTGGCGTCGAACTCCTCGCCCGTGCTGAAGGCGACACCGACGTAGTGCACGGTGACGGTCTGGCCCGCCTTCGCCACCTCGCCGTCGCCCTCCCAGATGTCCTTGATCTCGAGGTCCGCCGGGGGCTCGCCGCCCGGGAAGTCGATCTCGGGCTTGTCGATGCTCACGTCTAACGCTCCTGCTTGTCTGCGGAAAGGCGAACACGCACAGTCTTGCATCCCACGCCGGTCAGAGCTTCGCGAGGATGTCGACCGAGAAGACCAGTGTGGAGTCCTTCTTGATCTCGCTGCCCTGCGGAGGGTTGTCTCCGTAGCCCAGCTTCGGCGGGATGACGATCAGCACACGGCTGCCGACCTTCTTGCCCGTCAGTCCCTGTGCCCAGCCCTTGACGACCTGCTGCAGCGAGAACGACGTGAGCTGCTCCCGCTTGTACGTCGAGTCGAACTCCTTGCCGCCGTCCCACAGCACGCCCTTGTACTGCACGAGCACGCTGTCCCCGGCGCCGACCTCCTCGCCGTCGCCCTCGATGACGTAGTTCGCCACCAGGTCCTTCGGCGCGTCCGCGTCGGGCACCTCGATCGACGGGGCCTTGCCGTCGGTGTTGGCGCCTACCTTGGGCAGGTCGATGTTGTCCTGGGCGACCTCGGAGCCCTTGGCGCTGCTCCTGGCGTTGTACGTGCCCTGCACGTCCACGACGAAGACCAGCGTGTCGGTGCCCTTGATGCCCGCCTGCTGATTGCCCTGCGTGCCGTAGCCCCAGGTGGGCGGGACGGCCATCTGCACCCGGCTGCCGGCCTTCTTCCCGGTCAGGCCGTAGCGCCAGCCGTCGATGATCTGTCCCTCGGCGAGCGGCAGCGCCAGACGCGTCTTGCGGTCGTAGGAGTTGTCGAACACCTTGCCGGTGTCCCAGATCTGGCCCAGGTAGTGGGCCACCACGAAGTCGCCCTCCGCGATCGTCCTGCCGCTGCCCGCGATGACCGTCTTCACCGCGAGCTGCTCGGACGGGTCTCCGCTGCCTTTGGCCACCGTCGGCTTCTCGTCGAACTTCGTGCCCGCGGTGATCGCCGGCAGCGGCCCGTCGACGATCTTCGGCGGGGGCGCGGCGGACGTCTCCGGGGCCGACGGCGAGGCACTGTCACTGGCCTTGCTCGAATCGCCCTTGTCGTCGCCGCACGCGGCGAGGGTGACCAGTGAAGCGGGTACGGCAATGAGGAGTGAGCGTCGGCGCACGGTGGGGGCCTCGTAATCGTCGATCTTGGTTGATGGCGTGCGCGCAACTCTACGCAGTGAGAAGGGCGCCGCACGGTGTAACGTACGGCGCCCGTGTGACGTTCCGGGGTTTTCTCACATTCCGGCGATCAGCTTTTCCACCCGGTCGTCCACCGCACGGAACGGGTCCTTGCACAACACGGTCCGCTGCGCCTGGTCGTTGAGCTTGAGGTGCACCCAGTCGACCGTGAAGTCCCGGCGCTGCTCCTGGGCGCGGCGGATGAAGTCGCCGCGCAGCCGGGCCCTGGTGGTCTGCGGCGGCACGGACTTGCCCTCGAAGATCTTCAAGTCGTTGCAGATCCGGGCGGCTTGTCCCTTCTTCTCGAGCAGGTAGTACAGGCCACGGCGGCGGTGGATGTCGTGGTAGGCGAGGTCTATCTGCGCGACCCGCGGATGCGACATGGTCATGTTGTGCTTGGCCCGGTACCGCTCGAGCAGCTTGTACTTCATGACCCAGTCGATCTCGGTGTCGATCCGGTCGAGGTCCTCCGCCTCGATCGCGTCCAGCGTCCGCCCCCACAGCTCGAGCACCTGGTCGACGGTCCCCGTCCGGATCCCGCGGCGCTCGCAGAAGTCCAGCGCCTTCTCGTAGTACTCGCGCTGCACCTCCAGCGCCGAGGCCTCCCGGCCGCTGGCCAGGCGCACCTTGCGCCGCCCGGTGATGTCGTGGCTGACCTCGCGGATCGCCCGGATCGGGTTCTCCAGGGTGAGGTCCCGCATCACCGTGCCCGCCTCGATCATGCGCAGCACCAGGTCGGTGGCGCCGACCTTGAGCAGCATGGTCGTCTCGGACATGTTCGAGTCGCCGACGATGACATGCAGCCGGCGGTAGCGCTCGGCGTCCGCGTGCGGCTCGTCGCGCGTGTTGATGATCGGCCGGGAGCGGGTCGTCGCCGACGAGACGCCCTCCCAGATGTGCTCCGCCCGCTGGCTGACGCAGTACACGGCACCGCGCGGCGTCTGCAGCACCTTGCCCGCACCGCACAGCAGCTGCCTCGTCACCAGGAACGGGATGAGGATGTCCGCCAGCCGGGAGAACTCCCCGTGCCGGGCCACCAGGTAGTTCTCGTGGCACCCGTAGGAGTTGCCCGCCGAGTCGGTGTTGTTCTTGAAGAGGTAGACGTCGCCCGCGATTCCCTCCTCGTGCAGGCGTCGTTCCGCGTCCACCAGGAGTCCTTCGAGAATGCGCTCGCCGGCCTTGTCGTGGGTGACCAGCTCGGTCACGTTGTCACATTCGGGTGTGGCGTATTCCGGATGTGACCCCACGTCGAGATAGAGGCGGGCGCCGTTCCGCAGAAAGACATTGCTGCTTCGGCCCCATGACACGACACGGCGGAAGAGGTACCGCGCCACCTCGTCAGGCGACAGGCGGCGCTGTCCCCTGAACGTGCACGTGACGCCGTACTCGTTCTCCAGCCCGAAAATGCGGCGGTCCATGAGGGAACATTACGCCCGATCCCCCGAGCTGAAACGGGGTTCGACGGCACGGTTCGGATCATTTTCCGAACGGGCGGCAACAACGGCTCCCCCACCGGGACCTGCCAATACCCGTCCTGTGGCGACCAAAACCAGCAACGACACGCCACCCGCGGCGGCCGGAACCGCGAATCCCCACAGCGCGCCGCCGGCCTCGACGACCGGCCCGGCGAGGCCCGTTCCGACCGAGGCGCCCACCGTGAACGTCGTCACCAGCCACGAGAACGCCTCCGTCACCGTGCCGCGCGGCGCGTGCCGGTCGACCAGCACGAACGCACAGGCGATGGCCGGAGCCAGAAACAGCCCCGCGACCACGGTGAGCAATGTCATGGCCACCGCGCCCGGCATCAGCGTCAGCGGCAGGTAACACACCGCCAGAAGGGCCACCAGCACCTGCAGTCGCCGCGCGGGCGGACCGGCCCACTGCCGCGCCCCGTACGCCATGCCCCCGATGAGCGCACCGAGCCCGATCCCCGCCATCAGCCAGCCGTACACATGGTCCCCGCCGTGCTCGTCCGCGTACGGCACCGAAGCCACCGTGATGGACCCCAGCGCCATCCCCACGAACAGGAACGCGCCCAGCAGCGCCAGCAGCCCCGGCGAGCGCAGCGCACCCAGCCAGTGCGCCTCCCGCGGCGCCGACCGCCATGCCCGCGAGGGCGGCGACACGACCACCGAGAGCGCGCCCAGCACCCCGAGGACATTGATCACCAGCAGCGCGGCCTGCGCCGACCACACGGACACACACACGGTCACCAGCAGCGGCCCGACGGTGAACATCACCTCCTGCGCCACCGCGTCCATGGCATACGCCCGGTGCACCTGGTCCTCCCGGTGCAGCACCGAGGACCACAGCGCCCGCAGCCCGCCCTCCAGAGGCGGCGTGAACACCCCGGCCGCCGCCACAGCGGCATAGGCCACGGCGAGCGGCTCGATCCCCGCCCACGCGAAGACGGCCATCGCCAGACCCGACAGCACAGCCGCCGGCAACTGCACCCGAGGCTGCCCCCGCAGGTCCACCAGGCGCCCCAGCACCGGCTGCCCGACGGCGTTGGCCACCCCGTACACCGCCGCCAGCGCACCGGCGAGACTGTACGACCCGCCCTCCGCCCGCACGAACAGCACGATCGCGATGGCGGCGGTCGCGTTCGGCAACCGCCCGACCAGCGTCCCCACGAGCAGCCGGGTGGCGTGCCGTGCCCGGAGGATCTCCAGGTATCCCGTGGCCATGCCGACCCCTCCACTCGCGGGTTTTACGTATAACTACCGGCTCCATACGTACCATGGCGCCTGTCCACCCGTCCATACGGAAGAGAGCGGCCCGACGGTGCCACGAGCCAGCACGCGCCCCACCAGCCGGGACGTCGCCCAGGCCGCCGGCGTCTCCCAGGCCGCGGTCTCCCTCGTCCTGGGCGACAAATGGAAGGGCAGGGTCTCCCAGGCCACGGCCCAGCGCGTACGCGAAGCAGCGGCGACCCTCGGCTACCGCCCCAACCTGGCCGCCCGCAACCTGCGCCTCGGCCGCACCCGCACCGTCCTGCTGGTCGTCCCCGCCCTCACCACGGAGTTCTTCGCCGGCGTCTACACCGGCGCGGCACGCGTCGCCGCGCAGCACGGCTTCGGCGTGGTCCTCTACCCCTCCCCCGAAGGCATCGGCCCCGCCCGAGACCCCTTCGCCTCGGCCCAGTCCGCCCTGGACGGCGTCATCGCCTCATCCATGGCGGCCGACGCCCTCACCGCCATCCGCGGCGACCAGCTGCCCCTGGTCATGCTGGACAGCGATCCCCGGGGCCCGGGCACCGCCACGGTCAACCTCGACATCGCCGACGGCGTCCGCCAGGTCACCCATCACCTGCTGACCCTGGGCCACCGCGACATCCTCCACCTGGCGGCCGACGTCGCCTCCTGGACCTTCGAGGTACGCGCCCGGGAACTGGCGACCCGGCTCGGCGGCATCCCCGGCACGACGCTGCGCACGGCCAGGTCCCCCATCTCCATCAGGGGCGCGGAGTCCGCCGCCCTGACGGCCCTGTCCGCCGCCCACCGCCCCACCGCCGTCATCTGCGACGACGACCAGCTGGCGGCCGGCACCTACAAGGCGGCCCGCCGCCTGGGCCTGCACATCCCCGACGACCTCTCCATCACCGGCATCGACGACCTGGCCCTCGCCACAGCGATCGACCCGGAACTCACCACGGTCCGCCTCGACGCGGAACTCTTCGGCGAACGGGGCATGCAGGCACTCCTGGCGGTCCTCGACAACGCCACACCGGAGCAGGGCGACATCCCGGTGAACCTGATCGTGAGGGGCTCAACGGCCCCGGCGCGACGCTGACAGCCCCCGCGCTGGAGCGGGCCGGGGTGGGTGTCGCTCACCCGCGCTTACGGGGCGCCGCTGCGCCCACCCTCCCCCATCGCCCCAGCGGCACGACTGCCCGCAGCGAGGTGGCTTCAGCCGCGCACGGCGGGCAAGCTCCACGCACCGTAGGCGTGCCGCAGCCGCCCGCGGCGGGGAGGGGACGGGGCGGTGGTGTCCGCCCGCAGCGGCTGGCGCGTCCGCGCCAGTGCCCCTTTGAGTGACCGATTCCGCGCCAGACCGAGGACGGACACCACCGCCCCGGCCCCGACTCACCCACCACCCGTAGGCGCTACGCGCACCCCCACCGAAGCCGCAGCGGCGCCGCAGGCATGGCCACCCGGCACCCCCCACGGCCCGCAC
>NZ_JBFAXA010000007.1:0-297506 GCF_040689265.1 Streptomyces sp. NPDC052012
CGGAGCTGCTGCACATCGCGGGCGTGAAGTTCGCGATCATGGGCGGGGACGAGAAGTGCACCGGTGACTCCGCCCGCCGGCTGGGCAACGAGCCGCTGTTCCAGGAGCTCGGTATGGAGAACGTCGCCGCGCTGAACATGGCGTTCGGTGAGGAGACGGACGACGAGGGCCATGTCACGCCCGAGTCGAGGAAGCCGAGGTCGGCGAAGAAGATCGTCGCGACCTGCCCGCACTGCCTGAACACCCTGGGCAACGAGTATCCGCAGCTCGGCGGCGACTACGAGGTCATCCACCACACCCAGCTGCTGCAGCATCTGGTGGACGAGGGCCGGCTGATCCCGGTCACCCCGGTCGAGGGTCTGATCACCTACCACGACCCGTGCTACCTGGGCCGCCACAACAAGATCTACACCCCGCCGCGGGAGATCATCGCGAACGTGCCGGGCCTGAGGAACGAGGAGATGCACCGCCACAAGGAGCGCGGCTTCTGCTGCGGCGCCGGTGGTGCGCGGATGTGGATGGAGGAGCGGATCGGCAAGCGCATCAACAACGAGCGCGTCGACGAGGCCCTCTCCCTGAACCCGGACATCGTCTCCACCGCCTGCCCGTTCTGCCTGGTCATGCTGACCGACTCGGTCAACGGCAAGAAGAACGACGGCAAGGCCAAGGAATCCATCCAGGTCGTCGACGTCGCCCAGCTGCTGCTGGAATCCGTCAAGACACCGCTCGACCCGGCCGGCGACGCGCAGACCGAGAGCGCACCCGAACCCGAACCGGTGAAGTAGGCATCGCTGACGACGAAGGGGCCGCCCGAGGACCGGGCGGCCCCTTCGTCATGTCCACGTACAACCCTTCCCCGCCCCTGATGGTCTCTTGATCGCCGACCGGCCGGTTACCCCGAGGACAACTCCCGGCGAACGCGGACGGTCCCGGCACCTCATCGACTCCGGATGCCCGCCAGGCATCCCCCGCATGCCGCAGGAGAACCGCATGCACCAGAACCTGAGACTCGCCCTCGCCACGGCCACCGCCGCAGCGCTGACGGGCGGCCTGCTCACCCTCACCACCGCCCCGGCGACGGCCGCCGACTCCACCCGTGTCGCCCAGGCCGACTTCAACGGGGACGGCAAGGGCGACGTGGCCTTCTCGGCCCAGGGCGCCTACGTCGCCGGCAAGGAGGCCGCCGGCCAGCTCGTCGTCCTCTACGGCACGTCCTCCGGCGTGTCCTCCGCCAAGCGCCACTCCCTCAGCCAGAACAGCACCGGCGTGCCGGGCACGGCCGAGACCGGTGACGAGTTCGGCGGCGAGTCCGCCTACGCCGACTTCAACGGCGACGGTTACGACGACGTCGCCGTCTCCGCCCCCACCGAGGACGCCGACGGCGACAAGGACGGCGGCACGGTCGCCATCCTGTGGGGCTCGGCCTCCGGGATCACCGGCAAGGGCATCACGGTCAAGGACCCCGCCCGCTCCTCCCACGACATGTGGGGCGACGAACTCGCCGCCGGCGACTTCGACGGCGACGGCAAGGCCGACCTGGCCGTCGGCAGCAGCGGCGCCACCATCCACGTCTTCAAGGGCGGCTTCACCACCTCGGGCACCTCCGGCGGCCGGTACACCATCACGCCCCCGATCATGAGCGGCGAGGGGACGGGTGCGCTGAACCTGACCGCGGGCGACATCGACGGCGGTGCGACCGACCTGGTCGTCGACGGCTTCGAGACCGACAGCGCGTACGGCTGGAACCGGAACTTCTTCATCCCGGGTTCCACGAGCGGTCTGGACGCCTCGGCGGCCCGGACTCTCAAGCCGGGTGTGATCACCGCGATCGGCGACATCGACAAGGACGGCTACGGCGACATCGTCAGCGGCGCCTACTGGAACTCCACCCTCGAGGACGGCACCCCGATCCCCGACTCCGCCAAGGGCGGCAAGGTATGGGTGACGTACGGCTCCGACAGCGGTCCGCTCACCTCGGACGCCACCGGGATCACCCAGAACACCGGCAACGTCCCCGGCACGGCCGAGGGCAACGACTTCTTCGGCTACGAGCTCGACCTCGGCGACATCACCGGCGACGGCTTCCTCGACCTCGCCATCGGCGTCGCGGGCGAGAACATCGGCAGTGCCACCAACACCGGCTCCGTCACGGTCCTCTACGGCACGGCGAACGGCCTCGACACCAGCTCCGGCGCCCAGTCCTTCTCGCAGGACACCGCGGGCGTCCCCGGCAGCAACGAGGACGACGACGCGCTCGGCCTCGACCTCAAGCTCGACGACGTCAACGGCGACGGCAAGGCCGACCTGGTCGCCGCCTCCGCCGAGAACGCGGGCAACGGCGCGCTCCTCTACCTCCCGTCCAACGGCACGAAGATCACCACCGCGGGCGCCCGCACCGTCTCCCCGAGCACCTCGGGCGTCTCGACGACGGGCACCCCGCTCTTCGGCGGCAACTTCGCCGACTGAGCACCCTTCCCGCCTCCCGCCGGGCCCGTGACACACGGGCCCGGCCCTCCTCCCCCGACTCCCTCCCGGAGCCCTCCTTGCGCAAGCGCACCCTTCTCCTCGCGACCACCCTGACCAGCGGTCTGCTGGCCCTGTCCGCACCGTCCGCGACCGCGGCGGACGGCACCGCGCGGGCCGACTTCAACGGCGACGGTTACCGCGATGTCGCGATCGCCGCCCCCGTCGCCAAGGTCGACGGCAAGTCCGGCGCCGGGCAGGTCGCCGTCGTCTACGGCACGGCGAGCGGACTGGACACCACCAAGCGCCAGGTCATCAGCCAGGCCACCACCGGCATCCCGGGCGTTCCCGAGTCGTCCGACTACTTCGGCGACCGCCTGACCACCGGCGACCTGGACGGCGACGGTTACACCGACCTGATCGTCGGCGTGCACGCCGAGCGGATCGGCTCCACCGGCGACAGCGGCGTGATCACCGTCGTGTGGGGCGGCGCGAACGGGCTGAAGACCGCCACCGACCTCACCGCCCCGCTGCCCGAGAACCGCAACGAGTTGGGCTGGTCCCTGGCCACCGGCGACTTCGACGGCGACGGCGACACCGACCTGGCTGCCGCCAACATCGCCTTTCCCGAGCTGAACATCTTCGAGGGCCCCGTCTCCCGTACCGGCAAGGCCGCCGAGCACACCGGTATCGACACCCTCGAGCAGACCGGCATCAACACCGACCGGATCGTCGCCGGAGACGTCACCGGCGACGGCGCGACGGACCTGCTCGTCATGGGCCAGGAGGAGGCGGGCGGCGCCTACCCGACCCGTAGCGTGCTGTACAAGGGGTCCCCAGCGGGCCCGGTGCCCGGTGGCAAGGTCGCGGGCGGCTACGCGGCGGTCATCGCCGACGTCGACAAGGACGGCCACGGGGACATCGTCACCGGCAACTTCATGGAGAAGTCCGCCGAGGCACCCCACGGCGGCCACGGCGGCGCGATCACCGTCACCTACGGCGCCGCGGGCGGCCTGAGCACCCGCCCGCCGGTCCGGATCACCCAGGACAGCGCGGGCGTCCCCGGCACCGCCGAGACGGGCGACCGCTTCGGCTGGAGCCTGACGGCCGGCGACACCGACGGCGACGGGTACACCGACATAGCGATCGGCGCGGCGGGTGAGGCCATCGGCTCGGTGCGGGGGGCGGGCGCGGTCACCGTGCTGCGCGGCTCGGCCTCCGGCCTCACGGGCACCGGCGCCAAGTCCTTCTCCCAGAACACCTCGGGCGTCCCCGGCACCGCCGAGGCCGAGGACCAGTTCGGTTACGCCGTGCACCTCACGGACACAGACCGCAACGGCCGCGCGGAACTGGTGACGAGCGCGTCCGGCGAGAACGGCGGCGCCGGCTCGGTCTGGCTGCTGAAGTCCACCACGTCCGGCATCACGGCCACCGGCGCCAAGTCCTTCGGCGCGAGCACCCTCGGCACCGCGCCGGGTGTCACGGCCCTGGGTGACGTCCTGACCGGCTGACGGACGCCCTCCGCTGACGCCGTGTCCGTCCTCCGTAGGACCCGGGCCCCTCGGCCCCCTACGGGGGACGGACGGCGGGGCTGACGGTCCCTTAGGGGATGTCACAGCTCGGCCGCAAAGGGGGGTCTGAAACCGGGGGCCGGGCCCGTGACCTTGCAGGACCAGGTACGTTCGAAGACGTGGCTGGATTCAGGATCGGACGCGGCCGGAACAACAACGGCGCTCCCAACGCGCGACCGCAACACCCCCCGTACGGACAGCAGACGCCGCAGGGGCCGTCGTACGGCTACCCGCAGGCGCCGCAGCCGTACCCGCAGCAGCCGTCGTACGGCGGCGGCGCGGGCGGGCCGGGGGGCGGCGGTCCGTGGCCGGGCCCGCACGGCGGGCACGGTGGGCACGGGGAGCCCGAGTACTTCGGCGACGGCGCGTACCCGCCCGGCACGCACGCCCCGCACGACCCGTACGCGGCCAACAACCCGGGCCACACCCAGGCCTTCTCGATCGACGAGGACCCCTACAACCAGGGCGGCACCTACCGGGCCGGCTCGGCCCCGCCCCCCGGCCCGGTCGGCCCCCGGCTGCACTGGAAGGACCTGCTCAGGGGCATCGTCCTGGCCCCGGGCCAGACGTTCCTGCAGATGCGGGACTACACGATGTGGGGCCCGGCCCTCGTCGTCACCTTCCTCTACGGCCTGATCGCCGTCTTCGGCTTCGACGGCGCCCGTGAGGACGCGATCAACGCGACCCTGTCGAACGCGGTCCCGATCGTCCTGACGACGGCCGTGGCGATGGTGCTCAGCGCGTTCGTCCTGGGCGTGGTCACCCACACCTTGGCCCGCCAGCTCGGCGGCGACGGCGCCTGGCAGCCCACGGTCGGCCTGTCCATGCTGATCATGTCCCTCACGGACGCGCCGCGCCTGCTCGTCGCGACGTTCCTCGGCGGCGACGCCCCCTTCGTCCAGATCCTCGGCTGGGCCACCTGGGTCGCGGCGGGCGCGCTGCTCACGATGATGGTCAGCCGCTCCCACGACCTGCCCTGGCCGAAGGCGCTGGGCGCGTCCGCGATCCAGCTGATCGCGCTGCTGTCGATCGTGAAGCTGGGCACGTTCTGACCGGACGGGCGAACGAGAAAGGGGGCTCCCTCGGCGGGAGCCCCCTTTTTCTGTCGCTGTTTCTGCCGGTCAGGCGTCGAGCACCTGCCCCGCCCGCTTCACGACCGGCGGCTGAACGGACCACGGGAAGTTGATCCAGTCGTCGGTGCGCTTCCAGACGTACTCGCACTTCACCAGGGACTGCGTCTTCTCGTAGACGACGGCGCTGCGGACCTCGGCAACGGCGTCGAGGCAGAAGTCGCGGACCAGCTTGAGCGTCTTGCCGGTGTCGGCGACGTCGTCGGCGATCAGCACCTTCTTGTCGGTGAAGTCGATGGCGTTGGGGACGGGCGCGAGCATGACGGGCATCTCGAGGGTCGTCCCGACGCCGGTGTAGAACTCGACGTTGACCAGGTGGATGTTCTTGCAGTCGAGGGCGTAGGCGAGCCCGCCGGCGACGAAGACGCCGCCGCGTGCGATGGAGAGCACTATGTCGGGCTGGTAGCCGTCGTCGGCGATGGCCTGCGCGAGCTCGCGCACGGCGACGCCGAACTGCTCGTAGGTGAGGTTCTCCCGTACGTCGCTCATGCCGCTCACACCTGCGTCCGGTGGAAGTTGAGGTAGGACCGCGAGGCCGTCGGCCCGCGCTGCCCCTGGTAGCGGGAGCCGTAGCGCTCACTGCCGTAGGGGGACTCGGCGGGCGAGCTGAGCCGGAACATGCACAGCTGGCCGATCTTCATGCCGGGCCACAGCTTGATGGGGAGCGTGGCGAGGTTGGACAGCTCCAGGGTGACGTGCCCGGAGAAGCCGGGGTCGATGAACCCGGCGGTGGAGTGCGTGACCAGCCCGAGCCGCCCGAGCGAGCTCTTCCCCTCCAGCCGGGACGCCAGGTCGTCGGGCAGGGTGATGACCTCGTACGTCGAGGCGAGGACGAACTCCCCGGGGTGCAGGATGAACGGCTCGTCGCCCTCCGGCTCCACGAGCCGGGTCAGATCGGCCTGCTCGATGGAGGGGTCGATGTGCGGGTACCGGTGATTCTCGAACACCCGGAAATAGCGGTCCAGCCGCACGTCGATGCTGGACGGCTGCACCATGGATTCGTCGTAGGGATCGATCCGCACCCGCCCGGCGTCGATCTCGGCCCGGATGTCCTTGTCTGAGAGAAGCACGCCCCGAGAATACGCAAGGCGCGCGGACCGGCCACAATCGCACCGTCCACGCGCCCACGTCCGCGACCGCGGAGCTACTGTCGGTGACTGCTCACCGACTCCTCACTGCTGCTTCCGCTCCTACCGCTGCTTGTGCTCACTGCTGCTTCTGCAAGGTCACCGGTACGACGCTGCGGAGCCGCGCGCAGCGCGGACAGCGCAGCAGCCGGCCGGGGCCGAGCCGCTCGGCCTGCTGCATCGGGAACGAGGCGGCGGTGAACACGTGCCCATCGGCACAGCGGACGACGGTGCGCTCCATCAAGTCCAAGAGTCCCTTCCCCAAGAGCCGCGTCTGGCTGACTGCCGTGACGACAAAAGCCACACTACGGGATCAAAGAGACGCCCCTCCAGGCGGCACTCCGCACGCCCGCACCCCCTTCACGGTACGCCCCAACTCCTGCCCCCCGCAGCCACATCCATCCCCTGAAACACAGTCAGGCCCTCGGGCTTGGACACCGGGGGCCTGGCATGGGGTAAAGTAAACGAGCGTCCGGACACCGATCACTGGTCGGCGTCCTGGATCTTGCGCGGGTGTAGTTTAATGGTAGAACATCAGCTTCCCAAGCTGAGAGCGCGAGTTCGATTCTCGTCACCCGCTCCATGAAGAAGGCCCAGGTCAGAGACCTGGGCCCTTTTGCTGTGCGCGGTGATCACTCGTCGTGTGCCAGATCCGTGCCAGAACGCTTCTCGGAACGCCAGACACCGGCAGGCAGCCCTTCCGATACCAGTGCCGCGCCGCCGCCTACCCCCTGAACGAGGTGCACTCCATCCCCCTGGGATCGCACGAGGCCGGCAGCCCACGCCTGGCCCTGCGCTGGTTACAGGAGCGCACGCACCACATCACCGACCAGGTCGACGCCGCATACGCGCAGCCCGGACTGCACTGGCTGACGGACGAGGCAGAGCACGAACGAGCCCTTGCCTACCTGACCGCAGGCACGGTCTACCAAGTCACCCTGTACGACGAGAGCACCCGCTACGTCCTCGTCGCCCACCCGACGGGAGCGGCCTCATGAACGGGCCCGCCCGCGGCTACTGGTGTGAATGCTGGACCGAGGACGTCACCACCACACAAGGGCCGGCACTCCTGGCCTCCTTCGACGTGTACTCAGAGCCCCAGGCGGACCGATGGATGGCCATCGCCCTGCGCACCATCTCACCAGCACTCGACTCCGACACATCCGACCAGGCATGGGCATGGCTCCACGACGAACGCGCCGAGACCCGCAGGGCCCTCCTGCGCTCCGAGCCGTGCACCGTGACCATCACGCACGCCCACATCCGCGTCACATGGACGATCCGCCCAGTCCTCTTCCTGCCCCTGGCACACCGGCAGCACTCTGAACTCCCAGCCTGTGCGCACAGCTTCAAGCCCCGCACCACAGACTGAGTTACAACTTTCTCTACTGGTTCAAGGCACCCGGCTCCGCTGCGCGCTGCACTCCTGCCTTCGGCCCGCTCCGCGCACGCTGCGCCGACGCGCGCCCACGTGCGGATAGGACCGGTGGCCATGAGGCGATCACCGCACTGCGCGGCCCCTGTCAGAACAATGCCTCCGGCGGGGGATCGGCCGGCACTGGGATGGAGGGGGCGCCATCGCCGACTGCGGGTCCGATGTGGCGTGCGCGGGGAGCTCCCATCCCGTCCGCCATCGACCCAGGCGAAGCCGAGCAGACGCGGCCCATGGCGTCCAGGTCGTTCGTACAGTGGCGCGCTCCACCTGGACGCCATGAACCACGCCCGCTCCACGGTGTGTGGGTCGACGGCGGACGGGATGGGAGCTGGGGTGAATGGCGGCTTGAGAAGCGACGACCGCGGCCGCCAGTTGCTCCTTCGAATCCAAGGTCATCGAGACAGTCGAGGTTCGAGAGTAACTGTGTCTCTGACCAGACGCTCTCACTCCGTGCCCACGGTGGGTAATCGGCCCCGATAGGCCGGCGGCCGCTGCTAACGCAGGTGAGAGCGCCAAGGTTCAGCCGCCCCGCGAGACATCTGGATCATTTTTGAACACCATCTGAGCCAGCTCGGACGCATCCTTGGCGGACTGTGATGCGCGCCGGGATGCTCGTCGACGAGCGGGAGATGCCCGCCGCGCCGATAATGAGAGATGGACACGACCCGGACCGTCCCCGCTGATATTGCCGACGTGGCCGCCCACTGGATTGCGGGACTGTCGCTCGCATTTGAGAAGTGCCAGTTCGCTGACGACTACATCGCAGGCCAGGCCCCGATCAACGCCGACTGGCTCTGCCGGGGAGCTATCGGGCCCGTATTCCGAGCTGGGCCGGGACAACCCCGACCTGTCAAAAAGATCAAGGGCATCACGATCGCCAGGTACCGGCGGATGAGGAGGAAGTCAGATGGGCGCTTGGGTCGAAGTTGAGGGCAACGGAATGACGAAATCTGGTCCCGCCGGGATTGTTCAGAGCAACAAAATGCGTCTTGCAGTCAGAGGGTTTGACGACCGCGTCTACAAAAACTCGTCTGATGGAGGATCGTTCGGCGGCTGGGAACAGGCCAACCTGGATGGATTGAGTGCATCCGAACCGGCTTACACTCTCTTCCACGGAGTGGGGGTTCTGTTTTACCGAGGTATGGACAACCGGATCTACAACGGGGGTGCTGGCGACGACGTGGAAGTCGAAGGCGGAGGCCTGACAGGTTCGGCGCCAACTGCCCTGGCCGACGGTCCCCACTTGCACTTGTTCGTGCGCGGACTCGACAACCGCATCTACCACAACCAAGCCCAATCCGAAACGCCGTTCGGCACTTGGGCCGAGGTAGGGGGCGGCGGACTGACGCCCTCGAGTCCGGGCGCCGTCATGGTCGGAGATTTCCTGCATCTGTACGTGCGCGGCGAAGATCTCCGCGTCTACCACAACCGGGCACGTCGAGGACAGCCGTTCGGCAGTTGGGTCGAGGTCGAAGGTGGGGCCCTGACGATGTCCGGGCCAGCTCCTGTTGTGTTCAACGGTGGCGTGCATCTGTTCGTGCGCGGGACCGACGACCGGATCTACCGCAACGCTGGCGACGGCGACCACTTCGGTGGCCAATGGGTTGAGGTCGAAGGTAGCGGCATAACCCCCTCGAGGCCCGCTCCCATTGTTTTCAACGGCGCGGTGAACCTGTTCGTGCGCGGGACCGATGACCGGATCTACCGCAATCGCTTGAATACTTGAGGGGTCGATACTGCCCGAGCGGCCAGATCAGAACTGCACGACAGCCGGTACCGTAGCCGCACTATCGGATCCCCGGCCAGCTACCAGTAGCCGCACGCCGCACCAGCGCGGTTACTGACCTTGGAGTCGGCTTGTCGTAGGAGCTGACGGTTGGTGGTTGTCGCGGTATGCCGGGTGTATGAGGTATCCGCAGGGTGGGGGTGTGACCGCGGGGAGGCAAGCGTCTACTCGGTCAAGAACCGCCAGTCGCTCACCGCTTGAAGACGGCCGGCCTGGTCTTGGAGCGGATCGACAACGAATGACTCGTGCCAGACGCGTGCCAGATCGTGCGGGGAACCACGGGGAACAGCGGGGACCCCGTCGACCGCCCACCAGGCGTCTGCATCCTTCCGCCGCAGGTCAGGCCCGGAGCCAGCCCTAGATACCCTTAGCTTCCCAAGCTGAGAGCGCGAGTTCGATTCTCGTCACCCGCTCCACCACGAACCCCCAGGTCAGGAACCCGGGGGTTTCTTTGTTGTCTGGACCGGCGGGGCGGCGCGCACCAGGTCGGCGAGGCCGGCGGCCACCTCTCGCTGCCGCTCCTCGTCGGAGTGCTGACAGATCAGACGGATCGGAAGTCGTCACTGCGAAAGAAATGAGCGTCCAGGCGGCTTGTGGGGAACGCGTACATGCGGTCCGTGAGCATGCGGACGAGGAACTCACCCAGACCGCAGTCGTATCGCTCCCAGTCGCCGTACTGGCCGACGAGGACGGGCCAGTCGTCCGGATCGGCCGTCCCGGTCTGCCAGGCGAAGTCGAACTCTTGCTCCGAGGATCCCCATCTCAGGAGCCCGTCCGGCGCCGGACAGCCCTCGCTCTTGGCCCAGTCCACGAGGTCCATCCCCAGGGCTCCAGGGACAAGGAGGTCGACGTACTCATCGAAACCGCCCGGACCGAACAGGTCGACGATCTCCTTGTAATCGCTCGGCAGCGAGGTGCCCAGATCGGCCTCGACGGCAGGCCAGTCGACGGCCGGCCGCGGCACCGGTTCCCATCCGGTGAGGATGCGCAGCTTCTCGGCCCAGGAGGCACCCTCCGGGAACCCGGTGACCGCAGGGTCCTCACGATGGGCCATCACCACGACCACGCGCTCTCGGTGTGACGTGGCGACGCTGCCGCAACCGATCCAGTGAGACCTGTAGGCCCAGCCCCGCATCTCGAGCAACTCGTCCCCGAACGTCTCAACGAGCGGCAGCCCAGTGCGCTCGGTGAGTGACGGGTCGGTGAAGCCGTCCGCGACGAGATTACGTGGCCTGCCTGCCCACCGGCTCACTTCGGCAAGCAGTTCCTTCAGACTCGTGCCCTCCGGGGCCTCGAGAATGACCGGTGGTCCTCCCGCAAGCGACGAGTCGATGACCTCCCAGATGGCGGCAGCCACTTCCGAATCCTCCATGGGACTCAGTGAACAGCACGCCACTGACAGTTCTCGTCACCCGCTCCATGGAGAAGGCCCAGGTCGTCCGACCCGGGCCTTCCGACGGGCGTGCGGTGGCTCACCAGGCGAGGGCGTCGGCCATGGTGGACTGCCAGTACGAGACGCGGATCGAGTCGTCGACGTACACGCCCTTGGCGGGGAGTGACGGGTGGGCGGCGTCGCTCGCGCTCTTGTCGAAGTGGACCGCGAGGGACTTGGCCGTGTAGCCGCCTGAGCCACCGCCGTCGGCGGCCGAGAGAAGGACGCTCGCATAACCCGACTCGCCGGGGGCCAGCGTGACCACCGCCTGCGGCTTTGAGTCCTCGAAGGCCGGCGGGACGGACTGGGCCTCGCCGAATCGAACCGCCGGATAGCCGGTGAGGTTGCAGTTCTTCGAGCCGGTGTTGGTCACGGTGAGAAGGAGGTGATTCAGGGGGCGGGAGACCTCCGTGGCGGTCGTCCGGGTGGAGGCGGGGGAGCAGGGAGTCCTGGTGGGCTCCGAGTCCTTCGAGCCCGTGGTACCCGCCGTGCCGCTCGAACCGGCCGCGCCGCCCGTCGAGGCTTCCGAGGTCCGGCCCGCAGGGTCGGCCTTCCCCGTCCCGGTGGAGGTTCCCCCGCTCGCCGTGGGCGTGGGCGCGGTCGAGTTCTTGGGCGCCTGCGTGGACGCCGACCCTGCCGATGCCCCCTCGTCCTGGACGCCCTCTCCGCTGTTGCACGCCGTCAGCGTCAGTGTGGCGGCCGTGAGCGCGGCGGCGAGCAGGATGCGGGTGCGGTGGGTACGTGTGGACATGGGATCCCCCTTGGTCGGTACGGGTGTCGGCATCCGCCGCCCGACCGGTGCCGGGAGCGGCGTGCTTGGATGGCCCAAGCTTGTGGAGTGATCCGTCCCGGCCGCCACGGTTGCCGGGGTATCCGGGACGCTGGAACGCTTGTGACCGCTCTGACCTGGGGGAACGACCGCCCCCTGGAACGGGGGTCCGGGACGTGGGGAGAGGGAGGAACGGTGGCGGGGGACGAGTTCTCGGAGTTGTTGGGCCAGTTGAAGGAGCGGTCCGGGCTCAGTTACGGGGTGCTCGGCAAGCGGCTGCACACGAGTGCGTCCACGCTTCACCGGTACGTCAACGGGGACGCCGTACCGACGGACTACGCGCCCGTGGAACGGTTCGCGCGGGTGTGCAAGGCGACGCCCGAGGAACTGGTGGAACTGCACCGGCGGTGGGTGCTCGCGGATGCCCGGCGGAGGCAGAGGGCGGGCGGGGGCCCGGCGGAGGAGGAGCAACCGCGGGCGCGGACAGCGGTTGAGGCCGGGGCCGGCGCGGCGGAGGCCAAGGCCGGGACGTCGGGGACCGAAGCAGCGGAGACCGGGACCGCGACGTCGGGGACCGAAGCAGCGGAGGCCGGGACCGGGACCTCGGGGAGCGATGCGGCCGCGGCCGAGGCCGGTGCCGTGGGTGGTGGGCGGCGGAGCCTGGCGGAGGCTCTTGCCGTGCGGCGGCGTAGCGGCGTTGTCGCCGGGGCCGCCTCGGCCGCCGTCCTCGTGTCGGCCGCACTCGCGGTGACTCTTGTGCCCGGCCTGGGGCATGACGACCGGGACGGGAAGCAGTCCACGGGGGCTGCCTCCCAGTCCGTCGGCTCGGTCGATTCCGTCGACGAACGGCCCGGCGCCTCCGAGTCGGCCGGCGCGAAGGGCGGGTCGGCCTCGCCGTCCACGTCACGCAGCGGCACTCCCACGGCACGCGCCTCCGCCTCCCGGGGCGGCGGGGCCGGAGCAGCCCAGGGCGGTGGTTCCGAGAACGGGGCCACCGCGCCCACCGTCGCCGTCAATCCGTACAAGTGGGAAGACCCGTGCAGTCAGCATTACCTGGTCGACCGGCGGCCCGAGCAGGTGCCTCCGCCGCCGAGCGAGCCGGACGCGCGCGGGTGGGTCACCGCCCTCGGCGGGGTCGCCGGCGGGCAGCAGATGCTCGCGCTGACCGTGCAGGGCACCGGGAAGGCCACCGTCGTCCTGGAGGAACTGCACGTGCGGGTCGTGGAGAAGAGCGCACCGCTGGCCTGGAACGACTTCGCGATGGGCGTCGGGTGCGGTGGCGGCGTGGAGACGACGGCATTCGGGGTGGACCTCGATGCCGGGCGGCCCGCGCTCTCACCCAAGGCCGGTCAGCGCGACTTCCCGTACAAGGTGAGTGAGTCCGATCCCGAGGTCTTCTACATCTTCGCGGACGCGCGGGCGCACAACGTGAGTTGGTACCTGGAGCTGGACTGGTCCAGCGGTGACCGGCGGGGCACCGTACGCGTCGATGACCACGGCAAACCCTTCCGGACGAGCGGGAACGTGGGGCGGCCCGCGTACAGCCATCCGCTCGGTTCCTCCGAGTGGGGGCGGAACGAATAGCCTCCCCCACCGCCGGCAGGAATCGCGTACCGGTGATCCGCTGCGGCAGTTCACCCTCGCCAACTCAGTTGTCCCGGTGGGATCACTCGTCGCTCAGGCCGTTCCAGCCCCAGCGCGGGGTCGGGCCCGGGGTGCCGAGGTTTTCGCCGACCGGGGACGTCGAGACGTCGCGGGCGATCTGGGTTCCCCAGGCGAAGTAGTCCACGACTTGGCGGCGCAGCAGTTCGTCGTCCGGGAGCTCCTTGTCGACGGCGGCAGCCATCAGTTCCATCCAGCGGGTTCGCTGTTCCTCGGTGATCGACAGGCCGAGGTGGGCGCGCAGCAGGGCTTGGTGACCGCCGAGTTCGGCGGTGAAGCGCGCGGGACCGCCGAAGACCTCGGCGAGCCAGACGGCGACATGCTCGACGTGCGTCCGGGTGAAGTTGGCGAAGACCGGGGAGAGCAGGGGGTCCGCCAGGACGCCGTCGTAGAAGGTGCCGCTCAGTCGGCGGAGTGCGTCGAGGCCGCCGATGGCCTCGTACAGGGTCTCGGCTCGCTCGGTCATGTCGTCCCTCCGGCGGTGGACACCACAGGTGTCCTCTCGTAGTGCTTCATCTCCTCGATGTCGCCGATGTAGGGGCGGATCGCAGTGAGGAACGGGGGGAAGTGCTCGCCGCCGCGGAAGCCCTGCTCGTGGTCCTCGACGGAGGTCCACTCGATCCGCAGGATGTAGCGGTCGGGTTCCTCGATGCCGTGGGAGAGCTCGTATCCGAGGCACTGGGGGGCGAGGTCCAGCCGCTCGGCGGCAGCTGCGTAGGCCTTCTCGAAGTCGACTCGGCGTTCGGAATCAGCGATGCGGTAGCGGATGTACTCCACGATCATGGTGATCCTCCGTTGGGTCGCTCTCATCAGGATTCCAGCGGCCGGCACGAGGGCCGGATTGTTCGCGGAGAGCGCATCCGGCTGGCCGTCACCGTCGGCCCGGTCGCGCAGTTCCCCGCGCCCCTGAGGTTGCCCGTCGAATTGGTCTTGATCATCTTCAGCGTGGTGTACGTGCTGGAGCCCTTGATGTACGTGGTCTCGTCGATGCCCGAATCGTCGGTCGCGGTGACGGTGACCTTGGCGTGGACGACGTCGGTCGTGCCGACCACGACGGGCTTGCCGCCGTTGACGACGACCTTGTCGATCGTGTTGTCGCCCGCGCCGCCGTCGGCTGCCTGGGCGGTGGTGGCACCGGTCGCCGTGGCGACCAGCGCGACACAAGTGCTGAGCAGGGCAAGAGGCGCGTGTGTGCGCGGCCGCCGCGCGGCCTGAGCAGGCTGAGGGGCCGCCGGCCGGGGTGTGGCTGTCGGGGCGGCCCCTGTTCTCCGGCTGAACCGCCGGAGGCGTCAGGCCGCGGCCTCCGTCGTGGCCGGGGAGGCCGGGCGGGGCGTCGGGGTGTGGGTGATGCGGCGGGCGCGGGCCGGGGCGCCCAGGGTCGGGTTGGCGACGCCCCAGACGGCGCCCTTGCAGACCAGCTCCTTGTAGAGGGCGGCGAGACGGCCGGTCAGGGCGGCGCTGACGGCACGGTCGTCGGCGGTGACGTACTGGATCAGGCCCTCCTTGCGGCCGAGCGAGATGCACTGGTTGAAGTAGCGCAGCGGGGCCTTCGGGAGCTTGCGGCCGGTCAGGCGGGCCGCGATCGAGTCGGCCGCCTGCCAGGCCATGGGCCCGCCCGAGGCGCACGACATGCGCAGCGGCTTGTCGCCGGGGCCCATGGCGAAGGCCGCGTCGCCGACGGCGTAGACCTCGGGGTGGGAGACCGAACGCATCGTCTCGTCGACGACGATCTGGCCCCGGTCGGTGACCTCCAGCGTGGTCGCCCGCGCGATCGGGTGGACGGCGAAGCCTGTGGTCCACACGGTGACCGCGGCCGGGATCGCCCTGCCGTCGGCGGTGGTGACGCGGTCGGCCTCGACGGCGGTGACGGCGGCGTGCTCGTGGACGGTGATGCCGAGCCCGCCGAAGACCTTCCGCAGGTGGGCGCGGCCCTTGGACGAGAGCCAGTCGCCGAGGCCGTCGCGGGCGACGAGGGAGACGTCGAGGTCCGGGCGGGACTCGGCGATCTCGGTCGCGGCCTCCAGGCCGGTGAGGCCGCCGCCGACCACGACCACGGGCCGGCCGGCGTCCAGCTCGGCCAGGCGGTCGCGCAGCCGGAGGGCTCCGGCGCGACTGGCGATCTCGTGGGCGTGCTCGGCGGTGCCCGGGACTCCGTGGTCGTTCCAGCCGCTGCCGAGGGCGTACACGAGGGTGTCGTACGCCAGCTCCTCGTCGCCCTGCGCGCCGGTGACCGTGACCGTCCTGCGGTCGGCGTCCACCTCGGTGACCCGCGCGAGCTTCAGTTCGACGCCGGTGCCGGCGAACATCCCGCTCAGGGGGCGGGGCTTGAGGCGCTGGCCGGTGGCGAGCTGGTGGTTGCGGACGCGCTCGACGAAGTCGGGCTCGGCGTTGACGAGCGTGATGCGGACGTCGTCGCGGTGCAGCCGCTTCGCGAGGCGACCGGCGGCGATGGCTCCGGAGTAGCCGGCCCCGAGGACGATGATGCGGTGCTGCGTCTGCATGGCGTTGCTCCTGTCTGGACGGTTCGCCGGGCGATTCGGCTCTTGAACCGGGCGGCGCCGTGTTTCCTGACAGGAATGCGGTGTGACATGAGTCACATCGGCGGGAGGGTGGGTTCAGAAGGCGCGGATGAGGGGTTCGCCGTGGTCGGTGGCGGCCCACTGGCGGGTCGCGCGCTCGAGCTTGTCGGGGTTGATCTGGTTGCGGACCCCGGCGATGCCCTCGTCGGTGACCTCCAGGCACATGACGCCGAGGACGCGGCCGTCGAGGACCACCACCAGGGCGGGCTCGCCGTTGGCGGACGTGGCGTAGACGGCGGGCGAGCCGCCGAGCAGCTTGCGCTTGGCCGGGGTGGGCTTGAACAGGCCGCGCAGGAACTTCGCCACCGCGAGGCCGCCCTCGTACGCCTTCGCGCGGGCCGGGACCTTGCCGCCGCCGTCGCCGACCGAGACGGCGTCCTCGGTGAGCAGCCGCACGAGCGGCTCGGTCCGGCCGCTGGTGGCGGCCGCGAGGAACTCGTCGATGATCCGCCGGGCGGCGGCCTCGTCGATCTCGCTGCGGGCCTTGCCGGCGGCGACGTGCTTCTTCGCGCGGTGGAAGATCTGCTGGCTGGCGGCCTCGGTGATGTCGAGGATCTCGGCGATGTCCCGGTGCGGGTAGTCGAAGGCCTCCCGCAGGACGTACACCGCCCGCTCGTTCGGCGACAGCCGCTCCAGCAGGGCGAGGACCGCGTACGAGACCGACTCGCGCTGCTCGACGGTGTCCGCGGGGCCCAGCATCGGGTCTCCGGCGAGCAGCGGCTCCGGGAGCCACTGGCCCACGTAGGTCTCGCGCCGCGCACGGGCGGAGGTGAGCTGGTTGAGGCACAGGTTGGTGAGCACCTTGGTCAGCCAGGCCTCGGGGACCTCGATGTGCTCGATGTCGGCGGCCTGCCAGCGCAGAAAGGTCTCCTGCACGGCGTCCTCGGCCTCGCTCGCGGAGCCGAGCAGACGATAGGCGATGGCCTCCAGCCGGGGCCTGGTCGCCTCGAACCGATCCACATCCCGCACGGTCAGGGCCATGCCCGGATCCTAACCGGCGGGACCGGGGGACGGCGGCCGCACCGGTGCGCACGGGGGTGGTGAGGGTTCGCCGGGTGCCGGGGTGTCAGGTCTGCCGGGACCGGAAGCCGGAGGGCTCGGTCTCCCGTCCGGTCGAAGTCCCGTCTGTTCAATGAGGGTTCGGGTACGCGCAGTCCATGGGTGACATCCTCGTGGGCACGTGTTCGTGGACCGACCGGGCGTTGGTCGGGAGCGGGTGGTATCCCGTGGGGCGGCGGGATGCCGAGGGCCGGTTGCGGCATTACGCCGAGCGGTTCCCGGTGGTGGAGGTCGACGCCTCGTACTACGCGCTGCCCGCCGAGCGGAACAGCCGGCTGTGGGTGGAGCGGACCCCGGACGGCTTCGTGTTCGACGTGAAGGCGTTCTCCCTGCTCACCGGACATCCCGCACGGCCTTCCGTGATGCCGCAGGGGTTGCCGCCCGACGCCGGGGATCCCGGTGTGCTCGACCAGGTGTGGGCTCACTTCGCGGCGGGGATCGCGCCGTTGCGGCACGCCGGGCGGCTGGGCGGCGTGCTGTTCCAGTTCCCGCCGTGGTTCCGGCCCGGGGCGCGGGCCGAGCGGTTTCTGGAGCAGACGGCCCGTCGGACCCGGGGCTGGCCCCTCGCGGTCGAGTTCCGGCACCCGGCGTGGTGGCGGGAGGAGCGGGCGGAGGCCACGCGCGCCCTGCTCGCGCGGTACGGCATGGCCGCCGTCGCCGTCGACATGAACCCGGCGCTGCCCTCCTCGATCCCGCCCGTCACCCCCGTCACCTCGCCCCGTCTGTCCGTCGTCCGGTTCCACGGGCGCAGCACCGCCTGGGGGACCGGGAGCAAGGAGGACCGGTTCCGCTACGCCTACGACGACGGCGAACTCGGCGCGTGGGTACCAAGGTTGCACGCGCTCGCCGAGCGGGTCGACCGGGTCCACGTGCTGTTCAACAACTGCTGCGGTGACGCCGCCGTACGGGCCGCGGAGACGATGACGCGGCTGCTCGGGCAGCCCGTACCGGCCGCGGCCCCGCCGCACTGACCGCACGTCAGGCGCGGGCCAGCTCCGCCGCGCCGAAGGAGACGTCGACGCGGTCGCACCAGATGCTGACGCTGCTGAACCGGGCCGGGTCGACGTCCTCGGGCACGGCGTAGTTCTGGCTGCCCTTGTTGCCCTTGAGCTTGCCGAGGCTGACGTACCGGCCGTCGTCGAAGACGTGCCAGCCGGCCCGCCCTTCCTTCACCGGCGCGTCGGTCAACCACACGCGCAGATCGGGGCCGTTGCTCGTGTCGAGCCGCTCCAGGCGGACGACGTGGCTGCCGTCGGCCAGCCGCAGCAGCTTCACGGTGCCGGAGGTGGCGTGCTCGTGGCTGATCAGCCGGCCGCTCGCCAGAGTCGTGGGGGCCGCCGGAGCGGAGGAGGCAGGAGCGGAGGAAGCGGGGGCGGACGGTGTGGCGGCGGGCGCGGCCACCGCGCTGCCGGGCAGCGCCTCCCGCACCGTCTCGTCCTGCCACAGCTTCCATGGCTGGAACCAGTACAGCCCGAATCCGGCCCCGGCGACCGCCAGCACCAGCAGCCCGATCACCCACGGCCTGACCAGCGCGCTCCGCACGCGTCCCATACCGTCCGCCTCCCAGATGGTCACTCGTCACTCGTCCCGTCCGGCTCCCATTCAACGGCCGGGACCGGCCGCCACGGGCCGCGCGGCGGATGACGAAACCCTTACGTTCGCGGGCCCCGTGTCCTGACCCGGGGAAACGCGTGGTTCGTGGTTGTTTGGGGGGATGCTCAGCGGACTGCGTGCCCTCGTCCTGCCGGTCCCCCAGCGGCGTGCCCTGGAGGAGCTGGCGGAGGATCTGGATCTGTCGTCCGGGGACACCCGGTCCAAGCGGTCGGCGTTCTGGACCATGCTGGTGCTGTCGTCGGTCATCGCCGCCGCCGGAGTGCTCACCGACTCGACGGCCACCGTGATCGGCGCCATGATCATCGCGCCGCTGTCCACTCCGATCATGGCCATCGCCCTGGGGTCGGTGCAGCGCCGACGGACGGGGTCGGTGCTGATCGTCCTGGCGGCGATCCTGGTGGTCGTCGCGCTCGGGGCGCTGTTCTCGGTGGTGCTGCCGGCGGACTACGACCTGCTGTCCAACAGTCAGATCTCCTCCCGTACGTCGCCGCGGCTGATGGATCTCGTCGCCGCCCTGGCGACCGGTCTCGCCGGGGCGGTGGCGCTGGCCCGGCGGGACGTCGCCGCCGTGCTGCCCGGTGTCGCGATCGCCATCTCCCTCGTCCCGCCCCTGGTGGTGACCGGGGTCTGCCTGGGGCGTCTGTCGGGCTGGCTGGCGCTGGGCGCGCTGGTGCTGTTCGTGTCCAACCTGTTCGCCCTGGTCTTCGGCGGCATGGTGGTCTTCGCCGCCCTCGGCTACGGCGAGCGGGCGGGCACGGGACCGAGGCGGCCGGCCCGCAGCGCGTATGTGGCCATGGCCCTGCTGTTCGTCGTCGTGTTCGTGCCGCTGGCGGCCAACACCACCGTCACGTACCTGCTCAACGTCTGGACCGACCGGGCCCGGGCCGCGGCGACGCAGTGGCTCGCCGGTCTGCCGGGGGCGTCCGTCACGAAAGTCGACGCCGTGTCGCGGACCCTGCACATCCACGTCCAGGCCCCCGGGAAGCTGCCACCGGTCGGGGAACTGCTCGACCGGCTGGAGGGGCAGGTCCCGGACGGCATCCCGGTCGTGGTGAACACGATGAGCGGTCAGCGCATCGAGGCCGGCCGCGTCGGCGACTGAACGGCTGCCGCACGGCCCCGGAACCTATGCCCACCCACGACCCGGCTCGGCCGGTCGAGAGGTGCCGGCCCGGCCCGGCGGAGCGGCATCGTCCAGGAATTCGCGGATCGCGAGCGCCGCCAGTGTGATCACCGCCGTCCACACCACGACCGCGGTGGTCGGGTAGTGCCAGGTGAACAGGACGACCGCCGCGATCGCCAGGACGGCCACGCCGATCCAGCGCTTGAAGCGGTGCACGAACCGCCCGACCGGCCCCGTACGGAACCCGGCGGACTTCGCCACGTCCCGCAGCGCGCCGATGCTGCGGGAGCACCCGGTGCGCGTGAGCACGGCGACCCTGGACGGGCCGGCGAGGAAGGCACCGGCCGCGGTGAACAGGGCGGCGGCGCCGAGCGCCCGCGCACCCGCCCGCAGGAACCTGACCAGCGCGTCGTACACGGCGCCCGCCGCCGCCCGCGACGTCCCGGCCGGCAGCTGGTCGAGGTACACGCCACGGACGACGGTGAGCGAGACCCCGAGCACCACCATCGCGACGAACACCGCCAGGGCCGCCCCGATCAGCGCGTGCCGCCGGTCGAACGCCACATACACACCGGCCGCCGCGATCAGCAGCGTGACGAGAGGCAGCCAGCCACCGAGGATCTCCAGCACCCTCAACCAGGTCCTGACCGTGCCGATCTCCTCGGACGAGAACACCACGAAGTCGGTGTGCACCGTCGGGATCCGCGCGGCCGGTGCGAAGCCCGCGTCGACCAGCCGGTCCTTGACCTCGGCGACGACGGGCGCCACGTCGATGACGACCTGGTCGCCCTTCAGCCGCACCGGGCCCTCTCCTTCGCCGGTCAGCGCCTCGTCCAGCGCAGCGTGGACCCGGCGGTTGGCGTCCACCCAGACCGTTCTGAAGGCGCTGCTGGTGACCACCCGCTCGACGGTGCTGCCGACCAGTTGCCTCAGTCCGTTCTCGATCGGACCGTCCAGGCCGCCCAGCAGCTCGGCCAGCCGCGGCGGTACACCCTGCCCCTCCGCCGCGTCCGTCAGCTGCCGCACCAGCGCGTCCACGTCGATCCGGTCCAGTGCGACGGCGGTGACGCGGTCGGTGACCGCCCGCTGCACCTCGGGGTCGTCGGCCAGTGGCCCGACGGTGGCGACGTAGCGGTCGGTGTCCTGCACGATGCTGTCCGCCCACACCGCGACCACGGACAGCAGCGACAGCAGCGCGGTCAGGAGGATCAGCAGCGCCGCGCCGAGCGAGCGGAACGGATGGTGCCGGGCGGCCCGGGCCTCTTCCAGGGCCTTCACCCTCAGTCGCAGCTCGTCCAGCTCCTCCGGCTCGCCGCGCTCGCCCGACGGGCGCCGCCCGTCACCGCTGTCCGTCATGCCCACCAGCACATGCGGGCCCCGCCCGCCCCGCCACCGGGGCGCACCGCGCGGGTGAACGGGCACCGAGGTGCGAGGGCCCCGGTGCGGTGATGCAATGAGGAGGCACTGTCACGGACGGTCGGACAGGATCACCAGGAGTGACATCGTGAGCGACGAGTACGAGGACATGGGCCCGATCGACTACCTGGTCGTCGAGTTCCCGGGCAACCGGATGACGGGCGAGGGCTTCCCGCTCCTCGTCGATCTCGTGGACCGCGGCGTGATCCGGATCATCGACCTGATGTTCATCAGGAAGGACGAGTACGGCTCCGTGACCGGCATGGAGATCGCCGACTTCGACCGCGACGGACAGCTCGACCTCTCCGTCTTCGACGGCGCGTCGTCGGGGGTGCTGGGCCAGGACGACATCGAGGAGGCGGCGGTCGCCCTCGAACCTGGCAGTTCCGCCGGCATCCTCGTCTACGAGAACCTGTGGGCCGCGCCGTTCGCCGCCGCCCTGCGCCGCGGCGGGGCCAGGATGGTCGCCTCGGGACGGATCCCGGTGCCCGCTCTCGTCGCCGCGCTCGACGCGACCGATGCCACGCAGTGAGCCACGAGTCATGAGCCGTGAGCCGTGAGTCAGAGTCATGAGCCGAGGTCGATGAGCGCCTACGGTCAGGAGGTACGTCATGCCGGGTCTCATCCAGGGAGTGGCACGCACCGCCATCGTCGCCGGTACGGCGACCGCCGTGTCGAACCGTGTGACACGGCGGCAGCGGGGCCGCTGGGCCGCCCAGGGCTACGATCCGTACGCCCCCCGGTCGGCGTCGTATGCCGAACCGCCGCCCGCGTCGCCCCCTCCGCCCGCGTCGGGCGCGCCGGGTCCCGACATGTCCGCCAGGATCGAGCAGCTCAAGCAGCTCGGTGAGCTCAGGGCCCAAGGGGTGCTCACCGAGGCGGAGTTCGAGCAGCAGAAGCAGCGCCTCCTGAACGGGTGACCCTCATCGCGGCGGCGTGCCCGCGACCTCCAGGACCGCCTTGCCGGCCACCCGGCGCCCGCGCAGGGCCTTGGCCGCCTCGGCGAAGTGCTCCCAGGAGCCCTGCCAGCCGATCTCGACGGTGAGGGATCCCTCGGCGGCCAGTTCGGCGAGGGTCGCCAGGTCCGCGCCGGCGTTGCCCTCGATGACGAACGAGGTCAGGGACTTGGCGGGGCCGACCGTCGCGTACGGCGGGAAGACGGCCGGTTCGCCGGAGGTCCAGCCGACGCTCTGCAGGCTGCCGCCCGGGGCCAGCAGGTTCCACGCCTCGACCAGTTGGGGGCCGCCCACGCCGTCGATGACGATGTCCACCGGACCGTCGAGGCCCTTCAGGCCGGTCACCACCTCGTCCGCGCCGAGTTCCCTCAGCCCCCGCCCGCGCGCCTCGGACCCCACGGACGCGATCACCCGGGCGCCGGCCCGTGCCGCCAACTGCACGGCGAACCGGCCCACCCCGCCGGACGCGCCCGTGATCAGCACTCGCTTCCCCGGCCCGAGCCCCGCCGCCCGCAGCGAGCGCAACGCGGCCACTCCGGCCACCGGCAGGGCGACCGCCCGCGCCGGGTCCAGGGACTTGGGCACCTCCGCGAGCGCGTCCGCGTCGATCGCGATGCGCTCCGCGAACGCCCCCGAGGTCAGGGCCACCACGCGTGTTCCCACCGCCGGACCGGTCCCGTCGTCCGCCGCCCGGACCACCACACCGGCCGCGTCCGACCCCAGCACCGCGCCCACCGGGACCCGGCCGGAGCGGGCGTCGTTGAGGTCGCCGTAGTTCAGGGAGACATGCGTGACCTCCACCAGGACCTGACCCGGCTCCGGCGCAGGGCCGGGAACCTCCGCGAGGCGTACGGCGGTGGCGGGCACGGACGGATCCACGACGAGCGCGCGAACGGACATGGTGTCATCTCCCCCTGGTCTGCGGCGTTTTGCGCCGGACTCGGTCTGCGGCAGTGCAACGCGTCACGGTGCCGGAATAGTCCAGGAGGCCTACTGGCAGTGGTTCGGGGCCCCCGCCCGGGTCCGGGCTCGGCTACGCTCTCTCAGCATGTCGCACCCTGATGGTCTGCTCGTGAACATCGCCGCGATGGTGGAGTCGGAGCAGGACAGTCAGATGTCCCTCACCGTGGTGGTCCCCGGGGCCGTCATCACGGGACGTCTGGCACCCGAGGCCATGTGGAGAGAGCGTGTCGCGGAAGTGCTGGGGGACTCCGCCGCGCTGAGGCGCTTCGCCGCCGCCTTCTCCGTCTCCGGCGATCTCGGCGCCCGCCCGACCCACCTCCACTTCCACGTCGCCCGCATCCTCCAGGGCAGCTACGGCATCCCTGACACCGGAGGCATGTACCGCGTGGCGATCGCCGAGGTGAGCGCGTGGAGCGTGGGGGCGATCGGGTACTCCGACGAGTGAGGACGCACAGCGTCGTGGATGGCGCCCCTCGAACATGAGGGGTGTTCAAGATCCAGAGAATGTGCGCAGGAGAGGCACACGGACTGCACACAGTGGCTCATCGCTGTCGTTACCGTGGCGTCCCGCCGGCGACCACTCGCCCCCGCGTCGGCACGCCGACTCAGGAAGACACCGATGGACTACTGCTCCACCTGCCGCAGGCATCTGAACGGCGCCCTGGTGTGCCCGGGCTGCGGTGCGTACGCCCCTGACATCGCGCCGACGGTCCCGGCAGCCGTCCCGGCGGTCCTCCCGACGTCCTCCTCCGTGCCGTTCGAGACCGCCACGACGGCGGACCCGCACGCGGACAAGGCCCCGCCCTCCGACCCCGATCCCGACTCCGCACCCGCACCCGCACCCGCACCCGAGATCTCCGCGATATCCGCGCCCACCGGGCGGGCCGCGCGCCGGCGGCAGCTGGCCCGGTGGAAGAAGACACAGCGGCGTGCCCTGGTCGCCACGGCCGTCGCCCTCGTCGGCGGTGGGCTGACCGTCGCCTCCATGGACCGGGGCTCGGGCGACCGCGCCCAGGCCGCGACGGCCCCCGGAGTCTCGGGCATGGGCGGCGCGAAGGGCCCCGCCGAGGGGTACGGCGACGACCCGGCGGCCACGCCCCCGCCCGGCACACACCGCTCCTCGCAGCCGCCGTCCGCCGGCGACTCGGACCGGCGCTCGACGGCCACCTCGCCGTCCGCCTCCCCCACCACACCGTCCGACACGCGCACCGCGGACGCGGCGACGTCGCGCACGCCGGTCGCCGCACAGCCGCGCTCCACGCCACCGGCCGCCGCGCCCGACGCGAACACCGGGGCGGGATCCGTCGCGGGCTCCGCCGCCCGGTCGGGCTCGGATGCGGCGACCGCACCCCCGGACGCGGCCGGTGACGACGGGAGCGGTCAGCGGAGCGGCACCGGCGGGGGCGGCGGCACGGACCGGTCCGGCACCTCCGCGTCCTCCCCGACGTCCCCTTCGTCGCCCGCCACGGATCCCGCCTCCGACCCGACCTCGCCGGACCGGCTCTGCCTGCTGGTGGTCTGCCTCGGCTGACCCGGCGACACCGCGGGACCGCCGCGGGCCACGGCGAGGTCAGTGCCCGCCCGCGAGTTCGCCGCTCAGCCGGTCGTGCAGCCGGGCGCTCGGATCGTTCAGGCCGGTGATTTCGACGGTCTTGCCGCGCTGGGCGTACTTGGTCTCGACGGCGTCGAGCGCGGCGACCGAGGAGGCGTCCCAGATGTGGGCGGACGACAGGTCGATGACGACCCGGTCGGGGTCACCCGCGTAGTCGAAGCGGCCGACGACGTCGTTGGACGAGGCGAAGAACAGCTCGCCGGTGACCCGGTAGACCACGGAGGTGCCGTCGGGGTCGGTCACGGCGGTGACGTCGGCGAGCCGGGCCACCCGCCGGGCGAAGATCACCGTGGCGGTGACCGTGCCGACGACCACACCGATGGCGAGATTGTGGGTGGCGACCACGACCACGACGGTGATCACCATGACCGCGATCTCCCCGGCCGGCATCCGCCGCAGCGTCCTCGGGGCGACGGAGTGCCAGTCGAAGGCGGTGAACGACACCATCACCATCACCGCGACCAGCGCCGCCATCGGGATCTCGGAGACGACCGGCCCGAACACGATGCACAGCACCATGAGGAAGACGCCCGCGAGGAACGTCGACAGACGGGTCCGCGCCCCGGACACCTTCACGTTCATCATCGTCTGGCCGATCACGGCGCAGCCGCCCATGCCGCCGCACAGGCCGGTGACGATGTTGGCGATGCCCTGACCCGCCGACTCCCGGGTCTTGGAGGAGTGCGTGTCGGTGATGTCGTCGACCAGCTTGGCCGTCATCAGCGACTCCATGAGGCCGACCAGCGCCATGGCGAAGGCGTACGGGGCGATGGTCGTGAGGGTGTCGAGGGTGAACGGCACGTCGGGCAGGCCGGGCACCGGCAGGGCGGACGGCAGCTCCCCCTTGTCGCCGACCGTGGGGACGGCGATCCCGGCGGCGACGGTGATGACCGTCAGGATCACGATGGACACCAGCGGGGCCGGGACCACGGTGCTGATCCTGGGGAGCAGGACCAGCAGGGCCAGCCCCGCGGCGATCAGCGGATACACCGGCCAGGGCACGTCGGTCACCTCCGGCACCTGGGCCATGAAGACCAGCAGGGCCAGCGAGTTGACGAACCCGACCATCACCGAGCGCGGCACGAAACGCAGCAGCTTCGCCACGCCCAGCGCGCCCAGCACGATCTGGAAGACCCCGGCGAGGATCACGGCGGCCACGAGGTGGCCGAACCCGTGCTCGCGGTTGAGCGGGGCGACCACGAGCGCCACGGCACCGGTGGCAGCGGAGATCATCGCCCGGCGGCCCCCGACGAGGGCGATCGTGACGGCCATGGTGAAGGACGTGAACAGCCCGACGGCGGGGTCCACCCCGGTGATGACCGAGAAGGAGATCGCCTCCGGGATCAGCGCGAGCGCGACGACCAGACCGCCGAGCACCTCGGTCCGCCAGACCTTCGGATCGTTCAGCCAGTCGGGACGCAGGGCACGCAGCCGGGCGGCGGGGGACGGGGCGGGAGAGGACAAGGAGGCGGTACCTGTCGTGCTCGGGCACGCCACGGGGGCGGGCGTGCGGAAGAGGGCGGAAGAGGCGGAGAGAGCGGGTGGGGGGCGGTGAGGAGAAGTCCTCTCCGGCTGTCCCTGCCGACGGTCTCTGCCGACTGCGTGAAAATGGGCCGGTACCACCGGGACACCGTCGGCCCGGGCACCCGCCCTCGTCGTCGGACGACAACTCTACCCTAACGTTAGGGTAGAGATCCGGGGCGAGAGCCCGGTACGGCACGAGCGGGACAGCACGAGAAGGGGCCGGAGCGGCTACGTGGACGGCAAGCAGATGCAGATCGGCGAGGTCGCCGCGCGGACCGAGCTGTCCCTGCGCACCATCCGGCACTACGAGGAGACCGGCCTCGTGATCCCCTCGGCCCGCTCCCAGGGCGGCTTCCGGCTCTACACCGAGGCGGACGTCGCCCGGCTGATGGTCGTCCGCCGGATGAAACCGCTCGGCTTCACCCTGGACGAGATGCGCGAACTCCTCGCCGCCACCGACCGCCTCGACGCGGGCGACCTGCCCGACGGGGAGGAACGCGAGGAACTCCTGGGCCGCGTACGGCACTTCGAGGAGGCGGCGCGGCAACGGGTGGCGGACCTGCGGACACAGCTGGCCCGCGCGGAGGAGTTCGCCGCGACTCTCCAGGAACGCCTCGACCGCGCGCACCGCACCCGCCCTGCGGAACAATCGCCGGCATGAGCATCGTCAAGATCAACGTACTCACCGTCCCGCCGGAGCACCGGGAGACGCTGGAGAAGCGGTTCGCCGCGCGGGCCGGTGCGGTGGAGGGCTCGGACGGGTTCGAGTGGTTCGAGCTGCTGCGGCCCGTCGAGGGCACCGACACCTATCTCGTCTACACCCGCTGGCGGACCGAGGAGGACTTCCAGCGCTGGATGGCCGGGCGCGGGCAGGCCGCGCACGGCGGCGGGGGCGGCGAGCAGGGTGACCGCCCGAAGCCCGCGGCCACGGACGCCACGCTGTGGTCCTTCGAGGTGGTCCAGCAGGCGGGCCCGAAGCAGGGCTGAGCCCAGGACGACGAGCGGCGGGGCGGAAGCGGTGAGGGTCGGGCGGGCACGCCCGGACCGATAGCGGACGCCCCGTCAGTTCCATGTGCCCGTCGGTCGTATGACCCGCGCCTCACCGGGAACGTGCGGTCCGTCTTCCTCCTCTTGCACGGCGACACAACCACCCCCCACCTGAGGAGGGATGCGCCGTGCGGACTCGTACGGGTATACGCAGGAACCCCGCAGGACCGGTGATCGTCGCTCTTGTCGCGGCGGGATCCGTATGCGTGACACCGCTCTCCCCCGCCCACGCCGCCACCGGCTCCACCTCGGCCGATCTGCGGGCCGACGTGAACCGTGACGGACGGGTCGACGTCACCGGCAGCGCGGACACGGCCGGTGAGGACACCTGGTCGGCCGGCCGTGGTGCGGTGATGCTGCCGAACATCGACGACGACACCAAGCGCTGCCCGGTCAAGGGGCCGGGCGGCAAGCCGCTGTCCGACGCCAAGCTCGCCGCCTGCAACGACGCCGCCGACACCAAGGTCAACGGCGGCGCGGACGCCTCCGACCTGGCGAGAATCCGCTCCGTGCCGATGGCGAAGGTGCCGGGGACCGCCCGCGGCAGCCTGAAGATCACCGCCGGGGCCAAGTACACCCACCTCTTCCTCAAGCGGGACGGCGCCTGGGTGCCGGTCACCTCGCGGACCCGGCTGACCCCCGGGGAGCTGCGTGCGGGCGTGGAGTTCGGGGTCGAGGCCACCGATGTCGTCCGCGATGCCAAGAAGTGGGACGGGCGGGCCGTGGTCCGGCTGACCGTGACCGCGGGGAAGCGGACGACCTCCGACGAGGTGACGCTGCGCGTCGCACCCTTGCTGACCCACCATCACCTGCAGAAGGCCCAGCAGGTCATGGTCACCGAGGTGCCCGGCAAGGGCCAGTGGGAGCGGCTTCAGCAGAAGTTCGTCAAGGACCTGGCCGCGGAGGTGAAGAAGGCCGGGATCACCAAACCGCTGATCACCTTCGACAAGTACGGCGACCCCTGGGCGCAGGACTTCGTGGAGCCGGCGTACGTCAGCATGACCGGGGCGAACGGCCGCCCGCAGACGATGCGGGTGATGCTGCGCTCGGCCCAGCCGGACCGTGTGGCGGGCCGTGAGCTGTTCGAGAAGGTGCGCGGCCGGAACGTGGGCGTCGTGCAGGCCTTCGACCGGTCGGAGCCGGAGGACTGGACGCTGAACTCCATGGGCAACCTGGAGACGATCCCGCCCTACGCGCACGCGGGCCGTTCGTACCCGGCGGGCCGGATCATCCAGGGCTGGCGCAAGGACAGCGGCGAGAAGCCCTCGAAGGCCGTACGGACGCTGCTGAAGGCCCAGGGCCTGCAGGATCCGCTGCTGCTGGACACCTCCTGGCTGAGCGTCGGGCACGTCGACGAGTTCGTGCAGTTCCTGCCCGCCGACACCCCGCGCGGCTGGCGCATCGGCATCGCCGACCCGGAGGCGGGACTGAAGCTGCTGCGGGACGCGCAGCGGGCCGGGCACGGGAAGACGAAGATGTTCTCGGTGCCGGGCATCGCCGGGCAGCCGGCGCCCAAGGAGACCATCGACAAGGCGCTGGCCTCCAGGCATCTGGTCGCCGACAACGAGATGGCGGCCCGGCGGATCGCGGCCAATCTGGAGACCCTGAAGCGGGAGACCGGGGTCACCGACGCCGAGGTCGTCCGGGTGCCCGCCCTCTACACCCGCGACGGCGAGGCGACGGACGCGAGCGGGGACGAGGTGCCCGTGCCGCGGCTGACCCGGATGGGCGGCAAGGCCCCGCTGGTCGACACGCTCCGGGAGCGCGGCCAGCAGAAGTGGATGGCCGGACAGGAAGCCGCCGGGGCCGGGGAGACGGTGATGACCAGCGCGTACGTGCCGGGCGCGGTGAACGGTGTGCTGCTCGGCCCGGACCGGTATCTGGCGCCGCGTCAGTGGGGCCCGGTCATCGGCGGCAAGGACATCTTCACCGAGGCCGTGAGCGCCGCGTACCGGCGGGCGGGGCTGAAGGTGTCGTACCTCGACGACTGGTACACGTATCACCTCGGCATGGGCGAGGTGCACTGCGGCACCAACACCCTCCGGGACGCGGGCGCCCCTTGGTGGAAGGACCGGTAGCTGTGCACGCCGGGTGGCCGGAGCAGCGCTTCCGGCCACCCGGGCTCAGTCCTCGGGGACGGCCGACAGCAGGCTGTGCAGCACCGGGCCCGCCGAGCCGCCTCCGGTGACGCCCTCCTCGACCACGCAGGCCACGGCGACATTGCCGCGGTGGGCGACCATCCAGCCGTTGTTGTCCTGGTCGTCGGAGACCTCCGCCGTGCCGGTCTTGGCGCCGATCTCGCCGGGCAGGTCCGCCAGGACGTCCGCGGTGCCCTCGGTGACGGTCGCGCGCATCAGTGCGCGCAGCTGGCTCACCACCTCACGCGGCAGCGGGGTCGTGGTGGTCGTGTCCTCGGTGCCGGGGACCAGCGAGGGCTGGTGGAAGGTGCCGGACACGGCCGTCGCCGTGACCGACGCCATGATCAGCGGGTTGGCCTGGACGCGGCCCTGCCCGATCATCGACGCGGCCTTCTCCGTCGCGTCGCGCGGCACCGGCACGGAACCGTCGTACGACGGGACGCCGACGTGCCAGGTCTGGCCGACCCCGAAGTACTTCTTCGCCACGTCCCCGAGTTCGCCGTCGGCCAGCTTGCCGCGCAGGCTGATGAACGCGGTGTTGCAGGACTCGGTGAAGTCCTCGCGGAAGGTGGCGCCCGGGTGTTCGGAGGTCTCGACGTTCTGCCACTTCTTGCCGACGGTGAGGTACTTGGGGCAGTCCACGACGTCGTCGGGGGCCACCGCGCCCTTCAGCAGCAGTGCGCTGCTGGTGACGATCTTCCAGGTGGAGCCGGGGGCGTAGGTGCCGGAGACGGCGCGGTTGAAGCCGGAGGCGGGCGAGTTGGCCACGGCGAGGATCTCGCCGTCGTCGATGCGCAGGGCGACCAGGGCGGCGTTCTTGCCGTCCGCCTCGGCGAGGGCACGCTCGGCGGCGGACTGCCAGGTCGCGTCCAGGGTGGTGCGTACGGGGCCGTCGGACTTGGTGGCGGGCTTCCTGCCGAAGGCGGCCTCGGTGCGCTCGACCTCTCCGCTGGCGCGGTCGACGAGCAGGACCGCGCCGCGGGGACCGCCGCCCGACCGTGCGGCGAGCTGGGCGAGGACGGGGGCCAGGGAGGGGTGGGTGGCGCCGGAGAGGGTCTCGCCGTCGCGGTCGGTCGCCTCGACGGGCTTGTCCTCCTCGCGTTCCAGACGGAACTTCTCCGTGTCGCTGAGCCGCGGGTGCACCAGCGACAGTCTCCAGTCCACCTTCCAGGCGCCGTCCTTCTGCTGCCGCAGCGGCAGCGCGGAGGTGTACGTCCAGGTGCCGAGGCCGGTGATCGGCATGCGGGCGGTGAAGGGGACGGTGACCGTGCCGTCGCCGGTCTCCTTCGGTGCCTTCGCGGTGAGCTTCGGGCGAGTGATGTCGAGCCCGGTGGTGAAGCTGCTCAGCACCTGCCGGGCGCGGTCGGGGCTGGTCGTGCGGGCGGCGGCGGCCGGCAGCCGGCCGGCGGACCAGTCGGCGAGGAAGGCGCGGGCCTCGGCCGTCGCCTCCGGGTCGGGGCCGTCGTCCGCGAACGGGCCGATCCCGGCCGCGTACGCCCCGCCCACGGCGAGGGCGGCCACCACCGCGACCGCGGTGAGCGCCTTGACCGCCCGCCGCGGGCGGCGACGGCCGGGGGCGGGCTGGGTGAAGTCGACATGGGTGTCCATGCGCCGAGAACAGCAGTGCCGCGGGCCGTTCGTCCAAGACGCGTATGAATCATGGATCGATTAACACTCGATATGATGACTGGTCGTGGACCTGGTGCGGCACCTGGAGTGCTTTGTGGCTGTTGCAGAAGAGTCACACTTCGGTCGTGCCGCGGCCCGTCTCGGCATCGCGCAGCCGCCGCTGTCCCAGCGCATCCAGCGGCTGGAACGGGAGCTGGGGGTACGGCTGTTCGAGCGGACCAGCCGGCAGGTGACCATCACCGAGGCGGGACGGCTGCTGCTCGCGGAGGCGCGGGAACTCCTCGCCCGGTCCGAGTCGTTCCTGGCCGCCGCGCGCCGGGTGCGGGACGGCGAGACGGGTCTGCTGCGGGCCGCGCTGCCCCCGGACCTGCCGGGCGAGACCGTCGCCGCCCTGCTCGACGACTTCGGGCGCCGCCACGCGGGCCTGGAGCTGGAGCTGCACGAACTGTCCACGGCCCAGCAGCTCGCCCGGCTCGCCGCCCACGAACTGGACGTCGGCGTCGTCCACCACCCGTGCGACGTCTCCGGACTGGAACTGGGCCCGGTGCTGCGCCGCGAACTCGGCGTGCTGCTGCCGCGCCACGCGCCCGAGGCCGGACTCGACGCGGTGCCGCTGAGCTCCCTGACCGGATACGACCTGATCCTGTTCCCCCGCCCGGCCGCCCCCGCCCTCTACGACGACCTGCTGACCGCCTGCGCCCGCGGCGGCTACACCCCCGCCGCCGTTCGCCACGGCCAGGGCGCCAGTTTCGTGCGCGGTCTGGTGCTGTCCGCCCGGGCCGTCGCCCTGGCCCCGCGTGACGCCGCCCACCCCTCCTCCGCGGACGTCGTCTGGCGGCCGATCGCCGGTGACCCGCCGGCCTGGCGGCACTCGGCGGCCTGGCCCAAGGGGCGCGGGGACGCCGCCGTCCAGGCCTTCGCGGACGCCGCGGCGCACGCGCTGCGCACCACCGCGGGTGCCGTGCCCGACGCCCCGGCCCGCCCGCTGCACCTGCGCCCGGCCTCGGAGTTCTGGCTGTGACCGACGCCCTCGCCCGAATCCAGGCCGCGTTCGCCGACGCCGGCGTCACCGGCGTGCTGCACGCCCTCGACATCGACTCCGGCGCGCAGCTCGACGCCGGGGCCGACCAGCCGGTGTGCACGGCGAGCGTGCACAAGCTGTGCCTGCTGGTCGCGCTGTACGAGCAGGCCGCGGCCGGGCGCCTGGACCTCACCGAGCAGATCGAGTGCCCCCCGGACACCCGCACCAAGGGCCCCACGGGGCTCGCCGCCATGCTCGACACGGCCCGGCTGTCCCTGCGCGACCTGGCCTATCTGATGATCGCCGTCAGCGACAACGCCGCCGCCGACCTGCTGCTGCACCGGGTCGGCCTGGACGCCGTCAACGCCACCACGGCCCGGCTCGGCCTCACCCGCACCCGCGCCGTCCACACCTTCGGCGAGATGCTCGCCACCATCAGGGAGGACGCCGGCCCCGGCGGCGCCGGCGCGCTGACCGACCCGCACGTCATCGCCCGGCTCCGGGCCCTCGACCCGGCCCGCACCAACCGCAGCACCCCGCGCGACATGACCCGCCTGCTCGCCGCCGTCTGGCGCGACGAGGCCTGCGCCCCCGAACACGGCGCGGCCGTCCGCCGCGTCCTCGCCCTCCAGGTCTGGCCGCACCGCCTGGCCTCCGGCTTCCCCTTCGACGACGTCCACGTGGCCGGCAAGACGGGCACCCTGCCGACGGTCCGCAACGAGGTGGGCGTCGTCGAATACCCCGACGGCGGCCGCTACGCCGTAGCCGTCTTCACCCGCACCGCCCACCCCGCGGCCACGCTCCCGGCAGCCGACGCGGTCATCGGCACAGCGGCCCGCCTGGCCGTGGACGCACTACGGGCTCGGTGAAGCCTCGCGACGAAGCCGGTGACGCCTCGGCACGCGGGAAGGCCCGGGCCGTGGGGCCCGGGCCTTCGGTGGGGCGGAGAGGTCAGGTGCGGGTGGGGCGGCGGGTGAGGCGATAGGTGGCGAAGCCTGCTGCGGCCAGGGCCGCGGCGAGGGCGATCAGGGTCGTCGTGCCCATCGCGCCGGTGAGGGCCAGGCTGCCGCCGGTGTTCGTCGACGTGTTCGTGGTGTCGTCGGAGCCGGTACCGCCGGAGGTGGTCCCGTCGTCGGTGGAGTCGGTGGAGTCGTCGTCCGGGCCGCCGGCGGAGCCGGTGTCCTTGCCGTCGTCGTCCGAGCCGTTGCCGTCGCCCTTGCCGGGGACGACCTCGACGGCGAACTGGGTGGAGACGCCGTCGACCGTCGCCGCGACGGTGTACGTGCCGGTGCCGCTGCCGGCGACGAGGGTGGGGGCGGTGGCACGGCCGGACGCGTCGGTCTTCACCGTGACCACACGGTCCTCGCCCTTGAAGCGCGGCGCGTCGCCGGAGCCGTCCTCCACGCGGAACTCGACCTCGGTGCCCTCGGGCGCGTCGGCGCCGGACTTGACCACGCGGGCCTGAAGGGCCTCGGCGAAGGCGCGGTGCTGCTCGGTCCGCTGGTCGTCGCCCGCGGCCACGGTCACCGTGTACGGGGACTGCTTGACCTGCGCGGTGAAGACGGTCGACGCGTCGCCGACGCTCACCCGGACGCTGAACTCACCCTCCTCGTACGCGCTGATCAGCGGGGACTCGGCGCGGCCCTGGGCGTCGGTGGCCACGACGTACTTCTGCTCGGTCGGGCGGTTCACCGCGAAGGCGGCGCCGAGGCCCGCCGGGTCCTCGATGGTGAAGGTGGCGCTGGCGTCCCGCACCGGCTCGCCGTCCTCGTCGAGGGCGACGACCGCCATCGGCTGGAAGTTCATCGGCTGGGTCTGGCCGGCGCCCGACACCTGCTTCAGCTCCGCGACGGTGGGCGCCTTCCACTGCAGGACGACCCGGCCGTCGCCGCCGGGCGAACTGCCGTAGCCGCCCTCGGCGGTGCCGAGCCGCACCGGGTCGGGGGCGGGCGCCCAGAACGGGTCGGCCTTCTCGGGCGCCGTGCGGGCCTTGCCGGGCACGACACGGGCGTCGGTCACCCGCTCGCTGTCGACGTAGCTGGTGCCGCCGCCCCCGCTGCCGGGGTTCGCCGTGGGGTCGTCGGTGCCCGTGCCACCGCCGCCGCCCGCGTGTCCGGCGCCGCCACCGCCACCGCCGTAGGCGCCCTTTCCGCCGTCGCCGCCGGCCCCGCCCGCGGCACTGTCCTGGCCCGCCGCGCCGTTGCCGCCGCCGGCTCCGCCCTTCGTGCCGGACGCGCCCTTGCCGCCGCCGGCCTCGGAGGCGTCCTCGCCGCGGTCGTCACCGGCCGCGCCGCCCTGGCCGGACGGCGAGATGCCGCCCGCCGTGGCTCCGCCGCCGCCGCCGGCGATGAACAGCGCCTTGCCGTCGGCGGTGCGCACGGCGCTGCTGCCGCCGCCGTCACCGGCGCCGTTGCTGCCGCCCGCGCCGCCGACCGCGTCACCGAAGCGCATACCGGCGACCGCGACCGACAGCCGCTCGCCCGGCTTCACACCGAGGGTGCCCGCGACGTACGCGCCCGCTCCGCCGTTGGCGAGGGCCGTGCCCTCACCTCCCTGGCCCCAGGCCCGCACGTCCAGCGCGCGCACGCCGGCCGGAACCTGGAACTCCTCCCGCTGCTGCGTCACGTCGAACAGACGGCACCCGGAGAAGCCCTCCGTCGGGGTGCACACCGTCCCGGCGCTCCCGGCGCCGTCGGCGGCCACCGCGCCCGGAGCGGCGACGAGAACGCCGCCGGTGCTCAGCGCGGCAACGGTGGCGAAGGCCAGAGCGGCGGTGCCCCGCCGCAGTCTGTGCCGGCGCTGGTCGAAGGAAACCTGACGTGTCAAAGCCGAACTCCCCTGAGATCCGGACCAGCTCCCCCCCGGGAGCCCGTGGACCGCGCCAGCGTATCCGAACAAACGATCACACAGGAGTCGTGCAGGCACCCGGAGCGGGCTCATGCGAGCCGCCCCTCGTCCGGCCTCAGCCGGACCACGAACGGCTGGGCGCCGGCCAGGCGGACCCGCTGGACGTGCACGGGGGTCAGCCGGTGGCGCACCGCGTCCGTCAGGGCGGCGGGATCGGGCAGCAGCAACACCGCCGTCCCGTCGGGTGCGAGGACCCGGCGCACCTCCGCCCACCACCGGGACGGGTCCACGGCGAGCACGCCCCCGGGCCGGACCTGCGCACCCCACGGCGGGTTGCACAGCACCCGGTCGGCGAAGCCGGCGGGGACGGGGAGCCGGCCCGCGTCCGAGCGGCGCACCGTGACCGGCAGCGACCGGGCGTTGGCGCGGGCCGCGGCCACCGCGTCGGGGGAGAGGTCGAAGCCGTGGCAGTGGACGCCGGGGCAGGTGAGGGCCGCCTCGATGAGCAGGGTGCCGGCGCCGCAGCACGGGTCGAGGACGGTGTGCCCGGGGCGCAGATCGGCGAGCGCGGCCAGGGCGGCGGCCACCGGCGGGTGCAGGGTGCCGGGGACGGTCCGGTGCTTGTAGGGGCGCCGGTGCGCGGGCCGGTCGTCGATGCGCGCCATGAGCGTGGCCTGACCGCCGTCGAGGGTGAGCCGCCACCCCCAGGTGCCCGGCGGGGGCGCCTCGCCGGTGCGGCGCGAGTGGTACGGCAGGCCGAGCCGCCGGGCCAGGACCGTACCCACGGCGTCCTCGGCGTCGTACCGGCTGAAGGTGCGGCGGCCGAGGAACGAGGCGGAGACGTCGATGCCGGTGGGGCGGTCCGCGGCCGGCAGCAGGGCGCGGCGCCGGGACAGCAGGCGGCCGGGGTCCGTGCGATCGGCCAGGCCGGTGAGCGCGGTCAGGTCGGGTTTCGTGCGGCCGGGGTCGCCGGCCTGGGCGGCGAGCAGGAAGACGTCGTCGGCGGTGCGGGGCCGGGGCGCCCGTGCGGTCGGCGCGAAGGGGATCGCGAAGTGGACCGCGCGATGGCGCAGCGCGGTGACGGTGCCGAGACCGCGGTCGAGGATCTCGGCGGCGAGGACGGACTCCAGGCCACGGACGCAGCGCGCCACGAGAGGCGGGTGCATGGTGATCGTGCTTCTCCCACGTCAGGACTCGGGACAGCGCACACCGCTGCCCCGCCTCGCCGGCGACGGGGTTCCGCGCTTCGCCGGCGGCGTCCTAGCGGAGGTGGAAGAAGTACGTCATGGGGGTCACTTTAAGGGGCGGGGCCCGCCTGGAGCCCGCGCTTTTCCCGCCGGGCCGCGGCTGCGGGGCTCTCGCGGTGGGGGCCGGCGACGGACACCCCGCCCCCCGTCCCGGATGCGCACCTCGCGGGGTGACGCGGGAAGGCCGGGGCCGGGCCCCGAGCTGCACACGTGGGGACGCGACGGCCCGTCCCGGCCTTCCCTCTGGCCGCAATCTGCCACGCCACGGGCCGCACCGCGCGCCGGCCGGGTCCGAACGGGGACGGCCGGGGCCCGGCCTCGGCTTTCGTGCTTCTGCCCGATTCATCCAGGGCATTCCGGGCGCTTTATCGCATTTCCTCGGAGATAATCGGAACATGAGCACGGCAACGTATGAACTACTGGCCGTAAGTCAGCATCAGCTGAACGTCTTCGCCGCCTTCCTCGGCGGGCTGGTGGTGGCCCTCGCGCTGATCTGGGCCGTACGGGTCGGCATGAGGGTCATGGACAAGGACGTGCACCACCCCACCCCCGAGGAACAGCCGAAGATGCCGGACGGTGGCCCGGTCCGCGAGGAACGGGAGATGCGCGAGCCGGACGATGTGGTCCCCGAGGACGGCCGACGGCTCATGCCGTACGAGATCCACCGGGCCAGTACCAGAACGGGCAAGGACCAGACCCGCAAGCGCTGGCAGCCCGGCTCCAGCGGAGGCTTCGGCAGCGGAGGCCCGGGACACGTGTGACCACGTGCACGGACGTGAACACCGGTGCTCCCGCGTCGCCCCGATCCCGGAGGACCACATGCCCGTACCGCGGACCCGTCGGCGCCCGCGTCCCGGCCGGGTGGCGGGTGCGGTGATCCCCGCGGCCCTGCTGATCGCCGGGACGGCAGGCTGCACCGGCGACGAGGAGCCTCCCCCGCCGCCCGCCTCCTCGCTCGCCTCCCGGGCCACGGAGGGGTGGGCGTCGGCGACGGCGGAGGCAGGGCGCAGGTTCGACGAGTTCACGCAGGGCTTCGACGTCAAGAAGGACGTCCGCGTCGGCTCCCCGGCCACCGCCGCCGACGGCCGCACCACCGCCGAGGTCACCGTGCGCAACACCACCGACTCCGCCCGGTCCTTCCTGGTCGAGGTGCACTTCACCGACCCGGACGAGCGGCTGCTCGACGTCACCTTCCTCACCGTGGACGACGTACCGGCCGGCGAGTCCGCGAAGGCCACCGCCCGCAGCACGCACGACCTCAGCGGCGACATCCGGACCGAGGTGGCACGGGCGGTGCGCTACTGAGACGCCCGGCTAGCGGGCGGGAGCGGGCGTGGGCGCGCCCGTCACGGTGATCTGGATCTGCTCGCTCGTCGCGCTCACGCCGTTCAGGGTGGCGACGGCCTGGAGGCGGTTGCCGCCCGGTGGAAGAGCCGGGCCCGGGACGCAGCTCCAGCGGCCGTCGGCCTCGGCGGTCGCGGTGCACACCTCGGCGTCCTCCTGGTCCAGCACGGTGATCTGCGCGCCCGGATGGGCCGTGCCGCCGATCTCCGGCCAGGCGTCGAGCGGTACGCCCGGCTCGGGCCGGGTCAGGGTGGGCTCGGCCAGTCCCACGGTCACCTGGCAGCCGCCGGACGCCCGTAGCACGCCCCGCGCGTCGGTCAGCCGCAGCGTGCAGCCGCTCAGCCGGGTCCCCGGCACCGCGTCCACCGGCATCGCCAGCACGAAGGGGAAGGTGCCCGCGGGCCCCGGCGGCCGGGCGGCCGGGCCGGTCGCGGTGTACGCCGCGTGGCGGCCGTCGGCGGCCAGCGTGGCCGTGTAGCCGGCGGCGCCGAGCGGGAGACCCGTCACCCGGGTCCCGGCGGGAGCGGTCAGGGTGAGCGTGGCGCCCGCTCCCGCGGAGGTGGCGGTCGGGCCCGCGACCTGGATGACGCCCTCACGGCCCGGCGGGATCGTCACGGCGCCCCACAGGACCCGGTCCCGCGCCGAGGGGCCGGGGCCGTCGGCCGCGGCGGCGGGCGGGCCGGTGAGCAGCCACCCGCCCGCGAGGATCCCGGCCGCGGCCAGCCCGGCAGCCGCTGTCGTGCTGGACCTGTTCATCGTCGGCGATCTCCCTGGGCGTGCGGACGGACGTACGGACTGTGCGGACGTACGGACGCGGCGTACGGACGTCTCCGCACCCGCCACCCCGCCCCGTTCGTGATTCTCGCCGTGCGTTCACGCGGGTGGCCGCCGCTGCTGGACCGGCCGGGTGACGTGCTCCCGGCCCCGGCCTCGCGGGGAGGACCGGGCCGGGAGCAGTAAGGCGGGGCGCCGCTCAGCGGCCCAGCCACGCCGTGGTGTCGGGGCCCAGCCGGCCGTCCTCCAGCGGTGCGCTGGTCAGCAGGACCTCGCCGGCCGGGAGGGAGACGGGCCCGCCGGACAGGTTGGTGACACAGCGCCAGCCGTCACCGCGGTCGAACTGCAGCACGCCCGGAGGCGTGTCCGCGGCCCAGCGCAGCGTCTCGTCCTCCAGCAGCTTGCGGCGCAGCCGCAGGGCCGTGCGGTACAGCTCCAGGGTCGAGCCCTCCACACCGTCCTGCGCCTCGACGGCGTACGCGGCGAAGGAGGGCGGCTGCGGCAGCCAGGCACCGCCCGGTCCGAAGCCGTACGACGGTCCCGTGGTCGTCCACGGCAGCGGCACCCGGCATCCGTCCCTGCCCTTGCGGACGTGGCCCGTCTGCTCCCAGATGGGGTCCTGGAGGACCTCGGTGGGCAGGTCGGCGACCTCGGGCAGGCCGAGTTCCTCACCCTGGTAGACGTACGCCGAGCCGGGCAGCGCGAGCATCAGCAGGGTGGCCGCGCGGGCCCGGCGCAGACCGGCGTCCGGGTCGACGGCGGGGGCGTGGCCGCCGGACAGCAGCCAGGCGTTCTCGTCGGTGCCCGGCGGGAGGATCAGGCGGGAGGCGTGCCGGACGACGTCGTGGTTGGACAGCACCCACGTGGCGGAGGCACCGGCCGCGTGCGCCGTCTCCAGCGAGTCGGCGATGACCCGGCGCAGCGCGCCGGCGTCCCACGGCGTCTGCAGGTACTCGAAGTTGAAGGCCTGGCCCAGTTCGTCCGGGCGGGCGTACAGGGCGCGGCGGGCGCCGGGCACCCAGGCCTCGGCGACGGCCATGCGGGGCGGCGAGTAGTCGTCGAGGATCTTGCGCCAGTCGCGGTAGATCTCGTGCACGTCGTCCCGGTCGTAGAACGGGTGGGTGCCGGGCGCGAAGTCGGCGAGCGCGCTCTCGCGGCTCAGTTCCGGGGCGCCGAGGTCGCGCAGCGGCTCGCTCAGGTCCTTGGTGAGGGCGTGCGCGACGTCCACGCGGAAGCCGTCCACGCCCCGGTCGGACCAGAACCGCAGCGTGGTGCGGAAGTCGGCGCGGACCTCCTGGTTGGCCCAGTTGAGGTCGGGCTGCTCGGCGGCGAACAGATGCAGGTACCACTGCCCGTCGGGGACCCGCTTCCAGGCGCTGCCGCCGAAGACGGACTGCCAGTCGGTGGGCGGCAGCTCGCCCTGCTCGCCGCGGCCGTCGCGGAAGACGTAGCGGTCGCGGGCCGGGGAGCCGGGGCCGGAGCGCAGCGCCTCCTGGAACCAGACGTGCTGGTGGGAGGTGTGGTTGGGGACGATGTCGACGATCACCTTCAGGCCGAGGCGGTGGGCCTCGCCGACCAGGGCGTCGAAGTCGTCGAGCGTGCCGAGGCGGGGGTCGACGTCGCGCGGGTCGGCGACGTCGTAGCCGCCGTCGGCGAGCTCGGAGGGGTAGAAGGGGCTCAGCCACAGGGCGTCGACGCCGAGCGCGGCGAGGTGGGTCAGGCGCCGGGTGATGCCGCGCAGGTCGCCCAGTCCGTCGCCGTCGGCGTCGGCGAAGCTGCGCGGATAGACCTGGTAGACGACGGCTTGGCGCCACCAGTCGGGATTACGGGAGGAGAGGTCGGGCGTGGCGTCGGGTGCGGGACGGTGCGGCCGGGGGCCGGGGGTGAGGGTGCGATCGGTCACGCGGTCTCCTCTGGGTGCGTGCGGGTGACAGCAGAAATCTGTCCACATCGCAGTAAAAGTGAACACACGGCCCGAGGGGCGCCATTCCCGCCCGGTGTCGGGTGCATCCGTGTGGCGCGCTTGTCGTTCCGCGCCGCCGTGTCCAGCGGCGGGCCGGGTATCCGGGCCCGGACGGGACGCGGATCGGTGAACCCGAGCCGGGCCGGGGCGTGGGTCGGTCAGCCGGCGGCCGGGGACGTGCTCTCGATCGTCGCCAGGTAGAGCTTGACGTAGCACTCGACGTCCACGTCCAGTGCCACGTCCACGAGCGGCTGCTCCCGGGTGCCCTCGTGCAGCTCCGCCTCGCCGATGCGCGGCCGGCGGTCCACGACGGTCTGGCCGCGGGTCGGGCCGGGGGCGAGGGACACCTCGACGGGCAGGCGGTACGTGGTCAGGCCCTCCGGGTCGGCGACGGCGCACAGCGCGCCCGCGTCGCCGAGTCCGCCGGCGTCCTCGCGCGGGTCGTCGGGACGGCTGCCGGGGGTGGCCGGGCGGTGGGCGAGCAGCTCACCGGCCAGCCGGGCGCCCGGTTCCGCGCTCGCGCGCAGCCGGCGCACGTCGGCCGCCGGGACGACGACGCGGGTGAACACCTCCAGGCCGTACATGGTGATCGGCACCCCGGCGGTGAGCAGGATCGCCGCGGCCTCCGGGTCGTGCCAGACGTTGAACTCCGCGACCGGTGAGGCGTTCCCCGCGCCCGCCGCGCCGCCCATGAACACGATCCGCTCGATGTTGCGGGTGACCTCGGGGTGGGTGCGCAGCAGCAGGGCGATGTTGGTGAGCGGTGCGGTCGGCACGAGAGTGACCGGGTGCGGGGAGGCGAGGATCTCGCGGCGCAGCAGCGTCACCGCGTCGACGTCGGCCGGGGTGCGGCGCGGGGCGGGCAGACCGAGGTCGCCCATGCCGTCGTGGCCGTGCACGTGCCGGGCGGAGCGCGGCGCCTCGATCAGCGGGCGCTCGGCACCCCGGGCGACGGGGATGGCGGGCGCGCCCGCCTGCTCCAGCACGGTGAGCGTGTTGCGGACGACGCCGTCCACGTCCGTGTTCCCGGCCACGCAGGTCACCGCGCGCAGGTCGATCGCCGGGTGCCGTACGGCGAAGAGCAGGGCCAGGGCGTCGTCGACACCGGTGTCGCAGTCGATGATCACCGGGGTGGGCCGGATGTCGGTCACGTGAGGGCTCCTTCACCGCTGCGGGGCCGTTGCGACGACCTTACGCGGCAGGGGGAGGGCCCGGGGTTTCGCGGGCGGGTGCGGGGTGGTCGGTGGCTGGTCGCGCGGTTCCCCGCGCCCCTTTGAGGTACGTGCAGTGGACCTACCCGAAGGGGCGCGGGGAACCGCGCGACCAGCCACGAACGACCCGCAGCCGCCCGGAAACCGCACCCACCGAGCTCTCGGGCACCCAGCACCCCCGGACACTCACCCACTCGGACCCCCACGCTGGTGAGCCGCGCAGCGCAATGGTGCCGTAGGAGCATGACCCCTGCCCCGGCCCCCGTCGCCCGCGCCCTCGCCGCCTCCGCGCTCTCGGTCACCGCGCTGCTGACCACCGCCGCCTGCACGGCCGACGGTCGCAGGGCCGGGCTCCCCGCCGGTGTGGAGCAGGAGGCCGAAGCCACCGCGACGGCCTCCTCCTCCACCGCCGCGCCCGCGAGCAAGCAGCCCTCCGACGCGCCGCCCGCCGGGCTCAGCGAGGCACAGGCACGGGCCGCACTGATCACGGAGCTGGACCTGGGCGAACCGTGGGTGCCGACGCGCGGCACGGCGACCTGGCGCGACGGGCTGCTCAAGGCACAGGTGGAGGACGCGCACTGCCGGCGCCTCCTCGACGCCCTCTACACGGAGGAGCTGTTCGGCACCCCGGCCGGACCGCGAGCGGTGGTCACCCTCGACGACGCCTACAACGGCAGTCAGTTGCGCTACCAGGTCGCCGCGTACCGGCCCGAGGACGTGGACCGCACGCTGGAGTGGCTGCGGACCATGCCGGAGACGTGCGGGGAGTTCACCGCGAAGCCCGCGCGGGCGGGAACGCAGGGCGTCGACGTCGAGGAGCTGGAGCTGCCCGAGGCGGGGGACGCCAGGGCGGCGCTGCGGGTCACCATGACCGGCGAGACGACCGGCGGGGAGCCGGCGTACCTCACCGTGGACGTCGCCGCCGTGCGCGTCGGCGACGACACCATCACCCTGACCCACGGCGGCTACGGCGACGTCGTGCCGGAGGTCACCCAGGCGGTGGCGGAACTCGGCGCGGAACGGCTGACGGAGATCCACCGCCAGGGCCGCCTCGAGGTCTGACCGCCCGGACCGTTCCCGGGGGCCGGGCGTCAGCCCAGCCGCTCCAGCGCGTCCACCGCCTCCTTCGCCTCGGCCAGACCGGCGCCGGTGGCCTCCCGGTACACCTTGATCGCCTGGATCTTCCTGCCGTCCCGCAGGAGCCCGGCGATCTCGTCCCTCCTCGGCACCTCCTCGTGCAGCCCCAGATGACCGAGAACCAGGTCGAGCTTGCGCTCGACGCGGGCGATACGGCGTTCGGTGCGGGAGACGTGGTTCTGGAGGGCCATGATCCCGAAGATCACGACGCAGACGAGAAGCAGCGCTGCTATGTCCATGACCAGCAACTTTAGGCGGCCGGGGGCGGGTTGACGGACGCGGCGCGCTCAGTCCGTGTCGAAACGCCTGCGGTGGGCCACCACGTCGCGGGCGACGTCGAGGGCGGTGCGGCCGTGGGCGAAGGCGTCGCCGCGCAGCCGGGCCAGGGCCTCGTCCGCGCCGACACCGAGCTGGGCCATGATCATGCCGACGGCCTGGTAGATCTTGTCGTGCTCCGCGGCGAGACCGCTCAGCCAGGTCTCGCTGCCCTGGAGCTCGTACTCCTCGCCGTGCGGCAGCGCCATCAGCGCCACGGTCATGACGCCGGCCACCAGCCGGGCCACGCGCAGCTGGTCGTCGGTGAGGGTGCCGGGGGAGTCGCGGTAGAGGTCGAGGGTGCCGACGCAGACGGCGTCGCTGCCGAGGGGGAGGGCGTAGACGGCCCGTACGCCGGCGGCGAGCGCCTGCTGGACGAAGACGGGCCAGCGGTGCGTGTGGGGCGGGGCGGCGAGATCGCGGGCGAGCACGGGGGCGCCGGTCTCCAGCACGCGCCGGCAGGGGCCGTCGCCGAGGGTCGCCTGGAGCTGGGCCAGATACGCGGCGTGCGCGCTGCTCGCGCAGAGCTGCACCGGCATGCCGTCGCTGCGCAGCGACACGCTCGCACCGTCCACGGGGAGCAGATCGACCGCCACCGCGCACAGCCGCCCGGGCACCTCACCCGGCGCGGCGCCCCGCACACCCTCGGCGATCACGTCGGCGGCCTGTTCGTACCCCCGGCCACCGGGACCCCGGGCGCGGCCCGGGCCGGGATCGCCGCCAGGGTCGTCCCTGGACCGCAAGGCCACCGCCTCCCTCATTCACACCAGGCCGAACCGAGCCCCGACTACCCTCCACCGCCCCGCCGAAACCGCCCCCCACCCCACCCGAACCTCCACGGCACAGGTACGAGAACCCCGCGAAGACCCCACCAGAACACGCACCCCCGACCCAACACTCCTCCCCACCCACCGAGCCGACCCGACACTCTCCCCACCCACCGAGCCGACCCGGTGCCCTCCCGACCCACCGAGCCGAGCCAACACCCTCCCCACCCACCGAGCCGACCCGACACCCTCCCCACCCCCCGAGCCGACCCGGTGCCCTTTCGACCCACCGAGTCGGGTGGTGGGTGGGCATAGGTTCCGGGGGTCCAGGGGGCGGAGCCCCCTGGTGCGGCGCGTACGTCACACCGGGGGCTGCGCCGGGGCCGGGCCCAGCGTCGTCGTGCCCGGTGTCGTGCGGTGCCCCAGCCCCGTACGGTAGGCGTCCAGCGCCGCCTCCGTACGCCCCGTACGACGCAGCAGATCACCGAGAAGCCGGCACAGGTCGGCCAGGTCACCCGCCGCACCCGCCCGTTCCAGCAGGCTCATCGCCCGCACGTAGTGCTCCTCGGCCCGCTCCATGTCCCGCGCGTCCTCCGCGATGATGCCGAGCAACCGGTGCGCCGCGGCAGCATGGACCGCACCCCGCTCGGGAGACAGCCCACCGAGGACGTCACGGAGCAGCGCCGCGGCCTCCCCGGAGGCACCGCGCCGGTGCAGCACGTCCGCCAGTTCCACGCTGACCTGGCTGCTGTACAGGGACGCCCGCCGGGCCGACAGCATCGCCAGCGCCTCGCGCAGCTCCCCCTCCGCCCGCTCCAGCTCACCGTTCTGCGCATGCACGTACCCGCGCATCCAGTGGCAGTTCGCCAGCTCCGTGCGCAACTGCAGCCCCCGGTACAGCTCCGCCGCCTTCGCCAGCGACGCGTCCGCCTCGGCGAGCCGCCCCTCCGCGAGCAGCGTGCGCGCCACCGACCGGTGCATGCGCGCCACCAGCGCCGGATCCCCGGACTGCGGGGCCAGCGCCAGCGCGAACTCCGCCGCCTGCGCGGCACGCGCGTGCGCGCCCATGTCCATGTACGGCCCGATCGCGCTCGCGTACAGCAGCAGCAGCGCGTCCGGGTCGTGGAGCCCGCCGCGGTTCAGTTCGTCGAGGGTGGACTCCAGCAGGTAGACGGCGTAACGCAGTTCGCCCGCCAGGTAGTGGGCGACCGCCCTGCCGCGCAGCGCCGGGACCCGCGCGGGCAGCGGGGCGTCGGCGAGCTGCTGCTCCGCCTGCTCGAAGTACCGTCGGCTCGCGGACAGTTCGCCGGTCTCCAGCGCGCACTCCCCGAGCCCCAGCAGGGCAGCCGCCCGCACCTCGGCCAGGCCGTGCGCCTCCGCCTCCGCCAGCAGCCCGGCGTACTGCTCCACCGCCGCCTCCGCCTCACCGGCGGCGAGCGTGCGCTGCGCCTCGGTCAGCCGCAGCCGCAGCTCGGTGACGAGGCGGGCCGGGCGTCCGGTGGCCAGTTCGTCGAACGCGACTCCGAGGCGTACGGCGAGATGCCGCAGGGCGTCGTCGGAGGGCCGCACCCGGCCGGCCTCCAGCGTGGAGATGTAGGCGGGCGTGTACACCGGCTCCGCCAGCTGTTTCTGGGTCAGTCCGCGCTCCACGCGCAACTGCTGCACCCGGCGTCCGATGGTCTCCGGATCGTCACGTTCCCCCACCGCCAACTCCCCTTGTGCCCCTTGCCGTTCGAGTCCGAAGGCCCCTAGGTTAAACGGCGGATTAAACGTGCTTAACCCATCGCTGTTGCGAGGTCTCCGTGCTGGACCGTTTCCGCACCGCCGAGCGCTGGACCCGGAGCTTCGCCGCGGCCGTGACAGCGGTCGCCGCGCTGGTCCTGGCCGCCAACGCGGGCCCGGCCAAGGCCGCCCACCCCGACGCCGGCCCCGACACCTGGTCCGACTCCCAGCGGCCGGCGACAGCTCCGGTGGACCCGGTGAGAACCACGGCGCGCTAGACACCTCACCCCACCCCCCACAAGACCGGCCCCGCCCCCGTCAGTCCGGCAGCGCCCTGCGCAGCGCCGCGTCCAGCCGCTGCGCCAGCACCTCGTCACCGGGCGGATCGTTCCCGAACAGCGGTCCGAGCTGGGCCGTGAACGTCTGCGTGAACGCCCCGTACAGCGGCGTCCTCGGGCGGTGCACGGCGTTCTGCAGGGCCGGCAGCAGGATGGTGCGGGCGTAGGCGGGCCGGCCGGCCGTGTCGCGCGGCACCCGGTCGGCGGCACCCTCGCCCGTCGGTGACGCGGACGGCCCCGCACCGGCGGCGGGGCACCGCACACCGTCCCCGTACGCCGAGCTCCGCGTCGCCGCGAACCCCGCGTCCAGCAGGCACCGTTCGCTCTCCCGGCCGGTGAGGAACCGGATCAGGTCGGCCGCCTTGCCCGCCCGCTGCGAGCCCTTGGCCACCGCCAGGTTCTGCCCGCCGAGCACCGCCCGGCCCGGCAGCGGCGCCACTCCGAGCTGCTCCTTCGTGAAGGTGCGGTGCAGCGTCGGGTACACGTACGGCCAGTGCCGCAGGAAGGCCGTACGGCCCTCGGCGAAGTCGCTCACCGAGGCCGCCTCGTCGGAGTGGACGGCGTCCTGCAGGGTGTACGGCGGCTCGGTGCGCCGACGCAGCTCCGCGACACCGGCTCTCAGGTCGTCCACGTCGCCCGTGTAGCGGCCGTCCTCGTCGACCAGCGCGACGTCCCGCACCGCCGACGCGAACGCCTCCACCGCGTTGACGGTCCGGCCCTCGTACGCGGCGAGCTGGGTCGTCCAGCCCTTGTCGTAGGCGTCCGCGGGGAGATGGCTGTCCAGCGCCTCGGTCAGGTCCCGCAGATCGTCCCAGGTCGTGTCGTCGCCCAGGTCGGTGGGGTGGACGCCCGCCTGCCGCAGGTAGTCGCGCCGGTAGTACAGCAGGCCCACGTCGCTGTTGAACGGCACCGCGTACACGTCCCCGTCCCACCACGCCGTCCCGGCCACGGACGGGATGACGTCGTCGTCGACCAGGTCCTCCGGCAGCGCGCGGACCAGCCCGGCGGCGGCGAACTCCGGCACCCAGGTCACGTCCAGGTTGACCACGTCGTAGTCGGCGCTGCCGGACTGCAGGGCTCCGAGCAGCTGGCTGCGCTGCTCGTCCGCGCTGCCGGGCAGCTCCACCAGCCGGGCGCTGAAGCCGGAGTTCTCCCGCTGCTGGCGCTGGTTCCAGGCGTCGATGAGCTGCTGGCGGATGCCGTTCTTGCCGGTGACGTCCCGCCCGCTGGCGACGACGATGACGCCCGGCACGTCCTCGGAGGACGACGCGGCCGGCTCGCCCCCGCCGCCTGTGCCGCCGTCGCCGCCGGTGCAGGCGGCGGCCAGCAGCAGCGCCAGCACGACGGCCAACCGCCGGATCATCAGCCCTCCCCCGTTCCGGTGCGCGCGACCTCGTCGTGCAGGGCCGCGCCCAGGTCGTCGCCGCTGTCCAGGCAGCGCCCGCCGCTCGCGTCGGCGACCTGCCGGTCCGCGCGGCCCGCGTCGCAGCCGCCGCTCTGCAGGGACACCACCGTCACCGGCACCCCGGTCTCCCGTGCCGCGTCGAGCACCCTCTCCAGCCGGCCGCCGGTCAGCCGGGTGTTGTCCTCGCCGTCGGTGATGTGCACGATCAGCTGCGGGCGCCGGTCGTCACCGCGCCGCTCCAGCTCGGCGAACGCGGCGAGCAGCGCGGCGCCCGGATCGGCCTCGGCGTCCCGCACCCGGGCACCGGAGCCGACGGTGCGCTCGGCGTCGGCGCGGCGGTGCGATGCGAGCGGCAGCAGTGTCTCGTGGGTGCGGTCCCCGGTGCCGGCCACCGACCACACGCCGTACTCGTCCTCGCCGCCGAGCCCGCCCAGCGACTGCCGCAGCAGCCCGGGGCCGCCGCTCGGGCCCTTCCACAGCCCGGCCATCGAGCCGGAGCTGTCCAGCAGGAAGAGCACCCTGCCCGGCCCGCCCGCCTCCCGGTACTCGGTCAGCGCGCGCTCCATCGCCTTCCGCCCGGCCGACTCGTCCAGCGGGGAGGGCGCGCGCAGCACGCCGTCGGCGACCTCGGTCAGGTCCAGCAGCTCCCCGCCGTCCGCGGAGCGGAAGCCGTCCCGGGCGAACACCGCGCGGCCCCCGGCGCCGGCCAGCCAGTCACGGAAGCCGTCGGCCGCCCGGTCGCGGGCGGTCCGGTCGTCGTCGCCGTTCAGCCAGCGGACCCGCACGAACAGCGGCTCCACGCCCGGCACGTCCTCGGGGTACTGGGCCATGCGGGGGCTGCGGGTGGTGTGATCGCAGCCGACGCCGCTGCGCAGCAGGAACTCGGGGACGAGCGCCGCGGTGCGGTTGTCCACCGCGTCGTCGTCGGGCAGCGTGCACAGCAGGTCGGCGGCCGTGGGCGAGGGCGAGCCCGGCTGCGCCACCAGACGCTCACCGCGGGCGGCGGCCCGGGCGTCCTCGCCGTACAGACCCACCGTGGCGAGCAGCCCGACGTCGCTGTGCTCCGGGTCGGGGCGGCGCACCTCGGCGCTGTCGTCCCGCTCGGTCAGGTCGTCGATCATGTCGAGGAGCGGCAGGTCGGTGCGCTCGTGCTTGAACTCGGCGGCGAGGTTCTGCGGCACGGCCAGGACGACCGGGGAGTAGGCGAGCGGCTCGGCGTCCGGGCTCAGCACGGCCACCGCGTCGGTGTCCTGGCCCGCCTCCACCCGGGCCACGTCGGCACGGGAGGCGGGGATCCAGACGTCCGGCTGCGGGCCGATGTCCCGCTGCGGGTTGGTGTCCTCGTCGCGCGGCTCCTGCCAGATGCCGCTCTGGGTGCGCAGCGCGGTGACCACGTCGGAGGAGCCCGCGCTGTAGACGGTGATGCCGCTGCGCCGGCAGCCGTCGCCGGTGGTGTTCGCCTCGGAGGTGAGGTAGGTGTCGGCGGCGGCGCGGACCGTCTGCTCCAGGTCCGGGTCGGTCAGCACGCGCAGCTCCGGCGGCGGTGCGCAGGGCGGGTCGTCGCCGGAGAGGAATCCGGTCAGGGCGCGGCCCCCGAAGCCGATCAGGGCCAGGGCGAGGACCAGCGGAAGGACGCTGCGGGTCATCGTCCGGCGGCGCGGCCACCGGATGGCGCGCAGCCGGCGCGGGAGCCGGGCCGGGCCGAGCCGTCCGGGGAGCTCGCGCAGGAAGCGCAGGAGCACGGCGAGGAGGGTGGGCCGGCGCGGCGGTGGCGGCGCGGTGCCGGTCGCCGCGAGCAGCACGTCCTCCCCCGACTTGGCGCGGTCCTGCGGCTCCCACTTCTCGCCGCGCAGGGTCTTGCGCCCCTTCATCCGCACCCGCAGCCGCTCGGTGAGGTCCCCGAACCAGATCTCCCCGCCCTGCTCCAGCAGCCCGACGAGTTGCTCGGTGTACGGCGTCGGCGTGTGCGGATCGCCCGCGTCGATACGGTTGTTGGCCTGCACGCTCGCCAGCAGCAGCACCCGGTCGTGGCCGTCGAAGGCCTCCCAGACCCGCCCGGCGTTGCCCGCGAAGCAGCAGTCGAGGATCAGCACGATCCGCTCGGCCCGGCCCGACGCCAGCGTCGCCAGCACCGCGCTGACCGGGTCCGCGCCGAGGAACACCGCGGGCCCGCCCGCGACCACGCGGGCGTTGCGCATCTGCAGGAACAGCTCGTCGCCACCGCTCGGGATGGCGCCGTGCCCGGCGAAGTAGAACAGCAGCACCCCGTCGGTCTCCGCGACGGCCGACAGCAGCGCGGCCTGGAAGTCCCCCTGCAACGGCGAGTGGACCACCTTGATGTCCTGCTCGCCGAACACCTGCCCGTGGCCGAGTGCCTTCTGCAGGCGGAGCACGTTGTGCTTGACCGCCGGGAGGTCCCCGGGCACACCGTCCGGCGGCTCGGTGTGGTCGTACTGGGACACGCCGACCAGCAGCGCCCGGTTCACCAGCCCGCGCGGATCGAGACGGTTCACCGGCCTACCTGTCGTCGACGTCCACCGGTTCGACGGAGCCGCTCGGTGGCTCACCGCTCTCGACGGCGCGCCGGTTCTCCCGCCAGGCCGACACCGCCTTCTTCACCTGCTCCACCAGCTCCGCGACGGCCACACCCGCGCCCGCGTTGAGCAGCAGGACGAGGATGTCCATGCCCAGGCCCATGGGGGCACCGGACTCGTCGGTCCTGGCACGTTCCTCGATCCGCAGCGCGCCCCTGCGTATCAGTTCCTCGAGCAGTTGCTCGCGCTCCAGCCAGTTGCGCAGCGCCGCGATGTCGCCCGCTCTGGCGGGCCCGTCCAGCCGTACCCGTATCCCCTGCTCGGCCACACCGTCCCCCTCAGCCATAACTCAGCATCATGGCACCGCTGTTGCTCATGGGGGAGGGTTCGTACGGCACCGAGGTCCGCGGCCCCGGGCGCCGCTATCCTGCGTCTTCGTCGCCGGCGCCCCCGGTCTCCGGCAGGCGCCGCACCGCGAACACCGTGGTGTCGTCCGTCAGCCGGCCGCCGCTGTGCTCCAGCGTCCCGGCGCGCACGAAGTCGACCAGGCGGGCCGGCTCGGCGAGCCCCGGGTCCCGCGTCACCGCCTCGCGCACGGCGTCGACGAGCGGGTAGAAGGCCCCTCGGCCGTCCCTGGCCTCCGTCACGCCGTCCGTGCACAACAGCAGGGTCTCGTCGCGGGCCAGGTGCGGGCAGTGCAGGAACGGCGGCCCGGGGGCCAGTTCGCCGAGCCCCAGCGGCAGTCCGCCGCCGCCCGGCAGCGGCCTGACGCCGCGGGGGCTGACGGCCAGCGGCGGTTCGTGCCCCAGCACGACCATCTCGACCAGGTCCCGCCGCGTCACCGGGAACCCGACCAGCACGGCGGTGGCGAACCGGTCGCCGTCCTCCGAGCCGAGCTGCCGCTTGCGGCCCCGCTGGCGCAGCAGACGGGCCTCCAGGTGCTGGGCGACCACCGTCAGCTCCGGCTCGTAGTGGGCGGCCTCGCGGAAGGCGCTGAGCAGGGCGGCCGCCGCCTCCACCGCGCCGAGCCCCTTGCCCTGCACGTCGCCGACGAGGACACGGGTGCCGTGCGGGCCGGGCTGGATGTCGTAGAAGTCGCCGCCGACGTCCGCCTCGGCCTCGGCGGTGAGATAGACCCCCGCGTGGTCGAGTCCGCCCCAGCGCGGCGGCAGCGGGCGCAGCACGGTCCGGCGGATGATCTCGGTGACAGTGCGCATGTGCACCATGCGGCGGTCTCTGCGGACGCGGAACGCGCAGGCGACGGTGGCGAGGCAGCCGCCGACGACGGTGAGCAGGAAGTCGGCCGTGCCCTCCTGGTACTCGCTGGGCCAGGAGCCGTCCACGACGGCGTACGTGACGATCGCGAGCACCGCGATCACGGCCGTCTCCCGCACCCCGCACATCGTGGCGGCGACCCCCGGTACGAGAACGGCCCAGGGGACGACCCGGACATCACCGGGGGTGGAGTAGTCGGCGACCACGATCGCGGCCAGCAGGACGACCGGAGGAACCCAGGCGACGCTGTGGCCGCGCACCTGCAGCGGACCGGCGAGGTCGACCGGTTCCCGGCGCCGGATCCGCAGGTCGCGCCGGCGTCTGACTTGGCTCACCGCCCCAGCGAAACACGCGCCCGCAGCGGTCGCATCCGCTTCCTTCCGCGCTCTGACTTGCCCGCAGGCCGCGGCAGGTGTGCCCTGGAAGGCGAGGCGGACGGGGGCGACGTGGAAGGAGCACCCTCATGGCTCACGCGGCACCGAGAACCAGGCTGACCGATCAGCGGCGGACCGGCACGCCGGACGTCTTCAGCGAGCGCGTCCACGGCATGGCACGGCTGGGCACACCCGTCGTGCTCGGCCTGATCTTCGGCTACTGGGCGGCGGCCAACGCGCGGCGCGGCGGCCCCATCACCGGCTGGAACCTTCTGCTCGGCTTCCTCTCCGCGGCCGCGTTCATCGTGGTGTACCTGGCCCTGCAGGCGATCGCCCCCAGACTGCCGAGGGAACTGCACGCGGCGGCCTGGGGCGTCTTCACCGCCTGCGCGGTCGGCTTTCTGATCAGCCAGTCCGACGAGAGCGTCCTGCGCTCCGCCTGGCTGGGGTTGGTGGCCGGCGCGGGCGTCTTCGGCCTCCTCTTCTACCGCTACTACTCCCGAGAGGACACCGAGCAGCGCCGCACACCCCAAGGGTGAGGGTCACCCGTTCGGCCGAGCGCCCACCGACGGCCCCCGAAGGGCCACGGGACGCCGCCGCCGCACGGCTCCGCCGCACAGGCGGGACGGCCTGGGTGCACAGCTCCGCCGGACAGGCGGGGGATGACCGAGGGGCCCCGCAGGAGCGCGGGTCGGTGTTGGCATGTGGCCGCGCCGCGCGGTCGGACGGCGACCGACAGACCGCCGCGGACCCCGCAGGAGCACGGCGGCGCGGATGAGCGGTGCACCGCGCGGGCGCGGGGGTGACCGACAGGGCCCCGCAAGAGCGCGGGCCGGTGTCAGCGTGCGGCCGCGCCGCGCGGTCGGACGGCGACCGACGGGCCCCGCAGGAGCACGGCGGCGCGGATGTGCGGTACGCCGCGCGGGCGCGGGGGTGACTCACAGGCCCCGCAGGAGCGCGGGGCGGTGTCGGCGTGCGGTGGCGCATGTGGGCAGGTGACCGACGCCCCGTCTGCGGGACCCGTAGGGGCGACGGGCCGTGCCGGTGTGTGTGGTTGCGGCGCGCTGGTGGCGTGAGGCTGTCGGCGGGGTGGCCGGCCGGGGTGGTTCGGCGAGTGGGCGCGTCGTGCGGGGAATGTGCCGGGCGGGCAGCGGGACGGGAGTTAGCCTCGGGCGGACGTGCCGGATGCACCCGTCCGTATGCGCACCGGTCGCGTACCCCGGTCGGGGCGCCTTGCCTGGAAGGGTGCCCCGCAGCGACGAACGACCCGGACCCCAGCGGACGCCGCCCGCGCGGCTGCGCGACGCCCTGTCGGCCGCGCTCGTCGCCCTCGCGTGTCTGCTGGCGCCCCTCGGCGCGTTCGCGGCCTGGGCGGCGTACGGGCTGGCCGACACCGGGCGGTACGTCAGCACGATGGCCCCGCTGGCCGCCGACCCCGCCGTGCGCGAGGCGGTCGCCGACGCCGTCGGGGACGGGGTCGTACGGGAGCTGGACCCGGGGCCGATGCGCGGCACCATCGGGCCGTTCGTGCAGGACGCGGTGCGTTCGTTCACCCGGACAGAGGCGTTCCGCACGGCGTGGGAGGCGGGGAACCGGGCCGTCCACGGCGCGGTGCTGCACGCCCTGCGCGACGAACGGCCCCCGCGGGGTCCGGTGACCGTCGACCTCGCGCCGGTCGTCGCCCAGGTGAAGCAGCAACTCGCCGCCGATCACATGCCGTTCGCGCACCGCATCCCGGTGCGGCGCACCGAGGTCGCGGTGCTGCCGGCCGAGGACGTGCCGGGACTGCGGAAGGGGTACCACGTGCTGGACGCCGCCGCCCTGTGGCTGCCGCTCGCGGCGGCCGCCCTCGCCGTCACCGGGATCGCCGTGGCCGCGTGCCGCCGCCGCGCGCTCACCGCCACGGGTCTCGGTACGGCCCTGGGTGGCGCCCTGCTGGCCCTGGCCGTGGCGCTCGGCCGCCACCTGACGCTGACCGACCTGCCCGATCCCGCTCACCGTCCGGCGGCGGCCGCCATCTACGACGCCCTGACCGCCACCCTGAGAACGACGTCCTGGCTCCTGCTGGCCCTGGGCCTGACGGTAGCCCTGGCCTCCTGGCTGACCACCCGCCGCACCAGCACCGCCCACCCGGCCCCCGCCACCCCGACTCCGGCCCCGGCCCCGGCCCCCTCCTCCAGAACCAGCGTCTGAGCCCCCGAGCGCACTCCCCCGCAGCCGCCGACGGCGAGACACCCGCACAGGGGCCACGCCGGCACGGCAACCACCCACCCCCCACCCCCGTCTATTACTCCGTGCGCATCGGAACCTGGCCCGCAGCCCTTCTCCTCACCCCCGTCACCGCCCTCCTCGCCTTCCGCGTGGCCGACGCCGACGCCCTCACGCCCGTCCCTCAGCTCCTCGCCTTCCTCCCCTGGCTGCTCGCCCCCACCGCCGCCGCCCTGCTCCTCACCCTCCTCGCCCGCTGGTGGCCCGGCACCGTATGGGGCGTCGCCCTCCTCGGTCTCCTGGCCTGGTACATCGAGCCGTACGGCAAGACCACCGAACCCACCGGCCGCCCCGTCACCACCCTCCGCGTCCTCACCTCGAACGTGGAGTTCGGCCAGGCCACCCCCGCGCTGATCGACGCCGTCCGCCGCCACGAACCCGACCTCGTCTTCGTCCAGGAATGCGAGTACACCTGCGACGCCGCGCTCAGGAAGCACCTCGCCGCCGCCTACCCGCACCGCGCGTCCGTCCCCGGCGGCGGTTCCGAAGGCTCCGTCATCCTCAGCCGCCACCCCCTGCGCCCCACCTCCGGCGTCCCCGCCACCATGGGCATGCCCGGCGCGATCGCCGACGTCGACGGACACGCCGTACGACTCCAGCTCGCCCACCCCATGCCCCCGGTCCCCGGCCAGATCGACCTCTGGCAGCGCGAACTCGCCCGCCTGCGCGACCTCGCCGCCGCCGACCCCGCCACCCCCACCGTCCTCGCCGGCGACTTCAACGCCTCCCAGGACCACGCGGCCTTCCGCGCCCTCCTCGACACCGGCCTGCACGACGCCGCCCGCCTCACCGGCGCCGACCGCACCCCCACCTGGCCCGCCCGCACCACCCCGGCCTTCGGCGCGCAGATCGACCACGTCCTGGTCTCCGACGACTTCGCCGCGACCCGCACCCGCTTCCTCGACCTTCCCGACACCGACCACCGGGCCGTGCTCGCCGACCTCACGCTGCACGCCGGACGGTGACGGCGGCACACGTGCGGGCCGCCCCCTCCGGCAAGGGAGGGGACGGCCCGTACGCCCCTGCGCGCAGCCCTCGGCGCGCCTCAGCGCTCCGACTTCTGCAGGGCCTTGTCCAGCGCCGCCGCGAAGCCGTTCGCCCACAGCTGGTTCACCCGCGCCCGCTCGGTCGCGTTCGGGTACGCGTTGGTGCAGGACGGGCCGGGACCGCCGCCCGACATCAGCTCGCTGCACGGGCCCCGGTAGTTGTCCGGGAGACCGAGCACGTGCCCGGTCTCGTGCGAGGTCACCCGCGTGGAGTCGTAGATCTGGTTCTGCCGGTAGTCGAGGAAGATGTAGCCCCGGCCGTGACCGTCGGTCGAGGCGTATGAGCCGCGCGCGTCGTTGCCCTCGTAGTACGCGAAGTCCGCGCCGGACGTGCCGGCCTGGAGTCTCACGTTCGACACCGAGCTGTTCCATATCTGCGCGCTGCGGGCTATCTGCGTGGCGAACGAGGGCGCCCTGGAGGCGTTGTAGACGACCGTGACGGCCGCCGTGCTCCTCGGGTTCGCGGCCCGCTTCTCGGCCACCGACTTCAGGACGGCCTCGAAGAAGGCCCGGTTGGCGGCGGCCTCCTCGGAAGAGCCGTTGTACGCGGCGAAGGCGGCGGTGGGGGCGCTGGACGCGGCCGGGGCGGTGGGGGCCGCCGAGGCCGGAGCCGCCGTACCGAGACCGAGCGCGGTGACGCTCAATCCGGCGGCGGTGAGCAGGGACATGGGCATGCGGATGCGCATCGATGACTCCTGGAGGTGGGGGTGAGTCACATGTCACCGGTGAGTGTCCGCGCCCGCCGCGCGGCTGTGATGATGGCAACCGGCGATAGGACGGCCCTATCGGCCGGCACCGGCCACCTTGGAATTCCGTGTCCCGATTCGGCCCGACTCCGCCCGCAGCACAGGGTTTTGAGACTCTGGTGAAAGCTGAACTTCCGCCTTACTCTCCCAGGGCATGGAGCTTGAGGTCAGGCACCTCAGGGCGCTGTGCGCCATCGCCGACACCGGCAGCCTGCACCGAGCCGCTCGTCAACTGGGTGTGGCGCAGCCGTCGTTGAGCACACAGCTGCGGCGCATCGAACAGGAGCTGGGCGGTGCGCTGTTCGTCCGCGGGCGCACCGGCTGCCGGCCCACCCCCCTGGGCCGGCTGGTGCTCAGCCGCGCCCGCCCGCTGGTCGCCGAGCTCCGCTCCCTGGTCACCGAGGCCCGCGCCGCCGCCGTCGGCGGACGCCAGCTGCGCATCGGCTCCACCGCGAGCCGCGCCCTGGCCGGCTGGCTGCGCCGACTGCGCCGGCACGCCCAGGAGCCCACCCTGCACATGGACGTCTCCGCCAACCTGCTGCTGCGCATGGTCGCCGACGGGCAGCTCGACGTGGCCTTCGTGCACGAGGTGGAGGGCTGCCCGCTGCGCATCCCCGAGAGCCTGCGCATCCGGGTCCTCATCGAGCGCGAACCGCAGTTCGTGTCCCTGCCCGCCGACCACCCGGCTGCGGCGAAACCCGTCGTGCGGCTGTCCGACCTGGCCGCCGACCGCTGGATGATCGACCCGGCGGTCGACGGCGAGTGGGACGCCGTACGCCGGGTCCTGCGCGCCGCGGGGCTGGACCCGCCGGTGCTGCACGGCGACTACCACACGGCCGCGAACCTGGTCGCCACCGGCGAGGTCGTCACCGTGGTGCAGCCGACCTCGCCCTCCCGCCCCGAGACGGCGGTCCGCCGGCTGCACGGCGACCCGCTCGGTGTGCGCCTGCTGCTGGCGGCCCGCACGGACACGGAGCTGGAGGGCGTCTACCCGGCCCTGGTCGAGGCGTACGAGGAGGTCGCCCGCCAGGCACCGGCGTACCGGGAGTGGCTGGAACGCGGCGGCGCGGAGCCACCGGTCCCGGCCCTCCCCTGAGGTGTCCTCGAGCTGTCCCCAGGTGTCTCAGACGCCGACGTCCCGCCCGTCCGCGCGCCAGACCGCGACCACGGCGGGCCGGACGTAGCTGCCGGGGCCGTCGGGCCAGGTGCTGGCCGGCTTCTCCACCGTCGCGCCGTCCACCTCGCCCGGGTGCTGCACGGCGACCAGCACCCGCCGGTCCTGGATGACCGGGCCGCAGGTCTCCGCGCCCGTCGGCACGGTCAGGAACTGCTTCAGCTCACCGCGCCGCTCGCCGTGCGTGGCGACGCCGAACAGGCCGTCGTGGGAGCCGAGGGCGCTGCCGTCGGTGGAGATCCACAGGTTGCCGTAGTCGTCGAAAGCGACGTTGTCCGGGCAGGAGATCGGGCTGACGGAGTCCTTCGGGAAGCCGGCGAAGTACGTCGCCGGGTCCTCCGGGTCGCCCGCGACCAGGAACAGCGACCAGGCGAACTTCGTGCTCTCCGGCCGGTTCCAGCGCTCGGTGAGCTCCAGGACGTGGCCGTGCTTGTTGGCGTTGCGCGGGTTGGCCTCGTCCGCCTTGGGGTGGGAGCCGACACCGCGGTTGGAGTTGTTGGTGAGGGCGACGTACACCTTGCCGGTGACCGGGTTGGGCTCGATGTCCTCGGGCCGGTCCATCTTCGTGGCGCCCACCTTGTCGCCGGCCAGGCGCGTGAAGACGAACACCTCCTCGGCGGTCATGCCCTCGACGTGCGAGACGGCACCGTCGGCGGTGGCGGTCGCCAGCGGGATCCACTCACCGCTGCCGTCGAACTCGCCGTCCTTGGGCAGCTTGCCCGTGCCGTCGATCTCGATGGCGGGCGAGTCGCCGGTGAGCTTGGCGACGTACAGCGTGCCCTCGTCGAGCAGCGTGAGGTTGTGCTCGCGCGCCCAGCGGCTGTTGCCGTGCCGCATCCGCTTGCTGCTGACGAACTTGTAGAAGTAGTCGAACCGCTCGTCGTCCCCGGAGTACACGACGGGCCGCCCGTCGTGGGTGAGCCGCACGGTCGCGGCCTCGTGCTTGAACCGGCCGAGCGCGGTGTGCTTGCGCGGGGTGGAGGTCGGGTCGTACGGGTCGAACTCGACGACATACCCGAAGCGGTGCACCTCGTTGGGCTCCTGGGCGACGTCGAACCGCTTGTCGAAGCGTTCCCACTTGCGCTCGGTGGCGCCGGTGCCGATGCCGTACCGCTTGTCGGTGGCGCGGCTGCTGTTGGCGAAGTACTGGTTGAAGTTCTCCTCGCCGTGCAGGGTCGTGCCCCACGGGGTGGTGCCGCCGGAGCAGTTGTTGAGGGTGCCGAGGACCTTGGTGCCGGTCGGGTCGGCGGAGGTCTTCACCAGGTCGGACCCGGCGGCGGGCCCGGTGAGCCGGAACTCGGTGGTGGCGGTGACACGCCGGTTGAGGTGGTGCCGGGTGACGGGCGTCAGCTTCCCGGTCTTCCGGTCCTCCTCCACGACCACGGCGGACAGCCCGTGCGCGGCCCAGGCGATCTCGACCTGCTCACGGGTGGGGTCGGCGGCGTCGTACCCGCGGAACATGAGCACCTCGTCGGTGTACTCGTGATTGGCGACGAGGAGCTGCCGCCCGCGCTCCCCCCGCAGCGGAAGCAGCGCGAGGAAGTCGCAGTTGTACCCGAACTGCCCGGCCTGCGCCTTGGCGCTCTGCTTCTCCGGGTCGAAGGCGGGCGCGCCGCGCAGGATCGGCTCGCCCCAGCGGATGACGACGTTCTGCCGGTAGCCCTCGGGGACGGTGACGGCGTCGGTGGTGTTGGGCGGGACGGGCGCGAACCGCAGCCCGCGGGCGCCCTTGGTTTTCTCGCGCCCCTCCTGGGCGGCGCTCGGGACGGCGTGCGCGCCGGGAGCGGCGGCGCCCCCGGCGACCCCGGCCCCGGCGGCGGCGACGGTCACGACGGCGGCGGCCCGCATCATGGACCGGCGGCTGAGCGCACCGGCGATCACATCGCCGACGTACTCGTTGGTGCTGGTGTTGGGCACCTCGTGGAAGCAGGCGTCACCACACCGGTAACGGCAGGTAAGGGCGGACCGGCCGCCGGGGTGCGAACCGGACGGCGTTCCGATCAACGGCAGCAGCTTGCGCACTGTTTCTCTCCTTGGATGCCCGTGGTGTCAGCGCGACCGTAGGGGCACATATGTGCGGTAGCCGGGCGCCCGGGTGAACGGCGAGTGAACCCGCGGCAGCGGAAAGGAAGTTGCGCGGGGGGAGAGCGGGGCTGCCGACGCGTCCGAATGCCACCCTTGACAGCCCGACCACAGGACATCCCGACCCTGCCCAAGATCGCCTGTACGGGCCGCTAACCTTACGTGTCCGTCCTGGCCAGGGATTGACGGGCATCAACTCACGCGAAGGGTTGCGCACATGGGCATTCTCACTCTCCTGCGGAACGCATTCGGCCGGTCACGCAAAGCGAGGCCCACCGAGGCGGAGGGTGCGCCGGCGCCCGCGACCCCGACCCCCGCCTCCGAACCCTCGTCACCGACGGTCCCGGAACCCCGCAACGAACACGACCTGGTGGCAGCGGCCTTCGACAACATCACGGTCCCCAGCCCCACCCGCCCGACCGACCCCGAGGAAAAGCACCCGACTCCCCCGACCCCGGAACCCAAGCCGACCCCGGAACCCACACATGAGCTGAAGCCCGAGCCCGAGGCGGAGGCGGAGGCCGGGCGTGAGGCGGAGGCCGGGCGTGAGGCGGAGGCCGGGCGTGAGGCGGAGGCTGAGGCGAAGCCCGAGCCCGAGGCGGAGGCCGAGCCCGAGGCGGAGGCCGAGCCCGAGGCGGAGGCCGAGCCCGAGGCGGAGGCCGAGCCCGAGGCGGAGGCCGAGCGTGCGGTCGAGGCCGAGCCCGAGGCGGAGGCCGAGGTCGAGGCTGAGCGTGAGGCGGAGGCTGAGCGTGAGGCGGAGGCTGAGCGTGAGGCGGAGGCTGAGCTGAAGCCCGAGGTCGAGGTCAAGGTCGAGACCAAGCGTGAGGCGGAGGCCGAGCCGAAGCCCGAGCCCGAGGTGGAGGCCGAGCGTGAGGTCGAGGCTGACCTGAAGACCGAGGTCGAGCGGGAAGCAGAGGCAGCCCCGGAGGGCGAGCCCCAGGCAGCGGCGAGGGAGACGGCCGAGCCCGTCGCCGTGCCGGAAGCCGAAGCTACGCCTGAGACGCAGGCCGAGCCCGAGACGAAGCCCGAGGCAGAGCCACAGCCCGAGGCCGAGAGCGGGCTCGAGGCCGGCGAGCCGGGAGCGGACGAACTCAAGGCGGATGCGACGGAGCCCGAGGCGCAGGCTGAGCCCGAGCAGAAGCCCGAAGCGGAGGCCCAGGCCGAGCAGGAGCAGCAGGCTCAGGCGGAACCGGAGCAGGTACAGGGACCGGAGCAGGTACAGGAGCCGGAGTCACCGGCGCAGCCGGAGCCCGCCCCCGAACCGATCGCCGCGGCCGCCGACGGCGAGGACACCCCACAGGGGCCACCCGCACCCGACGACGAAACCCGCACGGGCGGTGCGGGTGGGAACACCAGCGAGGCCGAAGGCGCAGCCGAGGCCGAGCCGCCCGCCGAACCGATCGCCGCAGCCGAGGCCGAGGGGCCTGCACTCCCCCCCACCCTCACCACCGCCTACGACGCCGCCGCCACCGCCCTCGCCGCCGCCGACCTCACCGGCACCCGCGCCAAGGTCTACCTCGTACTCGACCGCTCCGCCTCCATGCGCCCGTACTACAAGGACGGCTCCGCCCAGGCCCTCGCCGAGCAGACCCTCGCCCTCGCCGCCCACCTCGACCCCGCCGCCGACCCCACCGTCAAGGTCGTCTTCTTCTCCACCGAGGTCGACGGCACCGGCGAGCTCACCCTCACCGACCACGAGAACAAGATCGACACCCTGCACGCGCAGCTCGGCCGCATGGGCCGTACCAGCTACCACGCGGCCGTCCAGGAGGTCCTCGCCCTCCACGACAAGACGCGCGCCCCGAAGAAGACGCCCGCGCTGGTGATCTTCCAGACGGACGGCGCCCCCGACGCGAAGACCCCCGCCACCCAGGCCCTCACCGAGGCCGCGAAGACCCACCCCTCGGTCTTCTTCTCCTTCGTCGCGTTCGGCGTGCCCGACAACAAGGCCTTCGACTACCTCCGCAAGCTCAAGACGGGCAACACGTCGTACTTCCTCGCCGGCGAGGAACCCCGTGAGCTGACGGACAAGGAGCTGTACGAGGGCGTACTGGCCGGCTGGCGCCCGTAGCCCCGGATCGCGCCCCGGACCGCGCCCCGCATCGTGTCCACGCCGCCCGCTTCTCACCCCACAAAACGAGCAGCGGGCGGCGCACCCGTGTCGGCTACGATTTCAAGGTTCCGTACATACCGACCTGGGAGCAGCCCCCGATGGCTCGACACCTCATCACCAGCGCCCTTCCGTACATCAACGGGATCAAGCACCTGGGCAACATGGTGGGGTCCATGCTCCCGGCGGACGTGTACTCCCGCTACCTCCGCCAGCGCGGCCACGACGTCCTGTACATCTGCGCCACGGACGAGCACGGCACCCCCGCCGAGCTCGCCGCGAAGGAGCAGGGCCTGCCGGTCGACGCGTTCTGCGCGCAGGCGCACGACGCGCAGAAGGCCATCTACGACGGCTTCAACCTCGCCTTCGACTACTTCGGCCGCAGCAGCTCCCCGCAGAACCGCGAGATCACGCAGGAGATCGCCCGCGAACTGAAGGCGAACGGCTTCATCGAGGAGCGCGCGATCCGCCAGGTGTACTCCAACACCGACGGCCGTTTCCTCCCCGACCGCTACATCATCGGCACCTGCCCGCACTGCGGCTACGACAAGGCCCGCGGCGACCAGTGCGAGAACTGCACCCGCGTGCTGGACCCGACCGACCTGATCGAGCCGCGCTCCGCGATCAGCGGCAGCAGCGACCTGGAGGTCCGCGAGACCAAGCACCTCTTCCTCCTGCAGTCGGCGCTCGCCGGCGAGGTCGAGGCCTGGGTCGACGAGCGAGCCGAGAACTGGCCCGTCCTCGCCTCCTCCATCGCCCGCAAGTGGCTCACCGAGGGCCTGCACGACCGCGCCATCACCCGCGACCTCGACTGGGGCGTCCCGGTCCCCGCGGACACCTGGCCCGACCTCGCCGCCGAGGGCAAGGTCTTCTACGTCTGGTTCGACGCCCCGATCGAGTACATCGGTGCCACGAAGGAGTGGGCGGACCAGGACCCGGAGCACCGCGACTGGCGCTCCTGGTGGTGGGAGTCGGACGCCGACGTCCACTACACGCAGTTCATGGGCAAGGACAACGTCCCCTTCCACAGCGTGATGTTCCCGGCGACCCTGCTGGGCACCCGCGCCCCGTGGAAGAAGGTCGACGTCATCAAGGCCTTCAACTGGCTGAACTACTACGGCGGCAAGTTCTCCACCTCGCAGCAGCGCGGCGTCTTCACGCACGACGCGCTGGAGATCCTGCCCGCCGACTACTGGCGCTACTTCATGATGGCGAACGCCCCGGAGTCGGACGACTCGTCGTTCACCTGGGAGCACTTCACGGCCACGGTCAACAAGGACCTCGCCGACACCCTCGGCAACTTCGTCAACCGCGTGCTGTCCTTCTCCCGCAAGCGCTTCGGCGACGAGGTCCCGGCGGGTGCCGCGCCCGGCGAGGCGGAGGCGAAGCTGGGCGAGGAGATCGCCCGTCTCCTCGCCGAGTACGAGGAGCACATGGAGGCCATCCAGTTCCGCAAGGCCGCGGCGGCGCTGCGCGCCCTGTGGTCGGCGGGCAACTCCTACCTGGAGGAGAAGGCCCCCTGGCTGGAGATCAAGACCGACAAGGACGCCGCGGCCCTGACCCTCCGCACGGCGATGAACCTGATCCACCTCTACGCGGTGGTCTCGGAACCCTTCATCCCGACCTCCTCGAAGGCGATGCGCCAGGCCTTCGCCCTGAAGGACGACACCGCGACCTGGGTGACCCCGGGAGAGGCCCGCGCCCTCTCCACCATCCCCGCAGGCACCCCCTTCACGGTCCCCCCGGTCCTCTTCACCAAGCTCACGGACGACGACCTGGAGACGTACAAGGAGCGCTTCGGCGGCTCCGAGGAGTAAGCAGCCCGCTCTTGCCGCTGTTCCTCCGGCCCTGGATGATCGAACAGATCGTGATCGATCGATCCGAGCCATCCCGTGGGGGGACCTTTCATGGCACTGTTCGGCAACGCGCACCGCATCGACCAGGCCCAGGCCCAGCAGGAGTACGCGCGCCTGCTGGGTCACGGCGAGCAGGTGCACGCCGCGTACCTGCTGATCCGCGACACCATCCTGTTCACCGACCGCCGTCTGATCCTGGTCGACAAGCAGGGCATCACCGGCAAGAAGACCGAGTACCACTCGGTCCCGTACCGCAGCATCACCCACTTCTCCGTCGAGACGGCCGGGCACTTCGACCTCGACGCGGAGCTGAAGATCTGGATCTCCGGCACCCCGGCCCCGATCGAGAAGACCTTCACCAAGGGAGTCGACATCTACGAGGTCCAGGCCATCCTGACGCAGTTCGTGGCGAGGTAGCCCGAAGGAGCTCACGTGTCCAGGACCCTCGTCGACACCTCACGGATCGCGCCGCGCACCAGCCGCGCCTGACCCACCGGGTCCGCGTCGCTCGCGTACGTCAGCTCGACGCCGGCCTCCGCCGCCGGGGCCTCGGCGCCCTTCTGCACCAGAGCCGAGAACGCGTCGTCGTCCCCGCCGTGGGTGACCAGCGCGACCTTCGTCCGCCCCGCGCCGCCCACGCCGTCCTGGCCGGCGGTGTCCTCGGCCGTGCCGAACGCGGAGCAGCCGGCCACCAGCATCCCGACCGGGACCGCCAGAGCCGCCTCTTCCGCGAGGATGCGAAAGCGCCCCGGCCAGACGGGGGATTCCTGGCCGGGGCCGTTTGCGGGGGTGAAGCGGGTTGTGCCGGGGACGTTGCTCCCGCCAGCTGCGCCGTCAGGTGCCGGAGCGGGCGATGAACAGGAAGACGGCCAGGCCGATGGCGACTCCCACGCCGGTCGCGACCGCCGCCACCCCAACGCTGCCGGAATAGCCGTAGGCGACCCATCCGCCCAGGAGGCTCAGCGGGAGCGCCATCGCCGCGGCGAATCCCGCCTCCTTGAGGACTACCGTCCCGGCCGTGTGGTCCTGACCGTCGCCGACGACGGGGCGGGCTTCGACGAGGCCGCGGTGCCGCCGGGCGGTGTCGGCATCGCCGGGATGCGTGAACGGATCGCCGAGCTGGGAGGAGAGGTGAAGCTGTGCAGCAGCCCGGGACGGGGAACGACGGTTACGGTGAGCCTGCCCGACCGATCCGGGTGATCATGGCGGACGACCACACCGTGGTCCGGCAGGGGATCGTGGCCCTGCTCTCCCTGGAGTCCGGCATCGAGGTCGTGGGGCAGGCCGAGGACGGTACCTCCGTGGTCAGTGCGGCGACGGCACTGCGACCGGATGTCGTCCTGATGGATCTGCGCATGCCCCAGGGCGGCGGCATCGCCGCGACCCGCACACTCTGCTCGCTGCTGCCGGAGTGCCGTGTGGTCGTGCTGACGACCTACGACAACGACCACTCCATCGTCGGCGCCATCGAGGCCGGGGCCATCGGGTATCTGCTGAAATCGACCTCCACGGCGGACCTCGTGGCCGCGGTCCGTTCCGCGGCGGCAGGACGTTCCGTCATCACGCCCGCCGTCTCCCTGCAGATGGCGCGGCGGCGTACCGGCGCGGCCTCCTCACCCCTGACGCCGCGCGAGCGCGAGATCCTCGTCCTGGTGGCACAGGGACGGACGAACGCCCGCATAGCCCGCCAACTGGGCATCGGGGAGGCCACGGTCAAGACACATCTGCTCAGTGCCTTCCGCAAGCTGGGCGTGTCGGACCGGACGGGCGCGGTCATGGCAGCGCTGTCGTCCGGCCTGCTGCCGCTGCCGGAATGAAGCGCCCTGCCCGCGCGCTGGACGCGGGCCGGTGCGCGGGGAGTCGCCTACCGGATCGCGGCCACCGCGGCCATGGAGTCGGCCCACCAGTACGTGCAGTCGGCGGGCGGCTGCAGCCCGGAGACGACACCGACGCGGAAGCTGCTGAAATGACGCAGCAGGGCGCGCTGGTGGCGGCGGCTGAGCGAGTCGATCTCCATGGTGTAGTAGCTCAGCGTGCCGCCGGCCTCCAGATGTTCCGCTGCGGCCGGAAGGAAGTGCTCTATGTAGGCCGCGTCGCGGACTACGTACTGCTCGTACTCCCGCTCGTCGGCGGGATAGGTGTCGAACAGGATGCCGTCGAACGTGCCGAGCGAGTCGATGACGTCCTGCCAGCGGCCCTCGACCACGCGCGTCCGGGTCCGCCGGCCGTCCGCCCAGGCCCGCGCAGCCCGCGCCACCTCGGGATTGGCCTCCACGATGGTGTGCGAGGCGATCCCCTCGTCCTGGAGCATCGAGGCGGAGATGCCCATACCGAAGCCGACTTCGAGGACATGGCCGTGGGAGGCGGCCGCCAGCCTGCTCAGCTCGGCCATCAACTCCCGTATCGCCGCGTCCCTGCACGTCTCCGAAGCCACGGTCAAAACCCACATGCGCCGGGTGTTCCACAAGCTCAAGGCCAGCGACCGTGCGTCCGCCGTCGCCCTCGCGATGTCCAAGGGGATGCTGGAGCTGAAGGAGGATCCGGCGCCCCCCGACGGATCCGGCGGCTTCGCGGGGCCACCACCCCGCTCGGAGCCCGGATCCTGTGCCCGGCGCCCGGCGGCCTCCTGACCGGCGCACACCAGCGGCACGTAAGGGAGGTGCGCTCGCCTTCATAGAGGGGTACAGGAGCCCTCACACCGGGCAGGGCGGCGGCCCTGCGGTGGGCGTGGCCCAGGACGAAGCGGCGCCAGCACGAGGGACAGCGCACGACCCGCGACGGTCAAGCCGTCAGTTCCCGGACGCGTACGCCACGAAGTCCGTCCATGCCTCCGGCGCGAGGGCGAGGCGGGTGCTGGCGTCCCGGTGCTTGGAGTCGCGGACGTGGATGGTGCCGGGGGTGGTGGCGACCTCGATGCAGGAGTCACCGTCAGGGCCACTGCTGTAGCTGCTCTTGAACCACGCCAGTTCGAGGGTGTCACCGGCGGGGACCTTGCGGATCATGTCTCTCCCAGCAGTTGCTCGATGAAGGACAGCGACTCCCCTGGCGGGAGAGCCTGCGCCCGGATGGTGCCATACCGCAGCTCAAGGATGCGGAGCTGCCTCAGGTCAGTGACGGGTCGGCCGTTGAACGCCCCGTCGGAGCGCCCCACGGCTGTACCGTCCTCGAACTTCAGCAGCTCGATCCTGCCGCTCATGCCGGGGTGTGCCGCACTGTCCATCGGCATCACCTGGAGGGAGACGTTGCTCAACTGCCCCACCTCCAGCAAGCGTTCGAATTGCTGCCGCCGGACCATTGTGCCCCCAACCTTGCGTCGCAGAGTCCCCTCTTCCAGGACGAAGCTCAACGCGGGCGCCGGAGACCGCTCATACACGGCCTGCCGAGCCATGCGGGCGGCTACCCGGCGCTCCAGATCCTCCGGCGCATAGGCGGGCTGCCACGACTCAAGCAACGCCCTGGCGTACTCCGAAATCTGCAGCAGGCCCGGGATGTTGCTGTTCTCGTACACCCCGATCTCGACCGCCCGAGCCTCCATCTGAGCAAGATCCCGCACCTTCTTCGGATACCGGACTTTGTTGACGTCCTCCTTCATCGCGGCGAGCAACCCACCCGCTCCCAGCACCTCGTCCGCCCTGTCCAGATACTCAGGGCGAGGAATCCGCTTCCCGCTCTCGATCTTGTAGACGAGGTCCTCGCCGTACCCCACCGCCCTCCCGAAGTCCCCGGCCCGCATCCCCACCGCCTCGCGCCGCAGCTTCAACTGCCGCCCCACGGTGGCAACTACCGCCACTCCCCACTCGTCGTCCGGGTCCACCTCCCAGCCCGGCTCGTCAGCCTCGGTCCTCAGCTGCCGAACCTCACCGTCCACCGACATGCCCGTGCCCCTCCGCCGTACCGCCTCGTGCCAGCCACGCCCTACCCGTACGCAACGCCCCGACAAGCCCGGACACCACCGGACAACCACTGGACAGTCACCGTACGCAACGACGCCGTCACTCCAAACGGTAAGCAGATCCGGCCACGCTGAGTGACGTGAATCGGAAACTCGCCCAACCCGTCAGCTGTGTCCGCAACTTCAGCGTCCTGCTGTCGTCCACACCACGAGGCGCCCGCCTGGCCCGTCTGCTCGCCACCGAACAACTGCGCACCTGGGGGCTCCCGTCGGACCCGGCACAGCTCATCGTGGCCGAGCTGGCGAACAACGCTGCCACCCACGGCCGCGTCCCCGGCCGGAACTTCCAGCTCTTGCTCTACGTGGTCCGCGACACACTCCGCATCGAGGTCGTGGACACACGCGGTGACCGGCTGCCGTGCCTCCGGCACACCACCTCCGCCGACCAGACCGGCCGCGGCCTCACCCTCGTGGCCGCCCTCGCCGACCGCTGGGGAGTGACCCCCGGCCTCCCGCCCCGCAAGACGGTCTGGGCCGAACTCACCCTCCCCGTCACGGAATAACCGGCAGCCCCAGCTGCCCACCCTCGCTGTGGAGCAAGGGGAATGACCGGGCGCGCCCCTGGGTTGGGCCCGGTATGACGATCACTTCCCGGACTCCCGAAGTCCTGCGCTACACCGCGTTCTCGGACGACCCCGGCGGTGGCAATCCCGCCGGGGTCGTGCTCGACGCGACCGGTCTGTCGGACGAGGACATGCTGGGGATCGCCGCCGAGGTGGGGTACAGCGAGACCGCGTTCCTGTTCCCGACCTGCGAGCCGGGGCGGCGCTTCATGGTGCGCTACTTCAGCCCCAAGGCGGAGGTCCCGTTCTGCGGGCACGCCACCGTCGCCTCGGCGATCGCGCTGGCCGAGCGGTCCGGGCCGGGGGAGATGGAGTTCCGGACGCCTGCGGGGCTCGTTCCCGTGACGGTGAGCGCGGAGGCCGGCGGGACGCTGCTGGCCACGCTCACCAGCGTGGAGCCGCGTGTCGAGGAGGCCGACGCGGCGGATGTCGAGGAGGCGCTCGCCGCCCTCGGCTGGACGGCCGCCGAGCTCGACGCCGCGCTGCCGCCCCGGATCGCCTTCGCGGGCGCCCGTCACCTCGTGCTGGCCGCCGCGACCAGGGAGCGGCTGGCGGACCTGTCGTACGACTTCGACCGCCTCGAAGCGCTCATGCAGCGCCTTGATCTGACGACCGTTCAGCTGGTGTGGCGGGCCTCGGAGGCGGTCTTCCACGTCCGTGACCCGTTCCCGGTCGGCGGTGTGGTCGAGGACCCGGCGACCGGTGCGGCGGCCGCCGCGTTCGGCGCGTACGCCCGTGAGCTGGGTCTGGTGCCCGAGGCCGCCGTTCTCACCCTGCACCAGGGCGAGGACATGGGCCGGCCCGGGGTCCTGACGGTCGAGCTGCGGGCCGGTGACGCGCGGGTGCGGGTCAGTGGCACGGGGACCCGCATCCCCGAGTGACGCGACATGAGGGAGGGCCCGGAACCACCAGGTGGTGGTTCCGGGCCCTCCCTCATGCAGCGCCTACTTCGGCTGGGGCTTGCGCACCGACAGGTGCAGCTCCTTCAGCCGGGTCTCGTCCAGCTCCGTCGGTGCGCCCATCATCAGGTCCAGGGCGTTGCCGTTGAGCGGGAAGGCGATGGTCTCGCGGATGTTGGGCTCGTCGGCCAGCAGCATGACGATGCGGTCGACGCCCGGCGCGATGCCGCCGTGCGGCGGGGCGCCGAAGCGGAACGCGCGCAGCATGCCGGCGAACTTCTCCTCGACGGTCTCACGGTCGTAGCCCGCGATCTCGAAGGCCTTGAGCATGATCTCCGGCTCGTGGTTCCGGATCGCGCCGGAGGACAGCTCGACACCGTTGCACACGATGTCGTACTGCCAGCCGAGGATGTCCAGCGGGTCCTGGGTCTCCAGGGCCTCCAGGCCGCCCTGCGGCATGGAGAACGGGTTGTGCGAGAAGTCGATCTTCCCGGTCTCCTCGTCCCGCTCGTACATCGGGAAGTCGACGATCCAGCAGAACCGGAAGACGTCCTCCTCGAAGTGCCCGGCACGCTTGGCGGCCTCGACCCGCACCGCGCCCATGATCTTCGAGACCTCGTCGAACTCGCCCGCGCCGAAGAACACCGCGTGGCCGGCCGCCAGGGAGAGGCGCTTGGTCAGCTCGGCGACGTTCTCCTCGGTGAGGAACTTCGCGATCGGGCCGGTCAGGGAGCCGTCCTCGCCGACCCGCACCCACGCAAGGCCCTTGGCGCCCTGCGAGACGGCGAAGTCGCCGAGCTGGTCGAAGAACTTGCGGGGCTGGCCGGAGACGTCCGGCACGGGCAGCGCGCGGACGTGCTTGCCGGCGAAGGCCTTGAACTCCGAGCCCTCGAAGATGTCGGTGATGTCGACGAGCTCCAGCTTGGCGCGCAGGTCCGGCTTGTCGGAGCCGTACTTCAGCATCGCCTCGCGGAACGGGATCCGCGGGAACGGGGAGGTGACGTGGCGGCCACCGCCGAACTCCTCGAACAGCTCGGTCATCAGCTGCTCGATCGGCTGGAACACGTCCTCCTGCTCGACGAAGCTCATCTCCACGTCGAGCTGGTAGAACTCGCCCGGCGAGCGGTCGGCACGGGCGTCCTCGTCGCGGAAGCAGGGCGCGATCTGGAAGTAGCGGTCGAAGCCGGAGATCATCAGCAGCTGCTTGAACTGCTGCGGCGCCTGCGGCAGCGCGTAGAACTTGCCCGGGTGCAGCCGGGAGGGGACCACGAAGTCGCGGGCGCCCTCGGGAGAGGTGGCGCTGAGGATCGGCGTGGCCAGCTCGTTGAAGCCCAGCGCCGACATCTTCTGCCGGATCGCCGAGATGACCTGCGTGCGCAGCATGATGTTGCGGTGCATGCGCTCGCGGCGCAGGTCCAGGAAGCGGTACTCCAGGCGCCGCTCCTCGTTGACACCGTCCTCGGTGTTGATGGTGAACGGCAGGGGGGCCGCCTCGCCCAGCACCTCGACCTCGGCGACCTCGACCTCGACCTCACCGGTCGGCAGGTCGGGGTTGATGTTCTCCGCGCCGCGGGAGACGACCTTGCCGTCGACGCGGACCACCGTCTCCTTGGAGAGCTTGTCCAGCGCCTCGTACGCCTCCGTGCCCGGGCGGGCCACGAGCTGCGTGATGCCGTAGTGGTCGCGCAGATCGATGAAGAGGATGCCGCCCAGGTCGCGCCGATTGTGCAGCCAGCCACTCAGCCGGACGTCGGTGCCGACGTCAGAGGAGCGGAGCTCGCCGCAGGTGTGGGACCTGTACCGATGCATCGTCGTTCATCCAGTCTTCGCGGATCGGGGTCGTCGTTTCACGTGAAACGCTGCAGAACGCCGCAGAGCGCTGCGCGTGAAACAGGAAACTTCCCCCCAGCCTACCGGCCGCCCCAAGATCGGCTCCCCTGGATTGCCGCCCGGTCATGTGTGCGGCAACGGTGGCACCGTTCGATGCATTCTTCCTAAAGTGGGGCAATGCGTACTGGTGAGCCCCTGCCCTCGGTGGAGGACGTCCTCGCCGTCCTGGACACCGGCCGGTGGCACTGGGACACCGCAGCCGGGCAGGTCACGGTCGACGCCGTCGCTGCCCGGCTGCTGGGGCTGCCCGCCGAGGAGGTCACGCTCACCGAGGCGCAGGTGCGGTCCCGGCTGCACCCGGTCGACTGGAACGAGATCACCGGCGTGGTCCAGCTCGCCGTCGCCGAGGGCACGCTCGCCGAGGTGCGCATCCGGATCATGGACGACCGGGGGCGGGTCGTCCGGGTCGTCCGCAGCCGCTCCAAGCCGTCCTTCGACCACATGCGCAAGGCGTATGTGCTGACCGGCACGCTCCAGGAGGTCACCGAGCCGGCGCCGGGCACTCCCGCCGGGCGCAGCGCGGTCACCGGCGACTGGCGGCGCTCCAGGGAGGCCTTCCTGCTGGACGCGGGCCGGGCCCTGGCCGAGGCGCGGTCCACGCAGGAGGTGCTGCGGGTCACGGCGAACCTGTCGATGCCCGGCTTCACACCGGACGGCCTGGCCGTGTTCGGCGTCGAGGGCGAACGGCTGACGATCATCGGCCACCACGGGCACGAGCCCGGCGACGAGGGCCCCTTCACCTACATGCCGCTGGACACGGACTACCCGGCCGCCGAGGTGGTCCGCACCGGTCGCGCGGTGTATCTGTCCTCCCCGGAGCAGTACAAGGCCCGCTATCCGCTCACCTGGCCCATGGCGCAGCGTTTCGGCCGGCAGTCATGGGCGTTCCTGCCGCTGACCGTGGCCGGGCGCACCATGGGCGCGTGGATGGCGGCCTTCGCCTACCCGGTCGCGTTCACCCCCGACGAGCGGTCCGTGCTGACCACCGTGGCCCGGATGCTGGCGCAGGCGCTGAGCCGGGCGGGCACCGCCGAGAGCGAGCGGGCGCTGACCGACGGTCTGCAGCGCTCGATGCTGCCCCGGCTCGGCCCCCAGCGCATCCCCGGCATGAGCGTCGCCGCCCGCTACGTCCCGACCGGCGGCGGCCTCCAGGTCGGCGGCGACTGGTACGACGTGATCCCGCTGCCCAGCGGACGGTTCGCCCTGGTCATCGGGGACGTGCAGGGCCATGACGTACGGGCGGCGGGACTGATGGGCCAGCTGCGGATAGCCCTGCGGGCCTACGCCTCCGAGGGCCACCGGCCCGACGCGGTGCTCACCCGCGCCTCCCGCTTCCTGCACGGCATCGGCGAGGCCGACCCCAGCGAGCTGCGCTTCGCGACCTGCCTGTACGTCGAGGTCGACCCCACGACCGGCGTCCTGGAGGTCGCCCGCGCCGGGCACCCGGACCCGGTGATCCGCATGGCCGACGCCACGGTGCTGACCCGGCCGACGGCCGGCGGACTGCCGCTGGGCATCGACCCGGACGCCGACTACCCCACCACCCGGCTGATCCTGGAACCCGCCGAGACCATGCTGATCTGCACCGACGGCCTGATCGAGACCGGCGGCCACGACCTGGACACCGGCTGGACCCGGCTGCGCGGCATCCTCGAGGACCACAAGGGCAATCTGGAGGAGCTGGCCGACGCGCTGGTGCAGGCGGTGCACGGCCCCTCCTCGCACCACACCACCGGTCCCCTCGCCGACCGCCGCGAGGACGACATCGCCATGCTGCTGCTGTGCCGGCAGGGGGACGGCTGCGGCTGCGGCGCCGAGACGGACACCGTACGGCCGCCGGTGCGCCGCACGATGCTCACGGTGGCGCAGGCCGAGCCCGAGCGGGTCGCGGTGGCCCGGCACCAGCTGCGCGAACTGCTGCACGACTGGTCCTCACCGGACCAGGTGGACTCGGCGGTGCTGCTGCTGTCGGAGCTGCTCACCAACGTGCTGGTGCACACCGACGCCGACGCGCTGCTGGTCGCGGAGGTCACCGGCGGGCGGGACGGCCGCCGGATGCGCATCGAGGTCACCGACTCCGGCGACGACCTGCCCCACCGGCGCAGGCCGGGCGAGCTGGCCTCCTCGGGCCGCGGCCTGGTCCTGATCGAGCTCCTGGCGCACACCTGGGGGGTCGACCCGCGCGGCGAGGGCAAGAGCATCTGGTTCGAGCTGTACGAGACGGACGGCACGGAGCCGGACGGAGGCGACGGCCCGAGCGGCGACTGACGGCTACGGCGTCTTCCCGGGCTCGGCCGCCGCGTACCGGTCACGCAGCTCGTCCAGGACACCGAAGGCCGCCGCCGTCAGCGGCACCGCCATCAGCATGCCGACGATCCCCGCGACCGCGGCACCCGCGGCGATCGCCAGCATCACCACCGCCGGATGCATCTGCACGGTCCGGCTCTGGATCAGCGGCTGGAGCACATGCCCCTCCAGCACCTGGACCGCGAGCACCACCCCGAGCGCCCACAGCGCGATGACGAACCCGCGGTCGGCCAGCGCGACCAGCACCGCCACCGCCCCGGAGATGAAGGCGCCCAGGTAGGGGATGTAGGCACCGACGAAGACCAGCGCCCCGAGCCCCACCGCGCCCGGAACGTCGAGGATCAGCAGGCCGACGGTGATGCACACCGCGTCGATCAGCGCGATGAAGGTCGTCCCGCGCATGAACCCCTCGACGGCGTGGTAGGCCCGCCGGGCCATGGCCACCACCATGTCGCCCGAGCGGCGCGGGGCGAGGGCGCGCAGGGCTCCGGCGGTCCGGTCGGAGTCGCGCAGGAAGAAGAAGACGAGCAACAGGGCCAGCACGGCCATGGCGAGCGTCTCGCCGACCACGCTGACGCCGCTGATGACACCGGAGGCGGCCGTGCCGCCGAACTTGGACAGCAGCTCGCGGGAATTGGACGCGAGATCGTCGAGCGAGGTCCCGGCGGCCCCGAAGTGCTCGGCGAGATCCCGTGCCGCGGTGCGCAGCGAGGCGACGATCTGGTCCCCGGACTCGATCAGCGCGGCCACGACGATGTACACGGCCCCGCCGACCACGGCGACGACCGCGACACAGGTGAGCCCGGCGGCCAGGGACCGCCGCACCCCGACCCGCACGAGCCACCGGTGCAGCGGCCCGAGCAGCGCGGTCCCGAGCAGCGCGAGCAGCACGGGGATCACGGCCGGCCGGAACTCCACGCACAGCAGGATCCCGACGTAGACGACCCCGGAGGCGAGCAGGACGACGGCACACCAGGCGGCGAACCGTCGGACCGGCTCGGGCAGCAACGGCGAGAAGTCCTGCACACGCCCAGCCGATCACGCCCGGCGGGGCGTGTCCTGCCCTGGCACCCCGCGCGGGTGACCGGCCGGGCAGGACGGCCCGGTCAGCCCTCTTCGGGCCCCGCCTCGGTCATCCCGTGCACGGCCGGGATCGTGCCCAGCCGGCCCTTCTGGAAGTCCTCGAAGGCCTGCATGAGCTCGTCCTTGGTGTTCATCACGAACGGGCCGTAGTGGACCATCGGCTCCCGGATCGGCCGGCCGCCGAGCAGTACGACCTCCAGGTCCGGCGTGTGGGAGTCCTGCTTCTCGTCCGCCCGCACGGTCAGCGACGACCCGGCGCCGAAGACGGCGGTCTGACCCAGGTGGATCGGACGCCGCTCGGTGCCGACCGCGCCCTTGCCCGCCAGGACGTACGCGAGGCCGTTGAAGTCCTCGCGCCACGGCAGCGTGAGCTCCGCGCCCGGCGCCAGCGTCGCGTGGATCATCGTGATCGGCGTGTGCGTGATGCCGGGACCGGCGTGGCCGTCCAGCTCACCGGCGATGACGCGCAGCAGCGCGCCGCCGTCGGGGGTGGTGAGCAGCTGGACGCTGCCGCCCCGGATGTCCTGGTAGCGCGGCGGCATCATCTTGTCGGCGGCCGGGAGGTTCACCCACAGCTGGAGCCCGTGGAAGAGGCCGCCCGACATGACCAGGTGCTCCGGCGGCGCCTCGATGTGCAGCAGGCCGGCGCCCGCCGTCATCCACTGGGTGTCGCCGTTGGTGATGGTGCCGCCACCGCCGTTGGAGTCCTGGTGGTCGAAGATGCCGTCGATGATGTAGGTGACGGTCTCGAAGCCGCGGTGCGGGTGCCAGGGCGTGCCCTTGGGCTCACCCGGCGCGTAGTCCACCTCACCCATCTGGTCCATCATGATGAACGGGTCGAGATGGCGGTAGTTGATCCCGGCGAAGGCCCGGCGCACCGGGAAGCCCTCGCCCTCGAAACCGCTCGGCGCGGTCGTGACGGCCAGCACGGGACGCGCCACGGCGTCGGCCGGTGCGGCCACGCGGGGCAGCGTCAACGGGTTCTCGACGGTCACTGCAGGCATGTCGGTACCTCCTCGGGTACGCCCAGTTTAGTTGAGCGTTGAACTTCTTGCCACCCCAAACAGAGAAAGCCCGGAGGGCATTCCCTCCGGGCGGCACGCAACGGCGTCACAGGTCAGCCGTACATCCGGCGCATCGCGAACTCCACCATCTGCTCGACCGCCTTCGCGTCGAACACCATGCGGTGCTCGCCCTCCATGTCGAGGACGAATCCGTACCCGGTCGGCAGCAGGTCGATCACCTCGGCACCGGTGATCACGAAGTACTTGGACTCCTTGCCCGCGTACCGCCGCAGCTCCTTGAGCGAGGTGAACATCGGGATCACCGGCTGCTGGGTGTTGTGCAGGGCCAGGAATCCGGGGTTGTCGCCGCGCGGGCAGTACACCTTCGACGTGGCGAAGATCTGCTGGAAGTCCTCCGCGGCCATCTGCCCGGTGGTGAACGCGCGCACCGCGTCGGCGAGCGAGGGCGCGGACGGCTCCGGGTACAGCGGCGGCTGCTGCCCGTACCCGCCCGGCATCTGCTGCTGCGGCGGGACGTAGCCCTGCTGTGCCCCTACGTTCTGGTCGTAGCCGTACATGCCCCACAGACTACTGACCCGCGAGAGGGCTGAGTCACAGATGTCCGGATCGGGGTTGCTTCTTATTACCGACGGGTAGCATCATCGTAGCTACTGATTGGTACGTGAACTAGGTGCGAGGAGTCAGTGCCTCGCCGATCTCTCTAACGGAGCCGTCGCCATGGGGCACTACAAGTCGAATCTCCGCGACATCGAGTTCAACCTCTTCGAAGTACTCGGGCGCGACAAGCTGTACGGCACCGGCCCGTTCGAGGAGATGGACGTCGAGACCGCGAAGAGCATCCTCGAGGAGCTCACCCGCCTCGCGGAGAACGAACTGGCCGAGTCCTTCGCCGACGCCGACCGCAACCCCCCGGTCTTCGACCCCGAGACGAACACCGCCCCGGTCCCCGAGTCCTTCAAGAAGAGCTACCAGGCCTTCATGGACTCCGAGTACTGGCGCCTCGGCCTGCCCGAGGCCATCGGCGGCACGACGGCTCCCCCGTCGCTGATCTGGTCGTACGCGGAGCTGATCCTCGGCGCCAACCCGGCCGTGTGGATGTACTCCTCCGGCCCGGCCTTCGCCGGCATCCTCCACGAGGAGGGCAACGACGTCCAGAAGAAGATCGCGCAGATCGCGGTCGAGAAGCAGTGGGGCTCGACCATGGTCCTCACCGAGCCGGACGCCGGCTCGGACGTGGGCGCCGGCCGCACCAAGGCCGTGCAGCAGGAGGACGGCTCCTGGCACATCGAGGGCGTGAAGCGCTTCATCACCTCCGGTGAGCACGACATGTCGGAGAACATCCTCCACTACGTGCTCGCCCGCCCCGAGGGCGCAGGACCCGGCACCAAGGGCCTGTCCCTGTTCCTCGTCCCGAAGTACCTCTTCGACTTCGAGACCGGCGAGCTCGGCGAGCGCAACGGCGTCTACGCCACCAACGTCGAGCACAAGATGGGCCTGAAGGCCTCCAACACCTGCGAGATGACCTTCGGCGACCGCCACCCCGCCAAGGGCTGGCTGATCGGCGACAAGCACGACGGCATCCGCCAGATGTTCCGCATCATCGAGTTCGCCCGCATGATGGTCGGCACGAAGGCGATCTCCACCCTCTCCACGGGCTACCTCAACGCCCTGGAGTACGCCAAGGAGCGCGTCCAGGGTCCGGATCTGGCCAACTTCATGGACAAGACCGCGCCCAAGGTCACCATCACCCACCACCCCGACGTGCGCCGCTCGCTGATGACGCAGAAGGCGTACGCGGAGGGCATGCGCGCCCTCGTCCTCTACACGGCCTCGATCCAGGACGCCATCGCGGTCAAGGAGGCGGCCGGCGAGGACGCGAAGGCCGAGCACGCGCTCAACGACCTGCTCCTGCCCATCGTCAAGGGCTACGGCTCCGAGAAGGGCTACGAGCAGCTCGCCCAGTCGCTGCAGACCTTCGGCGGCTCCGGCTTCCTGCAGGAGTACCCGATCGAGCAGTACATCCGGGACTCCAAGATCGACACCCTGTACGAGGGCACCACGGCGATCCAGGGCCAGGACTACTTCTTCCGGAAGATCGTCCGCAACCAGGGCGCCGCGCTGAACTCGCTCGCCGAGGACATCAAGAAGTTCCTGGCGCTCGGCGAGGGCGGCGAGGAGCTGGCGACCGCCCGCGAGCACCTCGCCAAGGCCGCCGTCGAGCTGGAGGCCATCGTCGGCCTGATGCTCACCGACCTCGCGGCCACCGAGCAGGACGTCAAGAACATCTACAAGGTCGGGCTCAACACCACCCGCCTGCTGATGGCCTCCGGTGATGTGATCGTCGGCTACCTGCTGCTCAAGGGCGCCGCGGTGGCCGCCGAGAAGCTGCCGACGGCCACCGGCAAGGACCAGGCCTTCTACACCGGCAAGATCGCCGCTGCGAAGTTCTTCGCGGCCAACGTCCTGCCCGGCGTCACCCTGGCCCGCAAGGTCGCCGAGGGCGTCGAGCTGGACCTGATGGAGCTGGACGAGGCGGCGTTCTAGTCCCGTCCCCGGCCCGCCCCACGAGGGCCCGCCTCCCGTCCGCGGGAGGCGGGCCCTCGTCCGTCGTCACCCGGCCCTCATCCGTCGTTAAGGTGAACCCCATGAGCGCACCCTCCCGCTTCGACCGCGGCCACACCGACGACCTGATGACCTTCCTCGCGGCGAGCCCCACGCCGTACCACGCCGTGGCGAACGCCGCCGAGCGACTGGAGAAGGCGGGCTTCCGGCAGGTCTCGGAGACGGACGCCTGGGACGGGACGAGCGGCGGCAAGTACGTGCTGCGCGGCGGCGCGATCGTCGCCTGGTACGTCCCCGAGGGCGCGGAGGCGCACACGCCGTTCCGGATCGTCGGCGCCCACACCGACTCCCCCAACCTGCGCGTGAAGCCGCGGCCCGACAGCGGGGCGCACGGCTGGCGCCAGGTCGCCGTGGAGATCTACGGCGGCCCGCTGCTCAACTCCTGGCTCGACCGCGACCTGGGCCTGGCCGGCCGGCTGACCCTGCGCGACGGCTCGACCCGCCTGGTGAACGTCGACCGCCCGCTCCTGCGGGTCCCGCAGCTCGCCATCCACCTGGACCGCTCGGTGACGGCGGAGGGCCTCAAGCTCGACAAGCAGCGCCATATGCAGCCCGTCTGGGGGCTGGGCGGCGACGTGCGCGACGGCGACCTGATCGCCTTCCTCGAGGAGACCGCCGGCATCCCGTCCGGCGAGGTCACCGGCTGGGACCTGATGGTGCACTCCGTGGAGCCGCCGGCGTACCTGGGCCGCGACCGCGAGCTGGTGGCGGGCCCGCGCATGGACAACCTGCTGTCCGTGCACGCCGGCACGGCAGCGCTGGCGGCGGCGGCCGCCACCCCGGACCTGCGGTACATCCCGGTGCTCGCCGCCTTCGACCACGAGGAGAACGGCTCCCAGTCGGACACCGGCGCGGACGGCCCGCTGCTCGGCGGCGTCCTGGAGCGCTCGGTGTTCGCCCGCGGCGGCTCGTACGAGGACCGCGCCCGCGCCTTCGCGGCGACCGTCTGCCTCTCCTCGGACACCGGACACGCGGTCCACCCCAACTACGCGGAGCGGCACGACCCCACGCACCACCCCCGCATCGACGGCGGCCCCATCCTCAAGGTCAACGTCAACAACCGTTACGCCACGGACGGTTCGGGCCGCGCGGTGTTCGCGGCGGCCTGCGAGAAGGCGAACGTCCCCTTCCAGTCCTTCGTCTCCAACAACGCGATGCCCTGCGGCACCACGATCGGCCCGATCACGGCGGCCCGTCACGGCATCCGCACGGTGGACATCGGCGTGGCCATCCTCTCCATGCACAGCGCCCGCGAACTGTGCGGCGCCCAGGACCCGTTCCTGCTGGCCGAGGCGCTGACGGCGTTCCTGGAGGGCTAGGGCCGGGAGGTCAACTCCCGCCGGGAGCATGAGTCCTGACGGCCCGGGTACCCGGTGTCAACCGGAACGACCGGACAGGAAGGCGTGACTCATGGGCCTCGGCGGATGCATCATCCTCATCGCGGTGGGAGCCATTCTCACCTTCGCGACCGACTGGGACATGCAGGGAGTCAACCTGGACCTGGTCGGCATCATCTTCATGATCGTCGGCCTGATCGGCGTGGCGACCTTCAGCAGCATCGCCCGCCGCAGGCGCGTGGTGGTCCCGCCCGCGACCCCGGTCGTGGACGACCCGGCGGCCCATCACCACCGCCGCGACGGCTATTCGGACGGGTACGGCGCGTAAGCCGGTCCCCGGCCGGGAGGGCACGAGCGGGCTTCAGAGCCGCGAGGTCGGCGGTGACGGGAAAGGGGCTCACCCGCCTGTGCCGGTGAGCCCCCTCGTCAGCGCGTCGGTTCAGGCCTTGCCGAAGCCGTAGCTCAGGAGCTTCTTCGCGTCCTTCTCGCGCTGGGACGCCGAGGACGAGGCCAGGACCGTGCCGATGACCGTCTTGCCGTTCCGCGTCGCCGCGAAGACCAGGCAGTACTTGGCCTCCGGGCCCGAGCCGGTCTTCACCCCGATCGTGCCGCTGTAGCTGCTGAGCAGCGTGTTGGTGTTGGTCCACGGGGCCATCGTGCGGGTGCTGCCCGTCTTGGTGATGGTCTTCGCCGTGTACTTCTTCGTCTTGACGATCTTCCGGAAGGTCGTGCTCTTCATCGCGCTGCTGGCGATCTTCGTCAGGTCGCGCGGCGTCGAGTAGTTCTTGCCGTTGCCGATGCCGTCGAAGGAGTCGAAGTGGGTGTTCTTCAGGCCCAGCTTCTTCGCGTCGGCGTTCATCTTCCCGATGAAGGACTTCACGCGAGCGGCCCGCGTCGTGCCCGTGCCGAACTTGTCCGCCAGCGCGTACGCCGCGTCGCAGCCCGAGGGCAGCATCAGGCCGTAGAGCAGCTGGCGCACGGTGACCTTGTCGCCGACGATCAGGCGCGCGGACGAGGCGTTCTTCGACACGATGTAGTCGCTGTACGCCTTCTGGATCGTCACCTTGGCGTCCAGGTTCAGGTTCTTCTGCGCGAGCACGACCTTCGCGGTCATGATCTTCGTCGTCGAGCCGGTCGAGCGGCGCGTGTCCGCGGCCTTGGTGTACAGCGACTTGCCGCTCGCGTTGTTCATCACGTAGCCGCCCTTGGCGACGATCGTGGGCGCCGTCGCGGCGGCCTGCGCCGGCGCCGCGTAGAGGGCACCGGAGGCGAGCACGGCGCCGGTGGTCACGGCGACGCCGGCGGCTCTGCTGAGGCGGATGCCCATAATGCCGTTCTTCAAGTGAAATACCCCGATTACCGTGAATGGCCCTGCTGTGCGGCCTAGTTGAGGAGCGGCCTGGCATACAAGGGCCGCATGTATCCGACGCACACCTCGGGCGGATGGTTGTGCCGCGGGAGGGACGGATCTCGGCGGCGGGCACGCGTCCGCATGATGGACGGATGCAACCACGCGTACGTGTTGTATCTATCCTGTCGGCATGAGCCTGGCCGCCGTGAGACAACCGCCCGCCGCCGACCGCGTCTACACCCACGTCAAACAGGGCGTCCTGGAACGCCGTTACGAAGGCGGGACCCTCCTCACCGAGGGCGAACTGGCCGAGGCCGTCGGAGTGTCCCGCACCCCCGTGCGCGAGGCGCTCCTGCGTCTGGAGGTCGAGGGCCTGATCCGGCTCTACCCGAAGAAGGGCGCCCTCGTCCTGCCCGTCTCCGCGCAGGAGATCGCCGACGTCGTCGAGACCCGGCTGCTGGTCGAGGAGCACGCGGCACGCAAGGCCGTCCCCGCGCCGCCCGGCCTCGTCGAACGGCTGGAGGGCCTGCTCGCCCGGCAGAAGGAGCAGGCCGCCGCCGGCGACCTCGCCGGGGCCTCCGTCACCGACCGCTGCTTCCACGCCGAGATCGTGCGCAGCGGCGGCAACGAGATCCTCTCCCGCCTCTACGACCAGCTGCGCGACCGTCAGCTGCGCATGGGCGTCGCCGTGATGCACTCCCACCCCGACCGCATCGCCAAGACCCTCGTCGAGCACGAGGAGATCCTTCAGGCGCTGCGCGACGGCGACGCGGAGGCGGCGGTCGCGGTCGTCCGCCGGCACGTCGGCTGGTTCTCCCACCTGGCGCGGGGGGAGGTGCGATGAGCAGCGCGGGTTCCACCGGTACCCTGCCCGGCGATCCCCCGGGCGGACGGCGCGCCCTCGCCGTGTGGGGCATCGGCGTCTCGGTCTATTTCGTCGCCGTCATCTTCCGTACGTCGCTGGGGGTGGCCGGCCTCGACGCCGCCGACCGCTTCGACGTGGGCGCCTCCGCCCTGTCGACGTTCTCCATCCTCCAGCTGCTGGTGTACGCGGGCATGCAGATACCCGTGGGCCTGCTGGTCGACCGGCTCGGCACGAAGAAGGTGCTGGGCCTCGGGGTCGTGCTGTTCACCGTGGGTCAGCTCGGGTTCGCGCTGTCGCCGTCGTACGGCATGGCGCTCGCCTCGCGTGCGCTGCTCGGCTGCGGTGACGCGATGACGTTCATCAGCGTGCTGCGGCTGGGCACGCGCTGGTTCCCGGCCCGGCGCGGGCCCCTGGTCGCGCAGCTGGCGGGGCTGGTGGGCATGGCGGGGAACCTGGTGTCCACGCTCGTGCTGGCCCGGCTGCTGCACGGGGTCGGCTGGACGGCGGCGTTCGCGGGCAGCACGCTCGCGGGCGTGGTGGTGTTCGTGCTGCTGGTGCTGTTCCTCAGGGACCACCCCGAGGGGTACGAACCGGAGCCCGTCCCGCATCAGGGTGCCGCGTACGTACGGCGGCAGATCGCGGCGTCGTGGCGGGAGCCGGGGACGCGGCTGGGGCTGTGGGTGCACTTCACCACCCAGTTCCCGGCGATGGTGTTCCTGCTGCTGTGGGGCATGCCGTTCCTGGTCGAGGCGCAGGGGCTGACCCGCGCGACGGCCGGTGAGCTGCTGACACTGGTCGTGCTGTCCAACATGGTCGTCGGGCTCGTGTACGGCCAGGTGGTGGCCCGGCACCACGGAGCGCGGCTGCCACTGGCGCTGGGGACGGTGGGGGCGACCGCGCTGCTGTGGGGGTTCGTGCTGGGGTATCCCGGCGACACGGCGCCGATGTGGCTGCTGATCGTCCTGTGCGTGGTGCTGGGGGCGTGCGGTCCGGCGTCGATGATCGGGTTCGACTTCGCGCGTCCGGCGAACCCGCCGGAGCGGCAGGGGACGGCCTCCGGGATCACGAACATGGGCGGGTTCGTGGCTTCCATGACGACGCTGTTCGCGATCGGGGTGCTGCTGGATGTGACCGGGGACGACTACGTGGTGGCGTTCTCGTCGGTGTTCGTGCTGCAGGCGCTGGGCGTGAGCCAGATCCTGCGGCTGCGGAGGCGGGCCGCGCGCAGGGAGGAGCGGCTGGTGGCGAGCAGGGTGACGTCGGTCCACGTTCCCGCGTGAACACGCCGGCGGCCGCGTGGCGCCGGACGGCAACGTGACTGCCGGGGAGGCCGCGTGAGCGCGGACGGTCGCGTTAGCACCGGAGGGCCACGTGGCTGCCGGACGGCCGCGTTAGCGCGGACCGTCGCGTAAGCGCGGACGGCCACGTGACTGCCGGGGAGGCGGCGTGAGCGCCGGACAGCCGCGCGAGCGCGGACGGCTACGTGGCCGCCGGACAGCCACGTAGTGCCGGACGGTCGCGTGGCCGCCGGACAGCCACGTAGCGCCGGACGGCCGCGAGCGCGGACCGCCTCGTAAGCGCGGACGGCCGCGTGGCTGGCGGGGAAGCCGCGTGAACGCCGGGGAGGCTCCTCGTCGGCCGATCGCGCTGTTAGCGTGGCCGGTTGAGCGAGGGGGAGCGACACGTGACATCCACGACGTTTCGTATCGGCGGCGATCTGACGGTACGGCGGCTGGGGTTCGGGGCCATGCACCTGCCGACGGACCCGGGGCCGGCCCGCGAGAAGTCGGTCGCGGTCGCCCGCAGGGCCGTCGAGCTGGGGGTCACCCTGATCGACACCGCGTATCTGTACGGCGGGGGAGCCAACGAGCAACTCCTTGCCGACGCCCTGCACCCCTACCCGGACGGACTGCTGATCACCACGAAGGTCGGTGTCGCACGGTCGGGACCCTCGAGCGAGTGGAAGCTCGACGGGCGCCCGGCCGTGCTGCGCGATCAGGTCGAGCAGGCGCTGCGCCGGCTGCGCGTCGAGCGGATCGAGCTGCTCCAGCTGCATCGCATCGACCCCGAGATCCCGCTCGCCGACCAGGTGGGCACGCTGCGGGACCTCCGGGCCGAGGGCAGGATCGGCCGGATCGGGCTGTCCGAGGTCACCGTCGACGAACTCGGCGAGGCACGGAAGATCGTCGACATCGCGAGCGTGCAGAACCGGTACAACCTGCTCGACCGCGAGCACGAGCCCGTCCTCGCGGCCTGCGAGGCAGCGGGGATCGCGTTCCTGCCGTGGCGCCCCGTCGCCTGGGGCGAGTCGGGGGCGAGGGCCGAGATCGCCGCCGTGGCGTCCGCGCTCGGCGCCACACCGACGCAGGTCGCGCTCGCCTGGCTCCTCGGCCACTCACCGGTCGTCCTGCCGATCCCCGGCACGGCCCGGATCGACCACCTGGAGGAGAACCTCGCCGCGGAACACCTCGACATCCCCGCGGTGCACCGCGCCCGCCTCGACCGCCTGGCCGAACCGGGGTGACGCGGCGCCCCGGGGATGCCGTGGGGCTCCGGCAGGGGCGGCCCGGGGACTACTTCGTCACCGCGAAGTTCCGCAGGATCGCCGCCGCCAGATCCACGTCGCCCTCCGTCTTCACCCGGTCCGTCACCGCCTCGTGGGTCACGCGGCCGCAGGCCAGGCGGACATAGGTCTCCCAGTCGAGGGTGAGCGTCGCGGCGGGGCCGAGGGCGGGGGCGGTCTCCAGGGTGCCACGGCCCTGGATGTCGACGCGGATCGTGCGCAGGAACTCGACGGGACCGTGCACGTCGACGACCACGGCGGAGCTGCGCGGCGCCTGCGCCTTGTCGGCCACCACGTGCGGCAGCTCGTCGAGCAGTACGTCACGGGCGACGTACGCGCCGGGGGAATCCAGGTTGCCGGGGCGGCCGAGGGCCGTGCGCAGGTCCTGTTCGTGCACCCACACGTCGAACGCGTGCCGGCGCATGGACTCCTCCAGCGTCAGCTCGGTGCCGAGCGGGCCACGCACCTTCGTCCCCGGGTCGCGCGACTCGTTCCGCAGCTGGCGGTTGCGGCGGATGATCGTGTACTCCAGCTCGGCGGTCATCTCCGGCGCCGTGTGGTGGCGGCGGACGTCGACCTGCATCTCCATGTAGCGCTGGTGGTCGTTGGTGACGTGGAACAGGTCACGCGGCAGCGTGTGGATGGGACGGGGGTCGCCGAGCATCTCGCAGTCCAGGCCGATGACATGGGAGACGATGTCGCGGACCGACCAGCCCGGGCACGGGGTCCGCCGGTTCCAGTCGGCCTCCGGGAGCGGCTGCACCATCTCGGATATCGCTTCGACGGAGTGGGTCCAGGCGTCGGCGTAGGGCTGGAGGGTGGGATGCGGACTCACGGAACTTGGACCCCTCGGCGGTCGGTACACGGGCAGGTGGTGGCGGCGGTGCCTGTGGGCGGTGGCTGCACCCGGCGGGTGTCTCGGGAGGCTAAGTTACGCTGCGGAGAGGCACCCCGGCAGTGCTTTCGTGTGACGATCGTAGGCCCGTGTGGACGGGTCGAATGCCAGGACGGTGGTAGTGTGCGCGCTTCCTTGCTCCAAGTCGCCGTGAACGAGGACGAATCGGTCGAAGCACGTCGGCTGCGGGTCGCCGGGATGGTACGCGATCAGGCCGGAGCCGATCTCGTCGTACTGCCGGAGCTGTGGACCACCGGCGCGTTCGCCTACGAGGAGTTCGGGCGCGAGGCAGAGCCCCTCGAAGGGCCGACCCACGAGGCGATGGCCAAGGCCGCGAGCGACGCGGGCGTGTGGCTGCACGCGGGCTCGATCCCCGAGCGTGACCCGGACGGGCCGATCTACAACACCTCTCTCGTCTTCTCCCCCTCCGGTGATCTGGCCGCCGCCTACCGCAAGATCCACCGCTTTGGCTTCGACAAGGGCGAGGCCGTGCTGATGGGCGCGGGCGACGAGCTGGTGACGGTGCGTCTGCCGCGGACCACGCTGGGCGTGGCCACCTGTTACGACCTCCGTTTCCCCGAACTCTTCCGCGGTCTCGTGGACGCCGGTGCCGAGACCTTCGTGGTGCCGGCGGGCTGGCCGGAACGCCGCCGGTCCCACTGGACGCTGCTGGCTCAGGCGCGGGCGGTGGAGAACCAGTCGTTCGTCCTCGCGTGTGGAACGGCCGGGACGCACGCCGGGGTTCCCCAGGCGGGTCACTCGATCGTGGTCGATCCGTGGGGCGAGATCCTGGCGGAGGCCGGTCCCGACGAGGAGATCCTGACCGTCGACTTCGACCCGACCACGGTCACGAACACCCGCGAACGCTTCCCGGCCCTGAAGGACCGCGTCCTGGGCCTGAACCCGCCCCGCCGCTAGGACATCGCGGACCGCGGGAACGCAGGGACGCGGGGCCTAGTCGTCCCCGTCCTTCTCCGCGAGGTGGACCACGCACACCGCCACCGCGATCAGCAGCGCCGGGTCGGCGTCGTCGCGTACGACGTCCACGCCGTAGGTGTCGCGGACGCTCAGCCACCGGCGGGAGATCACCGCGAGGAGCTCTCCGTCGTACTCGACGGCGAACTCCCGGTCGAGGATCTTGCCGCTGACGTCGAGTTCCGTGCCGTCGACCAGGGACACGCGGTAGTGGTTGCGCAGCAGGGAGAGCCGTTTGCGCCGGATCCGGGCCAGCGGCTGTCCGTCCCGCTCGATGACCATGGTGTCCCGCAGGGCGAGCATCTTCTGGTGGATGTCGATCAGGACGCGGCCCTGGGTGTCCTTCAGCTCGAAGGTGTCCCGCAGCCGCATGGCCTTGCCGTCGACGAGGAAGACCTTGCTGCCGTGGTCGTCCTCGATCCAGTAGTCGTCACCGATGCCGAGGATCCGGTCCCGCACGAGAAATCTCATGAGACCAGGGCTTCCCCGACACCCGCCCCAAAACGCCGCCGGTAGGCCGACGGGCTGAGTCCCGGGGCTCCCTGGCTTGGGCAGTGCCGGGCAGGTGCGCGGGATTGCCGTGTCCGATGACGTCCGTCGGCGTATCAGTGGTGAGCGGGCGCCGGACGGCCCCATGAGGCGATGGAGCCGTGCGTCCCCGAGGGGGCGCACGGCTCCTTTGCCCGGTGATCAGGCTTGGGCCTACGCCCAGGTGATCAGCCGCTTCGGCTGTTCCAGGATGGCGGCGACGTCCGCCAGGACCTTGGAACCCAGTTCGCCGTCGACCAGGCGGTGGTCGAAGGACAGGGCCAGGGTGGTGACCTGGCGGGGCTTCACCTTGCCCTTGTGGACCCACGGTTGGGGCTTGATCGCGCCGACCGCCAGGATCGCGGACTCGCCGGGGTTGAGGATCGGCGTTCCCGTGTCGACGCCGAAGACGCCGACGTTGGTGATGGTGACCGTGCCGCCCTGCATCGCCGACGGGGAGGTCTTGCCCTCGCGGGCCGTGGACACCAGTTCACCCAGGGACTCGGCCAGTTGCGGCAGCGTCTTGGCGTGGGCGTCCTTGATGTTCGGCACGATCAGACCGCGCGGGGTGGCCGCCGCGATGCCCAGGTTGACGTAGTGCTTGACCACGATCTCCTGGGCCGCCTCGTCCCAGGAGGCGTTGATGTCGGGGTTGCGCTTGATCGCGACGAGCAGGGCCTTGGCGATCAGCAGCAGGGGGTTCACGCGCAGGCCCGTGAACTCCTTGTCCTGCTTCAGCTCCTCGACCAGCTTCATCGTGCGCGTCACGTCGACCGTCACGAACTCCGTGACATGCGGTGCCGTGAACGCGGAGCCGACCATCGCCGCCGCCGTCGCCTTGCGGACGCCCTTGACGGGGATGCGGGTCTCGCGGGCCGTGTCGTACGACGCCGGGGCGGCCGCGGCAGCCGGGGCGGCCGGCACCGGGGCCGGTGCCTGGACCTCGGGCTCGGGGGCGGCCGTGGTCGCGGCCACCGCCGCGTGGACGTCCTCGCGCGTGATGATGCCGTCCGGGCCGGTCGGGGTGACGGTCGCCAGATCGACGCCGAGGTCCTTGGCCAGCTTGCGGACGGGCGGCTTGGCCAGCGGACGCTGCTGCGGGGCCACCGGCGCGGGCGCCGGTGCGGGTGCGGCCGGCGCGGCGGGCGCGTGGCCGTTCAGCTCCGTCTGGATCGCGGCGGCCGCCGGGGCCTCGGCCTCGGTCGCCGGCTTGCGCGGGCGGCGGCGCGTGGAGGACGTCGCCACCCCGTAGCCGACCAGCACCGGCTGGCGGCCCGAGCCCGCGGCCTCCGCCTTCGGCTCCTCCCGCGGCGCCTCCGGCTCCTCGGCCACCGGCTCCTGCGCGGGCGCCCCCGCTCCGCCCGAGACGTCCACCGCGATGATGGACGTGCCCACGTCCACCGTGGTGCCCTCGGGGAAGTGCAGCGCGCGGACCACACCGTCGTAGGGGATGGGCAGTTCGACGGCCGCCTTGGCCGTCTCGACCTCGCAGACCACCTGGCCGTCGGTGACCGTGTCGCCGGGCTGGACGTACCACTTGAGGATCTCGGCCTCGGTGAGACCCTCGCCCACGTCCGGCATCTTGAACTCGCGTACGGACGCGTTCGTCATCGTCGTCACGACCCTCTCCTCAGTACGCCAGCGAGCGGTCGACGGCATCGAGCACCCGGTCCAGGTCCGGGAGGTAGGACTCCTCCAGGCGGGCCGGCGGGTACGGGGCGTGGTAGCCGCCCACCCGCAGCACCGGGGCCTCCAGGTGGTAGAAGGAGCGCTCCGTGATCCGCGCGGCGATCTCCGCGCCGGATCCGAAGAACACCGGTGCCTCGTGGACGACGACCAGGCGGCGGGTCTTCTCCACCGACGCCTGGACGGAGTCGAAGTCGATCGGGGAGACCGAGCGCAGGTCCAGCACCTCCAGGGAGCGGCCCTCCTCGGCCGCCGCGTCGGCGACCTCGCGGCAGAGCTTCACCATCGGGCCGTACGCGGCGAGCGTCAGGTCGGTGCCCTCGCGCACCACCCGCGCGGTGTGCAGCGGGCCCGGGATCGCCTCGGTGTTGACCTCGGCCTTGTCCCAGTAGCGCCGCTTGGGCTCGAAGAAGATCACCGGGTCGTCGCTCTGGATGGCCTGCTGCATCATCCAGTACGCGTCCGACGCGTCCGACGGGCTGACGATCTTCAGGCCCGCCACGTGCGCGAACAGCGCCTCGGGCGACTCGGAGTGGTGCTCCACCGCGCCGATGCCGCCGCCGTAGGGGATGCGGACGACGACCGGGAGCTTGACCTTGCCCAGCGAGCGCGCGTGCATCTTCGCGAGCTGGGTGACGATCTGGTCGTACGCCGGGAAGACGAAGCCGTCGAACTGGATCTCCACCACCGGGCGGTAGCCGCGCAGGGCCATGCCGATGGCCGTGCCGACGATGCCCGACTCGGCGAGCGGGGTGTCGATGACGCGGCTCTCGCCGAAGTCCTTCTGCAGGCCGTCCGTCACCCGGAACACGCCGCCGAGCTTGCCGACGTCCTCACCCATGACGACGACCTTGGGGTCCGTCTCCAGGGCGCGGCGCAGCGACTCGTTGATCGCCTTGGCCAGGGCCATGCTCTTGGCGCCCTTGGCCGCCACAGTCTGCGCTGCCATGTCAGACCCCCTCTGCATCCGTGAACGACGCCTGGTACGCGGCGAACTGGGCCCGCTCCTCGTCGACGAGGGCGTGTCCGTCCGCGTACACGTTCTCGAAGATGGCGAAGTGGTCCGGGTCCGGCATGGCACGGACCGCTTCGCGCACTCGCCTGCCCAACGCCTCGCTCTCGGTCTCGAGTTCCGCGAAGAATCCCTCGTCCGCGTGGTTTGCGGACTCCAGGTAGCGGCGAAGGCGCAGGATCGGGTCCTTCGCCTCCCAGGCCAGCCGCTCCTCGTCACCCCGGTAGCGGGTGGGGTCGTCGGAAGTGGTGTGGGCGCCCATGCGGTAGGTGAACGCCTCGATCAGCGTCGGGCCCTCACCGCCGCGCGCCCGCTCCAGGGCCCACTTGGTGACGGCGAGGTTCGCCAGGACGTCGTTGCCGTCCACGCGGACGCCCGGGAAGCCGAAGCCCTGCGCGCGCTGGTACAGCGGGACGCGGGACTGCTTCTCGGTCGGCTCGGAGATCGCCCACTGGTTGTTCTGGCAGAAGAACACCACCGGAGCGTTGTAGACCGCGGAGAAGGTGAACGCCTCGGCCACGTCGCCCTGGCTGGAGGCACCGTCGCCGAAGTAGGCGATGACGGCGCTGTCCGCGCCGTCCTTGGTGATGCCCATCGCGTAGCCGGTGGCGTGCAGCGTCTGGGAGCCGATGACGATCGTGTAGAGGTGGAAGTTGTTGCCGTTCGGGTCCCAGCCGCCGTTGTTCACGCCGCGGAACATGCCGAGCAGGTTGGTCGGGTCCACTCCGCGGCACCAGGCGACGCCGTGCTCACGGTAGGTGGGGAAGACGTAGTCGTCGTCGCGCAGGGCCCGGCCGGAGCCGATCTGCGCCGCCTCCTGGCCGAGCAGCGAGGCCCACAGGCCCAGCTCGCCCTGGCGCTGCAGGGAGGTGGCCTCGGCGTCGAAGCGGCGGGTGAGCACCATGTCGCGGTACAGGCCGCGGAGCTCTTCTGCGGTGATGCCGGCGACGTACTTGTCGAACTCGGCGTTCTTGACGCGCTTGCCCTCGGGGGTCAGCAGCTGGACGAGCTCCGGCTCGCTCCCCTTGGGGTTCTTGGCGGTCGTGCGGGTGGTGCGCTTGGTGCCGGTGGTGCCGGCCTTGCTTCCGGCGCTGCGTCGCGGTGTGCGCGCGGCAGTGCTCTCCACGGTCACGTGTGCTCCTCCGTCGGTCCGGCCCCCGGGGTTGCCGGTAGGCCAGTGCGGCTCACCTGTTGCTCGACCACCGGGCACGGGGTGGGTGCCACTCGGCCGGGAACAGGCGTGACAGGTGCCCCGGCGAGCGCCCTGCACTAAGCACGGTACCCAGTGCGGCACATTTCTGTGAAACCCCCTCTGACCTGCGATTTTGCTTGGATTTCCAAGTAAATCGGGTAGGTGGGGAAGGCGCGCTGGTCACAGCCTTGCAGGAGGCCGGAGCAACGGCACGTTATCCCGGCCACCCCGGGCACGGGAAGAGTCACCGCCCGCGCGAGGCGCCGGTTTTGAGCACGCTCAGTAAATGACCCGTACGGTGAGTGAAGAGACGCAGGTCACGGCGGTGCGGTGTCTCGTCGTCCGAATGTCGATCCGACCGGGATCTTCGAGGCGGCCTCCGTGACGGCGCGACCCGCGCGCGTCCAGGAGGCGAGGGGACGCCGCGCGGGGGCTCCCCCGCGCCCACGGAAGAGGCCGGAGGCGACACGCGCGCATGCGGCCTTCTCCACCCGGACAGCCGACAGCCGCACGCTCAGAGCTCACCCACGCCTCGGACCACCGGACCACACCGCAGACCACGTCAGGACCGCGCGCGGCTGATGCACTGCGCCCGCCCTCGACGGCGGGCGGTCCGGGGTCGAGCAGCTGACGTCGGCCGCGGCTGAGGCGGGGTGGATGTCGCTCACCCGCGCCAAGGGCCGTCCCGTCAGGTCAGCCGCCCACGTTCCCGCCGGGCACTCCGGCGCCGCCCGCGTCCGTACCGCCCGCGTCCGTGCCACCCGCATCGGTGCCACCCGCGTCCGTACCGCCCGCGTCGGTGCCGCCCGCGTCCGTGCCACCCGCGTCCGTGCCGCCGGCATCGGTGCCGCCCGCGTCCGTGCCGCCGGTGTCCGTGCCGCCCGACGTACTCGGCTGCGGGGACGTCGGCGGGTCCGACGGGTCGTCCGTCTCCGTCTCGGACGGGCTTTCGGACGGAGTCGGCGTCGGGCTCCAGTCGCCGTCGCCGTCGCCCGTGCCCGTGCCCGGATCCGTGCCCGGGTCGGTCTGTTCCTCGGTCGCCTCGTCGCTCGGGCTCTCGCTGGTCGTCTCGTCCTCGGTGGTCTGGGACGTGGCCGGGGGCTTGGTGGGGTCGTCGTCGCCCCCGCCACCGCCGCCGTTGTTCAGCGCCAGCGCGACGCCCGCGGCGATGGCGATCATCGCCAGCACGGCGAGGATCCACAGCTTGCCGCGGCCGCTGCCCTTGTTGCCGTTGCCCTCGAAACCGCCGTCGTCACCGCCGCCGTACCCGGCGGGCATGACCGGCTGCGGGATCGCCGTGGTGCCGGAGGCGTCCGGGTGCGCCATGACCGCCGTACCCGCGAAACCGCCCGCAGGCGTGTGCCGGCCCTCGTGCATCTCCACCGGGCCGGTGTTCCAGGTGCCGGTGTGGCCGCCCTGCTCGTAGAGCATCTGCAGGGCGTACTGGACCAGCCCGCGCATCTCCTCGGCCGTCTGGAACCGGTCGTCGGGCTCCTTGGCGAGCGAGCGCATCACCAGCCCGTCCAGCTCCGGCGGGCACGCGTCGGAGGCCTCCGACGGCGGCGTGGGGATGTCCTGGACGTGCTGGTAGACCACCGACAGCGGCGTCTCACCGGTGAACGGAGGCCGCAGCGCCAGCAGTTCGTACATCAGGCAGCCGGTCGCGTACAGGTCGGACCGGTGGTCGACGGCCTTGCCGAGGGCCTGCTCCGGGGAGAGGTACTGCGGTGTGCCCATGACCATGCCGGTCTGCGTCATCGTCGTGGACGCGCCGTGCAGCGCGCGGGCGATGCCGAAGTCCATCACCTTCACGGCGCCGTTGTTGGTGATGATGACGTTGGCCGGCTTGATGTCGCGGTGCACGATGCCGTGCTGGTGCGAGTAGGCCAGCGCCTCCAGGACACCCGACACGATGATCAGCGCCTGCTCGGGGCCCGGCGCCTCGGCGTTCATCAGCAGATCGCGGATGGTGCGGCCCTCGACCAGCTCCATCACGATGTACGGCACGGACTGGCCGCCGATGAAGTCCTCACCGGAGTCGTACACGGCGACGATGGCGTGGTGGTTGAGACCGGCCACCGACTGCGCCTCGCGCGTGAAGCGCGCCTTGGCCACCGCGTCCTCGGCGAGGTCGGACTTCAGCAGCTTGATGGCGACCGTACGCCCCAGCCGTACGTCCTCGGCCGCGTACACCTCGGCCATGCCGCCCCGGCCTAGTCTGCGCGTCAGCCGGTACCGGCCGTCGCCGACCAGCCCGCCGTTACCCCAGCTGTCCGGCGCGTCCGACATGCCGCCGCCAGTCGCCTCGGGGTCGGACGGGCCCTGAGCGCGCTGCTGCTGTGCCATCAGTCCTCGCCGTCGTTTCTGCCCGCGGTGCGCGCGGTGTTGTTACGGTCTCCGTCGGCCACGCTACAGCCTTTGCGCAAGGCTCCGGTCCGAGACGGGTCACCGGAAGGGGCACGAGACGGACCGGCCATCAAACCCGCCCCCCGTACCGTCGTGCAAATTCTGTGTACCGGCCGTACGCCGCCTGTAACGCTTCCGCGACGCTTCTTTCGCGTACGGTCACGGAACGGGCACCGCGCTTGACGTGTCAGTGGCCTGGGGCAGACTTGGCCGGGAATAGCACATTGGATCTACGGCAGACACGCAGATCAGTCACCGACGGCGGCGCCGGAGAGGCTACGGGGGACGCGGAACATGAGCCAGGACGGCGCACAGAGCCAGAACACGGGGCGGGCGCTCGCCGGCGGACGTTACCAACTGCGGGACCTGCTCGGCCAGGGCGGCATGGCGTCCGTGCACCTCGCCTACGACAGCGTGCTGGACCGTCAGGTCGCCATCAAGACGTTGCACACGGAACTCGGCCGCGAGCAGGCCTTCCGCGAGCGCTTCCGCCGTGAGGCCCAGTCCGTGGCGAAGCTCACGCACACCAACATCGTGTCGGTCTTCGACACCGGCGAGGACGATCTCGACGGGATGACGACGCCGTACATCGTCATGGAGTACGTCGAGGGCCGCCCGCTCGGCTCCGTGCTCGACGAGGACGTGCGGCAGTACGGCGCGATGCCCGCCGACAAGGCGCTGAAGATCACCGCGGACGTGCTGGCGGCGCTGGAGATCAGCCACGAGATGGGGTTGGTCCACCGCGACATCAAGCCGGGCAACGTGATGATGACCAAGCGCGGCGTGGTCAAGGTCATGGACTTCGGCATCGCGCGCGCCATGCAGTCCGGCGTCACGTCGATGACGCAGACCGGCATGGTCGTCGGCACCCCGCAGTACCTCTCGCCGGAGCAGGCGCTGGGCCGCGGTGTGGACGCCCGCAGCGACCTCTACTCCGTCGGCATCATGCTGTTCCAGCTGGTCACCGGGCGGCTGCCGTTCGACGCGGACTCGCCGCTGGCGATCGCGTACGCGCACGTGCAGGAGGAGCCGCCGGTCCCCTCCTCCATCAACCGCTCCCTTCCGCCGGCCGTGGACGCGCTGATCTCCCGCGCGCTGAGGAAGAACCCGAACGAGCGCTTCCCCAGCGCCGAGGCGATGCGCACCGAGTGCCTGCGGGTGGCGCAGTCCTTCCACCCGGCCCCGCCGAGCATCGTCCCCGGCACCCAGGCGCCCAGCGGCGCGGGCGTCGGCTCCGCGGTGTTCCCGCCGATCGACCAGTCGACCCCGGCCCCGACGGGCAACGTCCAGCAGCCCTACCAGCCGACCCCGCCCCCGAACCCGTACAACACCCCGTCCCCGGCGTACGGCTACCCGCAGCAGGGCGGCTACCAGACGCCCACGCCGTCGGCGTACACGCCGCAGCCGGGCCCGTCGACCCCGCCTCCGTACAACATCACGCCCCAGACCTCGCCGGCCCCCGGCCGCCGTGGCAACAAGCCGGTGATCATCGGCTCGGTCGCCGTCGCCGTCCTCGCGGCGGGCGGCCTGATCGCGGCGCTGCTGATGAACGGCGGTGGCGAGGACCCGCAGGGGGGCGGCGGAAGCAGCGCGTCGGCCTCGGCGTCGGCGAAGGCACCGGGTTACCGGGGGCCGGACGCCACGAAGACGATCGAGAAGGAGAAGTGCACGGAGCCGGTCGAGTCGTACAACGACCCGGAGAAGATCGAGGTTCCGAACTTCAAGTTCAAGTACATCAAGTCGGTCAAGGAATGCTTCCAGGCGGCCGGCTGGCAGTACGAGGTCGTCGACGTCGACGAGAACACCTACGGCGACGGCACGGTCATGAAGCAGTACCCGGAGGCCGGTACGGACGTCGAGGAGGACGACGTGCCCAAGATCCAGCTCTACGTCTCCACGGGCAACCCGCCGTCCTAGTCCTGACGCACCCTCACGGGAGCCCTCAAGGCATACGAAAGGGGTCCGGCATCCGCTGCCGGACCCCTTCGTGCTGCCGGGGCTTACAGGTACGGGCCGCCCGAGCGGCCGCCCGGGTGGGTGTCCTCGTGGCCCTCGCCCACGCCGGGCGGGAGGGCGCGGCGCATCTGTTCGAGCTGGGCGCGGGCGGCCATCTGCTGGGCGAAGAGCGTGGTCTGGATGCCGTGGAACAGGCCCTCCAGCCAGCCCACCAACTGGGCCTGCGCGATCCGCAGTTCGGCGTCGCTCGGGGTCGCCTCGTCGGTGAACGGCAGGGAGAGCCGCTCCAGCTCCTCGACCAGCTCCGGCGCCAGGCCGTCCTCCAGTTCCTTCACCGAGCTGGCGTGGATCTCCTTGAGCCGGACCCGGCTGGCCTCGTCGAGGGGAGCCGCGCGCACCTCCTCCAGCAGCTGCTTGATCATGCTGCCGATCCGCATGACCTTCGCGGGCTGCTCCACCTGCTCCGTCACCGGGGTCTCGCGGGAGTCCTCGTCTCCGTTGCCGCCGCTGAGCGCCATTCCGTCCTGGCCGACGACCAGGATCTGGGGGTTCTCCGGCGACCGTTCGTTCCTCGGCATCTCCATGCGGCCATTCTCTCGCACGTCTGCGTGTCACTTCCGTGGTGCCCCCGCACGGGGCTGATCCACCGTGGTGTCGCCGGGTCGACCTGTTGGGCGTATCCGGAATGCCGGGTTGATACGCGAATGGGAGGCTTATGGGCGTCCATCCGGCATCTTGCCGACGGTGTGCACGAGCACCGGTCGGCGCGGGAGGTCACGGTCGTGACTCCATGGCTGCGTATAGCGGGGGCGACGGGGGCGGGGGTTGCTCTGCGGGTGGGGGTTGTCCTGGGGGCGGGGGTCGTCCTGGGGGCGGGGTTGATGATGCCGTCCGCCGACGCCCTCACGCTGCCGCTCGGTGCGACGACTGCGGCCCACGGGATGCCTGCCTCCACCGGTGCCGGGGCAGGGACACCCGAGGAACGCCCCGGCCCCGCCAGCCGAACGGCTCCCGACGCCCGCCCGGAATTCGCCGGCCGACCGGAATCCGCTGACCGGCCGGATTCCGCCGGCCGACCCGGATCCACCGGCCGGGTCGAAACCGCCGGCCGACACGGATCTACCAGCCAGGGCGAGACCGCTGGCCGACTCGGATCTGATGGCCGCTCCGAAACCGCATCCCGCCCAGGTCCCCGGCCCGGCTCCGTCACCCGACCCGGCGCTCGGCCCGACGCCGCATTCCGCCCAGGCTCCCAGCCCGACGCCACATTCCGCCCGGGCTCCTGGCCCGACGCCGCATTCCGGCCCGGAAAGGAGTCCCGTGATCCCTCTCCCTCTCCCTCCGCCGAACCCTCCCGAGCCGGGAGTCGGGCGGGTGAGGGGCGGGAGCGGCCCGGGCGGCGGGACGTGGACGAGGACGAGCCGCCCCGCGCGGAGGACCGTGAGCGGGGCGAGGCGACGGAGCCAGGCGTGGGCGTCGCACCGAAGCAGCCCGGCCGCGACTCCGAGGCCGGCGACCGCACCGACGCACCGGGGGCCGGGGACGGCGAGGCCGGCTCCCAGGCGCCCGGCACGGGTGCGGCCGTCCCACCGGCGTCGGACGGGACCGCGCCGGTGTCGCCCGCGGCCGATGCCGTCGCCGGTCCCGAGCAGAGCGCCGAGCCCGTGTTGCGGATCCTGCCGCTGGGCAGCGGCCTGGTCCTCATCGGGCTCGGCTGCGGCCTGGCCTTCCTGGGCCTGAGGCTGCGACGCGGCTGAACGCATCCAACCGCCCCGGCCGGTGCAGCCGGCCTACGGCACCACCAGCAGCACCTTGCCTACATGCCCGCTCTCCTCGACCACCCGGTGGGCCTCGGCCGCGTCCGGCATCGGAATCTCGCGGTCGATCACGGGCCGGACATGGCCCCCGGCGACCAGCGGCCACACATGTTCCCGTACGGCCGCCACGATCGCCGCCTTCTCCTCCAGCGGCCGGGCCCGCAGCGAGGTCGCGCTGATGGCGGCGCGCTTGGCGAGGAGGGCACCGATGTTGAGCTCGCCCTTGACGCCGCCCTGCATCCCGATGATCGCGAGACGGCCGTTGACAGCAAGTGCCTTGACGTTGCGGGCCAGGTACTTGGCACCCATGTTGTCGAGGATGACGTCCGCGCCCGCGCCGTCCGTCGCCTTCCTCAGCTCGTCGACGAAGTCCTGCTCGCGGTAGTTGATCAGGATGTCGGCGCCCAGCTCGGCACAGCGCGCGAGCTTCTCCTCGCTGCCGGCGGTGACGGCGACTCTGGCGCCGACGGCCTTCGCGAGCTGGATCGCCATGGTGCCGATGCCGCTCGATCCGCCGTGCACGAGCAGCGTCTCGCCGGGCCGGAGGTGGGCGATCATGAAGACGTTGGACCAGACCGTGCAGACGACCTCGGGGAGCGCCGCGGCCTGCTTGATGCCGAGACCCTCGGGGACGGGGAGGAGCTGCCCGGCCGGGACGGCGACCTTCTCGGCGTAGCCGCCGCCGGAGAGCAGCGCGCAGACCTCGTCGCCGACGGCCCATCCGCCCACTCCGGGGCCGAGCGCGGCGATCCGCCCGGAGCACTCCAGGCCGGGGTGGGGGGAGGCACCGGGAGGCGGGTCGTAGTGGCCCTGCCGCTGCAGGATGTCGGCGCGGTTGACGGCACCGGCCACCACCTCGACCAGCACTTCGCCCTCGCCGGGCACGGGGTCGGGCACCTCCTCCCACACCAGCGCCTCGGGTCCACCGGGTTCGGAAATCGTGATCGCATGCATGAGGGGGACGCTACTCCTGCCCCCGCCCTCCTCCGCGAGCCCTCCGTCTCCGGTCGCTCCCTTCCTCCGTCAATGGGACTGTTCCCCCGGAATCCGTGTGCGGGAGCGATGAGTTTGCGCGACGGTAAAGGTCTGTCCATGCGTAGCCCGAACACGCGGAAGGACCCCCAGCATGAGCACGCAGACGTCCGGCCTGGCGATCGAGACCGCCGGCCTGGTCAAGACCTTCGGTGAGACACGGGCCGTGGACGGGGTGGATCTCGCCGTACCGGCCGGCACGGTGTACGGGGTCCTCGGCCCGAACGGCGCCGGGAAGACCACCACCGTGAAGATACTCGCGACCCTGCTGCGCCCGGACGGCGGTGAGGCCCATGTCTTCGGTCACGACGTGGTGCGCGAGGCCGACGAGGTCCGCGGCCGGGTGAGCCTCACCGGTCAGTACGCCTCCGTGGACGAGGACCTCACCGGCACCGAGAACCTGGTGCTGCTGGCCCGTCTCCTCGGTCACCGCAAGCCCGCCGCCCGGGTACGCGCGGCACAGCTCCTGGAGGCCTTCGGCCTCACGGACGCGGCCGGGAAGCAGGTCAAGCACTACTCGGGCGGCATGCGGCGCCGTATCGACATCGCCGCGTCCATCCTCAACACCCCGGACCTGCTGTTCCTCGACGAACCGACGACCGGCCTGGACCCGCGCAGCCGCAACCAGGTGTGGGACATCGTGCGCGCGGTGGTCGCCCAGGGCACCACCGTGCTGCTGACCACGCAGTATCTGGACGAGGCCGATCAGCTGGCCTCCCGGATCGCGGTCATCGACCAGGGCAAGGTGATCGCCGAGGGGACCAAGGGCGAGCTGAAGGCGTCCGTCGGCGCCGGATCCGTACATCTGCGGCTACGAGATCCGGACCAACGGCCCCTCGCGGCCGACCTGCTGCGCCGCGCACTGGACGCGCAGGTGCAGGCCGAGCCCGACCCGGTGGCGCTGACCGCCCGGCTCGGCACGGCCGCGAACCAGGACACCGCAGCCGAGCAGGCCGCCCGGGCGCTGAACGAACTGGCGGCCGCCGGCATCACCGTCGACAACTTCTCGCTCGGCCAGCCCAGCCTGGACGAGGTGTTCCTCGCCCTCACCGGGCACGACACGCACGCGTCCGGCTCCGACGACTCCGACCACTCCCACGACCCGAAGGACGAGGTGGCGGCATGAGCACCGCGACGACCACCGAGAGCACCGAACTCGCCCCGGTCCGCACCGAGTCCCTCGCCGAGCTGCTGGTCACCAAGGAGCGTCCGCCGCGGCCCAGTGCCTGGTCGGCCTCGCTCACCTTCGGCTGGCGCGCGATGCTCAAGATCAAGCACGTGCCGGAGCAGCTCTTCGACGTCACCGCCTTCCCGATCATGATGGTGCTGATGTACACGTACCTGTTCGGCGGGGCGCTGGCCGGCTCGCCGAAGGAGTACATCCAGTTCCTGCTGCCGGGCATCCTGGTGATGTCCGTCGTGATGATCACGATGTACACCGGGGTCTCGGTCAACACGGACATCGAGAAGGGCGTCTTCGACCGTTTCCGCAGTCTGCCGATCTGGCGGCCGTCGACCATGGTCGGCTATCTGCTCGGTGACGCCCTGCGCTACACCATCGCGTCCGTCGTGATGCTCACCGTCGGCATCATCCTCGGCTACCGCCCGGACGGCGGGGTCGGCGGTGTGGTCACCGGGATCGCGCTGCTGGTGGTGTTCTCGTTCGCGTTCTCGTGGATCTGGACGATGTTCGGGCTGATGCTGCGCACCGAGAAGTCGGTGATGGGCGTCAGCATGATGGTGATCTTCCCGCTCACCTTCCTGTCGAACGTCTTCGTCGACCCGAGCACCATGCCGGGCTGGCTGCAGGCCTTCGTCAACAACAGCCCCGTCACCCACCTCGCGTCCGCGGTGCGCGGGCTGATGGCGGGCGACTGGCCGGCCGACGAGATCGCCTGGACGCTGGGCTGGTCGGCTCTGTTCGTGCTGGTCTTCGGGCCGATCACGATGCGGCTGTACAACCGCAAGTAGTGCGGGGCCGGGTCAGCTCCGGGGGAGCGGGCGGATGTCGGGCGCGACCTGCGTGCCCGGCGTCGCCCGCACGATCGTGATGAGCCGGTCGGTCAGCTGGACCGTCCCCACGTCGGGGTCGTCGTAGCCGAGCACCCGGTGGCCGCGCACCACGCTCACCACCAGGTCGCTGAGCTCACGCGGCGTCTTGCCCACCTCGGCTTTTATGGCGGGGCGTTCGACGATGTCGAGTCCCGAGCCCTGCTGGATGAGGTCCTCCATCACCATGCCGGCCGCGGGGCTGAGCACGGACAGGCCCAGCAGCCGGCCGGCCGCGCTCGCGCTGGTGATGACCGCGTCGGCGCCCGACTGCTTCAGCAGCGGAGCGTTCTCCTCCTCCCGCACAGCGGCCACGATCTTCGCGCCGCGGTTGAGCTGGCGAGCCGTCAGTGTCACCAGCACCGCTGTGTCGTCACGCTGGGTGGCGATGATGATCTGCCTCGCCCGGTGCACCTCGGCACGCTTGAGCACCTCGCTGCGGGTCGCATCCCCTATGACGCCCGCGAAGCCGTCGGCCGTGGCGGCGTCGATCGCCTTGCCGCTGGGGTCGACCACCACGACCTGCTCCTTGCGGAGCCCCGTCGCGCAGACGGTCTTGATCGCGGACCTGCCCTTGGTGCCGAATCCGACGACGACAGTGTGATCGCGCAACGTGGACCTCCAGCGGTTCAGTCGCCACTCCTCCCGGGTGCGTTCGGTGAGGGCCTCGAGGGTGGTGCCGACCAGGATGATCAGGAACAGCACGCGCAGCGGCGTGACGACGAAGATGTTGGTGAGGCGGGCGGAGTCGCTGACCGGTGTGATGTCGCCGTACCCGGTGGTGGAGAGGGTGACGGTCGCGTAGTAGAAGGAGTCGAGGAGATCGAGTCCCCCGCCGGCGTTGTCGTTGTAGCCGCCGCGGTCGGCGTACACGATGAAGGCGGTCACCACGAGGACCCCCAGCGCCATGGACAGCCGCTTGGTGACCTGGCGGATCGGATGCTCCACCATCTTCCTCGGGAGCTTCACCCGATGGGTCACCAGATGTTCGTCGGCCTGGCGAGCGATGACGTCCTGGCCCGGAAGTTTCACGTGAAACACACCCCGATTCCCCCTGACGCCCAAGGCAGGTCGAGCAGTTCCGCCTCCTGACCGGGCCGTGCGCCGCCCGGTGGTACGACCGCCAGCGCGTCCGCCGCCGCGATGCCCCGCAGCATCGCCGGACCGTTGTACAGCAGCGGCAGTGCCCGGTCGCCGCGCAGCGCCACGGGGATCAGCCGCGTGTCGTACGGGTGTCCCTGCACGCCGTCCCGCAGCGGCAGCATGTAAGGCTCGGGGGCGGGGCGTGCCGCCAGGGTGCGCAGCAGCGGCTCGGCGAGGGTGAGCAGCCCGGAGACGGCGGCGAGGGGATTGCCGGGCAGCCCGACCAGGTGCTGGTCCTCCCCGGTACGGGCGAGGAGCATGGGATGGCCGGGGCGCACCTTCACGCCGTCCACCAGGAGCTCGGCGCCGATGCGGCGCAGGGTGGGGTGGACGTGGTCGACGGGGCCGGAGGCGGTGCCGCCGGTGGTGACGACGACCTCGGCCTCGGATGCCGTGATCGCCTCGTACAGGGCGTCGGCGTCGTCGCGGATCCGGCGGACGGCGGTGACCTCCGCGCCCAGGGCGCGCAGCCAGGACGGCAGCATCGGGCCGAGCGCGTCCCGGATCAGCCCGTCGTGCGGCAGGCCCTCGGTGAGCAGTTCGTCGCCGAGCACGAAGACATCGGCGCGGGGCCGGGGGACGGCGGTGAGCGTGTCGTAGCCGGCCGCCGCGGCGAGGCCGAGCACCGCGGGGGTCACCACGGTGCCGGCGGGCAGCAGGTGGTCGCCGTTGCGGCATTCCTGGCCCCGGGGACGGATGTCCTGGCCATGCGAGACGGTGTTCTGCGCGTGGGCCGCGGCGACGTGCAGGCGTCCCTTGTCGTCGATGTGGCCGTGCTCGCTGCGCAGGACGGCAGTGGTGTCCGGCGGGATGCGCGCGCCGGTAGCGATGCGGACGGCCTCGCCGTCGGTGAGGGGGGCGTGCGCGGTGTGCCCGGCGAGGACGCCCTTCTCCCGTACGTCCCAGGGGCCGGGGCCGGAGACGGCCCAGCCGTCCATCGCCGAGGTGTCGAAGGAGGGCAGGTCGGTCAGGGCGGTGAGGGGGGCGGCCAGGGTGAGGCCCAGGGTGTCACTGAGGGGCACCTGGACGGGGGTGCGGTGGCCGGCGCGGCCGCCGGTGCCGTGGCGTGGGGCCTGTTCGGCGACGGTCCGGGCGTCGGCCCATCCGATGGCGCGGTGGTGGCGGTCGTCGCCGTGGCGCTCGGGGGCCCTCGGCGAGGTGCCCGGGGGCTGTGGGACGGCCGTGGGGTGGCCGGAGGGGCGACCGGGGTTGTCGTTCACGAGGGCGAGCGCCTCCTCGACGTCGAGGTCATCGGCGTCCTCGTCGGCCCGGGTGGCATGCCTGTTCATCCTGCGTCCGGGCGGGTGTCGGGGGTGGCGTCCGGGGCGAGGTCCCCGGACGGGGTGCCGTCCGCCGTGTCCTCGTCGGCCCAGCGGCGGGCGAGGGCAGCGGCCTTGCGGGCGGCCTCGGCGACGGCCTCGCGGTCACCGCCTGCCTGCGCCGCGGCGTAGCCGACCAGGAAGGTGGTCAGCGGTGCCGCCGGCCTGGCGACACCGTGAGCGGCGTCGCGGGCGAGGTCGAGCAGCGCACCGGTGTCGACGTCCAGGTCGATGCCCAGCTCGTCCTTGACTGCGGAAATCCATTCTTCCAACACGTGCCCATGCTCCCTGATGCGTGCCCTGGCGGTGGCGATGTCGTCCCAGGTGTCGCAGTCGAAGGACGCCACCGGGTCGGAGAGTCGGGTGAGAGCGAGCCCTGCGGTCAGCCGGCGCAGGGGCAGCCCGGTCAGGGCGCCGTGCCGGGCGCCGAGCGCGGCCAGTTCCCGGCGCAGGGCCGACGTCCGGTAGGCGGCCACGAGCGGCTGGTCCCGGCCACCGGCGTCGGTGAGCTGGACGCCGTCGGCGCCGGTGTCGCGCAGCGCGGCCAACAGCCCTTGGACGGTGCGGGTGTCGAGGAACGGCAGGTCGGCGGAGAGCAGCAGCGCGCGGTCCGCCGTGGTGTGCCGCAGTCCGGCCGCCAGCGCGGCGAGCGGTCCGCCGCCCGGCGGTTCCTCGCGGGCCCAGACGACGGGCCGTGCGGTGGGCCGGGGCTCGGCCACGACCACGGTGGTCCGGGCGCCGGTACAGGCGGCCAGCACCCGGTCGAGCAGCGTCCGGCCGCCGACGCGCACACCGGGCTTGTCCACGCCGCCGAGCCGGCGGGCGGCACCCCCGGCGAGCACGACGGCGTCGTAGGCGGGGGCTCCGCCTGGATCGCCGGGATGCTCGTACGCGCTCACACCCCGAGTATGCGTGCCCCCGCGATCACAGGGAACGCGGGGGCGGGGACGCGATCAGGTGGAACCGGCCGTCACAGCGTGCGCAGCAGCACCGCCGGTTGCTCTACGCAGTCGGCCACGTACCGCAGGAAACCGCCCGCCGTGCCGCCGTCGCACACCCGGTGGTCGAAGGTGAGCGAGAGCTGCACGACCTGACGCACGGCCAGCTCGCCCTCGTGCACCCATGGCTTGGGGACGATGCGGCCGACACCGAGCATCGCGGCCTCGGGGTGGTTGATGATCGGCGTGGAGCCGTCGACGCCGAAGACGCCGTAGTTGTTCAACGTGAAGGTGCCGCCGGTGAGTTCCGCCGGCGTCAGCGTCCCGGCGCGGGCCGCCTCGGTCAGCCGGGCGAACTCGGCGGTGAGTGACTCCGCGTCCCGCGCGTGGGCGTCCCGGACGACGGGGACGACCAGACCCCGGTCGGTCTGCGCGGCGAAGCCGAGGTGCACGTCCTGGTACTGGACGACCTCCCTGGCCTCCGTGTCCACCGAGGAGTTGAGCTCGGGGAAGCGGGCCAGGGCAGCGGTGCAGATCCTGGCCAGCAGGGCCAGCACGGAGATCTTCGGGCCGCCGGCGGCGTTCATCGCGGCGCGGGTCCGCATCAGCTCCGTCGCGTCGGCGTCCACCCAGCAGGTCGCGTCCGGTATCTCGGTGCGGCTGCGGGAGAGCTTGTCGGCGACGGTACCGCGGATGCCCTTGAGGGGGACGCGGGTGACGCCCGGCGTGGCGACGGCGGGGGCCGACGGCTGCGCCACGGGGGCGGGCCGCTCCTGCGCCGCGGTGCCCTGTGCGGCGGCGGCGCGCAGCGCGTACTCCACGTCCGCGCGCATGATCAGCCCGTCGGGTCCGGAGCCGGTCATCTCGCGCAGGTCCAGGCCGTTCTGCCGGGCCAGCCTGCGCACCAGGGGGGAGATCACCGGGACGGGGCCGTCCACGGCCTCCCGCGCGGAGGCGGGGCCGCCGGGAGCGGTTCCGTTGGTGGCGGGCTGTGCGTCCCTCGCGGGGGCGGCGGGCGCGGGCCGGTCCGGGCGCACCCTGCGGCGGCGGGCCGGTGCCTCGGAGGTGCCGTAGCCGACCAGGACGTTGCCTGAGCCCTCCGTGCGGGAGCCCTCACGCGCGCCTTCCGCGCGGGCGCCGTCCGACCGGGCCCCTTCCGTGCGGGCGCCCTCGGTCGCCGCATCCGGAGAGCTCGCCCGCCCGTCCGGGCGGCCGTCGGCCGGCTCGCCCACCGCGACCGTCAGCAGCGGGGCACCGACGGGCAGTTCGGTGCCCTCCTCGCCGTAGCGGGCGGTGACGACGCCGCCGTAGGGGCAGGGCACCTCGACCATCGCCTTGGCCGTCTCGACCTCGACGACGGGCTGGTCGACCGCGACGACGTCGCCGACCTCGACCAGCCAGCGCACGATCTCCGCCTCGGTGAGCCCCTCACCGAGGTCGGGGAGCTTGAACTCCAGCACCTGTGCCATCAGCTCTCGGCCTCCCATTGCAGACGCCCCACGGCGTCCAGGATCCGGTCCACTCCGGGCAGGTGGTGGCGCTCCAGCATCGGCGGCGGATACGGGATGTCGAAACCGGCCACGCGGAGCACCGGCGCCTCCAGGTGGTGGAAGCAGCGCTCCGTGACCCGCGCGGCGATCTCCCCGCCCGGGCCGCCGAAGCCACCCGACTCGTGGACGACGACCGCGCGTCCCGTCCGCCGCACCGAGGCGCACACCGTCTCGTCGTCGAACGGCACCAGGGAGCGCAGATCGACGACTTCGAGGTCCCAGCCCTCGGCCCGGGCCGCCTCGGCCGCCTCCATGCAGACGGGTACGGACGGCCCGTACGTGATGAGCGTGGCGCTCCGCCCCGAGCGCCGCACCACCGCGCGGCCTATCGGTTCAACGGGCGCCGGCTCCTCCGGGTTCCAGGAGTCCTTCGACCAGTACAGGCGCTTCGGTTCGAGGAAGACCACCGGGTCGTCGGAGGCGATGGCGGCGCGCAGCAGCCCGTAGGCGTCGGGGACGGTCGCGGGCGTGACGACATGGAGGCCGGGCGTGGCCATGTAGTACGCCTCGGAGGAGTCGCTGTGGTGCTCCACGCCGCCGATGCCGCCGCCGTAGGGGACGCGGATGGTCAGGGGCAGCGGCATCTTCCCGCGCGTGCGGTTGCGCATGCGGGCGACATGGCTGACGAGCTGCTCGAACGCCGGGTAGGCGAAGGCGTCGAACTGCATCTCCACGACCGGCCGCAGACCGTACATCGCCATGCCGACGGCGGTGCCGAGGATGCCCGCCTCGGCCAGCGGGGTGTCCGTGCAGCGGTCCTCGCCGAACTCCTTGGCGAGTCCGTCGGTGATCCGGAAGACGCCGCCGAGGGTGCCGACGTCCTCGCCCATGACGTGCACCGACGGGTCGGCGGCCATGGCGTCGCGCAGGGCGCGCGTGAGGGCCTGCGCCATGGTGGCCGGCTTGACGGCGACGGTGGTCATCGCTGCGTCCCTTCCGACTCCGCCTCGGCCCGGAGCTCTGCCCTGAGCTGCGCCTGCTGCTCCCGCAGCTGCGGGGTGGGCTCGGCGTAGACGTGGGCGAAGAGATCCATCGGGTCGAGCGCGGGGTCCTGGTTCATGTGCTCGCGCAGGGAGGCGGCCATGGTCTCGGCGTCCCGGCGGGCGGCGGCGATGCCGTCCTCGTCGAGCAGGCCGCGTGCGGTCAGCTCGTGTTCGAGCAGCTCGATGGGGTCGTGCTGCTTCCACGTCTCGACCTCGGCGTCGCCCCGGTAGCGGGTCGCGTCGTCGGCGTTGGTGTGCGCCTCCACGCGGTACGTGATCGCCTCGACCAGGGTGGGGCCGCCGCCCGCGCGGGCGTGCCGTACGGCGTCGCTGAGCACCTCGTGCACGGCGGCGGCGTCGTTGCCGTCGACCAGTCGGCCCGGCATGCCGTAGCCGACGGCCTTGTGGGCCAGGGAGGGGGCGGCGGTCTGCTTGGCGAGCGGCACGGAGATGGCGAAGCCGTTGTTCTGGACCAGGAAGACGACCGGGGCCTGCCAGACGGCGGCGAAGTTCAGCGCCTCGTGGAAGTCGCCCTCGCTGGTGCCGCCGTCGCCGACCATGGCGAGCGCCACCACGTCGTCGCCCTTGAGGCGGGCGGCGTGCGCGAGGCCCACCGCGTGGGGCAGCTGGGTGGCGAGCGGGGTGCTCAGCGGGGCCACCCGGTGCACGTAGGGGTCGTAGCCGGTGTGCCAGTCGCCGCGCAGCAGGGTGAGGGCCTCGACGGGGTCCACACCGCGGGCGACGACGGCGAGGGTGTCGCGGTAGCTCGGGAACAGCCAGTCGCGCTCCTGAAGGACGAGCGCGGCGGCGACCTCGCAGGCCTCCTGGCCGGTGCTGGAGGGGTACACCGCGAGACGGCCCTGCTTGGTGAGGGCGGTGGCCTGCGCGTTGTAGCGGCGGCCCTTCACCAGCTCCGCGTACAGCCGGCGCAGCAGCTCCGGGTCGGCCTTGGCGGCCGCCTCGGTGCCGAGCACCCGGTACGGCTCCGCGTCGGGCAGCAGCGGCGCGGGGTCGGTACGGGGCTGCCAGGCGGGCGGCGGGGTCGGCCGGTAGGCCCCCCGCTGCTCCATGACCGTCATGACGGCACCTCCTCGTGGGAGCGACTCAGCAAGGCGCGGCGTCTGTGACGCGCCTCACCAACCGATTGTTCGGTCGTCGGCACATTTTGGCTACGGGTGGCGCCAGGCTGTGGACAAACGGTTCTCCACAGCCTGAGATGAATGCAGGACGTCCATCGGAGAGAGGCGGGGGCGGGTGGGATCTGAACAAATGGCCGAGGGACCGGAGGGAACCGGACCGCTTCCGCCGCCGCGCCCGCTCGACGCGATCGATCAGGACATCCTGCGCATGCTCCAGGCGGACGGCCGTGCGTCGATACGGTCGGTCGCCGAACGCGTCCACGTCTCGCGGGCGAACGCCTACGCGCGGATCAACCGGCTCGTCGAGGACGGCGTCATCCGCGGCTTCGGCGCCCGGGTGGACCACGAGCGGGCCGGACACGGCACGTCCGCCTACATCACCCTGAAGATCGTCCAGAACTCCTGGCGCACGGTCCGCGAGCAGCTCAGACAGCTTCCGGGCGCGTCCCACATCGCTCTGGTGGGCGGCGACTTCGACGTCCTGCTGCTGGTGCACACGCCCGACAACCGCGCGCTGCGCGAGCTGGTGCTCACCCGGCTCCAGGCGATCCCCGAGGTGCTCAGCACCCGCACCCTGCTGGTGTTCGAGGAGGAGGACCTGGAGCCGCAGGGGTGAGATGAGCGGGGGCGGGGGCCGCCGACCGGGCCCCGGCCCTGTGGCCCGCCCCTGGCCCCGCGGCCCGCCCTTGGCCCCGCGGCCCGCCCTTGGGCGGCCTGCCATGCCCCGTGGAGCCTCTCAGCCGGCTCTGCGGAGCCCCCCGAAGGCGAGCTGGGCGACCGCCTCGGCCACGTCCTGCTCGCTCATGCCGCGGCCGTCGGGCCGGTACCACTCGACGATCGAGTTGATCATCCCGAAGACCAGCCGGGTCACCAGGCCCGCGTCGATGTCGCCGCGCACGTCCCCGTCGGCCGCCGCGTCCTTCAGCAGCTCGGCCACGCGGTGGTCGAACTCGCGCCGCCGCTCCAGCGCCCACCGCTCGGTGTCCGTGTTGCCCCGCACCCTCAGCAGCAGCGTCACATACGGCAGTTCGGCGATCAGCACCTCGACCATGCGCCGCACGACGTACTCCAGCCGCTCGGCGGGACGCCCCACGCGCGCGTGCTCCTCGTCGAGGATCTCGAACAGCCCGTCCAGCGCCCGGCTCACCGCACGGCGCAGCAGTTCCTCCTTGCCCGCCACGTGGTGGTATATCGACGACTTGGAGATGCCGGCCGCCTTGGAGAGGTGCTCCATGGAGGTGCCGTCGTAGCCGCGCTCGTTGAACACCTGGACGGCGACGGTGAGCAGCGTCTCCGGGGTGTACGTGTCGCGCTTGGCGGTAGTCATGGGGTGCCCTCCCGCTTCTCGGTGGCGTACGCGTGCCGGTAGAGCGCCAGGGACGGCGCGTAGCGGCCGGACGGGTCGCGCTGATGCAGGTCGTCCAGGAGGGAGCAGGCCCAGGTGCGGCCGAGCCTGCGGTCCCACTCGAAGGGACCCAGAGGGTAGTTGACGCCGAGGCGCATCGCGGTGTCGATGTCCTCCTCGGTGGCCACCCCCTTGGCGACGGCGTCGTACGCCAGGTCGATGATCCGCGCCACCGTGCGGGCGACGATCATGCCGGGCACGTCCCCGATGACGCTGACCTTCTTGCCGAGCGCCTGGAACAGCCCGGTGGCCTCGGCGACGGTCCGGGCGGAGGTGTCCTGGGCGTGCGACAGGGCGATGCGGCCGGCCGTGCGGTAGTCGAGGGCGAGGTCGAAGTAGACGACGTCGCGGAACTCCACCGAGGTCTGGCCGTCGGCCAGGGCCAGCTGGCCGCCGCCGGGCAGCACCAGACGCGTGCCGTTGTCCTCGTCCTCCTCGCGCACCTCGATGCCCGCCTCGCGGATCAGCGCGAGCAGCTCCGAGGCGGGCCCCAGATCGCCCTCGGCGACCACGTACGCGGGCGGCGGCGCCTGTTCCGCGGTGTGCGGCTCGGGACGCTCGGCGCCGTCCCGGTAGTCGTACCAGCCCTGGCCGCTCTTGCGGCCGAGCCGCCCGGACTCGACCAGGCGGCGCTGGGCGAGCGAGGGGATGAAGCGCACGTCCTGGAAGAAGGACTGCCACACCGAGTGCGTGACGGACTCGTTGACGTCCTGCCCGATCAGGTCGGTCAGTTCGAAGGCGCCCATGCGGAAGCCGCCGGACTCGCGCAGCACCGCGTCGACGGTGGCCGGGTCGGCGCCCTGGGACTCGTACACCGCGAAGGCCTCGGCGTAGAAGGGCCGGGCGATGCGGTTGACGATGAAACCGGGGGTGTCGGCGCAGGCGACCGGGGTCTTGCCCCAGGCGCGGGCGGTCTCGTACGCGCGCGTGGCGTACGTGACGTCGGTGGCGAACCCGGAGACGACCTCGACCAGCGGCAGCAGCGGCGCCGGGTTGAAGAAGTGCAGGCCGACGAAGCGACCGGGGACGCGCAAGGCGCCGCCGATGGCGGTGACGGACAGGGAGGAGGTGTTGGTGGCGAGCAGGCAGTCGTCGTCGACGACGTCCTCCAGCGCGCGGAACAGCTCCTGTTTGACGTCGAGCCGCTCCAGGACCGCCTCGACGACCAGGGTGCAGTCGGCGAGCTCGGCGAGCTCGGCGGCGGGCAGCAGGCGGGCGCGGGCGGCGTCCCGGTCGGCGGGGGTGAGCCGGTCCTTCTCCACGAGCCGGTCGAGCCTGGCGCCGATCGCGTCGGCCGCTTCCCGGGCGCGGCCGGGGGCGGCGTCGTAGAGCCGCACCACATGGCCCGCGACCAGCGCGACCTGGGCGATTCCCTGGCCCATGGTGCCGGTGCCGACGACGGCCACAGGGCTGCTGAGGTCGAGTGCTGTCATGTGCGCGATCCTCCCGCACGGGGTTTTCCACAGATGCGGCGGACCCCCTTGTCCCGACCGATCGTTCGGTTACTCTAGCTCTGACCGCCCATTCCTGCCCACCTTTCTGCCAGGTCAGGAACTCGACGAAGAGTTCTGAAGACGAGGAGTTGGTCCCGTATGGCCGCCGAACTCACCGCGCACGAGCTGATCGCCCGGCACCGGCCCACCCTGGACCAGGCGCTCGAAGCGATCCGCACCCGCGCGTACTGGTCCCCCCACCCCGAGCACCCCAAGGCCTACGGGGAGAACGGCAGCCTGGACCTGGCCGCGGGCAAGGCCGCCTTCGACGCCCTGCTCGGCACCCGCCTCGACCTCGGCCAGCCCGGCACGGACGGCTGGGTGGACGGCGAGGTCTCCCCCTACGGCATCGAGCTGGGCGTGAGCTATCCGCACGCGGACCTCGACGTGCTGCTGCCCGCCATGAAGGCCGGGATGCGGGCCTGGCGGGACGCGGGCGCGGAGGCGCGCGCGGTGGTGTGCCTGGAGATCCTCAAGCGCATCAGCGACCGGACCCACGAGTTCGCCCACGCCGTCATGCACACGTCCGGCCAGGCGTTCATGATGGCGTTCCAGGCGGGCGGCCCGCACGCGCAGGACCGCGGCCTGGAGGCGGTGGCGTACGCGTACGTGGAGCAGGTCCGCACCCCGGACACCGCGGAGTGGACCAAGCCGCAGGGCAAGCGCGACCCGCTCGCGCTGACCAAGCAGTTCACGCCGGTCCCGCGCGGCATCGGCCTGGTCATCGGCTGCAACACCTTCCCGACGTGGAACGGCTACCCGGGCCTGTTCGCCTCCCTCGCCACCGGCAACGCGGTCCTGGTCAAGCCGCACCCCCGCGCGGTGCTGCCGCTCGCCCTGACCGTGCAGGTGGCGCGCGAGGTGCTCACCGAGGCCGGCTTCGACCCCAACCTGGTCGCGCTGGCCGCCGAGCGTCCCGGCGAGGGCATCGCCAAGGACCTGGCCACCCGCCCGGAGATCCGGATCATCGACTACACCGGCTCCACCGAGTTCGGCGACTGGCTGGAGGCCAACGCCCGCCAGGCGCAGGTGTACACCGAGAAGGCCGGCGTCAACACGGTGCTCGTGGAGTCGACCGGCGACTACAAGGGGATGCTGTCCAACCTGGCGTTCTCCCTGTCGCTGTACAGCGGCCAGATGTGCACCACCCCGCAGAACCTGCTGATCCCGCGCGAGGGCATCACCACCGACCAGGGGCCGAAGTCCTTCGACGAGGTCGTCGCCGATCTGGCGAAGGCGGTCGACGGTCTGCTCGGCGACGACGCGCGCGCGAACGCCCTGCTCGGCGCGATCGTCAACCCGGACGTCAAGGCCCGCCTGGAGGCCGCCGCCGGACTCGGCGAGGTCGCCCTCGCCTCCCGCGAGATCGCCAACCCCGAGTTCCCGGGCGCCGTGGTGCGCACCCCGGTGATCGTCAAGCTGGACGGCTCCAAGCCCGACGCCGAGGCCGCGTACATGAGCGAGTGCTTCGGCCCGGTCTCCTTCGCCGTCGCCGTCGACTCGTCCGGTGACGCCCTGGAGCTGCTGCGGCGCACCATCCGCGAGAAGGGCGCGATGACCGTCGGCGCGTACACGACTTCCCCGGAGGTCGAGGACGCCGTGCGCGAGGTGTGCCTGGAGGAGGCCGCCCAGCTCTCCCTCAACCTCACCGGCGGGGTGTACGTCAACCAGACGGCCGCCTTCTCCGACTTCCACGGCTCCGGCGGCAACCCGGCGGCCAACGCGGCCCTGTGCGACGGCGCGTTCGTGGCCAACCGCTTCCGGGTGGTCGAGGTGCGCCGGGAGGCGTAGGCCCCGCGGGCACGCGCTCAGGCGGGTGCGCCCCCGGTGGCGCTCCAGTGGTACAGCGTCATGGCCACACTGGTCGCGAGGTTGTAGCTGGAGACCTGGGGGCGCATCGGCAGGGCCACCAGATGGTCGGCACGCGCGCGCAGCTCGGGTGACAGTCCGCTGCGCTCGGAGCCGAAGGCGAGCAGTGCGTCGTCCGGCAGCTTCAGCGCGCGGATGTCCTCGCCCTCCGGATCGAGCGCGAACAGCGGGCCCTCGGGCAGCTCGTCGGCCGTCAGCCGTTCCACGGCGGTCGCGAAGTGCAGCCCGGCCCCGCCGCGGACGACCGTGGGGTGCCAGGGGTCGAGCGTGCCGGTGGTGACGACACCGGTGGCGCCGAAACCGGCGGCCAGGCGGATCACGGCCCCGGCGTTGCCCAGGTTGCGCGGGTGGTCGAGGACCACGACGGGGGCGGTGCGCTGGGTGTGCGTCAGCCGCGCGAGGCTGTCCGCGCGGGAGGGGCGCACGGCCAGGGCGGCCACGGCGGTGGGATGCGGACGCGGGACCAGCGAGGCGTACGTCTCGTACGGCACCTCGGTCAGCAGCGCGCCCAGCGCCTCATGGACGTCCGGGGCCAGTTCGTCGGCGAGGGCGAGGGCGCCGGCCCTGTCCGCGGTGACCGCGACCGGGACCTCGGCCCCGAAGCGCAGGCCGTGCTTGAGGGCGTGGAAGCCGTCGAGCAGGACGCTGTCGCCGGCCAGGCGGCGCCAGGCGGACACGAGGCCGGCCGCGGCGGTCGGGGCCTCGCCCTGGAAGTCGGTCATGCCCAGAAGCCTACGTGCGCGGGCGCGGGGCTCCTCGCGGTCCGGGGACGGCCTCGGTGGCGGAGGGCTGGGCTTGCGCGGAGGGGGCTGGGGCCTGAGCTTCGGCGGAGGGGGCCTGGGGTGCCGCGGCCGGGTGCTGAGTCTCGGCAGCGGACTCCTGGGCTGCCGCGGCGGGGTGCTGGGCTTCCGCAACGGACTGCTGGGCTGCCGCGGCCGGGTGCTGAGTCTCGGCAGCGGACTCCTGGGCTGCCGCGGCGGGGAGCTGGCCTTTCGCGGCCAGGTGCTGGGCTGCCGCGACGGAGAGCTGGCCTTTCGCGGCCAGGTGCTGGGCTGCCGCGACGGAGAGCTGGGCCTTCGCGGCGATGTCCGGGGCGCGGTGATCCGGGGGCCGTTGCTTCGGGAGGGACAAGCCGCCCCCGTCGCGCAGGCGCAGCCGGGCACGCGCGCGTGCCGCCCCGTCGCCCAGGCGCCGCAGGAACGACGTCGGCAGGAACACCATGTCCGCCGCGATCATCGCCAGCGAGAAGAACGGCAGCCCCAGAACGACGGCGATCATGGCGTGCTCAGTGATCATGACCGCCAGCAGGACGTTCTTCACCCGCCGGTTGAACAGCGTGAACGGGAAGGCGACCTGCACGGCGACCGTGCCGTAGGTCAGCAGCATCACCAGCGTGCCGCTGGACGCCAGCAGGTCGGCGAGGCCCGGCCAGGGGGAGAAGTACTCCAGTTGCAGCGGGTAGTAGACGGCCGTGCCGTCCTGCCAGCGGGAGCCCTGGACCTTGTACCAGCCGGCCGTGGCGTAGATCAGACACGCCTCGGCCATGATCACCAGGAGGGCGCCGTTGTGCACGATGTTGGCGACGACGTCCAGCAGGATCCGCGGCTGTGCGGTCCGCGCAAAGCGTCCGACCAGCCACCACACGGCCTGCGCCGACCAGACCGTCCACAGCAGCACCGGTACCAGGCGGTCACCGTCCATCCGCCCCGCAAGCGTCGCGGCGAGCAGGAGGAAACCGAGCACTCCCCACAGCGCCGGGCCCACCCGGTCCCGTACCCGCTCGCCACGCGCGCGTGCCTCCGCCTGGCGCCGCGCCCGCCGGGCGTCCAGCGACCACACCTGACCGCAGCGTGTGAACACGAGGTAGACCGACATCAGGTGCAGCACGTTGTCGCCGCCGTCGCCCATGAAGATGCTGCGGTTCTGCAGGGACAGCACCCCCACCATGAACAGCACCGACATGGTGCGGGTGCGCCAGCCGAGCAGCAGGAGCACGCTCCACAGCACCGCGAGCGCGTAGACGGCCTCGAACCAGATCTGACCGTCGGACCAGAGCAGTGCCGTGAACGCGCCGTTCGAGCCGACCAGCTGCTCGGCCAGATCCCAGTTCCAGGGGCCGTCGGGGCCGTACAGCTCCTGACGGTGCGGGAACTCGCGCAGCAGGAACAGCAGCCAGGTCGCGCTGAAGCCGATGCGGATCACGGCGCTCTGGCAGGGGCCGAGGGCGGAGTCGGCCACGCGCGCGATGAGACCGGAGACCGCCAGCGAGAAGCGGTTCACCCGACACCTCCCCGGGCTTCGTCCTCGGGCACCGACCACCAGGGCAGGGTGCGGTACACCGGCGACGTGGAGATCTTCTCGTCACTCCACTCGGGAGGCGGGACGTTCGTGGTGCGCGAGCGGATCTGGACCTGCTGGACGACACCGCCGTCTCCGGCCGCGTCCGCACGGTCGAGGCGGAGCACCGTGATCCGGCGCAGATAGGACTCGGACAGTGCGCCGCGCAGGCCCACCGGGCGGTTGTCGTTGTCGTGGGTGGCGACGAAGAAGTCCCAGGCGCGGCGCAGCTCGTTCTGCTGGGTGTGGCTGGGCAGCGGATTGCCGTCGATGGCCCGGCCGTCCTCGGCGGACAGGTCGTACCAGCCGGTGGTGCGCACTCCCCCGTCCGCCGTGCGTATCTCCGCGCGGACCTGCACGGCGACGTTCTGCTGAAGCGGGTTCGGAGCGAAGAGCTTCCAGTTCTGCTCGAACTCGGGGTAGACCCAGTCCTCGATCGCCTCGGCGTGCTCCTTGCTGACCGTGTTGGGGGGTGCGACGTGCAAGAAGGTCATCCCGAGGTGCACACACACCCCGACGGCGACGACGGCGAGTGCGACGGCGGCGGCGATCTGGTAGCGCAGGGAGAGGGCGGCGACACCGGAGCGGTGCTCGGGGAGCGGGGCGGGGGAGGGGGGCAGGGTCGACCCGGTGGGCCCAGTGGAACCAGGCGGTCCGCTCGGCCCGGTCGGCCCAGTGGGCCCCTTCGGCCCGTGCCGGGCGTCCGAGCCCTTGTCGTACGCGTCCATTCCGCCCCGTTCCACGTTTCCGGTCCGTCGCTGCCGCCGTCCGGCCACGGGGGCGGCACTCTTCGCCCACCGCTCCACCGCGTCGCACGGAACGGTACTCAGCACCGGCCACCCGGGCACACCCCCGGCGGGTGGTCCGTGCCGTGGCCGTGACCACATCGCAGCCGTGCCGACGCAGGGCACCCACACGACACCGGCCCTGGCACCAGCACCAGCACCAGCACCGGCACCGGCACCGGCACGAGCACCGCAGCCGCAGCCGCAGCCGCACTCGGACCCGCACCCACGGGAACCGTGCGCAGCCCCGCGGCGGTCACACCGTTGTCCACAGGCGGTCCCCGCAGGTTATCCACAGCGGTTGACACCGTGCGGCCCCCGTCTCACCATGGAATCGCACGAACCGAACGATCGGTCGGGAGCGTGCTCCGAGAAGAACCCAGGTCGAGGGGGACCTCATGGCGACAGCAGCCGCCCGCGAGACGGCCCGCAGCGAGGCGTACGACGCACCTGAAGGCGTCGGCGACATCACCGTCGATTACCAGCGCGCCTTCGACGCGGCCGTCGCCGCCGACGAGCGGATCGAGCCGCGCGACTGGATGCCGGACGCCTACCGGGCCACGCTGGTGCGGCAGATCGCCCAGCACGCCCACTCCGAGATCATCGGCATGCAGCCGGAGGCCAACTGGATCACCCGCGCGCCCTCGCTGCGCCGCAAGGCGATCCTCATGGCCAAGGTGCAGGACGAGGCCGGCCACGGCCTGTACCTGTACAGCGCCGCCGAAACCCTCGGCACCAGCCGCGACGAGCTGCTCGACAAGCTCCACTCCGGCCGCCAGAAGTACTCCTCGATCTTCAACTACCCGACGCTGACCTGGGCGGACGTCGGCGCGATCGGCTGGCTCGTGGACGGCGCCGCGATCACCAACCAGGTCCCCCTGTGCCGCTGCTCCTACGGCCCGTACGCGCGCGCGATGGTCCGGATCTGCAAGGAGGAGTCCTTCCACCAGCGCCAGGGCTACGAGCTGCTGCTCGCTCTGAGCAAGGGCACACCCGAGCAGCACGCGATGGCGCAGGACGCGGTCGACCGCTGGTGGTGGCCGTCGCTGATGATGTTCGGCCCGCCCGACGACGAGTCGCAGCACTCCGCGCAGTCGATGGCCTGGAAGATCAAGCGGCACTCCAACGACGAGCTGCGCCAGCGCTTCGTCGACATCTGCGTCCCCCAGGCCGAGTCGCTCGGCCTCACCCTCCCCGACCCCGACCTCAAGTGGAACGAGGAGCGAGGGCACTACGACTTCGGAGCGATCGACTGGACGGAGTTCTGGGAGGTCCTCAAGGGCAACGGCCCGTGCAACGAGCAGCGGCTGACCCGGCGCAGGCAGGCCCACGAGGAGGGCGCCTGGGTCAGGGAGGCGGCGGCCGCCTACGCGGCCAAGCACACGACCGGCCGCCCCGGCACCACCGGGCAGTCGGACACAAGCGGTAAGACCAGCGTGAACGGCGAGACAGGAGCGACGCGAGCATGACCACCACCGACTGGCCCCTGTGGGAGGTCTTCGTGCGTTCGCGCCGGGGCTTGTCCCACACCCACGTCGGCAGCCTGCACGCGCCGGACGCGGAGCTCGCCCTGCGCAACGCCCGCGATCTCTACACCCGGCGCGGCGAGGGCGTCTCCATCTGGGTCGTGCCGTCGTCCGCGATCACCGCCTCCTCGCCGGACGAGAAGGACCCGTTCTTCGAGCCGGCCGCCGACAAGCCCTACCGGCACCCGACGTTCTACGACATCCCCGAGGGGGTGCAGCACCTGTGACGACGACACCCGCCAAGGACACCGCCCTCACCCCGGCCGCCCTGGCGCTCGGCGACGACGCCCTGGTGCTCTCCCACCGCCTGGGCGAGTGGGCCGGCAACGCCCCCGTCCTGGAGGAGGAGGTCGCCCTCGCCAACATCGCGCTCGACCTGCTGGGCCAGGCCCGCGTCCTGCTGTCGATGGCCGGCGACGAGGACGAGCTGGCGTTCCTCCGCGAGGAGCGCGCCTTCCGCAACCTCCAGCTGGTGGAGCAGCCCAACGGCGACTTCGCCCACACCATCGCCCGCCAGCTGTACTTCTCCGTCTACCAGCACCTCCTCCACACCGAACTGGCCGGCGGCGACGGCCCGTTCGCCCCGCTGGCCGCGAAGGCCGTCAAGGAGGTCGCCTACCACCGCGACCACGCCGAGCAGTGGACCCTGCGCCTCGGCGACGGCACCGACGTGAGCCACGAGCGGATGCAGCGGGCCGTGGACGCGCTGTGGCGGTTCACCGGCGAGATGTTCCAGCCGGTCGAGGGCCTGGACGTCGACTGGCCGGCGCTCGAGTCGGCCTGGCTGGAGCACGTCGAGGACGTCCTGCGCCGGGCCGCGCTCTCGGTGCCCGAAGGACCGCGCACGGGAGCGTGGTCGGCCGGTGCGGGCCGTCAGGGCGTGCACACCGAGCCGTTCGGCCGCATGCTCGCCGAGATGCAGCACCTGCACCGCAGCCACCCGGGGGCGACATGGTGACCACCACCCCCCTGGAGGCGGAACTGCTCGAGCTGGCCGGTTCGGTGCCCGACCCCGAACTGCCCGTGCTGACCCTGCGTGAACTGGGCGTCGTCCGCGCGGTGCACGCCCGCGGGGCCGACACCGTCGAGGTCGAGCTGACCCCGACGTACACCGGCTGCCCGGCCATCGAGGCGATGTCCCTCGACATAGAGCGGGTGCTGCGCGAGCACGGGGTGCGTGAGGTCACCGTCCGCACCGTGCTGGCACCCGCCTGGTCCACCGACGACATCACCGACGAAGGGCGGCGCAAGCTGCGGGAGTTCGGCATCGCGCCCCCACGCGTGCGGTCGGCCTCCGGACCGGTCCGCGTCGAGCTCGGGCCGACACGCACCCAGGACGCCCGGCCGGCCGAGGCCGGCGACGGCCTGGAGGCGATCCGCTGCCCGCACTGCGGATCCGCCGACACCGAACTGCTCAGCCGCTTCTCGTCCACCGCGTGCAAGGCGCTGCGCCGCTGCCTGGCCTGCCGTGAACCGTTCGACCACTTCAAGGAGTTGTGATGGCCCGCTTCCACCGGCTCCGGGTGGCCGCGGTCGACCGGCTCACCGACGACTCCGTCGCCCTCACCCTCGCCGTCCCGCCGGAGCTGCGCGAGGCGTTCCGCTTCGCCCCCGGCCAGCACCTGGCGCTGCGGCGCACGGTCGACGGCGAGGAGATACGGCGCACCTACTCCATCTGCTCCCCCGCACCGGGCGGCGAGGGGCCGAGCACGCTGCGCGTCGGTGTACGACTGGTCGAGGGCGGCGCCTTCTCCACGTACGCCCTGAAGGAGATCAACCTCGGCGACGAGCTGGAGGTCATGACCCCGGCCGGCCGTTTCACGCTCCGGCCCGCACCGGGCCTGTACGCCGCGATCGTCGGCGGAAGCGGGATCACCCCGGTGCTGTCGATCGTCTCGACCCTGCTCGAGCGTGAGCCCCGGGCGCGGTTCTGCCTGATACGCAGCGACCGCACCGCAGCCTCCACGATGTTCCTGGAGGAGGTCGCCGACCTGAAGGACCGCTACCCCGACCGGCTCCAGCTGGTCACGGTGCTCTCCCGGGAGGAGCAGCAGGCAGGGCTGCCGTCCGGGCGGCTCGACCAGGAGCGGCTGACCGGACTGCTGCCGGCGCTGCTCGCGGTCGAGCGGGTGGACGGCTGGTTCCTGTGCGGCCCCTACGGGCTGGTCGAGGGTGCCGAGCGCACGCTGCGGAGCCTGGGTGTGCCCCGCTCCCGCATCCACGAGGAGATCTTCCACGTGGACGCGAGCCCGGCCCCCGCCGGCGCGGCGACGGCCCCCGCCCACAGCACGGTCACCGCCCGGCTCGACGGACGCGGCGGCACCTGGCCCGTCCAGGACGGGGAGTCCCTGCTGGACACGGTGCTGCGCAACCGCCCCGACGCCCCCTACGCCTGCAAGGGCGGGGTGTGCGGGACCTGCCGCGCCTTCCTGGTCTCCGGCGAGGTCCGGATGGACCGCAACTTCGCGCTGGAGGCGGAGGAGACCGAGGCGGGCTATGTCCTGGCCTGCCAGTCCCATCCGGTGACGGAGCAGGTGGAGCTGGACTTCGACCGTTGACGTGTTCTCCCGGCCGACGCCCGCTTCTCTTCTTCTGCAACCTGTTCTATCTTGACGCCCCGTCAGGTCAGCGTCGCATCAGCGCACGCCGCAGGCGCCGTGGGAGGACAGGACCGTGGACTTCACCTTCACCGAGGAGCAGCAGGCGGCGGCCGAGGCGGCACGCGGGGTCTTCGCCGGAGCCGCACCGGACGCAGTGCCCAGCCCCGCGCTCACCACGGGCGCCGTCGCCGACGGATTCGACCGTGCGCTGTGGGCCCGGCTCGCCGAAGCGGACCTGCTGAGCCTGCTGCTCGGCGAGGAACACGGCGGATCCGGCCTGGACGCGATCGCCCTGTGCCTGGTGCTGCGGGAGGCCGCCCAGGTACTGGCGCGGGTGCCGTTGCTGGAGAGCAGCGCGGCCGCGGCCGCCGTCCAGACGTACGGCAGCCCCGAGGCGAGGTCCGCGCTGCTCGCGCGGGCGGGCCGGGGGGAGCTCGTGCTGACCGTCGCCGCGCACGGCCGTACCGGCCACGACCCGGCGGAGCGTGCCGTGACCGCGCGACCGGACGGCACGGCATGGGTGCTGGACGGGGTGCAGACGGCGGTGCCGTGGGCCTACGACGCGGATGTCGTCGTCGTGCCCGCGCACACCGGCGACGATCGGACCGTTCTCGCGCTGGTGCGCCCGGAGCAGGAGGGGGTCGCCCTCGCCGAGCAGTTCTCCACCAGCGGGGAGCGGCTGGGCGAGCTGCGGCTGGCGTCGGTGCGGATCGCCGAGCGAGAGATGGTGGTGGCGGACGGGGCGTGGGAGTGGCTGCGGGATCTGCTCACCACGGGGACGTGCGCGCTGGCCCTCGGACTCGGTGAGCGGGTGCTGCGGATGACGGGCGAGTACACCGGCAAGCGGGAGCAGTTCGGGCATCCGCTCGCCACCTTCCAGGCCGTGGCGATGCAGGCCGCCGACCGCTTCATCGACCTGCGCGCCATGGAGGTCACGCTGTGGCAGGCGGCCTGGCGGATCGCCTCCGGGGCGCCGGGAGCCCTGCCCGCCGCCGGGGACGTCGCCGTCGCCAAGATCTGGGCGGCGGAGGGCGTGCGCAGAGTGGTGCAGACCGCACAGCATCTGCACGGGGGATTCGGCGCGGATGTGGAGTACCCCCTGCACCGGTACCACGCCTGGGCCAAGCATCTCGAACTCTCACTCGGCCCGGCGGCGGCCCACGAGGAAGCCCTCGGAGACCTGCTGGCGGCTCATCCCCCGGCGTGACGCCCCTCGGCGGGGCCACACGTGACGCCCCTCGGCGGGGCCACACGTGACGCCCCTCGGCGGGGCCACACGTGACGCCCCTCGGCGGGGCTACAGGGGCTGCAGGAGAGCCACGAGAGGCCTACAGGCGCCTACAGCACATGCCCCGGCTGTCCGTCGTCGGTGACGACCGGGCGGCCCGCGGACTCCCACACCTGCATGCCGCCGTCCACGTTCACGGCGTCGATGCCCTGCTGCACCAGATACATCGTGACCTGGGCCGACCGTCCGCCGGAGCGGCAGATCACATGCACCCGCCCGTCCTGCGGGGCGGCCTCGGTCAGCTCGCCGTAGCGGGCCACGAACTCGCTGATGGGGATGTGCAGCGCCCCTTCGGCGTGACCGGCCTTCCACTCGTCGTCCTCACGGACGTCCAGCAGGAAGTCGCCGTCCTTGAGGTCCGCGACCTCGACCGTGGGCACACCAGCTCCAAAACTCATGCCTCCGACGCTACCCGAAGAGGCATCGCCGAAGCTCAGGCCAGCAGGGCCGCCAGCTCCGCCTCGCGCTCGGTGAGCTGGGCCTGCAGCTGCTCGGCGATCTCGTCGAGGAGACCGTCGGGGTCGTCCGGGGCGAGCCGGAGCATGGAGCCGATGGCGCTCTCCTCCAGTTCCTTGGCGACCAGCGTGAGCAGTTCCTTGCGCTGGGAGAGCCATTCGAGGCGGGCGTAGAGCTCCTCGGCAGGGCTCGGGGCGCGCCGCAGCTCCGGTCCCGCGGCCCACTCGGCGGCGAGTTCCCGCAGCTCGACCTCGCTGCCGCGGGCGTAGGCGGCGTTGACGCGGGTGATGAACTCCTCTCGGCGGCTGCGGTCGGTGTCCTCCTGCGCCAGGTCGGGGTGGGCCTTGCGGGCGAGGTCCCGGTAGAGCTTGCGGGCCTCCTCGCTGGGCCGCACCCGCTGCGGCGGCTTCACCGGCCGGTCGGTGAGCATGGCGACGGCCTCCGGGAAGAGCCCCTCGCCGTCCATCCAGCCGTTCAGCAGCTCCTCGACACCGGGGATCGGCGCCAGGCGGGCGCGGGCCTCCTCGGCCCGGCGGCGGTCCTCGGCGTCACCGCTGCGGTCGGCGCGGGCCTGCAGGATCCGGGCGTCCAGTTCCTCGAGGCGGGCGTACATCGGTCCGAGCCTCTGCTCGTGCAGCCGGGAGAAGTTCTCGACCTCGATGCGGAAGGTCTCCACCGCGATCTCGAACTCGATCAGCGCCTGCTCGGCCGCCCGCACGGCCTGCTCCAGCCGCTCCTCGGCGCGCGGCGCGTCCCCGCCGCCGGGCACCTGCTCCGCACCGGCAGCGCCACCGCCCTGCCGCTCACCTTCCGAGCTCATCACCCGCCCAGCGTAGGCCACGCCCCGGGGCCACCACCCAGCCCGTCTTCCGGGGACTCGCCCGTGCGCCGGTCAGGCTCCGGCCGGTCCCGGAATCAGACCCCCATCTCCGCCGCGATCCGCCCCGACCGCACCGCCCGCACCAGGTCCGCGTGGTCCGCCTCCGTGCGGTCGGCGTAGGCGAGGGCGAACGCGGCCGTCGCTGCGTCCAGTTCGTCGTTCTTGCCGCAGTATCCGGCGATCAGGCGCGGGTCGGCGCTGTGGGAGTGGGCGCGGGCCAGGAGGGCGCCGGTCATACGGGCGTAGTCGTCTATCTGGTCGGCCGCCAGGGCCGCCGGGTCGACGCTGCCCTTGCGGTTGCGGAACTGGCGCACCTGGAAGGGCCGGCCCTCGACCGTCGTCCAGCCCAGCAGGCTGTCGCTGACGACCTGCATCCGCTTCTGGCCGAGGACCACCCGCCTGCCCTCGTGCTCCGTCTCGGGCACCTCGAACCCGGCCGTCGCCAGGTGCGGCACCAGCGCCGACGGGCGGGCCTCCTTCACCTGGAGCACCAGCGGCTCGCCCCGGTGGTCCAGGAGCAGGACGACGTACGAGCGCGTCCCGACACTGCCCGTGCCGACGACACGGAACGCCACGTCGTGCACCGCGTGCCGGGCCAGCAGCGGGTGGCGGTCCTCGGGCAGCGTGGCGAGGTACTGCTCCAGGGACGCGGCCACGGCGGCGGCCTCGTCGTCCGGGACGCGGCGCAGGACCGGCGGTGCGTCGACGAACCGGCGTCCGCCGTCGGCCGTCACCTCGGTCGACTTGGCGGCGAACCGGCCGCTGGTGTTGGCGCGGGCCTTCTCGGAGACCCGCTCCAGCGTGCCCAGCAGGTCGTGGGCGTCGGTGTGGGAGACCAGCTCCTCGTCGGCGATGGCGTTCCACGCGTCCAGCGCCGGCAGCTTCGACAGCAGCCGCATCGTGCGGCGGTACGCGCCGACCGCGTCGTGCGCCGCCGTCCGGCAGGTGTCCTCGTCGGCGCCGGCCTCCCGGCCCGCCAGCACCAGCGAGGTGGCGAGCCGCTTGAGGTCCCACTCCCAGGGGCCGTGCACCGTCTCGTCGAAGTCGTTCAGGTCGATGACCAGCCCGCCGCGCGCATCGCCGTACAGACCGAAGTTGGCCGCGTGGGCGTCGCCGCATATCTGGGCGCGGATCCGGGTCATGGGGGTGCGCGCCAGGTCGTACGCCATGAGGCCGGCCGCTCCGCGCAGGAAGGCGAACGGCGTCGCCGCCATCCGGCCCACCCGGATCGGGGTCAGCTCGGGCAGCCGGCCGCGGCTGGACTCCTCGACGGCGCTCACCGCGTCCGGCCGGGAGGCGTCCAGGTCGAGGGTGGCGTGTGCGCTGCGCGGCACCGTCCGGCGCAGCGCCTTGCCCTCCTCCTTGGGCGAGCCCTGGGCGGGCCACTCGGCGAAGCCGGGCACACGCGGCAGCCGCCGCCCGGCACCAGCACGCCCCGCACCGGAACGCCCGTCTCCGCTCTGCTCTCCCGCAGTGCCCGCCCCGGCCACCCCGGCAACGACCTCGGTCACAGCAACCGCCTCCCCCGTACGCAGGCACATCCGCACTTCAGCGATGCGCCGAATCTTCGATCGATGCCGACCGTACAACCGGCGACGGAATGGCGTCAGACCCTGTGGACAACTCCACGGCTGTGGAAAACACCACCTCGCACCGGCCTACCCGCCCGAACCACCTCGCTCCGGCCCCCCGGCCCGCGCCACGCCGCCCCGCTCACCCCGGCCCCGCTCACCCCGCCTCCGCCACCGGCTCCAGCCGCCCCTGAGCCACCAGGCCCGCCGCGCGGTTCTCCGAGATGTCCAGGCGGGCCAGCACCGCGGGGACCGCGATGCCCGGGAGCAGGTGGTGGAAGAGGATGACGACCCGGTGCTCCAGGTCCTCCCGCTGGCAGCGCAGCTGGGACAGCAGCTGAACTCCCGAGAAGCTGGCGACCAGCACTTCCGCCGTCTCCGTCGGGTCGACGTGGGGCAGCAGCTCGCCGCCGGCCTTCGCCTCGGCCAGGGTCCGCCTGGTCTGGTCGATCCACATGCCGAACGCCGGGGTCCGGTCCAGCCCCAACGCCCCTTGGTCCAGGGCGAGTCCGACGCTGGCCCGCACCAGCGGCTCGGTCCGCAGCCGCAGCGCCAGCACCAGGCCGGAGTCCACGAGCTCCTGCAGCTTGCTGGGCTGCGGCGGCAGGGAGATCGCCAGCTGCTCCTCGAAGATGCCGAGCGCGAGCTCCTCCTTCGAGCCGAAGTGGAAGTACAGCGCCCCCTTGGTCACACCGGCCCGCTCCAGGATCTCCCCGATGGTCGCCGAGGTGTAGCCGCGTTCGTCGAAGACGGCCGCCGCCGCCTCCAGGATGGTCCGCCGTGTGCGGATCGCGCGCTCCTGTCGCGCCATCGGGTGCCTCCTGAGCTCAGTGGATCTGTGATCTCTCGTCTCCTGGACCGCCGCTGGACCGCCGCGAGATCGCTGTCGCCTGGTCGTGGCCCAGCACTGTGGATCACCCTTGGAAAAAAACCGCCCCGTCCGTATCTTAGTGCGAAGTCGACCGGAGCCAGTTCGTCGATCCCGGGAGTTCCCGCATGCCGAAGAAGGGTCCCTCGAGCGCGCCCAGGGAGGATCAGACCGGACAGCAGGGCGCCGCCGCAAACGCGACTGGCGGGAGCGGTGCCCGCACCCGCGTCACGACCGAGCTCGCGCACCGCCCCCGCGCGTCGGACGTCTTCCCGGCGGAGTGGGTCCGGCTCACCGGCACCCGCTTCCGGGTCACCGCCCACTGGCCCGACGACCACAGCTTCTTCGGCGCCGTGGACGACCGCCACCAGGATCCGATGATCGTCGGCGAAACGTTGCGCCAGACCTCGATGGCCCTGGCCCACGCGGAGTTCGGCGCACCTGCGGACACCCACTTCGTCATGTGGGACCTGGAGGTCGCCACGGACCCGTCCGCGTTACGCCGCGCTGACGCCGCCGAGCCGGTCACGATCGACGTCGTCTGCTCCGAGATACGCCGGCGGGGCCGTGGCCTGAGCAGCATGCGGACGACGATGGAGTTCCACCGCGCCGGCCGCCTGGTCGCCCGCGGCACGGGCAGCACCGGCTGCACCTCCCCGGCCGCCTACCGCCGCCTGCGTGCCCGCCAGTTGGCCGCGCAGCACGCACCCGTACCGCTGCTGCCGCCCGTTTCACCCGAACTGGTCGGCCGCACCCGCGCGGAGGACGTCGTCCTCGCTCCCGCCGACTCCCCGGAGGCTCACCCCGACGGCACCGACGCCGACCGCAGCCACCACCCCGCCACCTGGCTGCTGCGCGCGAACACCGCCCACCCGGTGCTCTTCGCCCGGCCCAACGACCACGTCCCCGGCATGGTCCTGTTCGAAGCGGCCCGCCAGGCCGCGACGGCGGCGTCCGGCAGGCGCCCCTTCCTGCCCTACGACATGTCCGCCTCCTTCAGCCGCTACGCCGAACTGCACAGCCCCTGCCGGATCGAGGCCGAGGTGCTCGAGAAGGGCGAGGACGAGATGACGGTGCGCGTCTACGGCCACCAGGACGGCGAGACCGTCTTCACCGCCGTCCTCGCCGCGGCCTCGCCGGCCCCTCCGCTACGGTCCCTGCCATGACGGTGAACCTCCTCATCACCGGCGCGACCGGCTTCATCGGCGGCCGAGTGGCGGCCGCGGCGCACCAACGACCGGACGTGCACGTCAGGTTGCTGTCCCGGCATCCTTCGGCCCCGGACTCCGCGACCGCCGCCACCGTCCACGGCGACCTCACCGAACCCCGCTCCCTGCACGGCAGTTGCGCCGGCGTCGACGTCCTCGTCCACTGCGCCTCGCGCATCGGCGGCGACCCGGAGGGCGTCGCGGCGGTCAACGACCGGGGCACGAAGGCCCTGGTGGAGGAGGCGGTCCGCAGCGGCGTGCGGCGGATCGTGTACGTGAGCACGGCCGCCGTCCACGGCAGGGGACCGTTCCGCGGCGTACGGCCCGGCGAGGCCCCGATCGCCCCGGCCTCCGCCACCAGCGCCACCCGGGCCGCGGCCGAACGGCACGTCCTCGCAGCCGGTGGCCTGGTCCTGCGCCCCCACCTGGTCCACGGTGTCGGCGACCGCTGGGTGATCCCGGGACTGGTGGGCCTCCTGCGGGAGTTGTCCGCCACCCTCACCGGCTGCGCGGCACTCCAGTCGATGATCGACGTCGATGCCCTGGGCCGGGCGACCGTCGCCGCGGCCCTGTCCCCGTCCCTCGGCTCCGGCGCCCACTACGTCAACCATCCGGACCCGGTCCCCGCGACAGAGCTGCTCGCCGCGGTGTCCGCGCAGGTGGAACTCCCCGGAGCCGAAGCGACGATCGACGTCGCCACCGCCCGCGCCCGGGCCGCCGGTTCACCCGTCGCGCGGCATCACCTCGGCATGCTCACCGTGGACCACTGGTTCACGGACGACGCCTTCTGGAAGACCGTGGACTGCTCCCCGGGCGAGAGCTTCGCCCGTACCTTCCCGCAAGCCGCCCCCTGGTACCGCTCGTTCCTGTCCAGCCACTGACGTGAACGAACGGCGCCGCCTCAAGCTGTACAAACCGCGTCAGCGGTTTGTTTCACGTGAAACCTTGCCGTCCCTCACGCCCGCAGATACGCCAGCACCGCCAGCACCCGCCGGTGCACATCGTCCGCCGGCGGCAGATCCAGCTTGCTGAAGATGCTGCCGATGTGCTTGCCCACGGCAGCCTCCGAGACCACCAGTTCACGGGCGATCGCGCCGTTGGACCGCCCCTCCGCGATCAACGCCAGCACCTCCCGCTCACGCGGTGAGAGCCGCTCGAGCGGATCACGGCGCCGGCGCAGCAACTGCCGTACCACCTCGGGATCCACGACCGTGCCCCCGTCCGCGACCTCGCACAGCGCCGCCACGAACTCCTCGACCTGGCCGACCCGGTCCTTCAGCAGATACCCGATGCCCGTGCCGTCACCGGAGTCCAGCAGGTCGGAGGCGTAGCGACGCTGCACGTACTGGCTGAGCACCAGAACGGGCAGCGAGGGCCGCTCGGCGCGCAGCCGGACGGCCGCGTGCAGGCCCTCGTCCTGGAAGCCGGGCGGCATCCGCACGTCGGTCACCACGACGTCGGGCTCGTGCTCGGCGACCGCGGCCGGCAGCGCCTGCGCGTCCCCCACCGCCGCGACGACCTCGTGGCCGCACCGCTGGAGCAGGCCGATCAGCCCTTCCCGCAGCAGCACACTGTCCTCGGCCAGCACGACCCGCAGGGCCCGCCGGTCGTATGGCCGGGAACCCGACGAGGAGTTCAGAGGGTTCGAGGAGTGGTGCCGGGAGTGCAGGGGGTGCAAGGAATCTCCACACGCAACAGGGTCGGTCCGCCCGCCGGACTGGACAGGGAGAGTCTGCCATCCAGCACCGACACCCGGTCCGCGAGCCCGGTCAGCCCGCTGCCCGCCCCCGCGCGGGCCCCGCCCCGCCCGTCGTCGCCTATCTCCAGGACCAGCCGCCCGTCGCGGTGTCCCCCGCTCACCCACGCGCGGCGCGCCCCACTGTGCCGGGCGACGTTGGCGAGCGCCTCGCGCACCACGAAGTACGCGGCCGCCTCGACGGACGCCGGAAGCCGCTCGGACAGACCGAGTTCGACGTCGACGGGTACCGCTGACCGGTCGGCGGCGTCGGCGACGGCGGCCTCCAGACCGTAGTCGGCGAGGACCTGGGGATGGATGCCGTGGATGAGCTCACGGAGTTCCCTCAGCGCTCCCTCCGCCTCCCCGTGGGCCTTGGCGAGCTGGTCGACGAGCGGGCCGGGCGGGGCATCCAGGCGGGCCAGCCCGAGGGTCATCGTCAGGGCCACCAGCCGCTGTTGGGCACCGTCGTGCAGATCGCGCTCGATGCGCCGCCGCTCCGCCTCGAAGGCGTCCACCAGGCGCACCCGGGACCGGGTCAGTTCCGTGATGCGGGCGTCCGGGTCACCGTCGCGGGGCGCGATCAGCAGCCGCGTCAATGCCGCCCGCGCACCGGCCGCTACGCCCAGCAGATAGGCCCCGAGGGCGAGCAGCACGAGCCCGAGGGCGGCGACGGCGAACGCGGCGGGCCAGCCGGTGACCGTCCACATCTTGAGGACCTTGGCCTCCCGGCCGTCGCCCACCGTGGCCATCAGCAGCGGGGTGGCGGTCACCGCCACGGGGAACAGCAGGGCGACGGTGAGCGCCAGCGCGTCCACCGGCCACAGCAGACACGCGAACAGCAGGGCGTGGCCCAGCTCCCGCCAGGTGGCCGGTTCGCGCAGCCGGGTGGTGAGCCAGACCCGCAGCCCGGGGCCGGGCGGCGGCCGGTGCGGGTCGGGCGCCGGGTCCCGGTCGACCAGCCGCAGCCGCAGTCGTTCCAGCCGGGCCACCGGGATGCCCGCGAGGGCGGTGCCGAGCAGCAGCGGCAGCCCGACGAGGGCGAGAGCGAGCAGCCCGCCGGCCGTCACCGAGACCACCAGGCACGCCAGCACGACCGCACCGGTCACCGCTCCCGTGAGCAGATATCCGGCCGAGCGCCAGGGCCACGGCGACAGCGGGTAGCCGGGGCCGGCCATGGCCTGCCAGGCGTTGCGTGGATGCATGCCGATCACCGTAGAAGCCCGGCACCGCCCCGGGCCATCGGCCAGGACGGAGCTCCGGGGGTAGGGCAGGCCATACCCCGTTTCTCGCCCCTGCCGCACTGCGCGACAGCCCCCTCGGCCGGTTTCGTTGCCGGCACACGAACCGGACACCGGCCCCGGGGCGGCCGGCCCCGGAACCACCACATCACCATGACGCGCAGGGGGAGTCGGCCACATGCACGAGCGGACCGAACGGAACGACCGGCACGGCGACGCGGTACGGCTGCGGGCGGTGAGCAGACGATACGGCTCGGGCGCGGGCCTGGTGACCGCGCTGGACGAGGTCTCCCTCGCCTTCCCGCACGGCAGCTTCACGGCCGTGATGGGGCCCTCGGGCTCCGGGAAGTCGACGCTGCTGCACTGCGCGGCCGGACTGGACCGGCCCACCTCCGGCTCGGTCACCGTCGGCGGCACGGAGCTGACCGTGCTCGGCGAGCGGCGCCTGACACTGCTGCGGCGTGAGCGCATCGGCTTCGTCTTCCAGGCGTTCAACCTGCTGCCGGCGCTGACCGCCGAGCAGAACGTCGCCCTCCCGCTGCGGCTCGCGGGCCGCCGGGTACGCACGAGCGAGGTCCGGGCGGCCCTCGGCCGGGTCGGTCTCGGCGACCGCGTCCGGCACCGGCCGGCGGAACTCTCCGGTGGCCAGCAGCAGCGGGTCGCACTGGCCCGCGCGCTGATCACCCGCCCCGACGTGCTGTTCGCGGACGAGCCGACCGGCGCGCTGGACTCCCGCACGGGGCGCGAGGTGCTCACCCTGCTGCGCACCATGGCCGACCGCGACGCCCAGACGGTCGTCATGGTCACCCACGACCCGGTCGCCGCCGCCCACGCCGACCGCGTCGTCTTCCTGGCCGACGGCCGGATCCAGGACGAACTGACCGCGGCGAGCGCGGACATGATCGCCGCCCACATGACGGGCCTGGAGACGACGCGGCGCTGACCGGCGCAGGCCACGGCCCGGAAAAGCCGCGCTGACCACGCCCCGGCCCGACCCCGAGACGCCGCCACGCTCTCCGTCGCCCCCAGGCCCGACCGAGACGCCGCCGCGCTGACCACGCCCCGGCCCGACCGCCCTGTCCCATCCCGGAAACGCCCCGTCCTCGCCACCCGGCCCACCACCCACCAGGAGCCCCCCGCATGCTGACCCTCGCCCTGCGCACCCTGCGTGCCCGCTGGACCCCCTTCCTCGGCAGCTTCGTCGCACTCTCGCTGGGCGTGGCGCTGCTCACCGCCACGGGGCTCGTGCTCGCCGCGTCGCTCGACGCTCCCGAGCGGCACCCGGAGCGTTTCGCCGCCGCCTCGGCCGTCGTCAAGGGACAGGACACCCTGCGCGTCCCGACCCCGGTCGGCGACCGCACGGAGAAACTCGCCCACCCACGCCCCGTCCCGCCGGACGCCGTGGCGAAGCTGCGCGGCCTCGGCCGCGTCGTCGAGGACCGCTCCTTCGCCGTACGCGCCGAGGGCGGGCCCGCCGGTCTCGTCGGCCACCCCTGGTCGACGGCCGCCTTCGCCCCGTACACCCTCGACGCCGGCCGCGCTCCCCGCACCACGGGCGAGGTCGTGGCCGGCGGCGACTGGGCGCGGCCCGGTGAGCGGGTGCGCACGGACCACGGCACCGTCCGGGTCGTGGGCACCGTGACCGACCTGGGCTTCGAGGAGACCCTCTTCTACACCGACGCCGACGCCGCCCGGCTGTCCCCCGCCCCCACCCAGCTGGTCGTCGACGCCGACCCCGACGCCGTGCGGGACGCGCTGCGCGGCACCCCCGGCGTCCGCGTCCTGAGCGGTGACGACCTGCGGTACGCCGACGCCGATCCGGAGCGGGACAGCGAAGCACTCACCGCGGTGAACGCCCTGTTCGGCACCGCCGGCGGCGTCAGTGCCTTCGTCTCGGTCTTCGTCGTGGCGTCGACCTTCGCCTTCGCGGTGGCGCAGCGGCGCCGTGAGTTCGGGCTGCTGCGCACCGCCGGGGCGACGCCGGGGCAGATCCGGCGGCTGGTGTTCGCCGAGGCCCTGCTGGTCGGTGTCCTCGCGTCGGGCACCGGTTGCGTGCTCGGCGCGTACACGGCACCGCACCTGGCGGCCCGGGCGGTCGACACGGGTCTCGCTCCCCGCTGGTTCGCGCTGGGCGAGGCCACCTGGCCCTATCACGTGGCGTTCTGGACCGGGTTCGCCGTCGCCCTGTGCGGGGTGACGGCGGCGTCCTGGCGGGCGGGGCGCACGAGTCCCGCCGAGGCGCTGCGCGAGGCGTCCGCCGACAGCGGGGCCGCCCTCACACGCGGACGCCTGCTGACCGGTGCCGTCCTGCTGCTGACCGCCGCGGTCACCCTCGCCCTGGCCCTGCTCGGCGACCCGGGCGACCTGCTGCACCGCAAGACCTATGTGAGCCGCCCGATGCTGCTGATCGGCGCGGTGGCGCTGCTCGCACCCCTGGTGGTGCGCCCGCTCACCCGCCTGCTCACCTGGCTCCCCGCCCGGCTTCCGGGCGCCGTCGGCCTGCTGGTCCGCGAGAACGCGGCCACCGGGGTGCGCCGTACGGCCGCGATCGCGGCGCCCGTCCTGGTCACGGTCGCCCTCGCCGGCTCCCTGCTCGGCGCCACCGCCACCCTGAACGACGCGCGGGCGGCGGAGGAGCGCGCCCGCGCGACCGGCGACTTCGTCGTCACGGCCCCGTCCGGCGCGGGCCTCGACGAGCGGACCGTGGACCGGCTGCGCGCGGTGCCCGGCGCACGGGTGTCCGTGAGCGCGGCGAGCGAGGTGTACGTGCTGGAGGAGGGCGTGGCGCTGATCGCGTCCGAGGCCCGCGCCGCGGACCCCGAGGCGCTGGCGGCGACCACGCGCCTGCCGCTCACGGCGGGGCGGTTGACCGGCCTCGACGACGACTCGATCGTCGTCAACGAGGAGTGGGAGCAGCACTCGGTCGGGCAGAAGGTGCGGGTGTGGCTCGGCGACGGCACCGAGCGGACCCTGCGCATCGCCGCCGTGATGCCCACCGGCACCGGCGACAACGGCGTCTACGTCACCCCCGCCAACGCCCCCGGCGCCCGCCCCGACCGGGTGGACGTGGCCCTGGCCGACGGCGCCGACGCCCGGGCGGTGACCGCGGCCCTGCGCGAGGCCGTGGGGCCCTCCGGCGCTCGGCTCCTCCCCACCGACCGGTGGCTGGAGGCGAACCGCCCCGGCACCGACCGCACCACCCGCCACGGCCTCCTGCTGGTGCTCGGCATCGCCCTGCTCTACACCGGTATCTCCCTGGCCAACACCATGGTCATGGCGACCTCGGACCGGCTGCGCGACCTCGCGGCGCTGCGCCTGGCCGGGGCCACCCGCCCGCAGGTGCTGCGGCTGGTGGCCGCCGAGGCCCTCACGGTGGTCACGGTCGGCGCGCTGCTGGGGCTGCTGGTCACCGCGCTCGACCTGGCCGGGATGCGGGCCGCGCTGGCCCTGCAGTCGGCACCGGCCGCCATCACCGTCCCGTGGACGGCCATCGGCACGGTCACCGCCGCCTGCGCCGCCCTGGCGGTGGCGTCCTCGGTCGTCCCCGCAGCACTCGCCCTGCGCCGGAGCGCCCCTCACTCACCCAAACGATCATGAGATGTTCCTCACACGCCCGGGCCGGCGCACCGGCCCGGACATGCGAAACGGGCGGCATCCGAAGATGCCGCCCGTTTCACTCTGTGCGCGAGGGGGGAGTTGAACCCCCACGCCCTTGCGGGCACTGGAACCTGAATCCAGCGCGTCTGCCTATTCCGCCACCCGCGCATTTGGGTGTGTGTCCTCGGGCTCCGTCCTGTGGGGCGCGGTGCCTTCCGACACCCAGAACATTAGCACGCTGGTCGGGGTGGATTCACATCCCTTTCCCCGCCCCCGGACCCCACCGCCCCTGAGCAGCACTGCCGCCCGACCGGCGGCGCGGGCGGTCGGGCGGCGCCGTGTTGCGGCGAGAACCGCTTCACGTATCAACCTCGTACCGGTACCCCCGGTCTCCCCAGGAGCGGACAGAGTCCACAGCCGGGTGCGGGACACTGGTTTGCGTCCCCCTCTACGATCCATGGCAGGACGCGCACGGAGCACGGCCCGCAGGAGTTCGAAGGGGAGCCCGGCAGGGAACTTCGTCAGGCGTCGACACCGGTCGGCCCGGGCGGACAGGGGGAACCAGCCGATCGACCGGCGCGTGGATACGATCAGTAAGCAGTACCAAGCAGTACCGGGTGAGTGGTGCACGAAGCGGTGCACAGCGCGCGCACGGGGCAGTACACAGGACGGCAGCGACGGAGGAGGTGCCCCATGGGAGTCCTGAAGAAGTTCGAGCAGCGTCTCGAAGGTCTGGTCAACGGCACCTTCGCCAAGGTGTTCAAGTCCGAGGTGCAGCCCGTGGAGATCGCGGGAGCGCTTCAGCGTGAGTGCGACAACAACGCGACCATCTGGAACCGCGACCGCACCGTCGTCCCCAACGACTTCATCGTCGAGCTGAGCACCCCCGACTTCGAGCGGCTCAGCCCCTACTCGGGCCAGCTCGGCGACGAGCTCGCCGGCATGGTGCGCGACTACGCCAAGCAGCAGCGCTACACCTTCATGGGCCCCATCAAGGTGCACCTGGAGAAGGCGGAGGACCTCGACACCGGCCTGTACCGGGTGCGCAGCCGTACGCTCGCCTCCTCCAGCAGCCAGGCCGCCGCCCCGGGAGCCGCGGCTCCCGGCGGCTACGGCTACCCGCCCGCCGGACCGGCGGCCGCACCGGGCGCTCCGGCCGGCGCCCCGCCCATGCCGGCCGCGCCGCCCCCCGGCGGCCGCCCCGGCGGTTACGGCTACCCGCAGCCCGCAGGCGCCGGGCGGCCCCCCGCCGCACCCGTGCCCACCGGGCGCGCCCGCTACTGGATCGAGATCAACGGCACCCGCCACCAGATCTCCCGCGCGACCCTCGTGCTGGGCCGCAGCACCGACGCCGACGTGCGGATCGACGACCCCGGCGTGAGCCGCCGGCACTGCGAGATCCGGACCGGAACGCCCTCGACGATCCAGGATCTCGGATCCACCAACGGCATCGTGGTGGACGGACAGCACACCACCCGCGCTACGCTCCGCGACGGCTCGCGGATCGTCGTGGGCAGCACCACCGTTATCTATAGGCAAGCCGAAGGGTGAAGCGGGGGCAATGTCAGAGCTGACCCTCACGGTCATGCGGCTGGGATTCCTGGCCGTACTGTGGCTGTTCGTGATCGTGGCCGTGCAGGTCATCCGCAGTGACCTGTTCGGTACGCGGGTCACCCAGCGCGGCGCGCGCCGGGACGCCGGCCGCGCCCAGCAGCAGGCCGCCCGTCAGGCGCCCCCGCAGCAGCGCCAGCAGTCCGGCGGCGGTCGCCGCGGCCGGAACGCCCCCACCAAGCTGGTCGTGACCGAGGGCACCCTCACCGGCACCACCGTCGCGCTCCAGGGCCAGACCATCACCCTGGGCCGGGCGCACGACAGCACGATCGTGCTGGACGACGACTACGCCTCCAGCCGCCATGCCAGGATCTACCCGGACCGCGACGGCCAGTGGATCGTCGAGGACCTGGGCTCCACCAACGGCACCTATCTGGACCGGACCCGGCTGACGACCCCCACACCGATTCCGCTGGGCGCGCCGATCCGCATCGGCAAGACCGTCATCGAGCTGCGGAAGTAGTACGAGAATGAGCGAGCGGAGCGAGCACGCAGCGGTGGGCCCCACCCCGGGCCCCGGCGCGCTCCCGACCGGAGGGTGGGCAGTGTGGCTCGACACGACCGGCTGTACCCGGAGCCGACAGGCGAGGTGCGCATGAGTCTGTCCCTGCGCTTCGCCGCCGGATCACACAAGGGGATGATCCGTGAGGGCAACGAGGACTCCGGTTACGCCGGTCCCCGGCTGCTCGCGATCGCCGACGGCATGGGCGGCGCCGCGGCCGGCGAGGTCGCCTCCTCGGAGGCCATCTCCACCATCGTCTCGCTCGACGACGACGTCCCCGGCTCCGACCTGCTCACCTCCCTCGGCAGCGCCGTGCAGCGGGCCAACGACCAGCTGCGCATGATGGTCGAGGAGGACCCCCAGCTCGAGGGCATGGGCACCACCCTGACCGCCCTGCTGTGGACCGGTCAGCGGCTCGGCATGGTGCACGTCGGCGACTCCCGCGCCTACCTGCTGCGCGACGGCGTCCTCACCCAGATCACCCAGGACCACACCTGGGTGCAGCGCCTCGTCGACGAGGGCCGCATCACCGAGGAGGAGGCGACCACGCACCCGCAGCGGTCGCTGCTCATGCGGGCCCTCGGCAGCGGCGAACACGTCGAGCCCGACCTGTCCATCCGCGAGGTCCGCGCCGGCGACCGCTACCTGATCTGCTCCGACGGCCTGTCCAGCGTCGTCTCCCACCAGACCCTGGAAGACACCCTGGCGAGCTACCAGGGCCCCCAGGAGACGGTGCAGAACCTGATCGAGCTGGCGCTGCGCGGCGGCGGCCCCGACAACATCACCGTGATCGTCGCCGACGTCCTGGACCTGGACACCGGGGACACCCTCGCCGGGCAGCTGTCCGACACCCCGGTCGTGGTGGGCGCCGTCGCCGAGAACCAGAACCAGCTGCACGACAACGGCATCATGCAGACCCCGGCCGGCCGCGCCTCCGGCCTCGGCCGTCACCGCGGTCAGGGCGGTGGCGGGGGAGAGTTCGGCCCGCCCGGCAGCGGCGACATCACCGGCTTCATCCCCACCGACGGCTTCGGCTACGACGAGGACGACTTCGTCAAGCCCAAGAAGCGCAAGTGGGTCAAGCGCTCCCTGTACAGCCTGCTCGCGCTCGCCGTCATCGGCGGCGGCGTCTACGGCGGCTGGCGCTGGACGCAGACGCAGTACTACGTCGGCGCCAACGACGAGCACGTCGCCCTGTACCGGGGCATCAGCCAGGACCTGGCCTGGGTGTCGCTGTCCGAGGTGGTCAAGGACCACCCCGAGATCGAACTCAAGTACCTGCCGCCCTACCAGCAGAAGCTGGTCGAGGCGACCATCGCCGAGGGCGACCTGAAGGGCGCCCGGGCGAAGATCGAGGAACTGTCCGTGCAGGCCTCCGCGTGCAAGAAGCAGGCCGAGCGGCGCGCCGCCGAGAGCGAGAACAACGCGAAGACCGGCGAGGGCGAGGCCGGGGGCACCACGGGAACCACTCCCGCCTCCTTCACGTCCAAAGCCACACCGACGCCGAACCCCTCGGGCTCGACGAAGGCTCCGCAGCAGTCCACGCCCCCGTCCACGACCGCACCCACTCCCAGCCCCGGCCCCAACCTCTCGGAGGAAGAGCAGAAGGTCGTCTCGCTGTGCGGTAAGCAGTAGGCAAGCCGTGAGAGGCCCTGTCACACGATGAGCAGTACTCCCAACCCGTCGACCCAGCACACGTCCACGATCGGCGCGATCGGCGCCCCGAGCCGACGCAACACCGAGCTGGCCCTGCTGGTCTTCGCCGTCGTCATCCCGGTCTTCGCCTACGCCAACGTCGGCCTGGCCCTCAACGACTCGGTGCCGCCGGGCCTGCTCAGCTACGGTCTCGGACTGGGCCTGCTCGCCGGCGTCGGCCACCTGGTCGTGCGGAAGTTCGCGCCGTACGCGGACCCGCTGATGCTGCCGCTGGCGACGCTGCTGAACGGACTCGGGCTGGTCGTCATCTGGCGCCTCGACCAGTCCAAGCGGCTCAGCAACTACGCCGAGGCGGCACCGCGCCAGCTGCTGTACTCCGCGATGGGGGTCGCCCTCCTTGCGGTCGTGCTGATCTTCCTCAAGGACCACCGCGTCCTGCAGCGCTACACGTACATCTCCATGGCCGGTGCGCTGTTCCTGCTGATCCTGCCGCTCGTGCCCGGACTCGGCGCGAACATCTACGGCGCCAAGATCTGGATCAAGATCCCCGGCCTCGGCACCCTCCAGCCCGGTGAGTTCGCGAAGATCGTGCTAGCGGTCTTCTTCGCCGGCTACCTCATGGTGAAGAGGGACGCCCTGGCGCTGGCCAGCCGCCGGTTCATGGGCCTGTACCTGCCGCGCGGGCGCGACCTCGGTCCGATCCTCGTCGTCTGGGCGCTGTCGATCCTCATCCTGGTCTTCGAGACCGACCTCGGTACGTCCCTGCTGTTCTTCGGGATGTTCGTCATCATGCTGTACGTCGCCACCGAGCGGACCAGCTGGATCGTCTTCGGTCTGCTGATGTCCGCGGTCGGCGCCGTCGGCGTGGCGAGCTTCGAGCCGCACATCCAGACCCGTGTGCAGGCGTGGCTCGACCCGATGCGCGAGTACGAGCTCTCCCGGGCGGGCGTCCAGGACGGCATCGTCCACTCCGAGCAGGCCATGCAGGCCCTGTGGGCCTTCGGCTCCGGCGGCACCCTCGGCACCGGCCTCGGCCAGGGCAACTCCGACCTCATCGGCTTCGCCGCCAACTCCGACTTCATCCTCGCCACCTTCGGCGAGGAGCTGGGCCTGGCGGGCGTCATGGCGATCCTGCTGCTCTACGCACTGATCATCGAGCGTGGCATCCGCACCTCGCTCGCGGCCCGCGACCCGTTCGGCAAGCTGCTGGCCATCGGCCTGTCCGGCTCCTTCGCCCTCCAGGTCTTCGTCGTGGCCGGCGGTGTCATGGGCCTCATCCCGCTGACCGGTATGACGCTGCCGTTCGTGGCCTACGGCGGTTCGTCCGTCATCGCCAACTGGGCGCTGATCGGCATCCTGCTGCGCATCAGCGACACAGCACGCCGCCCCGCGCCCGCCCCCGCCGCCAACCCCGACGCCGAGATGACCCAGGTGGTCCGACCGTGAACAAGCCCCTGCGCCGGATCGCGATCTTCTGCGGCCTCCTCGTCCTCGCCCTGCTCGTCCGTGACAACTGGCTGCAGTACGCCCAGGCGGACAAGCTGAGGACCGACGAGCACAACCGCCGCGTCGCCATAGAACGGTATGCCTCCCCGCGCGGCGACATCATCGTCGACGGCGAGGCCATCACCGGGTCCAAGGAGACGTCGGGCAGCGACTACAAGTTCAAGCGCACCTACAAGGACGGCCCCATGTGGGCGCCGGTCACCGGGTACGCCTCACAGGCCTTCGGCGCCACCCAGCTGGAGAGCATCGAGGACGGCATCCTCACCGGCAACGACGACCGGCTCTTCTTCCGCAACACGCTCGACATGCTCACGGGCAAGAAGAAGCAGGGCGGCAACGTCGTCACCACGCTCAACGCCGCCGCCCAGAAGGCCGCGTACGACGGCCTGAAGCAGCAGGGCGGCAAGGGTGCGGTCGTCGCCCTCGAACCGTCCACCGGCAAGATCCTGGCGCTGGCCTCCTTCCCGTCGTACGACCCCTCGTCGTTCGCCGGCAACTCCACGACCACGGACACCAAGGCCTGGCAGAAGCTGCAGAAGAAGAACAACCCGGACGACCCGATGCTGAACCGGGCGCTGCGCGAGGTCTACCCGCCCGGCTCCACGTTCAAGGTCCTCACCGCCGCCGCGGCGCTGGAGAACGGCCTCTACACGGACCCCGAGGCGCCGACCAAGACGCCCCTGCCGTGGACGATGCCGGGCACCACGACCGAGCTGAAGAACGAGGGCAACATCCCCTGCAAGAACGCCTCCCTGCGCGAGGCGCTGCGGTGGTCCTGCAACACCGTCTTCGGCAAGATCGGCTCCGACCTCGGCAACGACAAGATGCTGGAGATGGCCAAGAAGTTCGGCTTCACCGAGGAGCAGTTCACCCCCGTCCGCGCCACCGCCTCGGTGTTCTCCGAGGACATGGCCCCCTCCGAGGTGGCGCTGTCCTCCATCGGCCAGTTCAACACCGCCGCCACCCCCCTGCAGATGGCCATGGTCGCCTCCGCGGTCGCCAACGACGGCGTGCTGATGAAGCCGTACATGGTCGACATGCTCCAGGCCCGTGACGTCGATCCCATCGAGCGGACCGATCCGGAGGAGTACAGCCGCCCGCTGTCGGCGGAGAACGCGCAGAAGCTCCAGTCGATGATGGAGACGGTCGTCGAGTCCGGCACGGGCAAGAACGCCCAGATCCCGAACGTCACCGTCGGCGGCAAGACCGGCACCGCCCAGCACGGCGAGAACAACAGCAAGAACCCGTACGCCTGGTTCATCTCCTACGCCAAGACCGGCGACGACGCCTCCCCCGTGGCCGTCGCCGTCGTGATCGAGGACGAGGACGCCGTGCGTGACGACATCTCCGGTGGCGGCCTCGCCGCGCCGATCGCCAAGAGCGTGATGGAGGCGGTCATCAACAGCAAGCAGTGACTCCGGTCACGTCTGCTTCACATCGGTGCACGTTGCGGTACCGGTCCTGTATCGGCTGACGAGCTTGGCCAGGTCACACAAAGCGAGCCGGGTACGGTAGGCCCGGACGGCAGCCTCCGGCGGCACGAGTGTGCTGTCTGGGACCGACGGAGAGAGCTGGTAGGTAGCTATGGAAGAGCCGCGTCGCCTCGGCGGCCGGTACGAGCTGGGCCAGGTGCTCGGCCGTGGTGGCATGGCGGAGGTCTACCTCGCGCATGACACCCGGCTCGGCCGCACCGTGGCGGTGAAGACGCTGCGCGCGGACCTCGCGCGCGACCCGTCCTTCCAGGCCCGGTTCCGCCGGGAGGCCCAGTCGGCCGCCTCGCTCAACCATCCCGCGATCGTCGCGGTCTACGACACGGGCGAGGACTACATCGACGGGGTGTCCATCCCGTACATCGTCATGGAGTACGTGGACGGTTCCACGCTGCGCGAGCTGCTGCACTCCGGCCGCAAGCTGCTGCCCGAGCGGGCCATGGAGATGACCATCGGCATCCTCCAGGGCCTGGAGTACGCCCACCGCAACGGCATCGTCCACCGCGACATCAAGCCGGCCAACGTCATGCTGACGCGCAACGGCCAGGTCAAGGTGATGGACTTCGGCATCGCCCGCGCCATGGGTGACTCCGGAATGACGATGACGCAGACGGCCGCCGTCATCGGCACCGCGCAGTACCTCTCCCCGGAGCAGGCCAAGGGTGAGCAGGTGGACGCGCGAAGCGACCTCTACTCGACCGGCTGCCTCCTCTACGAACTGCTGACGGTCCGCCCGCCCTTCGTGGGCGACTCCCCGGTCGCGGTCGCCTACCAGCACGTCCGCGAGGAACCGCAGGCCCCCAGCGTCTTCGACCCCGAGATCACGCCCGAGATGGACGCGATCGTGCTGAAGGCACTGGTCAAGGACCCCGACTACCGCTACCAGTCGGCCGACGAGATGCGCGCCGACATCGAGGCCTGCCTCGACGGCCAGCCGGTCGCGGCCACCGCCGCGCTGGGCGCCGTCGGCTACGGCGGCTACGGCAACGACCAGCCGACCGCGGCCCTGCGCTCGGACTCCGGCGCCGGCGCCCCCACGTCGATGCTGCCGCCCATGAACCCTGACGACGGCGGCTACGGCTACGACGAACGCCCCGACCGCCGCCGCCAGGGCGCGAAGAAGAACAGCACCTCGACGATATTGCTCGTCGTCGCGGGCGTCCTCGTCCTGATCGGCGCCATCCTGATCGGCCGCTGGGCCTTCAGCGGCAGCGGGGGCGTGGGCAACGACACGGTCTCGGTGCCGAACTTCGTGGGCGAGAAGAAGGACACCGCCCAGCGGCTCGCCGAGAACGGCGACCTGAAACTGTCCTTCACCTCCAAGCCCTGCGAAGAGCAGAGCAAGGGCAAGATCTGCGACCAGGACCCGGACCCGGGCACCAAGGTCGACAAGAACTCGACCGTCAACCTGGTCGTGTCGACCGGCGCGCCGAAGGTGACCGTGCCCAGCGTCACCGGCCTCGACATCGACGAGGCGACGGAGAAGCTGGAAGCCGACAAGTACGCCTTCGAGGTCAAGACGGAGACCCGCGAGTCGCCCGAGCCCGCGGGCACCGTGCTGGAGCAGGACCCGACGACCGGCGCGGAAGTGGAGAAGGGCACCACGATCACGCTGACCATCGCCAAGGCCGAGGCGAAGTCCACGGTCCCGGACGTCATCGGCAAGACGTGTGACGAGGCGAAGGCCCAGATGACGGCCAACGAGCTCGTGGGCAACTGCGTGGACGAGGAGACCGACGACCCGAACCAGGTCGGCAAGGTCATCCGCACCTCGCAGCAGGCCGGCGCCTCGGTCGACAAGAACTCCCAGGTGCAGATCTTCGTCGGCAAGGCCAAGCAGCAGAACGAGCAGGTCGCCGTCCCGAACATCAACGGGCAGACCCTCAAGGACGCCCAGAAGATGCTCCAGGACGCGGGTCTGGCGGTCGGCAACATCGCCGGCTCGCAGGACCCCAACTCCCGCGTCTTCGGCTCCAACCCGCCCCAGGGCACCCAGGTCCAGAAGGGAACAGCGGTCAACCTGTTCACCGCGGACCAGGGCGGCAACAACGGGGGCGACAACGGCGGGATCTTCGGCGGCGTCACCGGCGGTCGCGAGGACGACTGACCCGCACCTCGCACATGACGGACGGGCTCGGCATCCGATTCGGGTGCCGAGCCCCTCGTCGTCCGTGTCACGGAGCGACCTGCCCATTCCAACTCCCGTGCGAGGTCGAACAGTTGTGTTAGTGTCATGCACACACCAACTGCAAGACCGACCTTCCATCTGGGGGAACCACACGTGCTCAAGTCCCGCGCCGCCACCGTGCTCGGCGCCGTAGCCGCGGCCACCATGCTCACCATCACCACGGCCTCCGCGGCCGACGGCCATCAGCACGCCACCGCCGTCGCCGGGCCCGAATGGGACGAGTTCATGTGCGACGACGCCGTCGGCGCCCGCGCCTGCTTCTTCCACGACGGCGACTGGTTCTCGATCGAGGACCGCTACAAGGACGGCAACTCGGCGGTCGTGAAGTGGAAGATCAGCACCTCGTACAACGGCCCCGCCGTCCGCTCGGGCTACATCTGGAACACGTCCGGATATGACACCGTCCGGTACATGAACAAGGACTTCCCCGAGCTCTACGACGTCTACTTCTACGCCTGCGAGGGCAACTGGAGCACCAAGAAGATCATCTCGGGCAGCTGCGGCACGGGCCAGTCCGGCCTGGCCTAGCAGGGCGACGAGCGGCGGTCCTGATCGCGGGCCGCCGCTCCGTCACGCCAGTTCCTCCGGCGGGGTCCGCTCCTCGTCCACCTTCTCCGTGCGGACCAGCTCGCCCCAGACCACGTACCGGTACTTGCTCGTGTAGACCGGGGTGCAGGTCGTGAGCGTGATGTAGTGGCCGGCCTTGGTCTTCCCCGATTCCTTCGGGATCCTCGACAGGACGTCGACGTTGAACTTCGAGGTCTCGGGGAGGATGCCGTAGACCTTGTAGACGTACCACGTGTCCTTCGTCTCGAAGACGATCGGGTCGCCCTTCTCGATCTTGTGGATGCCGTGGAACTTGGCCCCGTGCCCGTCCCGGTGCGCGGCCAGCGAGAAGTTGCCCTTCTTGCCGGAGGTGGGGAGGGTCGCCTTCACCGGGTCGGTGTAATAGCCGGCCACGCCGTCGTTGAGGACCTTCATCGACGTGCCCTTCTCGACGAGGATCTCGTCACCGCTCATCGTGGGCACATGCAGGAAGCCGATGCCGTCCTTGCTGTCGAAGGAGACGGGACCGCCGCCGCCGGACTCCTGGGCCCAGTGGTCGCGGACCTTCTCCGCCTGCTTGTCCGCCGCCCGGTCGGCGACGACGTTCGTCCACCACAGCGAGTACGCGACGAACAGGCCGAGCACCAGGCCCGCGGTGATCAGGAGTTCCCCGAAGAAGCTGATCGCCATCGCGACCGGCCCCATGCGGCGGCGCGCCCGGCGCGGCGATGGCGCGCGCGTGCCGGTGTGCTCTTCGGTGTCGTCGGTGGTCGCTGCCACGTTCCCTCTGCCCCTAGTTGACGAGCGCATCCGGCTTGCCCTTGCTGCGCGGCCGTTCCTCGGCCATCTTGCCCCAGACGATCAACCGATACTTGCTGGTGAACTCCGGCGTGCAGGTGGTCAGTGTGATGTAGCGGCCCGGCGCCTTGAAACCCGACCCCTTCGGGACGGGATCGAGCACGCTCACGTTCTTCGGCGACGTCACCGGCAGCATCGACGCCATCTTGTAGACGTAGTACGTGTCCTGCGTCTCCACCACGATCGGGTCGCCCGGCTCCAGCCGGTTGATGTACCGGAACGGCTCCCCGTGCGTGTTGCGGTGCCCCGCCAGCCCGAAGTTCCCGGCCTTCGCGTCCGGCATGGCCGTCTTCAGCGCGCCCTCCGCGTAGTGGCCCACCATGCCCCGGTCCAGCACCCGCTTGCTGTCGATGCCCTCCGCGATCGGCACCACCACGTCCAGCCGCGGAATGTGCAGCAGTGCGAAACCCTGCCCCGGCTCGAACGCGCCCGGGTTCCGCTTGCCGTTCGCCCAGTCGCTCTGCAGATCGCTGACCTCCTTGCCGGCCTGCGCCTGCGCCCGCACGTTGGTCCACCACAGCTGATACGTGACGAACAGCAGCATCAGCACGCCGGTGGTGATGAACACCTCACCGATCGCCCGGCTCGCCATCACCGCCGGACTCGCCTTGCGGGCCTTCGCCCGCCGGCGCGCCTCCACACGCGACAGCGGGGCCCGCGGCTCGTCGTCCGCCTCCCGGCCCCCGAGTCCTGCCCCCGCCGCCTCACCGGCCTTGTGGGTGCCGCCATGGCGCCCGTGACGCCGCTTGGCGGCCTTCCTGCGCGCGGCGCGACCGCCCGTCGCGGAGGACGCCGCCGAGGAGGACGCCGCCGAGGAGGACCGGTCCTCCCGTACGGCCCCGCGCGGCGGATCGGGGATCCGCAGCGCGACGGTCTCGTCGTCGAGCAGGGGCTCGTACGCAGCCTGCGGGGGCTCCTCGGCGGGCGCGTACGCGTCCCACGACTCCCCGCCCCGCTGCCCCTGGTACGCCGCCTCCTGGCCGTACCAGTCCCCGAACGCACCCGGCCCCTCGTACGACCGACCGCCGTACGAGCTGCCCTGGCCGCCGGCGCCACCATAGGCGTGGGCGCCGGACTCACGCTCGGGGCGCAGCGCGGTCACGCCGTGGACCTGCCCACCACCGGGGCGAGCCCCGCAGACCTCGCCACCGCGCCTTCGTCCCCGCACTCCACCAGCCAGTTGGCCAGCATCCGGTGCCCGTGTTCGGTCAGCACCGACTCCGGATGGAACTGCACGCCCTCCACGCGGAGTTCACGGTGCCTCAGGCCCATCACGATGCCGTCCGGCGTCCGGGCCGTCACCTCGAGCTCCGCCGGTACCGTGGCCGGCTCCGCGGCCAGCGAGTGGTAGCGGGTCGCCGTGAAGGGCGAGGGCAGGCCCGCGAAGACGCCCTTGCCCTCGTGCTCGACCGGCGAGGTCTTCCCGTGCAGCAGCTCCGGCGCCCGGTCCACCACACCGCCGTACGCCACCTGCATGGACTGCATGCCCAGACACACACCGAAGACCGGTACGCCCGTCGACGCGCAGTGCCGCACCATGTCCACGCACACCCCGGCCTCCTCGGGCGTGCCGGGTCCCGGCGACAGCAGCACACCGTCGAAGCCGTCCTGCGCGTGCGCCGTGGACACCTCGTCGTTGCGCAGCACCTCGCACTCGGCGCCCAGTTGGTACAGGTACTGGACCAGGTTGAAGACGAAGCTGTCGTAGTTGTCGACGACGAGAATGCGCGCGCTCACTGGTTGTCCACCGTCACATCGTTGAAGGGCAGCAGCGGCTCGGCCCACGGAAAGACGTACTGGAAGAGGATGTAGACCACGGCGATGATCAGCAGGAGTGAGATGAGAGCCTTCACCCATCCGTTCCCCGGCAGATGCCGCCAGATCCAGCTGTACATGCCGTCCCTTCCGTCGTGCCACGGCACCTGACCCACGCCGTACGCCAACAGACTAACGGCGCAACGCCTCCGGTTTCCCGGCCTCCACAGGCTGTGTGGAGTCCAGATGCGCCCAGACGATCAGCCGGTGACTGTGCCCCCATTCCGGATCGCACGTCGTCAGCGTCAGATAGCGGCCCGGACGCGTGTACCCGGATGTACGTGGCACAGGGTCGATCACCTCGATGTCCGTGGGCACTGTTTTGTACGGCCCCTTGTCGATGCGATACGTGAACCAGGTCGCCCCGTCCGTCAGCACCACCGCGTCACCCCGTCCGAGCTCGGGGAAGTCCTTGAAGGGATCACCATGGGTGCGCCGGTGTCCGGCCACCGCGAAATTGCCCTTCTGCCCCAGCTGCGCGGTGTTCGCGTAATGACCGAGGCCCTTCTCGAGCGTGCCGGTGGCCGTCCCCTCGAGCACGGGCTTGTTCCACGTGAAACCGAGACGCGGGATGTACATGATCGCGAAGGGCTGCCCCTTCACATACGGCTTCGGCCTCGCGGGCGCGGCGGGGCCCCCGGGCACGGGCCGCGCGCTGTCCCTGGCCCACTGCTCCCGGAGCCGGTCGATCTGCTGGTCCATCACGTCGTCGGCCCGCACGCCGGTCCAGAACAGCACGTAGACGACGAAGAGCACGATCACGGTGCCGACGGTGATGCACAGTTCGCTGACGGTCCTGACGATCACGCGCACCGGCGGCCCCCCGCCTCGCTGGCTACTCCACAGGCTTCGCGTAGTGCAGATCCACTGTGCCCGAGTAGCCGGGAAGAGTCACCGTCCCGTTGTCCTCGACTTTCCAGCCCAGCCCGTAGACGTTGACGTACACCATGTAGTTCTGGATCGCCGGGGAGGCCGCGAGCGCCTTCTTCAGCTTCTCCGGATCACCGACCGCCGTGATCTTGTACGGCGGTGAGTAGACGCGGCCCTGCAGGATCAGCGTGTTGCCCACGCAGCGCACCGCACTCGTGGAGATCAGCCGCTGGTCCATGACCTTGATGCCCTCGGCGCCGCCCTGCCACATCGCGTTCACCACGGCCTGGAGGTCCTGCTGGTGGATCACCAGGTAATCGGGCTGCGGCTCGGGATAACCGGGGAGCTTCGCCGTGGCGTCCGGCGGGGCGTCATTGAGCGTGACCGTGATCGCCTCACCCTTGAGCTTCTGTGTGCCCGCGCGTTTCTCCAGGTCGGTGAGCTTGTCCTGCTCCGCCTGGGTGCTGCCGTCGTCGCGCTCCGCCAGCGCCTCTATCTCCCGGCGCAACGAGCCGTTGGACTCGTCCAGCCGTCCGTTCTCGCGGCTGCGCTCGTGGATCAGGTCGGACAGCTTCAGCAGGGAGCTGTCCGTGCGGATATTCGTGCCTTTGGCCGTGTTGAAACTGGTGAAGAAGATGAGCCCGGCGAGAGCGAAGACACCCATGCTGAGGATCCGCACGGGCCGGAAACGGCGTCGGCGGGCAGGGCTGGATTCCGTCCCCGGGAAGTCGGCAGAATTGCTCAACGTACCCTTATCTCCTTCGGCGCCACGGAAGCACTACGCTAACGGACGCCCGGGGGAGCGCTCAGAGTCCCCTTGTACGCTGCCCCGAGCCCGACCCAGATCCCTGCGCGGCCACGCAGCGCATCGACAGGAGAGACCCTCGTGCCGAAGTCACGTATCCGCAAGAAGGCCGACTACACGCCGCCGCCGGCGAAGCAGACGACCGCCATCAAGCTGACCAACCGCGCCTGGGTCGCGCCGGTGATGCTGGCCCTGTTCCTCATCGGCCTGGCCTGGATCGTCGTCTTCTACGTCACCGACGGCTCGCTGCCCATCGACGCTCTGGGGAACTGGAACATCGTCGTGGGCTTCGGTTTCATCGCCGCCGGATTCGGCGTCTCCACGCAGTGGAAGTAGGCCCCGGCTCAGCTCTGCCCAGGGCTATCCACTGAGTTATCCACAGGCGTTGTCCACAGTGGGGAAAAGAAAGACGATCTGTGGATAACTCACTGCGGGTTGACGCCGGTGTGACCGAACGACTGCCACCCGAAAGCTTGTTCGCCCCCTGCCTGACCTGCGAAAACACGGGTCAGCGACAGGGGGCACAGATGTTCCCGCACCCTGTGCACAAGATCCGCCACACGCTGTGGACAACGCCTGCTCAGGTGAGCTGTGCAGTCCTCAACAGGGTCAGTCCGACGATGACGGCGAGCATCAGCGCACAGGTGCCGTACTGGACGAGCGAGCGGCGCTCACGCGGGGCGTGGACCATGGCGTAACCGACCACGACACCGGCCACCAGGCCCCCGATGTGGGCCTGCCAGGAGATGTTGGCCCAGGTGAAGGTGAAGATCAGGTTGATCACCAGCAGGGCGATGATCGGCCGCATGTCGTAGTCGAGCCGCCGCATGAGCACGGCGGTCGCGCCGAACAGACCGAAGATGGCGCCGGACGCGCCGAGTGTGGCCGTGGTGGGCGCCCCCAGCAGATACGCGAGGGTGCTGCCCGCGAGGCCGGAGACGAAGTAGAGCGCCAGATAGCGGGCCCGGCCGAGGGCTGCTTCCAGCGGGCCGCCCAGCCACCACAGGCTGAGCATGTTGAAGGCGATGTGCCAGATCTCCTCGTGGGTGAACATCGAGGTGACGAGGCGATACCACTCACCGTCCGCGACGCCCTCCGTGGGCAGGAACGGCGCGGGCGGCCACCGGCCGATCAGCACGAGATCGTTCAGCAGCGACTCGCGGAGGTGGACGGCGATGAACACCGCCACGTTGATGCCGACGAGGATCTTGGTGAGCAGATGGGGGTCGGCCGCGACGGTGCCGCCGGCGAGGGTGCGGGGCATCGCGGCGGTGGGTGCGTGTCCCGTGCCGGAGCCGCTGCGCACGCATTCCGGGCACTGGAAGCCCACCGAGGCGTTGACCATGCACTCGGGGCAGATCGGGCGTTCGCAGCGGGTGCAGCGGATGCCCGTCTCGCGGTCCGGGTGGCGATAGCAGTGAGGGACGCTGTGGGCGTCCTGCGGGCTGCCGGCAGCCTGGTCGTCCATGACATCCCCTCGGTGGTGTGGAAAAGCCCCGCCCCGCCCATCCTTACGGATGAGCGGGGCGATTGGTTCCCTCCGGTGGCTTTCGCACTCCCGGGAGGGAGAGAGGCTCAGCTCTCGGTGATCTCGACCGACTCGATCACGACGTCGTTCACCGGACGATCCGTGCGCGGGTTGGTCTGGGTGGAGGCGATGGTGTCGACGACCTTCTGGCCGGCCGCGTCGGCGACCTCGCCGAAGATGGTGTGCTTGCGGTTCAGCCATGCCGTCGGGGCGACGGTGATGAAGAACTGCGAGCCGTTGGTGCCCGGGCCCGCGTTGGCCATGGCCAGCAGGTAGGGCTTGTCGAAGCGCAGGTCGGGGTGGAACTCGTCCTCGAACTGGTAGCCGGGGCCGCCGGTGCCGTTGCCGAGCGGGTCACCGCCCTGGATCATGAAGCCGCTGATCACCCGGTGGAAGACCGTACCGTCGTAGAGCTTGTCGGTGGTCTTGGCACCGGTCTCCGGGTGGGTCCACTCCCGCTCGCCCTTGGCGAGCTCGACGAAGTTCTTGACCGTCTTCGGCGCCTGGTCCGGGAAGAGCCGAACCTTGATGTCGCCGTGGTTGGTCTTCAGGGTGGCGTAGAGCTGCTCAGCCACGATGTGCCTTCCGTTGTCTTTCCGTGACCCCCTGATCCTCGCACGGACGGCGCCCGCAGTCGCCCGACCTCCGGTCACAGACGGGCAAGCGGGCCGATCCGGTTGCGGAAATCCGGCCGAGTCGTTCCGCGGCGGGGGCGAGAGGCGGCGATCCGTGGCATTGTCGTCGACAAGCTCCTGTTGCCCCGGATTCATCCCCTATTGCACTCGATCACACCGCATCGGCACCCGTATGCCCGACCGCGCATGCCCCGTGGCCGCCCGGCAGGCATGATCCGTAAAAGGGTGGAAAGTCGAAATACCGTACGCCACCGAGGAGGAGGAACCCGTGACCCGCATCGACAGCGTGCGCGCCGCGACCGGTTCGGCGAAGGACAGCGTGCTGCACGCCGCGGAAGTGGTGGCGCCCTACGCCGACACGGCCAAGGTCAGGGCCGCGCACTACGCACACGAGGCACGCGTACGGCTAGCGCCCAAGGTGACGCAGGCCGCAGGGCAGGCCCGCGTCCAGTACGGCACACACGTCCAGCCGTATCTGGAGCAGGCCAGGACGCATGTGCCGCCGAAGGTCGACCTGGCCGCCCAGGAGGCCGCCCTCCGTACGCGCAAGGCCGCGCGTCAGGCGGCGGACTTCTCCCGGCCGAGGATCGAGCAGGCGAGGGCCGCCGCCGGGCCCGCGAAGGACGAGGCCGCCGCGCGCAGTGCGGCCGTGCTGGCCGCACTGCGCGGCCAGGTCTCGGCCAAGCAGATCCAGAAGCTTGTCCGCAAGCAGCAGCGCCGGGCGAAGGCCGGTCGCGCCGCGAAGGTGATCCTGATGCTGGGTGCCGTCGCGGGCGGTGCCTTCGCCGCGTGGAAGTGGTGGGACAAGCAGGCCAACCCCGACTGGCTGGTGGAGCCCCCGGCCCCGACGGACGTCCCGGAGGGCAGCACGCTGACATCCGTGGACGGCAGCGGCCAGTCCACGCTCGACCCCGAGGTCGAGGCCAAGGAGGCCGAGGAGGAGGCCGCCAAGCGCGACGATCAGACGTGACGCGCACCGGCATCAACGGCGCGGCGGGACAGGAGAGTTGAACGCCTCCTCGTCCCGTCGCGCCGTTTCACGTGAAACACGGACGACAAGACCCCTCTCACCGCTTTTCCGCAGGTGGGAGGGGTCTTCTGTGTGGAGCCTAGGGGAGTCGAACCCCTGACATCTGCCATGCAAAGACAGCGCTCTACCAACTGAGCTAAGGCCCCGGAAGGAAAGCGTCCACCCGGAAGAAAGCCGTCCTGGTGGGCGCCGGAGACCAGAGTACCGGGTCACCCCGGGGATTCCGCAAAAAGATTGGGGGTCCCCGTGACCAACCACTCTCCGTAAGATGCTCGGCGTGGTTCGCTACAGCGAACCACAGTTCATGGGGAAGCGATGGGGAGACGCAATGGACGCCGCACAGCAGGAAGCCACCGCAAGAGCGCGGGAACTGCAGCGGAACTGGTACGGGGAGCCACTGGGGGCGCTCTTCCGTAGGCTCATAGACGACCTCGGCCTCAACCAGGCTCGTCTCGCGGGGGTACTGGGACTGTCCGCACCGATGCTTTCGCAGCTGATGAGCGGGCAGCGGGCGAAGATCGGCAATCCGGCCGTGGTCCAGCGGGTGCAGCTGCTGCAGGATCTGGCCCGGCAGGTCGTGGACGGCAGCGTCAGCGCGGCCGAGGCGACCGAGCGGATGGAGGAGATCAAGAAGTCGCAGGGGGGCTCGGTGCTCAGCAACACCACGCAGACGACGAACAGTTCGGGAGCGCCGACGGTCAAGCGGGTGGTCCGCGAGATCCAGTCTCTGCTGCGCTCGGTGGCGGCCGCCGGCGACATCATCGAGGCCGCCGACACCCTCGCCCCCACCCACCCCGAACTGGCAGAGTTCCTCCGGGTCTACGGTGCCGGCCGCACCTCCGACGCGGTGGCGCACTACCAGTCCCACCAGAACTGATCTCTGCGGGGGGCAGCAGAGGGGGATACGGGGGAGTCACAGGGGGAGTCACGGGGGACACCGCAGGGGGAGGAGCGACGCACAGCCATGGGTGAGGTCTTCGCCGGCCGGTACGAGCTGGTCGACCCGATCGGACGCGGCGGCGTCGGTGCCGTCTGGCGCGCCTGGGACCACCGCCGTCGGCGCTATGTGGCCGCCAAGGTCCTCCTCCAGAGCGACGCCCACTCCCTGCTCCGGTTCGTACGCGAGCAGGCCCTGCGTATCGACCATCCCCATGTTCTCGCTCCCACCAGCTGGGCCGCCGACGACGACAAGGTCCTGTTCACCATGGACCTCGTCGCCGGCGGTTCGCTGGTCCACCTGGTCGGGGACTACGGCCCCCTGCCGCCCACGTTCGTCTGCACCCTGCTCGACCAGCTGCTGGCCGGTCTCGCCGCGGTGCACGCGGAGGGCGTGGTGCACCGTGACGTCAAGCCCGCCAATGTGCTCCTGGAGGCCACCGGCACGGGCCGGCCGCGGCTGCGGCTGTCCGACTTCGGCATCGCCATGCGGCTGGGCGAGCCCCGGCTGACCGAGACCAACCTGGTGGTGGGCACGCCCGGCTACATCGCGCCGGAGCAGATGATGGGCTCGGAGCCGGACTTCCCCGCCGATCTGTTCGCCGTGGGACTGGTCGCGCTGTATCTGCTCGAGGGCGCCAAGCCGGACGCCAAGGCGCTCATCCAGCATTTCGCCGAGCACGGGACGCCCGGCGCGCCCCAGGGCATCCCGGAGCCGCTGTGGCAGGTCGTGTCGACCTTGCTGCAACCGGATCCGCCGGCGCGGTTCCGCACGGCCACGGGGGCGCGCAAGGCACTCGCCGCGGCCGCGGAGCTCCTCCCGGAGCCGAGCCCCGACGACGAACTCATCGAGATCTTCGACCAACTCGGCCCCCTGCCGCCGGGGTTCGCGGCGGACGGTCCGGTGAAGAAGGCGTCCGGTGTCCGGCCGAGCCCCGGCAACGGGGTCTCCGGGGACGAGGCAGGGCACGGCGATGCCGCCACCTCTGCCGGGCACACGACCGGCACGGTCTCCGGGCAGCCGGCCATGCCGCAGGAGCCGGCTTCGGCGGGAAGCGGACCCGTGCCGTCGGCCGCCGTCGACCGCGCCACCGGGACGGGGTCCATCGACCCACGCAGGGGCACCGCCTCCCCCACGACGCCCCCCGGCCCGGCTCGGCCGGCCGTACCCGAGCGATTGCCCATCTCTGCGCCGGCCTCCGCGCCGGCACACCCGCCGGGCGGGGCGCGGAGCATGTCGGACACCGGCAGCTTCCACCTGCCGCCGCCGCAGGCCGGCGGTCCCTCCTCCGGCGTTCCGTCCGCCGCGTCGGCTCCAGCCCAGCCCGGCACACCACAGCCACACGTTCAGCCGGAGGCACAGCCACAGCCACCAGCAACGCCCCCCGAGCCCGACGCAGCCCCTCACCCGGCGGCGGCCCATTCCGCCTACGTCTCCCCCCACGATCCGACTCACCCCCTGCGCTCCCCCCTGCCGCATCCGCCGGCGTATCCCGTCTCGGCCCGGCTCCAGCCCGCCGAGACCTCTACTGCTGAATACACCGCCGAGGCCCCGCAGGTTCCGCCTCCCGGCGAGTCGATCTCGCGTCGGCGAGCGACCACCCACCGCCGTAGCCGCAGGGGCCCGCAGGCGAAGGTGGCGGTCCCCCTCCTGCTCCTGGCCCTGGCCTGCTACGCCGTGGGGTTCTGGGCGCTCACCCAGATCTGAGCACCTCCGGGACGAGGCCGCCGACCGCGCTACGCAGCACCCTGCCGCCGGGCCACCACCGTCCACACGCCGAGCCCGATCAGCAGCGCGCTCCCGGTACCGATGCCGCCCACGGCGAGCGCCTTCATGGCGGAGTCGTCGCCCGTCTCCGTCCCCTCGCTCGCCGCATCCCGGTCCTGGTCCGTCACCGTGAAGATGCCCGGCGGCACGGATCGCCCCTGGTAGCCCGGCCCGTCCTGTCGCTCACCGCTCAGCCGGACCCGCAGGGTCAGCGGGACCGGCTCGTCGCCGAACTCGTCCGCCACCTCCGCCGTGAGGTGGGCGACGAGGTAGTACGAGCCGGCGAACCGCATCCCGTCCGCCCGGCTGCCGGCGGCTTGGCGATTGCCGTAGGTGACGGGCGGCAGGGGAGCGAGGCCGTCCGACTCCTGGCTGCCGTCGTAGCCGACGCCGAGGTCGGTGACATATCCGCGCACGGGGTTGTAGAGGTCCAGGTCCAGGGCCGCGGCGACATAACCGGTGGTGTCGGGCTCGGTGCCGCCCAGCTCGGCGGTGACGTGGAGCTGCTGCCCCCAGTCGACGGGCACCCGGTAGAAGAGGGTCCGGCCGGGCCGGATGTCGTCCCGCCAGACTCCCTCCCCCACCAGAGTGGCCCGCGTGAATCCCGCTCCGCCCGGGCGCCGTACGGCCTTCCCCTCGACGGGCTCGGGGGTCGCGGAGTTCCACGCCTCGGGCGCGCTCGTCGCCGCGCTGTCGTCCAGTGGCGGCTCCGAGACCGCGACGAGCTCCAGCCCCCAGGGCTCGGGGGAGGCTCCCCCTGCGTCCGCACCGGCGCGCTCGACGGTCACGTAGTACGTCCCGGCGTCCTTGCACACGGACCTCCGGGGGGAGATCTCCCGTACGGTCCAGGCGGCGACAGGGTGCGTGCTGCGGCCGGCGCCGAACGTCGCCGTGTTCGCATCGCAGGAACGGCCGTCGCCGTCCTCCAGGGTCACCTTGACGCCGTCGACGGCGGAGGCGGTGACGCCCGCGGGAGGAACGGCGGTGGCGGAGACGTACGTGGTCGAGGTGGCGTCCAGTTCCAGGCGGTAATGGGCCTTGCCGCTCGGCGGAAGGGTGCTCCGGTAGCTCCGGCCCGCCTCGAGGAGCACGGCGTCGGCGGTGCTCAGGGCACCCTCGACACGCTGGGACTCCTCGGCGAAGGCATAGGGGCCGGGCGTCTCGGACACCCCGGAGAGCGCCCTCGCACCACCCCCGGTGCCGGATGGGCCGGACGAGCCGGACGGTACGGCCGCTGTGACGGCGTGGGCATGCGGACCCGGCAGCACCAGCCCGGCCATCGTGCCCCACGCGACCAGGACCGCGAGCGTCGCCGCACCCACCCGCGCGGGAGCCGACGTAAGGCCGCGCCCCGCCGAGGTACGGCCGCGCCCCGCCCACGTAAGGCCGCGCCCCGCCGGCGGACGGCTCCACCCCGGCCGAGCGCGCCCCCACGCCGTACACCGCCGTCCCTTCACGCGCCACCCCTCGTCATTGCCCGCGTGTCCTCACGCGCCCGTCGACTTCGCCCGCACGTCGCGCCGCGGCCCATCCTGCCCCGCCCGCAAGGGCCGTCGGCAAGGCCCACCACACACAAAACCCCGACCGCGCAAGCGGCCGGGGTCTGTCTCAGCTGTCTCAGCTGTGGCTGTCGGTACTCACGAACCCGTGGGCACGGAGTCAGTCGCCTCCGTCCACAGATCCTGCTCGGCGCGATCCGCCTGGATCTGGCGGTACACGAGGAGCCCGCCGATGGCGGCCAGTGCGACCAGGAGAAGCTTCTTCACCGCGCGACCTCGTCTTTCCTTGACGTAGGGGACCTCTGGCGCCCGACTATACACACCGACCGATACCGATCGGTGACCTGCGTCGGCCGTCAACTCCCGTCCGGCACGGCGCAGTAGAAGCGGAGCGCTCCAGTCCGATCGGACGGTGATCACACCCTCACAGAGCGTTGTTTTGGCCGCTTTCCTCCACTCTTCTCCCTTTTTCAGCGCTCTTGCGGCCATCCGGGTGGTGTTCATCTGAACATCCACGCGCCACGGGCGTCGGTCCACCACTTCGCGGCCCTCATACACATCATGAGGAAAGTACGCAAATCGCCCGACCCGAAAGTGAGGGGACCATGGCCAGGAACAAGGTCATGAAGCTCTGGACCGTCGTCGTCACCGCCTTCCTCGCGCTGTGCACGGCGCTCGGACTCGTCACCACGACGGCCTCCGCGGCCGTACCGCAGGCCGAGACGACGCGCAACCGCGAGAGCGCCGCGGACAAGACCGCGCCGACGGTGGCCCTCAGGCCCTGGTCCCGGCCCAGCGCCCTGCCCCCCACGATGAAGCAACGCATCCACGCCGAGGCCCACGGCAAGTCCCCCAGCTGCCGCCACCTCCCCCTCGCCGACACAGCCGCGGATCCACTGACCTGCCTCCTCGACACGACATCCCCGTCGGAACCCCGCACAGGCAACACGCCGCTCCAGCGCTGATCCCCAGGCCACACCCCCGCCTGCGTGCCGTACCGGCCTCAAGAAGTCCCGGCGAACTTGCGTACAGCCTCACGGCACGCACAGGCCCGGCAGCTCGAACAGAGCAGCCGGGCCTTCGTCGCGCGTCCGCTTCAGCCGCGCGACAACCTGATAAGACCGCTCGGGCGTCCGCCTCGCGGTCTGGCCTCGTCCCGACCCGCGCTATGCCGGGCCCTGAGGAAGCCGACGTAGCGCTGATGTCTGCCGTGGATGTCAAAGACCCCCAGCCGGTATCGACTGGGGGTCTTCTCGCTGTGGGGCTAACAGGATTTGAACCTGTGGCCTCATCCTTATCAGGGATGCGCTCTAACCAACTGAGCTATAGCCCCGCCGCGCTCTGCGGTGTATGTCCCGCGCGCTGACTCCTGAAGATTAGCGCACGACCGGGGCAGTCCCAAAATCGGTTGTCCGGGGACCGCCGGAGGGGGCCGCCAGGAGCCGCGGCCGACGAATCCCGCAGCGAATCCCGCCGCTCTACTCGTCCTCGGCCAGCGTCAGCTCGACGCCGCCCACGAAGCCCGCGGAGAGGTTGTAGATGAACGCGCCGAGCGTCGCCAGAGCCGTCGCCAGGACGACGTCGATGACCGCGATGATCGTCGTGAACAGCAGCACGTTCGGCAGCGACAGGAAGGACTGCAGGTCGAAGCCGTTCGACTCGTTGGAGCCGGTCGCCTCGGAGATCGTGCCGCCGACCGACGAGAAGACGCCCATCGCGTCCATGACCATCCACAGCACCGCGGACGCGACGATCGTGCAGATGCCGAGCGCGATGGACAGCAGGAAGCTGACCTTCATGACCGACCACGGGTCGGCCTTCGCCACCCGCAGGCGGGCCTTGCGTACGCGCGGGGTGGTGCGCGCCCCCGTGCGCGGCCGCCGTACCGCGCCGGCCGGGCCTCCTGCCGTGCCCGCGGCGGCTGCTGCCGCGCCGGGCTGCGCCTGGTAGGCCTGCGGCGGGTGGTACGGCGCCGCCTGCTGCTGCGGCTGCCGCTCCCCGGGCAGCGGTGAGGCCGTCTGAGCGGCGGCGCCCTGTTCCGGCGCGGCCTGCTGCGGGCCTCGGGTGTCCGTCACCGTTCCCCCCTGGGATCCATGTGGCTGGGACGAGAACGAGTCCTTGGCCGACGCCTTCACCGGCTTCAGATTGGTCGTCTGCGGATCGGCCGCGGGCGCGGCGGAGCCACGGCCACCGCCGTCCGTTCCCCTACTGGTACCGGTCGGTCCGGCGCCCGTGGCTCCGCTCACGCTGACTCACTCCTCGTGCTACTCGGCCGAGGGCGCCTCGCCCTCGTCCGTGCCGGTGGTCTCGGCACCCTCGGCGTTCTCGTCGACGACCACGTCGGCGTCGACTTCCTCCGCCTCGCGTCCCGCCTCGGCGTTCCGGGCGATGCCGACCACGGCATCGCGCTTGCCCAGATTGATCAGTTGAACGCCCATGGTGTCACGGCCGGTTTCCCTGATCTCGTTGACTCGCGTGCGAATCACACCGCCCGACAGCGTGATGGCGAGGATCTCGTCGGTCTCCTCGACCACCAGCGCGCCGACGAGCGATCCACGGTCCTCGACGATCTTGGCGGCCTTGATGCCGAGGCCGCCGCGGCCCTGGACGCGGTACTCGTCGACAGCGGTCCGCTTCGCGTACCCGCCGTCTGTGGCAGTGAACACGAACGTACCGGGTCGAACAACATTCATCGAGAGCAGCTCGTCTCCCTCACGGAAACTCATGCCCTTGACGCCCGAGGTCGCACGGCCCATGGGCCGCAGCGTGTCGTCCGACGCGGTGAACCTGATCGACTGCGCCTTCTTGCTGATCAGCAGCAGATCGTCGTCGGCCGATACGAGTTCGGCACCGATCAGTTCGTCGTCGGTTCCGTCCTCGCGCTCGCGCAGGTTGATCGCGATCACGCCACCCGAGCGCGGGGAGTCGTAGTCCTTCAGCGAGGTCTTCTTGACCAGACCGCCCTTGGTGGCCAGGACCAGGTAGGGCGCTGCGTCGTAGTCGCGGATCGCGAAGATCTCGGCGATCGTCTCGTCGGGCTGGAAGGCCAGCAGGTTCGCGACGTGCTGCCCGCGTGCGTCCCGGCCGGCGTCGGGCAGTTCGTAGCCCTTGACGCGGTAGACGCGGCCCTTGTTGGTGAAGAACAGCAGCCAGCGGTGGGTCGTCGAGACGAAGAAGTGGTCGACGATGTCGTCTTCCTTCAGCTTCGCCCCGCGTACGCCCTTGCCTCCGCGCTTCTGTGCCCGGTAGTCGTCGGTCTTGGTGCGCTTGATGTAGCCGCCGCGCGTGACCGTGACGACGATGTCCTCCTCGGCGATCAGGTCCTCGATGGACATGTCGCCCTCGTAGGGGATCAGCTTCGTCTTGCGGTCGTCGCCGTACTTCTCGACGATCGCGGCCAGCTCCTGGCTGACGATGCCGCGCTGACGGACCGGGGACGACAGGATCTCGTTGTACTCGCGGATCCTCGCCTGGAGTTCGTCGTGCTCCTGGACGATCTTCTGGCGCTCCAGTGCGGCCAGGCGGCGGAGCTGCATCTCCAGGATCGCGTTGGCCTGGATCTCGTCGATGTCCAGGAGGTCCATCAGGCCGCCGCGGGCGATCTCGACGGTGTCGCTGCGCCGGATCAGCGCGATGACGTCGTCGATGGCGTCCAGGGCCTTGAGCAGACCGCGCAGGATGTGGGCGCGCTCCTCGGCCTTGCGCAGCCGGAAGCGGGTCCGGCGGACGATGACCTCGATCTGGTGGTTCACCCAGTGGCGGATGAACGCGTCGAGGGACAGGGTGCGCGGCACCCCGTCGACCAGCGCCAGCATGTTGGCGCCGAAGTTGGTCTGCAGGTCGGTGTGCTTGTACAGGTTGTTCAGCACGACCTTGGCGACCGCGTCACGCTTCAGCACGATGACCAGTCGCTGACCGGTGCGCGAGGAGGTCTCGTCGCGGACGTCCGCGATGCCGCCGATCTTGCCGTCCTTCACCAGGTCGGCGATCTTCTGCGCGAGGTTGTCCGGGTTGACCTGGTAGGGCAGCTCCGTGACGACCAGGCACTGGCGGTTCTGGATCTCCTCGACCTCGACCACCGCGCGCATGGTGATCGAGCCGCGGCCGGTGCGGTACGCCTCCTCGATGCCCTTGCGGCCCACGACGAGCGCGCCGGTCGGGAAGTCGGGGCCCTTGATGCGCTCGATCAGCGCGTCGAGGAGCTCCTCGTGGGAGGCCTCCGGGTTCTCCAGGTACCACTGGGCGCCGGCCGCCACCTCGCGCAGGTTGTGCGGCGGGATGTTGGTCGCCATGCCGACCGCGATACCGGCCGAGCCGTTGATCAGCAGGTTCGGGAAGCGGGCGGGCAGGACGGTCGGCTCCTGGGAGCGGCCGTCGTAGTTGTCCGTGAAGTCGACGGTCTCCTCGTCGATGTCACGGACCATCTCCATCGACAGCGGCGCCATCTTGCACTCGGTGTAGCGCATCGCCGCCGCCGGGTCGTTGCCCGGGGAGCCGAAGTTGCCGTTGGAGTCCACCAGCGGCATCCGCATCGACCACGGCTGCGCGAGGCGGACCAGCGCGTCGTAGATCGAGGAGTCGCCGTGCGGGTGGTAGTTGCCCATGACGTCGCCGACGACGCGGGCGCACTTGTAGAAGCCGCGCTCGGGGCGGTAGCCGCCGTCGTACATCGCGTACAGCACGCGGCGGTGGACGGGCTTGAGGCCGTCCCGGACGTCCGGCAGCGCTCGGGAGACGATGACGGACATCGCGTAGTCGAGGTACGAGCGCTGCATCTCCGTCTCGAGCCCGACGGGCTCGACACGCATGGCCAGGGCTTCACCCTCGGGCGTCGTCACAGGGGTGTTCTCGTCGGTCATTGCTGGTGAAGGTCCTTCCAGGTGCGGTCAGCTGAGACCGACTCAGATGTCGAGGAAACGGACGTCCTTGGCGTTGCGCTGGATGAACGCGCGGCGGGCCTCGACGTCCTCGCCCATCAGCACCGAGAACAGGTCGTCGGCCTGGGCGGCGTCGTCGAGGGTGACCTGGCCGAGGACGCGGTGCTCCTGGTCCATCGTCGTGATGCGCAGTTCCTCGGCGTTCATCTCGCCGAGACCCTTGAAGCGCTGCACCGAGTCCTCGCGGATGCGCTTGCCCGCCTGGCGGCCCATCTCGATCAGCGCGTCGCGCTCGCGGTCGGAGTACGCGTACTCGAAGTCGTCCTTGCCCCACTTGATCTTGTAGAGCGGCGGGCGGGACAGGTACACGTGCCCGGCCTCGACCAGCGGCCGCATGAAGCGGAACAGGAAGGTCAGCAGCAGGGTGTTGATGTGCTGGCCGTCCACATCGGCGTCCGCCATCAGGATGATCTTGTGGTAGCGGAGCTTCTCGATGTCGAAGTCCTCGTGCACGCCGGTGCCGAACGCGGAGATCATCGCCTGGATCTCCTGGTTCTGCAGGATCCGGTCGATGCGCGCCTTCTCGACGTTGAGGATCTTGCCGCGGATCGGGAGGATCGCCTGGTACTCCGGGTTGCGGCCGGACTTGGCCGAGCCGCCGGCGGAGTCACCCTCGACGATGAAGATCTCGCACTTGGTGGGGTCGTTCGACTGGCAGTCGGAGAGCTTGCCCGGCAGGGACGCGGTCTCCAGCAGGCCCTTGCGGCGGGTGAGGTCACGGGCCTTGCGGGCCGCCACCCGCGCGGTGGCCGCCTGGATGCCCTTGCGGACGATGTCCGCGGCCTCGTTCGGATTGCGGTCCAGCCAGTCGTTGAGGTGCTCGTAGACCGCCTTCTGGACGAAGGTCTTGGCCTCCGTGTTGCCCAGCTTGGTCTTGGTCTGGCCCTCGAACTGAGGCTCGCTAAGCTTGACCGAGATGATCGCCGTCAGGCCCTCGCGGATGTCGTCACCCGTGAGGTTGTCGTCCTTCTCGCGCAGCAGCTTCTTGTCACGCGCGTACTTGTTGATCAGCGAGGTCAGCGCGGCGCGGAAGCCCTCTTCGTGCGTACCGCCCTCATGGGTGTGGATGATGTTGGCGAAGGAGTACACGCCCTCGCTGTAGCCGCTGTTCCACTGCATGGCGACCTCGAGGGACAGGCTCTTGTCCTTGTCCTCGGCCTCCAGCGACACCACGGTGGGGTGCACCGCGTCTCCCTTGCGGGAGTTGAGGTACTTCACGAAGTCGACGATGCCGCCCTCGTAGTGGTACGTGACGGTCTTCGCCTCGTCCTTCTCGTCCGCGCCCGCCTCGTCCGCGCCGGCCGTGGCCTTCGCCGACTCGCGCTCGTCGGTGAGGTTGATGCGCAGGCCCTTGTTGAGGAAGGCCATCTCCTGGAAGCGCCGGGAGAGCGTCTCGAACGAGTATTCGGTCGACTCGAAGATGTCGGGGTCGGCCCAGAAGGTCACCGAGGTACCGGTCTCCTCGGTGGCCTCGTGTTTGGCGAGCGGCGCCGTGGGGACGCCCATCTTGTATTCCTGCGTCCAGCGGTGACCGTCCGTCTTGACCTCGACGGACACCTTGGTCGACAGGGCGTTCACGACGGAGACACCGACGCCGTGCAGACCACCGGAGACGGCGTATCCGCCGCCGCCGAACTTGCCGCCGGCGTGCAGCACGGTGAGCACGACCTCGACGGCCGGCTTGCCCTCGGAGGGGACGATGCCCACGGGGATGCCACGGCCGTTGTCGACGACGCGCACGCCGCCGTCGGCGAGGATCGTCACGTCGATGGTGTCCGCGTACCCGGCCAGCGCCTCGTCGACGGAGTTGTCGACGACCTCGTACACGAGGTGGTGCAGGCCGCGCTCACCGGTCGAGCCGATGTACATACCGGGTCGCTTGCGGACCGCGTCCAGACCCTCGAGGACGGTGATGGCGCTCGCGTCGTACGAGGCCGCTGCCTCGCCGCCGGCCGTGTCGGCCGGGATCGCGCCTTCGTCGGTGGACGGGATGTTCTCGTTGGGGTTGCCGGAATCGGCCACGAAGCGCCCTTTCTGGCACAGCACGAGCCGGGCTCGTCGGCGGTCGCCGGAGCGGCTGCGGCATGTTGCGTTGGTAAGCCTTGATCAGCGTTGCTCAGCTTTTCCCGGACGGTCCCCTCGATCGGGGCGGGATTGTCTTCCAGTCTACCGGTAGCGCTGACATCGATGGGGGTTTGGCGGTCCCTGAGTCCTCATGTGCCGCCCTGAATCGGCCCTGCCCGACTCCCGATATGCGGATGGGGGCTCCAAGAGGCTCACGAGGGCACTCAGCGCTTCCGGCCGTCAACCCTTGGCTACTTAGGAGTCAGGTGGCGATTCGTCACCCTCTCCGGGGGTACGCCGAGCCGCCCGCGGGCCCCTCGAACAGGCAGCTGAGAACCAGTGTTGTGATGTCAGTCACTTGTTGCCGAAGAGCCGGAAAACGGGCCCGGGTCACCCGTACGTGTCGCCGGGGCCGGTGCTTCCGGGCGCTCGCAGGGGGCCGTAGCGGCGGGCGGGACCGCCCGGGCCGTTGACCTTGATCAGCCGTACCGTGCCGTGCCCGAGGTCCTCGTTGAGCCGGGCGACCAGGGTGGGCGCGAGCAGCCGCAGATTCGTCGCCCATGCCGTGGAGTCGCAGCGGACGACCAGCACCCGCTCGTCCTCGTCGTACCGCTCGGGCTCGCAGTGCTTGGCCACGTCCTCGCCGACGATCTCCGGCCAGCGGCCCATCACGCCGCCCACCGCGGCCGGTGCCTCCCAGCCGCGCTCCGCGATCAGCCGGTTGATCGCCGGGCCCAGCGGCATCGGGTCACGCCGGTCGGCGCGCGCCCCGGAGCGCAGGCCGCCGCCGCGCCGCGCCTGCTTCTTCTGCTGCGCCACGTCCCCACGCGCGCGTGCCGCCTCCCTGGCCGCGCGCAGCGCCACGCGGGCTAGGTCGACCCCGGAGGGCTCGGGTGCCTTGCCGGGACCGCTCGGGGGCGTCTCGGGCTCGCTCATACGCGTTCCACCGTCCCCTCCGCCACGGCGAACCGCGCCCCCGCCAGCACATGGGGTACGTCGTCGTCGACGGCCGCGGTCACCAGGACCTGCTCGCCGGGCGCCACCAGCTCGGCGAGGCGTTCGCGGCGGCGGGTGTCCAGCTCGGCGAAGACGTCGTCGAGCACCAGCACCGGCTCGTTGCCCTCGGCGCGCAGCAGATCGTAGGAGGCCAGGCGCAGCGCCAGGGCGTACGACCAGGACTCGCCGTGGGAGGCGTAGCCCTTGGCGGGCAGCTGACCGAGTTTGAGCAGCAGATCGTCCCGGTGGGGGCCGACGAGGGTCACGCCCCGCTCGATCTCCTGCTTGCGGGACTCGGCGAGGGCGGCCAGCAGCTGCTCGAACAGGTCCTCGCGCGTGTGCGCCTCGCCGGGCGCGGACGCCTTGTACTCCAGGGCGACCGGTCCGCCGCCGGGCGCCAGCTGCTCGTACGCCTTGTCGGCCAGCGGCTGCACCGCGGCGATCAGATCCAGGCGCTGGGCGAGCAGTTCGGCGCCCGCACGCGCGAGATGCTGGTCCCAGACGTCGAGGGTGGACAGGTCCATGGTGCGACCGCCGTGCCGACGGGCCAGCGCGGCCGACTTCAGCAGGGTGTTGCGCTGCTTGAGCACCCGCTCGTAGTCGGAGCGGACACCGGCCATGCGCGGAGAGCGGGCGGTGATCAGCTCGTCCAGGAAGCGGCGCCGCTCACCGGGGTCCCCCTTGACCAGGGCCAGGTCCTCGGGCGCGAACAGGACCGTGCGCACGATGCCGAGGATGTCACGGGGCCTGACCTGCGAGGACCTGTTGATACGGGCGCGGTTGGCCCGGCCCGGGTTCAGCTCCAGCTCCACCAGCTGCTGCCGCTCGCCCTGGCGCACCTGCGCCCGGATGATCGCGCGGTCGGCGCCCATGCGGACCAGCGGGGCGTCCGAGGAGACCCGGTGACTGCCGAGCGTGGCGAGATAGCCGACCGCCTCGACCAGGTTCGTCTTGCCCTGTCCGTTCGGCCCGACGAACGCCGTGACCCCCGGGTCGAGCGGGACCTCGACCCGGGGATACGAGCGGAAGTCGGCCAGCGACAGATGCGTGACGTGCATGGTCGTTCGCCGACCTCCCCGGTGCTTGTCGTGCTTGCTTACTTCTTCTCGACCGCGTGGCCGCCGAACTGGTTGCGCAGCGCCGCGATCATCTTCATCTGCGGCGAGTCCTCCTGACGCGAGGCGAACCGCGCGAACAGCGAGGCGGTGATCGCCGGCAGCGGGACCGCGTTGTCGATGGCGGCCTCCACAGTCCAGCGTCCCTCACCGGAGTCCTGTGCATAACCCCGGAGCCCGTCCAGGTGCTCGTCCTCGTCGAGGGCGTTCACCGCGAGGTCCAGCAGCCAGGAGCGGATGACCGTGCCCTCCTGCCAGGAGCGGAAGACCTCCCGGACGTCGGTCACGGAGTCGACCTTCTCGAGCAGCTCCCAGCCCTCGGCGTAGGCCTGCATCATCGCGTACTCGATGCCGTTGTGGACCATCTTCGCGAAGTGGCCCGCGCCGACCTTGCCGGCGTGCACCGAGCCGAAGTCGCCCTCCGGCTTGAGCGCGTCGAAGATCGGCTGCACCTTGGCGACGTGCTCCTTGTCGCCGCCGTACATCAGCGCGTAGCCGTTCTCCAGGCCCCAGACGCCGCCGGAGACACCGCAGTCGACGAAGCCTATGCCCTTGGCAGCCAGCTCCTCGGCGTGCTTCTCGTCGTCCGTCCAGCGCGAGTTGCCGCCGTCCACGACGACGTCGCCGGGCTCCAGCAGCTCGGCGAGTTCGTCGATGGTGGACTGGGTGGGCTCGCCGGCCGGGACCATCACCCACACCACCCGCGGGGCCTCGAGCTTGCCCACAAGCTCCTGGAGGCTGTGGACATCGGCGAGGTCCGGGTTGCGGTCGTATCCGTGGACGGTGTGGCCCGCGCGGCGGATCCGCTCGCGCATGTTGCCGCCCATCTTGCCGAGGCCGACGAGACCGAGCTCCATCAGTTGTGTTCCTTAGGTTGCGACGTGACGTGGCGGCACGGGTGTGCCGCGGCACTGACGTACCGCCCCGAGCCTAAACCCGGACTCTCACGCACATCTGTGGGCATACGCGCTCATACGCACACGCCCTCACCTGGGGGTTTTCCTCCACACCTGTGGACAACCGGACGCCGGCGCGCCCCGGGGGCCGACCTCAGCCGCTCAGCCGCACCGGCATGATCAGGTACTTGTAGGCCTCGTCCGCCTCCGCGTCCACCGCCGGCCGGCCGCTGAGCAGCGCGGGCTTGGTGGACGTGGTGAACGACAGCTGGGCCACCGGCGAGTCGATGGCGCTCAGGCCGTCCAGCAGGAACGTCGGGTTGAAGGCGATCGAGATGTCGTCGCCCTCCAGCTGGGCGTCGACCCTTTCCACAGCCTGTGCGTCGTCGCTGGAACCGGCCTCCAGGATGAGCACGCCCTGCTCGAAGCTCAGCCGCACCGGGGTGTTGCGCTCGGCGACCAGCGCCACACGCTTGACGGCCTCCACGAAGGGGGCGGTCTCGATCACGGCGACGCTGTTGAACTCCGTCGGGAACAGCGTGCGGTACTTCGGGAGGTCGCCCTCCAGCAGGCGGGTCGTGGTCCGGCGGCCGGCGCCCTCGAAACCGATCAGGCCCTCGCCCGCACCCGAGCCGGACAGCGCCAGGATCACCTGGTCACCGCTGGTCAGCGCCTTGGCGGTGTCCAGGAGCGTCTTGGCGGGCACCAGGGCGACGGCGGACGCGTCCGGGTTCTCCGGCTTCCACAGGAACTCGCGGACCGCGAAGCGGTAGCGGTCGGTGGAGGCGAGGGTCACGGTGTCGCCCTCGATCTCGATGCGCACACCGGTGAGGACGGGCAGCGTGTCGTCCCGGCCGGCCGCGATGGCGACCTGCTGCACCGCGGAGGAGAAGACCTCGCCGGGGACCGTGCCCGTCGCGTTCGGCATCTGCGGCAGGGCCGGGTACTCCTCCACAGGCAGGGTGTGGAGTGTGAACCGGGAGGAGCCGCAGACCACGGTCGCTCGTACACCGTCTGTGGAAATCTCCACCGGCCGGTTGGGGAGGGCCCGCGAGATGTCGGCGAGCAGACGGCCGGAGACCAGGACCGTGCCCTCCTCCTCGACCTCCGCCTCGACGGACACCCGCGCGGAGACCTCGTAGTCGAAGCTGGACAGGCTCAGCTGGCCGTCCTCCGCCTTCAGCAGAAGGCCGGCGAGGACAGGCGCCGGCGGACGGGCCGGGAGGCTGCGTGCCGCCCAGGCCACTGCCTCCGCGAGTACGTCGCGTTCCACCCGGATCTTCACTGTTGCCGCCTCCTGCTGTTGCCGGCGCTTCTCGCCCTGCTTCGGCTTCGTCGTCTGACTCGGTGTCGTGGGCCCCGGTGAGGGGAAGGACACCGGGGACCAGTCTGACGCACCGCACTGACAGTAGGTGCCCCTCGGGGTCAAGTCGTGACGAGTGGCAGCCGGGGTCGAGAGAGCGAGTTGTGCACAGGTCCCGCTTCGAAACGAATTCCTCGCTCTCTATGGTCGGGAGTAGTAGTAGGGCCTGTGGATACCGTGGATAACCTCGTTTTCCCAGGTCAGCTGCCTGATTTTGTCCACGGGGCCTGTGGGTGGAGGCCGTGGACAACTCGGTGCCTCTGTGGAGAACAGAAAGTTCTGCACATCCCGTGCACAGGCAGGGGCGAGTTCTCCCCAGAGTCGTCCCCAGCTTTCGCCGTCTTTCCCACAGCCCCCTTCGGCAGCCTGATGTGACGCCTTTCACTCGACACGGTGAGGAGGCGCGCCGGGTTGCCGAACAGTGGACAGCCATGTGGAGAACCCGGTGAACTTTGGGGACAACCGGCCTCAGCCTGTGGGTTGCCCGTGGACAACTCCGTGCACAGCCTGTGGATCACCTCGTCGTCCACAGCCTGTGGAGATCGTCCGTCCACGAATCCACAACCGGCTGATCTGGGCTGATGGTTCCTCAACAGGGGGGCCTGTGGACAAGATCGGGACAACTTCGCGGTCCCCAGGATGTGGACGGGAAAAAGTCACCGAATCTGTGGAGAGAGGCCGTAACCAGGCAGTTAATCGAACAGCGGGAGACCGGCGGGCGAGGGCGCGGAGAGCGGCAGCCGACGCCGGGACGAAGGGCGGGACGCCGACCGGAGCGGACGGCGGGGCCGGACCGGAGCGGACGGCGGGGCCGGACCTGGATGAAGACCAGGACGAAGAAGGGCGCCCCCGGATCCGATCCGGGAGCGCCCTGCGGGGGCCTGTCCGCCGCCGTCAGCCGGCCTTGATGCGGTTGGTGAGCTCGGTGACCTGGTTGTAGATGGAACGCCGCTCGGCCATCAGATTGCGGATCTTCCGGTCGGCGTGCATCACCGTCGTGTGGTCGCGGCCGCCGAACAGCGCACCGATCTTCGGCAGCGACAGATCCGTCAGCTCGCGGCACAGGTACATGGCGATCTGGCGGGCCGTGACGAGCTGCCGTCCCCGCGAACTGCCGCACAGGTCCTCGACGGTGAGCCCGAAGTAGTCGGCGGTCGCGCCCATGATGGCCGTGGAGGTGATCTCGGGGGTCGCGTCGTCGCCCCCCGGGATCAGATCCTTGAGGACGATCTCCGTCAGGCCCAGGTCCACCGGCTGCCGGTTGAGCGACGCGAACGCCGTTACCCGGATCAGCGCGCCCTCCAGCTCCCGGATGTTCCTCGAGATGCGGGAGGCGATGAACTCCAGCACCTCCGGCGGGGCGTTGAGCTGCTCCTGCACCGCCTTCTTGCGCAGGATCGCGATGCGGGTCTCCAGCTCGGGCGGCTGGACGTCGGTGATCAGGCCCCACTCGAAACGGTTCCGCAGCCGGTCCTCCAGCGTCACCAGCTGCTTGGGCGGCCGGTCGCTGGACAGCACGATCTGCTTGTTGGCGTTGTGGAGCGTGTTGAAGGTGTGGAAGAACTCCTCCTGCGTCGACTCCTTGTCCGCCAGGAACTGGATGTCGTCGACGAGCAGGATGTCCATCTCGCGGTAGCGCTTGCGGAAGCTGTCGCCCTTGCCGTCGCGGATGGAGTTGATGAACTCGTTGGTGAACTCCTCCGAGCTGACGTACCGCACGCGCGTGCCGGGATAGAGGCTGCGCGCGTAGTGCCCGATCGCGTGCAGCAGATGCGTTTTGCCGAGCCCCGACTCCCCATAGATGAAAAGGGGGTTGTACGCCTTCGCCGGCGCCTCGGCGACGGCGACCGCGGCGGCGTGCGCGAAGCGGTTGGACGCGCCGATGACGAACGTGTCGAAGAGGTACTTCGGGTTGAGGCGCGCGGTGGGTTCACCGGGGCCGGGTGCCGGTGCGGGCTGCGCGGCCAGCGGGCCGGGCGCGCCGGTGGTCGGCAGGTTCGGGCCGACGGGACCGCCGCGATGGACGTGCCCGGAGCCGGTCCCCGGCTCGGGCAGCTCGCGGCGGGCGGCGTCGCGCTGGTCGTAGTCGCCGCCGCGGTCGTACTCGCCACGGTCGCCGCGGTCGTAGTCGGCTCGTTCGTAGTCACCGCGTGCGCCGTCGTAGTCGGAGCGCTGCTGGTCGTAGGAGGGGCGCTCCACCGGCTGCGGGCGGTAGTCCTGCGGATGGGAAGGGGCACCGCCGTAGGCGTCCGGTGCGGGCGAGGCGTACGGGTCGCGCTCGGGGAAGCCGAGCCGCTGCTGCTGCCAGCTGTACTCGTCCTGCGGCGGCCGCGGCCAGGAGCCCGGCTCGGGGCGCTGGTACTCCGAGGGGTAGGCGGGACGCGCGGTGGGGAGCTCGTCGCCGGACGGCCCGGGGTGCTGCTCGGCGCGGCGGCGGCCGTAGGGCTCGTAGCCGCCGTAACCGCCTTCGTACTGCTCGCGCTCCGGGCGGTCGGGACGGTCCTGGCGGTCCTGCGGCTCCGGCCGGGCGGTCGGGAGCTCCGGCTCCTCGTAGCGCGGCTGGGGGCGGGGGGCCTGCGGGGCCGGGGGCTCGCCCGCGGAGTCGTCGACGGTGATCGCGATCCGGATGGGGCGGCCGCACTCGCGGCTCAGGCTCTCGCTGACGACCGGGGCGAGTCGCCCCTCGAGCACGCCCTTGGCGAACTCGTTCGGCACGGCGAGCAGCGCCGTGTCGGCGACCAGCGCGAGCGGCTGGCAGCGCCGGATCCAGTGCTCGTCCTTCCCCTCGACCCCCTGGCCGCGGCCCTCACCGAGGAGCTGCTCCAGTACGCGTGGCCACACTGCGGCAAGATCGGCAGGTACGTCAGCCACAGGGCACGCTCTCTCACAGGTCCCTCGAACGTGTGATTCGGGGACGGGTCGGGATGTAAAGGGGATGGTCGAGTGACAAGGGAACGAATCGGAGTCCAGTCACGGTAGTCAGCGCGGCCCGTGCGGTTCAAGTTGTTGTCCCCAGCCTGTGGACAAGTGTCTCCCGGTCGCCGCTGGTTTGACCGAATGGCGCAGCCCCGCGTACCGTAACCAGGTCGAGTTGTCGATGGCTGCTGCCGCCTGCCTCCGATGGGCACAGATCGCTCAAGGTGATCGGTCAGCGGTGCACTGGGGCGTAACGCGAGCTACTCGTGGGCGCACGGTGACAGCCAGGACGGCACCCCGCAAACACCGATTCTTTCTGGAGCCCCCGAGTGAGCAAGCGCACCTTCCAGCCGAACAACCGTCGTCGCGCGAAGACCCACGGCTTCCGGCTGCGTATGCGCACCCGTGCCGGCCGCGCGATTCTCGCGTCCCGCCGTAGCAAGGGTCGCGCCCGTCTGTCCGCCTGATACCGGTCAGGTCATGACGTCGTGCTGCCCACCGAGAACCGGCTGAGGCGGCGCGAGGACTTCGCGACTGCGGTACGACGAGGACGCCGGGCCGGACGCCGGCACCTCGTCGTGCACCTTCGTAGCGATGCCACGGACCCGCATGCGCCTGGGGAGAGCGCTCCCCCGACGCGTGCGGGTTTCGTCGTGAGCAAGGCCGTGGGCAAAGCGGTCGTCCGCAACAAGGTGAAGCGCCGGCTTCGCCATCTGATGCGGGACCGAGTCGCCCAGTTGCCCCCCGGTAGCCTGGTAGTCGTACGAGCGCTGCCCGGAGCGGGTGACGCCGACCATGCACAACTGGCCCGAGACCTGGACGCCGCTCTGCAGCGGCTCCTGGGAGGGGGCGCGAGATGAAGTACCCGCTGCTGGCTCTGATCAAGCTCTACCAGTGGACGATCAGTCCGCTGCTGGGGCCGGTGTGCAAGTACTACCCGTCGTGTTCCCACTACGGCTACACGGCCATCGACCGGCACGGTGCCGTCAAGGGCACAGCACTCACGGCCTGGCGCATCCTGCGATGCAATCCGTGGTCGCTGGGCGGTGTGGACCATGTCCCGCCGCGCAAGCGTCCGCGGTGGCACGAAATGCTGCGGAACGCCTGGCGTGCACGCAAGGGCGGGCCCTCCGCCGCCGACCCGGCCACCGAGGGACAGACTTCACCCACAAGTCCGACGAGTCCTTCGAGCCCGGCCGCAGAGACCTCGTCCCATGCCCAAGGAGCATGATTAGTGGACACGATTGCCAGCCTCTTCAGTTTCATCACGACACCCGTCTCCTGGGTCATCGTCCAGTTCCACAGCGTGTACGGCGCCATCTTCGGCCCGGACACCGGGTGGGCCTGGGGCCTGTCCATCGTGTCCCTGGTGATCGTGATCCGTATCTGCCTGATCCCGCTCTTCGTGAAGCAGATCAAGGCGACGCGGGCCATGCAGACGCTCCAGCCGGAGATGAAGAAGATCCAGGAGCGCTACAAGAACGACCGGCAGCGTCAGTCCGAAGAGATGATGAAGCTGTACAAGGACACGGGCACCAACCCGCTGTCCTCGTGCCTTCCCATCCTGGCGCAGTCCCCGTTCTTCTTCGCCCTGTACCACGTGCTCAACAGCATCGCGTCGAACGACACCGTCGGCGTGATCAACGAGCGGCTGCTGGCCAGCGCCCAGAAGGCCCACATCTTCGGGGCCCCGCTCGCGGCGAAGTTCACGGACAGCGAGGAGAAGGTGCAGGCGCTCAACGCCTCCCTGACCGACGTCCGTGTCGTCACCGCGCTCATGATCGTCCTGATGTCGCTGTCGCAGTTCTACACACAGCGCCAGCTGATGACGAAGAACGTCGACACCACGGTGAAGACGCCGTTCATGCAGCAGCAGAAGATGCTGATGTACGTCTTCCCCATCATCTTCGCCGTCTTCGGCATCAACTTCCCGGTCGGTGTCCTCGTCTACTGGCTGACCACCAACGTGTGGACCATGGGCCAGCAGATGTACGTGATCCACAACAACCCGACGCCGGGTTCCAAGGCCCAGGCCGCCTACCTCGAGCGCCTCTCCAAGCACGTCACCAAGCACGGCAGGACCCGCGGTCGCGGCGAGCGCGCCATCGTCAAGGCCATCGTCGCCAAGGGCCGGGACCGCAACGAGTACGAGCGCAAGTTCATCAACGGTCTGAACAAGGCGGGTCTCGCGGCCCAGGCCGACGGAACGGTGATCAAGAGCGAGGCCACGGCCGCCGCTCAGGCCGAGGACGGTGCGCCCACCACCGGGGCCGCCCCCAAGCGTCAGCAGCCCAAGCGGCAGACCAAGGCCAAGCGCCAGTCGGGCGCGGCCAAGGCGCCGGGTGAGCCCACGTCGCTGACCAAGACCGATCAGCCGCAAGGTGACGCCAAGTCCGCAGGTGCGGCGCAGAAGAACCCCGCCAAGCCCGGCAGCGGTGCCCGCAGCAAGGCCCAGTCCGGACAGCGCAAGGGTCCGCAGCGGCCCAAGTCCCCGTCCAAGAAGTAAGAAGGAGTCCATCCCGTGACGGAAGGCACCACCTCCGCCGCTGCCGAGGGTGCAGACACCCTGACCCGCCTCGAGCAGGAGGGCGAGATCGCGGCGGACTACCTGGAGGGTCTGCTCGACATCGCCGACCTCGACGGCGACATCGACATGGACGTCGAGGCCGACCGTGCCTCCGTCTCGATCATCAGCGACACGGGCAGCCGTGACCTGCAGAAGCTGGTCGGTCGTGACGGCGAGGTGCTGGAAGCGCTCCAGGAGCTCACGCGCCTGGCCGTGCTCCGGGAAACCGGAGACCGCAGCCGGCTCATGCTCGACATCGCCGGGTACCGCGCCAAGAAGCGGACCGAGCTGTCCGAGCTGGGGGCCAAGGCCGCCGCCGAGGCCAAGAGCAGTGGCGAAGCCGTCAGGCTCAAGCCGATGACGCCCTTCGAGCGCAAGGTCGTGCACGACGCGGTCAAGGCAGCGGGGCTGCGCAGCGAGTCTGAGGGCGAGGAGCCGCAGCGCTTCGTCGTCGTGCTTCCCGCCTGATCGGCCCTACGTTCCACCGGCCCCGTCTGTTGCGCAGACGGGGCCGAACTTTGTCAGCCTGATAGTTCTGTGGTTCTGGTGTCGGCGCCCGGTGCCGGCACGAATGCGGAAGGACGGTCCCCCGTGACGGAGGCAGCGGAGCTTCCCCCCGCGCCGGAGCAGGCCCGCGAGGTCTTCGGTGATCGCTTCGCGGACGCGGTCCGGTACGCGGAGCTGCTCGCGGAGGCGGGCGTGCAGCGCGGTCTCATCGGCCCGCGAGAGGTGCCTCGCCTGTGGGAGCGGCATCTGCTGAACTGCGCGGTGCTCTCGGAAGTCGTGCCGGAGGGCGTGACGGTGTGCGACGTCGGCTCAGGCGCCGGGCTGCCGGGCATTCCCCTGGCCCTGGTCCGTGAGGACCTCAAGATCACTCTGCTGGAGCCGCTGCTGCGCCGGACCACCTTCCTGACCGAGGTCGTGGAGCTGCTGGGCCTGGACCATGTGACGGTCGTGCGGGGCCGGGCCGAGGAGGTCATGGGAAAGCTGCCCCCGGTCCATGTGGTGACCGCGCGCGCCGTGGCACCGCTCGACCGCCTCGCCACGTGGGGCATCCCTCTGCTGCGGCCCTACGGGGAGATGCTCGCGCTCAAGGGCGACACCGCCGAGGAGGAGCTGAAGAGCGCCGCCACGGCTCTGAGCAAGCTCGGTGCCGTGGCCACGTCGATCGTGCACGTCGGCGAGGGCGTCGTGGATCCGATGTCGACGGTGGTGCGCGTCGAGGTGGGCGAAAGCCCCGGGGGTGTGCGCTTCGCGGCGAAGCGTGCCAAGGCCGCTCGTACGGGACGGGCACGTCGGCGGCGCGGGTAGGAAGCGTGGGGTCCCTCCTGAGGACCTGACGTACTCCACACAAGCTGCCCAACCTGTCCGTGCCGGAGTGTCGCGGCAGTGCGGCCCTGGCTGCTGTGCATCGTGTTTCACGTGAAACGTCGCTCACTCCTGCACGGCATCATCAGTCGCGGCCGCGCTGCGGCCGAACCTCGCGACCGGAAGCCTCTCGGTTCACTGGGAGAGGGTCCTGTTCCCGACGAAGCTCCGACCCTGCCCCCCACGGAAGGCGTCTCCCCGTCCTCCGTGGAGGGTACGGAGTTGTCCACAGAGGTGGATTTCTCCACAGAACGTCAGGCCTCACTGGTTCACGACCCCGAAGGCATGGGAGGCTCTGTTCATTGCGAGCCTGAAGTCGAGGAGAGTGAATCCTTGCGGTCCGACGCCAACATCGCGGGACCGATGACCGATCCGGTCCCCGGTCCCCGTACCGAGTCGATGGGGGCGGATGTTTCACGTGAAACACCGCCTCCGATGGACGACACTCCCATCGGTCGTGCTGCCCAACTGGCGGTGGAGGCTCTGGGCCGCGCCGGTGAGGGCCTGCCTCGGCCCGAGCAGACGCGTGTCATCGTGGTCGCCAACCAGAAGGGCGGTGTGGGCAAGACGACGACCACGGTCAATCTTGCCGCTTCGCTCGCTCTGCATGGCGGTCGTGTCCTCGTGATCGACCTCGACCCGCAGGGCAATGCCTCCACCGCCCTGGGAATCGACCACCACGCCGAAGTCCCGTCCATCTACGACGTGTTGGTCGAGAGCAAGCCGCTGTCGGATGTCGTCCAGCCCGTCCCCGATGTCGAGGGTCTCTTCTGCGCCCCCGCCACGATCGATCTCGCCGGTGCGGAGATCGAGCTGGTGTCGCTGGTGGCCCGGGAGAGCCGGCTGCAGCGGGCCATCCAGGCCTACGAGCAGCCGCTGGACTACATCCTCATCGACTGCCCGCCGTCCCTCGGTCTGCTGACGGTCAACGCGTTGGTGGCCGGCCAGGAGGTGCTGATCCCGATCCAGTGCGAGTACTACGCACTGGAGGGGCTGGGACAGCTGCTGCGCAACGTCGACCTGGTGCGAGGGCACCTCAATCCCTCGCTGCATGTATCGACGATCCTGCTCACCATGTACGACGGCCGGACGCGACTCGCGTCCCAGGTCGCGGACGAGGTGCGCAACCACTTCGGCGACGAGGTCCTGCGGACGAGCATTCCTCGCTCGGTCCGTATCTCGGAGGCGCCGAGCTATGGGCAGACGGTACTGACTTACGATCCTGGATCGAGCGGTGCCCTCTCCTATCTTGAGGCGGCCCGAGAGATCGCGTTGAAGGGCGTCGGCGTCCGTTATGACGCCTCGCAGGCGCACATCGGCGCACAGCAGCAGAACGATCCGAGCATGGTGGAGGGCATCCAGTGAGCGAGCGACGGAGGGGGTTGGGCCGTGGCCTCGGCGCACTGATCCCTGCTGCCCCGACGGAGAAGACGGTTCCACCGGCCGCGATGGGAGGCTCCGCTTCCACGTCTCCCACCGCGGTTCCGGTCCTGCCGAACGAGCGTGGTGTGGCCGCGGCGAAGGTGGCCACGCTGCCCTCTGTTTCACGTGAAACAGAGGAGCCGCCCGCGCAGGGGGCCGTCCCCCCGCCGCCGATCGGTGCCCACTTCGCCGAGATCCCCCTTGACGCCATCACGCCGAACCCCCGGCAGCCCCGTGAGATCTTCGACGAGGACGCACTGTCCGAGCTGATCACTTCCATCAAGGAAGTGGGTCTACTCCAGCCGGTCGTCGTGCGCCAGACGGGGCCCGGGCGCTATGAGCTCATCATGGGTGAGCGTCGCTGGCGGGCCTGCCGTGAGGCGGGGCTGGAGGCCATCCCGGCGATCGTGCGGGCCACGGAGGACGAGAAGCTCCTTCTGGACGCCCTGCTGGAGAACCTGCACCGCGCGCAGCTGAACCCGCTGGAAGAGGCCGCGGCCTACGACCAGCTGCTGAAGGACTTCAACTGCACCCACGACCAGCTGGCGGACCGCATCGGCCGTTCCCGCCCGCAGGTCTCCAACACCCTGCGTCTGCTGAAGCTCTCGCCGGCGGTTCAGCGTCGGGTCGCCGCCGGGGTCCTGTCCGCCGGCCACGCCCGCGCTCTGCTGTCCGTCGAGGACTCGGAGGAGCAGGACCGGCTGGCCCACCGGATCGTGGCCGAGGGTCTCTCGGTGCGGGCCGTCGAGGAGATCGTGACCCTGATGGGTTCGCGGCCGCAGAAGGCCCAGCGTTCCAAGGGGCCGCGAGCGGGCGGCAGGGTCTCTCCGGCGCTGACCGATCTGGCCACGCGTCTTTCGGACCGCTTCGAGACCCGGGTCAAGGTCGACCTGGGGCAGAAGAAGGGCAAGATCACCGTCGAGTTCGCCTCCATGGAGGACCTGGAGCGCATCCTTGGCACCCTGGCCCCCGGCGAGGGCCCGGTCCTGCAGAAGAGCCTCGCGGACGATGACTCCGAGGGAGCCGATTCCTGAGCTCACAGCCGATCCGGCTGAGCCTTCGAGGGTGGACTGCATCCGGTGTGTTCCGGACACGGTCCACCCTTTGCTTTGTGGCGGTATCGAGGGAATCGCTTCATGGATACGATGCGTTCGGATATGGCGCATCGTCCGGGCAGTACTTCGGGAAGCAAGGCAGGGGCCATGCGAATGACGAGCCGCAGCGGACTGGTGAGCGCGGGGCTGGGGGTGGCCGCCGTCGGCGGGTTCATCGGCAGCCTGCTCAGGGAACGGAGCGCTTTGACAGCCGCCCGCGAGGCAGCGGGCGTAGGAGAGGAACAGCCTTCATGGGGCGTCGGCTCGTACCGCTCACGCTGGACAACCTTCAGGACCTCCCCCAGCGCTGTCGCTCGTGCGTCTTCTGGGAGCTCGACCCCGTCAGCGGTGAGGCAGCGGTAAAGGCGGGTACCTCCACGCTCGAGAAGGAGTCGTGGATCTCCGCCGTCCTGCTGGACTGGGGCTCCTGCGGGAGGGTCGTCTATGTCGATGAGGTTCCGGTGGGCTTCGTGCTCTATGCACCTCCCGCGTATGTCCCGCGGTCCACGGCGTTTCCGACGAGCCCGGTGTCACCCGACGCTGTGCAGCTGATGACGGCGTTCATCGTGCCGGGCTACCAGGGCCAGGGGCTGGGCCGTGTGATGGTGCAGACGGTGGCGAAGGATCTGCTGCGCCGCGGGTTCAAGGCGATCGAAGCCTTCGGTGACGCCCGCTGGAAGGAGCCCGCCTGTGTCCTGCCCGCCGATCATCTGCTGGCTGTGGGATTCAAGACCGTCCGCCAGCATCCGACGTATCCCCGGCTGCGGCTGGAACTGAGGACCACCCTCTCCTGGAAGGAAGACGTGGAGATGGCGCTGGACCGGCTGCTCGGCGCCGTCCAGAAGGAGCCGGCGCTGCGACCTCTCTGAGGGACATCATGCGAATGGGCCGACCCTGGTGGGTCGGCCCATTCGTGTTTCACGTGAAACAGGCGCCGCCGTGGAGGCGGTCGGCCGTCACTCCGCGATGAACTCCTCGAGGTCGCGAACGATCGCGGCCTTCGGCTTGGCGCCGACGATGGTCTTCGCGACCTCGCCACCCTGGTAGACGTTCAGGGTCGGGATGGACATGACGCCGTACTTGGCGGCCGTACCCGGGTTCTCGTCGATGTTCAGCTTGACGACCTCGATCTTGTCCCCGTACTCGGAGGCGATCGCCTCGAGGGACGGAGCGATCTGGCGGCACGGACCGCACCAGGCGGCCCAGAAGTCCACCAGGACGGGCTTGTCGCTCTTGAGGACGTCCTGCTCGAAGGAGTCGTCGGTCACGTTCTTCAGGGTGCCGGCCACGGCGGGCTCCTTAACTGTGTGGTGCGTGGGGCGGGTGGGGGTCAGACAGTGGTCTTCTCGGGCTCGGCCTTGTCCTCGTCCGCGAGTGCGGCGAGGAAACGCTCCGCGTCGAGAGCGGCGGCACAGCCGGTGCCGGCCGCGGTGATGGCCTGACGGTAGGTGTGGTCGACCACGTCACCGGCACCGAAGACACCAGTGACGTTCGTGCGGGTCGAGGGCGCGTCGACCTTCAGGTAGCCCTCCTCGTCCAGCTCCAGCTGGCCCTTGAAGAGCTCGGTACGCGGGTCGTGGCCGATCGCGATGAACAGGCCGGTCACCGCCAGGTCCGAGAGCTCGCCGGTCTTGACGTTGCGCAGCTTCAGCCCCGACAGCTTCTGGTCGCCCTGCACCTCGGCGACCTCGCTGTCCCAGACGAACGAGATCTTCGGGTCGGCGAAAGCACGCTCCTGCATCGCCTTCGAGGCGCGCAGGGTGTCCCGGCGGTGGACGATCGTCACCGACTTGGCGAAGCGTGAGAGGAAGGTGGCCTCCTCCATCGCGGTGTCGCCGCCGCCGATCACGGCGATGTCCTGGTCCTTGAAGAAGAAGCCGTCACAGGTGGCGCACCAGGAGACACCGCGACCGGACAGTGCGTCCTCGTTCGGCAGGCCGAGCTTGCGGTGCTGCGAGCCGGTGGCGACGATGACGGCCTTCGCCTGGTGGACCGTGCCCGCGGTGTCCGTGACGGTCTTGATCTCACCGGTCAGGTCGACGGCGACGACGTCGTCCGGGACGAGCTCAGCTCCGAAGCGCTCGGCCTGGGCGCGCATGCTGTCCATGAGCTCCGGGCCCATGATGCCGTCCTGGAAGCCGGGGAAGTTCTCGACCTCGGTGGTGTTCATCAGCGCACCGCCGGCGGTGACGGCGCCCTCGAACACCAGAGGCTTCAGCGACGCGCGGGCGGTGTAGAGCGCCGCCGTGTAGCCGGCAGGCCCCGAGCCGATGATGATCACGTTACGGACGTCGCTCACGGCTGGATTCCTCGTCTCTGGTCTGCGTCGTTTCGACCGGGGGAGCTTCTGTTCTCGACTCTCACCCCACCCAACGGATCCTAAGGGGCGCGCATTCCCGCTGTGTCCGGGCACACGGAGACGGCCCTGGGGCGGGCACGAAGGGGGCACACACCGTACGGATTACCGGGCAGACGGCATCCAAGCTCCGTGCGTCAGGAACGCGTGTAGGAGTGCTTCAGCAGAACCTTCGCCTTGGTGGCCGACGACGGGTTGTCCACGCAGGTCGCCTCGACGATGTAGGCGGTCACGCGCGTGTCGTCGGAGGCGTCGGGGAGCACCACGAGCAGCGCCTCCTTGCCCTCGTACGTGCCCTTCTCCGTGGCGAGCGCGGCATCGTTGCGGCCGATGCCCTCACGGACGCATGCGGGGACAGCCGGCTCCTTGAGCACCCTGGGGCTTGCTCCGGAGCCCTCCGACTCCAGCCCGAAGGGGGTACGGGAACCGCCGCCCTTGCCCTGGCTCTGCGCGAGGAGGTCGGAGACCTGCTTCTCCAGTTTTCCGTCGGAGAAGGTGTCCGCGGCCGTGGTCTCGCGTCCTTCCGTCGGGTCGTTGCTGCCGTTCGTGGAGGACAGCACCACGGAACCGAGGCCCAGCGCGGCGACGGTGAACACCGTCCCCAGAACGGCGATCCGGCGACGGCCCCGCAGGCGGCCCTTGCGGCCCGGACCGGTGGTGGCAGAGCGCGCCCGCCCGGTCGGCCGGTCTGTGGGAGGAGATGTTTCACGTGAAACACGCGCGGTTTCACGTGAAACATGCGCTCGATCGTCGTCGTCCGCCGCACGGGCGGTGACGTCGGGCGTCGGCGCGGCCTCGGCCGCTGTCTCCGGCGCCCTGGCGTCGAGCAGCGCTTCCGCGGCGAGAGCGGCGTCGATACGGCCGGCGATCTCGTCGGGCATACGTGGCGGGCCCGGCATCGTGCCGAGCAGGTCCCGGATTTCCTCCAGCGAGGCGTGGACATCCGCACAGAGCTCGCACGCGTCCAGATGACGGCGTACGTCAGCGGTCCGGCCCGGCGGCAGGAGTCCCTCGGCGAGGTCGGAGATCTCCGCGACGTCCGGGTGCTCCGCCCTGCCTGTCGTCGACGTCACGCTCGCCCACCTCCGCCCTTCATTGCAGCTGGGTCACTCGGTCCTGCGTCCGGCGGATCCGCTCCATGCGGTCCCGCTGCGGGTGGGACGGCTGTCCCCTGCGTCCGGTTCCGTGCCTCGCCCCGTTTCTTGCCTTCGCCGCTGCCGTCCGGCCGCAGATGGCTGAGGAGGGGCAGGAGTCTGGCTCTGCCGCGGGCGCAGCGGCTCTTCACCGTGCCGGTGGGCACGTCGAGGATGCGGGCGGCTTCGGCGACGGGGTAGCCCTGCATGTCCACCAGCACGAGCGCGGCGCGCTGATCGGCGGGGAGGGTGCCCATGGCCTCGATGAGCTGGCGGTGCAGATCATGGCGCTCGGCGGGTGCCGCCGCGGACTCGTGCGGCTCCAGCAGCTGCTCCAGGCGCTCCGTGTCGTCGACCGGGGCCGTCTTCCTGGAGGCGGCCTTGCGGGCACGGTCCAGGCAGGCGTTGACGGTGATCCGGTGCAGCCACGTCGTGACGGCCGACTGGCCGCGGAAGGTGTGGGCGGCCCGGTAGGCGGAGACCAGGGCGTCCTGGACCGCGTCAGCGGCTTCCTCGCGGTCCCCCAGCGTCCGCAGGGCCACCGCCCACAACCGGTCCCGGTGGCGGCGCACCAGCTCACCGAAGGCGTCGGGGTCGCCCTCGACGTGACGGGCCAGAAGGTCCTGATCGCTCGCGTCGTGGTACGCGCTGCCGTCTGCCATCGGACCCCCTCCCCCTCGGTGAGACCTCAGCCGGTGAACTTCAGATCGGTGATGGCCTGCTTGTACCCGGCGTCACTGTAGGCGTCCCCGGGCGCGGACGGCATGGCGGTGATCCAGACGAGCACGTACCGGGTCTTCACCGGCTTGCCGATCTCGACCGTGGCGCTGTCCCCGGTGGTGGTCACGCTACCGAGTTTCCGCATCGCGCTCACCGGGGTCGACGAGCTGGTGGAGTCCGCCGCGTACAGGGTGATCGTCGTGTGGTCGCCGGTGTAGCGAAGCGCTATCGACGACGACTTCACCGTCTGTTCGGAACCGAGGTCGTAGACGATGCCCACGCCGGGCTTGTAGACCGGGTTCATGTCCGGCCCGTCGAGGAAGCTCTTGGTGCGCCAGTAGGTCGAGGGGTCGCCGTCGTAGGTGTTGGGCACGTCCTCCGGCGCCTGCGCGCCGCCCTTGGCGACGTACTCCTGGGCACCGTGGATCGCGAGCGGCTTGGCCGGCTTGGCCTCGTCGCCGCCCTTCTCGTTCCCGTCCGTCGTCTGCGTCGGGTTCGTGTCGTCCGCCTTGCCGCCCTGTTCCATGAGGGCGTCCGCGAGCTGCCAGCTGCCCAGCCCTAGCGCGGCGATCAGCAGCGCGGAGACGGCCCACTTCAGTGCCTTGCCGGTGCGGCTCTGCAGCGGAGGGGGCGGGGCCGGCACCGGCTGGGTGGCCCGGATGTGGGCCGCGGGGCGGCCGTAGGTGCCCTGCTGGTAGGTCGTGCGCTGGTAGTCGGGCGGGGAGGTGAACGCGGGCTCCGGCGGGCGGATGCGGGGCATCTCGCCGATCGCCTTCACCAGCTCCTCCGGTGTGGTGCAGGGCGACTCGTGCCGGGACGCGGTGGCACCGTCGTTGGCGAGCGCGCGCATGGCGAGCTCGGACAGACCACGGTGGACACCGGCGCGCACCTGGTCGGGCGGGATCAGACCGATGTCCTTCGGCAGCCCCGACAGACCGTAGGCATCACTCTCGTACGGCCAGCGCTGGGTGAGCGCCGCGTAGAGCAGGGCACCGATGGACTCGGTGTCGGTGCGCTGCGGGGTGTCGGAGCTGATGCCGCGCAGCGCCGCGTTGACGGCGAGGCCCCGGATGCGCCACTGGCCGGTCGAGGTGCGCAGCACGGCGTTGGGGTTCAGACGCAGATGCGCCAGGCCCTCACGATGGGCCGCCGCCATGGCGGAGGACACCTGACTGACCATCTGGTAGGCGTCGTACACCTCCAGTGGGCCGGCGGCCAGGAGCGCGGTGAGTTCGGTGGCGTCGGGGAGCCACTCGTGCACGACATAGACGACGTCGTTCTCCTCGACGGCGTCCAGGACTTGCACGAAGCGGGGGTCGCCCAGCAGGGCGGAGGAACGGGCCGCGGCCAGGACGGAGCGGGCGCGGGAGTGGTCCGCGGGCAGGATGTGCACACCGACGGCGCGGCGGAGCTTCTCGTCCACGGCACGCCAACTGCTGAATCCGTCCAGACGGGTGACGCACTCCTCGAGGCGGTAACGTCTGGCGAGCTTGTGACCACTGTGCAGTTCGGGCGGCGAGGTCTTCCCGGAACCGTCGGCCCCGGTGCTCTCCTGTGCCTCGTCGCTGTCCGTGTCCCGCTCCCGGTTCTTGGCCACCCCGTCGGCCGTGGACTGGTCCGCCTCTGCGGTCAGCGACTCCTCGCCGCTGTTGTCTGCCACGTCGACGGCAGCTGTGCTCCGTTCCGCCACCGTCGTTCCCTGCCTCCCCATCCGTTGTGCGTCGGCCGGCGTCCGTTGCGCGCCGCCCGACGCAGACATCAATTGTGCCCACAGTCCGCCGCTATGCACGACACACGGTGGCTGACGATGGTTGTGCGTCTACCCCCTGCCTCAGCGTCCCAGGCGTCCGCGGACCATGCCGACCAGCGAGTTGAGCTCCTCGATGCGCATGCGGCGTGCCGCGACGAAGAAGACACCGAGGAGGACCGCGCCGCCGGCCAGGATCGCCGCGAACGATCCCGCGACGCCCTGTCCCAGCGCCTGGCTGATCCCGTAACAGGCCGCGCCGCTGAGCAGCATGGCCGGTACCGATGCGATGCAGAGCCGTGCGTAGGTCCGCAGCACGCGTGCGCCGTCCAGGTCTCCGCCCAGGCGCTTGCGCAGCCGCCGCCAGGCGACACCGACACCGATCGCGTAGGCCAGGCCGTAGGAGGCGGCCATGCCGACCACGGCCCAGCGGGCCGGCAGCACGAGGAAGCAGACCGCCGAGGCGATCGCGTTGCCCGCGGCCACGATGACCGTGTTGTAGAAGGGGGTTCGGGTGTCCTCATAGGCGTAGAAGGCGCGCAGGACGACGTACTGAACCGAGTAGGGGATCAGGCCGAGGCCGAAGGCCATCAGCATGTAGCCCATGTTGGTCGCTTCGCTCGTGCCCGAGGAGCCGAAGATCAGCGTGCACATGGGGACGCCGAGCGAGACGAATCCGAAGGCGATCGGCACGATCGCGACGGCGGTGGTGCGCAGGCCCTGCGAGATGTCGTCACGGACGGCACCGGCGTCGTCCTCGGCGGCCGAGCGCGAGATGCGGGGCAGCAGGGCGGCCATGAGGGAGACGGTGATGATGGCTTGCGGCAGGCCCCAGATCAGCTGGGCGTTGGCGTAGGCGGCGAATCCGGTGCCCTCCACGTCGGAATCCAGACCGGCGGCGGTGGACAGCTGGGTCACGACCAGCGCGCCCGCCTGGTTGGCGAGGACGAACAGGACGGTCCACTTGGCCAGCATGGCCGCCTTGCCGAGACCGTGGCCCTTCCAGTCGAAGCGCAGACGGATGCGGAAGCCGGTCTCGCGCAGGTAGGGGATCATCGCCAGGGCCTGGACCACCATGCCGAGCAGGACACCCACACCGAGCAGCCGCTCGCCCTCCGGCGGGATGTTCGCGACGCTCATGTGGGAGTCGGCGGCGGTTCCGTACACCCAGAGGAAGGTGCCGAGCGTGACGATGATGACGATGTTGTTCAGGACCGGGGTCCACATCATCGCGCCGAAACGGCCGCGGGCGTTGAGGATCTGACCCATCACCACGTGAATGCCCATGAAGAAGATCGAGGGCAGGAAGTAGCGCGTGAAGGTGACGGCGACATCGTTGGCCTCGGTGTTGCCGGCGACCGGGTTCGACAGGGCTCGTACGAGGAGCGGCGCGGCGAACCACGCGAGGGTCGTGAGTGCCGCCAGGGCCACCATGACGAGGGTCAGCAGACGGTTGGCGTACGCGTCGCCGCCGTCCTCGTCCTCCTTCATGGCACGCACGAGCTGCGGCACGAAGACCGAGTTCAGCCCGCCACCGATGGTGAGGATGTAGATCATCGTCGGCAGCTGGTACGCGACCTGGAACGAGTCGCCGAGGAGGCCCAGACCCAGCGCCGAGACGATCATCGCCGACCGGATGAACCCCGTGAGACGGGACACCATCGTGCCCGCTGCCATCACGGCGCTCGACTTCAGCAGGCCACCCGCCCGGCCGCCCTTCTTCGCGGCGGGCGCCGGAGCCGGTTCCGGGGTGGGCGCCTCAGCGGCGGGGGGCGGCGTGGCGCCCGCGTAGTGGCCGGGTGTCGCCGAGGAGGGACCCGGCACGGACGCCGGCTCGTGGGGACGGCCTCCGCTCTGCTGCCGGTCCGGGCGTCGATCATGGTGCTGCTCGGGATAACCGCTGCCCTGCTGCTGGTCCGGGAGGACGCCGCTGTGCTGCTGGTCGCGGAAGAGGTGGGCGAAGGCGTCCGGCTCGTGGCGCTGGTCACCGGCCTGGCCGACCAGCTCGTCCACCCCCACGAACTGCGTGGTGCGCGGATCGTCGCCGTACGGCAGGTACTGGGTCGGGCCGTCCGGCTCCGGCGCGGGCGTCTGGGCCCACACGCGCGGATCGGGGGCGTGGGGCGGCTGGGGCGGCTGCCCGTACAGCGGCTGCTGCGGCGGGTACGCGCCAGGCGGGGGCGGAGGGTGCGCGGCGCGGTCGTAGAGCGCCTCGGCGACCGGGTCCTGGGCGGAGATGTCCTGCGCCCGGTAGGGATCCTCGTCGTACGCGTCCTGGAGGTACATGTCGGAGGGTGGCTGCGGCACCTCGTCGTGCCCGGGCGGCGGACCCTCGGGGTGGTCCGGCTCGGGGTGCCCCGAGCTGCCCGCGGCATGGCCGCGGTCACCGTCGTACGGCGCGTTCATGGTTACCCCACCTCATCGTCCCGGGCCCACCGGCCACGACATCCTCAACGGTCCACTCTCTCACCCGTGCCCGACGGGTCGGCGCTTTCCGGTGCGGTGTCCGGTGCCGGGTCACTCGGCTGATGGGGGTCGTCTGCCCGTGAGCCGGACCCCGACTCCTCGGTGAGACGTTCCGCGGCGCCCTCGGGGTTCTGCGGGGCGCCGGTCTCCTCGCCCATGAGGTCGTCCTCCGCCGCCTCGCGGGCGGCCGCCCGCTTGCGCTGCGTGTACATCCGGAAGCCGGCCAGCACGAGCAGCAGCACCCCGCCGCCGATGACCAGCATCACGGTGGCGGTGATCTCGGTGACCTTGACGTCGAAGGTGACGGGCTCGCCGTACCTCTGGCCGTCCGGTGTGTACAGCTGGGCGACCACGGTCGCCCGGCCGTTGGCGTTGGCTGACGTGGTGAACTTCACCGACTGGCTGTGGCCGCCGGAGACGGTGACGGGCTGCTCCTGGTAGGCCTCACCGTCGATCTTGAGGCGGGTCGGGTTGGTCGAGGACAGCCTCAGCACCAGATGGTCGACGCCCTGCACCAGGTTGTTCTGGACCGTCACCGGGATCGTGGCGCTGCGGCCGGAGAGCTTCGTCTCCGACTTCTCGATCAGCTTCACCGAGTCGATGAGCCCGTCGAGGTAGGTCTCGACCCCGCTGCGGTAGGTGGCCGCGTCGGGGGCACGCCCCCGCCATGACGCGGACATGGCCCGGTTCAGGGCGCGGCCGAACGGAGTCACGACCCGGTCCGCACTGGACAGGATGACCTTGAACTTGTCGAGCTTGTGCTGCGTCCTCGCGATCTGCTCGAACGCCGAGCGCGGCAGCTCCTGCTTGCGCAGGGCGGACGGGTACGCGGAGGCTGAGGGGATCTTGGTCCCCGCTGCCGGGTCAGGCTTGGCCTCGGCGGCCGCCGTGAGGTCCTGGGACTCGGACCAGGTCCCGTCCTGGAGGGCCTTGACGGCATCGGCCATCGTCTGGGCCTGGCTCGCGGACGGTGTGCGCTGGGGGGTGACGACGACGCTGCGCTGCTCGTTCGTCTGGAGGCCGAGCATCAGACTCTGCGCCAGGAACCGCTGCGTCGCGAGCGTGGACGCGGAGGCCTTGGCCATGTCGCCCTGGAACGCCGTGGACAGCCGCGCGTCGGCGACCACGGCCGTGGTGCCGCCGCCGATCGGACGTGGCGCAGAGGGTGTGTAGGACAGGCCGCTGGTCTCGTTGAAGGTGTCGCTGCGAGCGATCACCTGGTCGGCGCCCGCGGAGGTGGCGACCTTGACGATGGACGGGTCGACCGCGCCGTTCACGGGCCAGGCGAAGTCCGTGGTCGGGGTCACGTGGAGGATCGTCTGCACGGTCTCGGTGGCGGCGTCGGTCGCTTCCTTCAGGTGGTTCAGCGAACCGGCGACGGCCGTGCCGTTGTGGGCGAGGGAGGCGAGATCCGGGTCGCCGAAGGGCAGAGCGACGATCTCCTTGTCCGCCACTGCCTTCTGCAGCTGGGCGAGCCATCGCTCGGCGACCTGCTCGTGGCGGCCGGGGACGTTCTCGTCGCCCTCGCCACGGACCTCGTAACCCTGGGTCATCGCATCGACGGAAGCCAGCAGGTCCGGATCGATGGCCCAGGTGACGTCGAGTTCCTGGCCCAGTGACACCATCCGGTCCAGCCGGCCGCCCGGCGCGATCTCCTCGGCGAGTTCCTCGTCACGGAACACCGGCGTCTGCTGCTCGTTCGAACCCGTCTCCGCCGTCACATGGACGTCGGAGATCAGCGGCCACAGGAACGTCGTCCTCGTCTTGGTGTCGGCCTCCTCGGGCTGCCAGGGCAGGAAGGTCCGCTGGACGCCGAGGGTCTGTTCCCACTGCTGCGCGGCGGTCCGACCGGCCAGTGCCACGGCCAGCTGGTAGACCCCGTCCTGTCCGAGATCCAGTTCGTCGACCGGCACGGAGATGCTGAAGGGCCGGGAGACGCCCGGGGTCAGCTTCGCGAACTCCTGCGTGTACTGGCCGCCGATCTCCGGGCCGACGGGAGTCCGGACGTCGTCGCTGTTCCTGGCGATCGTGTCGATCCCCGAGCGGGTGGTCAGCGGGGGGCTCACACTCAGGCCGACATGGGCGTCGGTGACGGTCTGCTTGCCCCTGTTGGTCACCGTGCCGGACACGGTCACCGTGTCCCCTTCGGTGGGCACACTGGGGGTCAGCGCATCCACGGAGACGGCCACCTGGCCCGCTCCGGCGGCGGCACGCGGGGCATCCTGACCGGCGGCGTCCGCGGCAGGGGCGGCGGGCAGCTGGAGGAGCCCGGCCAGAAGCGGCACTCCGGCGAGCAGGACTCCGGTACGCCGCAACCAGCGGCGGGCAGGTGAGGGACTCGTCCCCTGGAAGTCTGCCGCCTCGGCCACGCGCTCGCCCGTCCCTCGTCGTCGTCAGTGGTCGTCGGAATGTGCGTCCAGGCATGGTAACGATGCGCGCTGAGAGGAAGTGCCGCGGACCGTTGTGCAAGATCGGCAAACAAAGGCCCCGCGTCCCGTATGTGCCTCTATAAAAGGGAGAGGTTCCCCACGTCGCGAGTGCAGCGCTTGGCGGCGTATCGCCCGGGACGTCAGCGCCCGGCCGGTGGCGCCGAATGGGGGAACAGAATGGGGGAGCTGTCGCCCGCCCCGGCCACGTACCCTCTCTTGTTGTGCCGAACGCCAAGGAAGAAACCAGTGCCCTCAGCCAGGTGCAGGACCGCGCGGTGAGTGAACTGCTGCGGGTCGCTCCTGTCGCCGATGACCTTGCCCGCCGTTTTCAGGAGGCCGGGTTCTCACTCGCCCTGGTCGGTGGCTCGGTACGGGACGCGCTGCTCGGCCGGCTCGGGAACGACCTGGACTTCACGACCGATGCCCGACCGCAGGACGTGCTGCAGATCGTGCGGCCGTGGGCGGACGCCGTCTGGGACGTCGGGATCGCCTTCGGCACGGTCGGGGCGCAGAAGGACGGCTACCAGATCGAGGTGACCACCTACCGCTCGGAGGCGTACGACCGCAGCTCGCGCAAGCCGGAGGTGTCGTACGGCGACTCGATCGAGGAGGACCTCGTCCGCCGCGACTTCACCGTGAACGCGATGGCCGTCGCCCTCCCGGACAAGGTCTTCATCGATCCGCACGGCGGTCTGGCCGACCTCGCGACCCGTCTGCTGCGGACACCCGGCACGCCCGAGGCGTCCTTCTCGGACGACCCGCTGCGGATGATGCGCGCCGCCCGCTTCGCGGCCCAGCTCGACTTCGATGTGGCTCCCGAGGTCGTCGCCGCCATGACGGAGATGGCGGGGCGTATCGAGATCGTCTCCGCGGAGCGCGTGCGGGACGAGCTGAACAAGCTGATCCTGTCCTCGAACCCGCGCAAGGGCCTGACCCTCCTCGTGGACACGGGGCTCGCGGGATACGTGCTGCCCGAACTGCCGGCGCTGCGTCTGGAGAGTGACGAGCACCACCGGCACAAGGACGTCTACGAGCACACTCTGATCGTTCTGGAGCAGGCGATGGAGCTGGAGGACGGGGGTCCTGACCTCACCCTCCGTCTGGCGGCCCTGCTGCACGACATCGGCAAGCCGCGCACGCGCCGCTTCGAGAAGGACGGCCGGGTCTCGTTCCACCACCACGAGGTGGTCGGGGCGAAGATGACCAAGAAGCGGATGACGGCGCTGAAGTACTCCAACGAACTGGTGAAGGACGTCTCGCGCCTGGTGGAGCTCCACCTCCGCTTCCACGGCTACGGCACGGGGGAATGGACGGACTCCGCGGTCCGCCGCTACGTCCGTGACGCGGGTCCCCTCCTCGACCGCCTCCACAAACTGACCCGCTCGGACTGCACGACGCGCAACCGGCGCAAGGCGGCGGCGCTCTCCCGTGCGTACGACGGCCTGGAGGAGCGCATCGCCGCGCTCCAGGAGCAGGAGGAACTGGACGCCATCCGCCCGGACCTCGACGGCAACGAGATCATGCAGATCCTCGACATCAAGCCGGGCCCGGCGGTCGGCAAGGCGTACAAGCACATGCTGGAGCTCCGCCTGGAGAACGGGCCCATGGAGCACGACACGGCGGTGGCGGCACTCAAGGAGTGGTGGGCCGAGCAGCAGGACTGAGCCGGCGCTGCGGGGTCATGTTTCACGTGAAACATGACCCCGCAGCATGCAGAGAGGGCGGTGTTTCACGTGAAACACCGCCCTCTCTACGCTCCGACGCAGGTGTTACTTCACTTCCTTCAGGCAGAGAACGACCTTGTGGCTGTCGCTGCCGGTCTGGTAGTAGGAGATCGTCGCTTCCTTGACGGTCTCGCACTTGGAGTCGTCGCTCGTGTTGTCGAACTTCTCGACGACCTTGTACTGAGCATCGCTCGAGGAGCAGTCGACCGTCTTGAGGTCCGGGCTTATCTGCGTGCCCTCGTTGTGCATGCAGCTGCCCACGGACGTGGTCTCGGCGTCGGTCTGACCCCACCACCACTTGCCCACAGCGATGAGAATCGCAACGACGATGAAGCCGACGATGCGCAGCATCTTCTTGCTGAACCGCTTGGGCGCGGGCGGCGGAACGGGGGCCCCAGGCGGTGGGAAGCCGGGCTGTCCTGCCTGCTGGGGGAATCCGCCCTGGGGCGGCTGGCCGTAGGGCTGCGGCTGCTGGCCCTGGGCGAACGGATTGCCCTGGGGCGGCGGAGTAGTCACTGGGGGTCCCCCTCAAAACATGGGTGTTGACGCGAATCGCTCGCTGATAAGACCCACGTAAGCTACCGGCCGCCACTGACAACTCTGTAGCCCCAGAGGGCTCTGTGGCATTGATGTGACACTTACTGGCGTTCAAAACGGGCCATAGCCACAGCTACCGCTCCGTAGATAACGGCGATTGTTACGACCAGCGGGACCGATCGGCCGTCAGGCGGCAGCATCAGGGCCGCCACCCCGGCCGCGCCCACGAACGCCACGTTGAACAGGACGTCGTAGACGGAGAAGATCCGGCCACGAAAGTCGTCGTCGACGGAGGCCTGGACGATGGTGTCCGTCGAGATCTTGGCGCCTTGGGTGGTCAGCCCCAGGACGAACGCCCCCACGAGCAAGGGCGCGGTGGCGAAGGGAAGACCGAGCGCGGGCTCCAGGACCGCCGCCGCGCCGGCGCACACCACGATCCAGCGGCCCGGCCCCAGTCGTCCCGCCGCCCACGGCGTCAGGACGGCCGCCGCGAAGAAACCGGCACCGGAGAACCCCAACGCCAGCCCGAGCAGGGCGAGTCCCTCGTCCGTGGTCGTCGTCAGGGCGTACCGGCACAGCATCAGCACCATGACCAGCATGGCGCCGTAGCAGAAGCGCATGAGCGACATCGTCGTGAGGGCCCACGCGGCCTCCCTGCGCGGTGGCGCGGCGAGATGGCGTACGCCTGCCACCAGGTCGCGCGCGGTGCCGGTCAGTGCGGTGGCGAGCCGTGGGTTCACCACCGCCCGCTCCGGTCCGAGGAGTTCCTTGGCGATGCGCAGTGAGGCGAGGGCAGCGCACAGGTACAGGGCCGCGCCCACGACCACCACGGCCGCGTCGGAGTCCGCGACGAGAAGGCGTACGAGGAAGGCGAGACCGCCGCCGGCGGTGGCGGCGAGCGTCCCCGCGGTCGGCGACAGCGAGTTGGCGATGACCAGCCGCTCGGCGTCGACCACGCGCGGCAGCGCGGCGGACAGACCGGCGAGGACGAAGCGGTTGACGGCGGTGACGCACAGGGCGGCGACGTACAGCAGCCAGTCGGGAACGTCGCCGAGGATCAGGACGGCGGTCGCCGTGGCCATCAGGGCGCGCAGCAGATTGCCGTAGAGGAAGACCTGGCGGCGGCGCCAGCGGTCCAGGAACACCCCGGCGAACGGGCCGACCAGCGAGTAGGGGAGCAGGAGCACCGCCATGGCCGAGGCGATCGCCGCGGCCGACGTCTGTTTCTCCGGTGAGAAGACCACGTAGGCGGCGAGCGCGACCTGGTAGACCCCGTCGGCGCCCTGGGACAGCAGCCGCACGGCGAGCAGACGTCTGAAGCCCTGGAAGCGCAACAGAACACGCAGGTCACGGACGACGGCCATGGCGCACAGCCTCACATACGAAGAGGGTCTCCGGGACGTACGACCCGGAGACCCTCAACTGCCCACAGCGAGCGCGCTTAGCGCTCGACCTCGCCCTTGATGAACTTCTCGACGTTCTCGCGGGCCTCGTCGTCGAAGTACTGCACCGGCGGGGACTTCATGAAGTACGAGGACGCCGACAGGATCGGGCCGCCGATGCCCCGGTCCTTGGCGATCTTCGCGGCGCGCAGGGCGTCGATGATGACACCGGCGGAGTTCGGAGAGTCCCAGACCTCGAGCTTGTACTCGAGGTTCAGCGGGACGTCACCGAAGGCGCGGCCCTCGAGGCGGACGTAGGCCCACTTGCGGTCGTCCAGCCAGGCGACGTAGTCGGACGGGCCGATGTGGACGTTCTTCTCGCCGAGCTCCCGGTCGGGGATCTGCGAGGTGACGGCCTGCGTCTTGGAGATCTTCTTGGACTCCAGGCGCTCGCGCTCGAGCATGTTCTTGAAGTCCATGTTGCCGCCGACGTTCAGCTGCATGGTGCGGTCCAGGATGACACCGCGGTCCTCGAACAGCTTCGCCATGACGCGGTGCGTGATGGTGGCGCCGACCTGGGACTTGATGTCGTCACCGACGATCGGCACACCGGCCTCGGTGAACTTGTCCGCCCACTCCTTGGTGCCGGCGATGAAGACCGGGAGGGCGTTGACGAAGGCGACCTTGGCGTCGATGGCGCACTGGGCGTAGAACTTCGCCGCGTCCTCGGAGCCGACCGGCAGGTAGCAGACCAGGACGTCGACCTGCTTGTCCTTGAGGACCTGGACGACGTCGACGGGCTCCTCGGCGGACTCCTCGATGGTGGCCCGGTAGTACTTGCCCAGACCGTCGAGGGTGTGGCCGCGCTGGACCGTCACACCGGTGCGGGGGACGTCGCAGATCTTGATGGTGTTGTTCTCGGAGGCGCCGATGGCGTCCGCGAGGTCGAGACCGACCTTCTTGGCGTCCACGTCGAAGGCGGCGACGAACTCGACGTCGCGGACGTGGTAGTCGCCGAACTGGACGTGCATCAGGCCCGGCACCTTGGCCGCCGGGTCGGCGTCCTTGTAGTACTCGACTCCCTGCACCAGCGATGCCGCGCAGTTGCCCACGCCGACGATGGCTACGCGAACCGAACCCATTCCGGTTGCTCCCTGTGTGTACGAGTGAGGCCCTGAAGCGGGTCTCACGTGGCGGTGTCGTCGGGCGTATCCGGCCGGGGGTCGTCCCCGGACCGGGGCAGGCCGCCCGTCGCTCCAGATGTCCTGTCCTGCTGAGCGGCTCCCCCGGAGGCGGAACCGCGAAGGTCCCGACCTGCCCGCTCACTCTCGATGAGCTCGTTCAGCCAGCGCACTTCGCGCTCCACGGACTCCATTCCGTGGCGCTGGAGCTCAAGCGTGTAGTCGTCGAGGCGCTCCCGAGTGCGCGCCAGCGAGGCGCGCATCTTCTCCAGACGCTCCTCCAGGCGGCTGCGGCGGCCCTCCAGCACGCGCATGCGTACGTCGCGCGACGTCTGCCCGAAGAAGGCGAACCGCGCGGCGAAGGTCTCGTCCTCGTACGCGTCGGGACCCGTCTGCGAGAGGAGCTGCTCGAAGTGCTCCTTACCTTCGGCCGTCAACCGGTAGACGATCTTGGCGCGTCGCCCGGTGAGGGTCGCGGCGGCCTCGCCGACGTTCCCCGGTTCCTCGATCAACCAGCCGTTGGCGACCAGCGTCTTGAGGCAGGGGTACAGCGTCCCGTAGCTGAACGCACGGAAGACGCCCAGTGACGTGTTGAGCCGCTTGCGCAGCTCATAGCCGTGCATCGGAGATTCGCGGAGCAGGCCGAGTACGGCGAACTCGAGGATCCCGGAACGCCGGCTCATCGTCGCCTCCTCTCGTCCTTATGCCGCTCTGATGTATCGACTCGATACATCATGACGATAGAACGGCCTTCCGGATGCGACAAGGGGGAGAGTGGTGAACGGGATCACATCCCCGATTCATAGCGAGCAAGTTGCCTGATTTGAGGTGAACTTCTGGGCTCGGCAGGTTTTGACGGTGCGTAGTCTGTGCGCCATGCACACCACCGGGAACCGAGTGACGTCTGTGGGCGTCCCTGTCCCCGGTGCAGTACGGGTGAATGCGGCCAGCGCCGTATCCGTACTTCGGGGGGACCGGAAACCAGCCGCCGTTTCCAGGCGCGCAAGGGTGCGCCTGCCCGAGGAGTAGTCGTTCGATGAGCGAGCACCGTCGCAAACCGCCGCAGCCGCAGGGAGGCGGACGTGCCGCGGCCCGACGCGGCCAGTCCGGCTCGTCCTCCGGCCGCCGCGCGGCACCGCGAGGCGCCACCGGGTCGCCGTCCGATTCCTATGGGCCGGGATCCCACGGCTCGGCGGGTGAGGGGCGCACGTACGGCAGCCGCGCCGAAGCACGGCGCGCGGCACAGAGAGGCGGGGGTGGCCGGCGCCGGGCATCCGAAGCCGGACCCGGCAGCCGGCGCGCAGGTTCCACCGGCCCCGGTCGCGGCAGGGGGCGTGCGGCACCCCCCGGCAGGAAGCGGTTCATCGACTATCCGCGCCACGACAAGGACGGCTGGCGCCGCTGGGTGCCGTCCTGGAGGCTCGTCTCCGGCCTGTTCATCGCGTTCTTCGGCAGCCTGGTGGCCATCGCCGGAATCGGCTACGCGATGGTGGGCACGCCCGTCGTCGCGGAGACGGCCACGGCGCAGAACAACGTCTACTACTGGGCCGACGGCTCCCAGATGGTCGCCACGGGCGGTGAGCGCAACCGGCAGATCGTCAGCCTGGCGCAGATCCCGGAGGCGATGCAGAACGCCGTCATCTCCCAGGAGAACAAGACCTTCTACAGCGACAGCGGCATCGACCCCAAGGGCATCGCCCGCGCCGTGTTCAACATGGCCCGCGGTGGCGAGACCCAGGGTGGTTCGACGATCACCCAGCAGTACGTGAAGAACGCGATGCTGGAGGACCAGTCCCAGACGGTCACCCGTAAGTTCAAGGAGATCCTGGTCTCCATCAAGGTGGGTGCCACCGAGGACAAGCGAACGATCCTCGAGGGCTACCTGAACTCCGCGTACTACGGCCGCGGCGCCTACGGGATCGAGGCCGCCGCCCGCGCGTACTTCAACAAGCGGGCCGTCGATCTGGACGAAGGCCAGTGCGCCTTCCTCGCGGCGGTGCTCAAGGGAGCCACCTACTACGACCCGGCCGGTGCGACGTCCATCGACCCGGTCGGGGCCACTCCCGAGAAGAACAAGAAGCGCGCCCTGGCCCAGATGCAGGACACGCTGGACAAGATGGTCGAGTACGGCCATCTGGACGCTGCGAAACGGGCCGAGTTCACCAAGCTCCCCAAGGTGCAGAGTCCGCGGTCGAACACCGCCCTCAGTGGCCAGATCGGCTACCTCGTGGACCTCGCCAAGAGCTACATCGTCACCCACAGCAAGGACACCGGCATCACCGCCGAAGATCTGCAGCGGGGCGGCTACTCGATCTACACCACCTTCGACAAGAAGAAGGTGAAGGCGCTCGAGGACTCGGTCAAGAAGGTCTACAAGGAGAACATCGACCCCAAGAAGCGCCCGGACAAGGACACGCACGTCCAGTTCGGTGGTGCGTCGGTGAACCCCGCGAGCGGTGCGATCGAGGCCATCTACGGCGGTGAGGACGCGACGAAGCACTTCACCAACAACGCCGACGTGACCGGCGCCCAGGTCGGTTCGACCTTCAAGCCGTTCGTGCTGGCGGCGGCCATGAAGTGGGGGGTCCGGGACCCCGATCTCGACGAGGTGCAGGCCCAGGACGAGCGCACGATCGTCTCGCCCAAGAGCCTGTACCCGGCCAAGAACAAGCTCAAGATCAAGAACTACGACGGGTCGATCTGGCAGAACGAGAAGGGCGAGGAGTGGCTGCAGGTCAATGACGGCGACGTCTCGTACGGCACGCCACCCCGGTACGAGGTCGATCTGCGCGAGGCGATGCGGGAGTCGGTGAACTCGTCCTTCGTGCAACTCGGCATGGACGTGGGCCTCGACAAGGTGAAGGAGGCCGCCACGGACGCCGGCGTGCTGGAGAGCAGCCTGGCCGGAACCGACTACCCGTCCTTCTCCATCGGTACGTCCAGCCCCAGCGCCATCCGCATGGCGGGTGCCTACGCCACGTTCGCGGCCTCCGGGGAGCAGCGGGAGCCGTTCTCGGTGAAGAAGATCACGAGCAAGGACGGCACCGTCTTCACCCACAAGACCGTGACGAAGCAGGCCTTCGAGGAGAACGTCGCCGACAATGTCACGGACGTCCTGAAGACCGTCGTCGAGAAGGGCACCGGCACCAACGCCCAGCTGCCCGGTCGTGAGGTGGCCGGCAAGACCGGTACGACGGACGGCAACAAGTCCGCATGGTTCGTCGGATACACCCCGCAGCTGTCCACCGCGATCAGCATGTTCCGGTACCCCGACGACGAGAGCATCAAGAACCGAACGTTCCTGGAGATGTTCGGCACGGGTGGGCAGGAGAAGATCCACGGTGCCTCGTTCCCGTCCGAGATCTGGGCGGACTACATGGGCGACGCGCTGAAGAACGAGCCGGCGGAGCGCTTCCCGACCCCTGAGCCCATCGGTGAGATCGTCAACGACAATCCGACCCCGAGCCCCACTCCGACGCCCACGGAGACCGAGGAGGCGACGCCGTCGGCACCTCCGACGCCTACCGAGTCGGCGACCGTCCCGACTCCCACCCAGACCGCCACCTGTGAACCGTTCGACTTCAACTGCGACGACGGCGACACGAGTGGCAACGATCAGGGCGGCACGGACAGCGGCGGGACGGACGGTGGTGTGACCGGTTCACCGGCGCCCACGGTATCGGGCGACCCGGGGAACAGCAGAGGCAACGGCAACGGAGGTGGTCTCTTCGGAGGCCCCGCCGGTTAGCCGGACCAGCGCCCGGCTTGGGTGTTTCACGTGAAACGCGTCGCTGTTTCACGTGAAACACGGGCCGCCGTACCGCTCGGGTACGGCGGCCCTCGCCGTTTTCCCGGACACGTACGGCAGGATGTGCGGCATGCCCAGTGGAGTATCGAAGCAAGCGGACGCCCACGAGCCGGAACTGGTACGTCCCACGGCCGAGGACGAGGTCGCCGCTGCCGGCAGTGAGCTGATCGGCGGCCCGCTCGGGCGGCGCGCGCTGCTCGGGACCTCCTGGTGGTCGCCGGTCCGGGTGATCGCGCTCGTGGCGATCGGGATGTTCGCCCTCGGCCTGGTGCAGAAGGCGCCCTGCTACAACGGCGCCTGGTTCTTCGGTGCCAGTTCCCAGTACACCCACGCGTGCTATTCGGACATCCCGCACCTCTACCAGGGGCGTGGCTTCGCCGACGGACTCGTGCCGTACTTCGACCAGCTCCCCGGCGACATGCAGTACCTCGAGTACCCGGTGCTGACCGGCCTGTTCATGCAGGTCGCCGCCTGGCTCACACCCGGCGACGGCAGCATCCAGGACCAGGAGCAGTGGTACTGGATGGTCAACGCCGGGATGCTCATGGTGTGCGCGGCGGTCATCGCCGTCTGCGTGACCCGCACCCACGCCCGGCGGCCCTGGGACGGTCTGCTGCTCGCGCTGGCGCCCGCCTTCGCCCTGACGGCCACGATCAACTGGGACCTGCTGGCGGTGGCGCTGACGGCCGCCGCGATGCTGATGTGGTCGCGGGGGCGCTCCCTGGCCTTCGGTGTCCTGCTGGGGCTGGCCACGGCCGCCAAGCTCTATCCCGTGCTGATCCTCGGACCGCTCCTGGTGCTGTGCTGGCGTGCGGGACGGTGGCGGGAGTACGCGACGGCTCTCGGGGGCGCGATCGTCGCCTGGCTCCTCGTGAACGGGCCGGTCATGCTCTTCGCCTTCGACGGCTGGTCGAAGTTCTACACGTTCAGCCAGGAGCGGGGCGTCGACTTCGGATCCTTCTGGCTGATCCTGGCCCAGAACTCGTCCGACCCGCTGAGCACCGACACCGTCAACACGCTCGCCACGCTGCTGATGCTGCTGTGCTGTGCCGGTGTGGCGGCGCTCGCGCTCATGGCTCCCCGCCGGCCGCGTTTCGCCCAGCTCGCGTTCCTGATCGTCGCGGCGTTCATCCTCACCAACAAGGTCTACTCGCCCCAGTACGTCCTGTGGCTGGTGCCGCTGGCCGCTCTCGCGCGGCCGAGGTGGCGGGACTTCCTGATCTGGCAGGCCTGCGAGGTGGCGTACTTCCTGGGCATCTGGCTGTACCTCGCCTACACGACCAGCGGCGACGCCCACAAGGGACTGCCCACCGACGGTTATCACTGGGCCATCGGACTGCACCTGCTGGGCACGGTCTACCTCTGTGCCATGGTCGTGCGCGACATCCTCATGCCGGAGCGCGATCCGGTCCGCCGTGCCGGAGACGACGATCCCTCGGGCGGGGTGCTCGACAGGGCCGAGGACGTGTTCGTGCTCGGGCCGGCGGCACATCCCGCACGCCACGCCGCGCATTTCGAGGGTCCGCGCGTCGAGTGGGGCGGACCCGGAGCCACCAGCGGTTCGCTCTGAGCGAATCCCCCACGGCCGAAAGGGGGCCTCGCCGTCCGGCGAGGCCCCCTTTCAATCGATGTTCAGTCCACCCCGGGGAACTCAGCGGTCGACGAGCCGGTCGAACTGCGTGGTGGTGTGCCGGAGATGCGCCACGAGCTCGTCCCCCACCTTCGGCTCGGGCGCGTCCGCCGGCACGAAGAGGATCGACACCTGCATGTGCGGCGGCTCCGCGAACCAGCGCTGCTTTCCGCCCCAGACGAACGGGGAGAGGTTCCGGTTGACCGTGGCCAGACCGGCGCGGGCGACGCCCTTGGCGCGCGGCATGACGCCGTGCAGCGCCTTGGGGGCCTCCAGGCCCACCCCGTGCGACGTACCGCCCGCCACGACCACCAGGAAGCCGTCCGAGGCGGCCTTCTGCTGCCGGTAGCCGAACCGGTCCCCCTTGGCGACGCGCGTGACGTCCAGGACCGCGCCGCGGTACTCGGTGGCCTCGTGGTCCCCCAGCCACAGCCGCGTGCCGATCCGGGCGCGGAAACGCGTCTGCGGGAACTGCTGCTGCAGCCGGGCGAGTTCCTCGGCCTTGAGGTGGCTGACGAACATCGTGTGCAGGGGAAGCCGCGCCGCGCGCAGCCGGTCCATCCAGCCGATGACCTCCTCGACGGCGTCCGAGCCGTCGGTGCGGTCCAGCGGCAGGTGGATGGCGAAGCCCTCCAGCCGCACGTTCTCTATGGCGGCATGCAACTGGGGCAGGTCCTGCTCGCTGACGCCGTGCCGCTTCATCGAGGACATCACCTCGATGACCACCCGGGCACCGACCAGTCCGTAGACGCCGTCGACCGACGACACCGAGCGGATGACCCGGTCGGGCAGCGGCACGGGCTCCTCGCCGCGCCGGTACGGGGTCAGCACCAGCAGGTCACCGCCGAACCAGTCCTTGATCCGGGCGGCCTCGTACGTCGTGCCGACGGCGAGGACGTCCGCGCCCAGCCGTGTGGCCTCCTCGGCCAGTCGCTCGTGGCCGAAGCCGTAGCCGTTGCCCTTGCAGACGGGGACGAGCCCGGGGAACTGCTCCTGCACGTGCTTGTGGTGCGCCCGCCAGCGCGCGGTGTCGACGTAGAGCGTGAGCGCCATGGCCGGACCTGGAACCTTTCTCGTGGCTGCGGTGTATCAGAGGTGTGGAATCCGTTGAGGCAGTCGAAGCGACGAAGACGAGGTCAGCGGCGCGACATGTAGATGTCGAGCGCCTTGTGGAGCAGCTTGTTCAGCGGGAAGTCCCACTCACCGAGATACTCGGCGGCCTGACCGCCCGTGCCCACCTTGAACTGGATCAGGCCGAAGAGGTGGTCGGTCTCGTCCAGGGAGTCGGAGATGCCGCGCAGGTCGTAGACGGTGGCGCCGAGCGCGTAGGCGTCGCGCAGCATCCGCCACTGCATCGCGTTCGAGGGCCGGACCTCACGCCCGATGTTGTCGGAGGCGCCGTAGGAGTACCAGACGTGTCCGCCGACGATCAGCATGGTCGCCGCGGAGAGGTTCACGCCGTTGTGCCGTGCGAAGTACAGCCGCATGCGGTTGGGGTCCTCGGAGTTGAGGGCCATCCACATGCGCTGGAAGTACGACAGCGGGCGGGGCCGGAAGTGGTCGCGCACCGCGGTGATCTCGTACAGCCGCTGCCACTCGGCCAGGTCCTCGTAGCCGCCCTGGACGACCTCGACGCCGGCCTTCTCGGCCTTCTTGATGTTGCGGCGCCACAGCTGGTTGAAGTTCTTGTGGACCTCTTCCAGGGAACGGTTCGCCAGCGGCACCTGATAGACGTACCGGGGCTGGACGTCGCCGAAGCCGGCGCCGCCGTCCTCGCCCTGCTGCCAGCCCATGCGGCGCAGCTTGTCGGCGACCTCGAAGGCGCGCGGCTCGATGAAGTCGGCCTCCAGGTCACGCAGACGCTTGACGTCCGGGTCCTGGATGCCCTTCTTGATGGTCGACGCCTCCCAGCGCCGGATGATCACCGGAGGGCCCATCTTCACGGAGAACGCACCTTGCTGCTTCAGGTGCGCCAGCATCGGCTCGATCCACTCCTGGAGATTGGGAGTGAACCAGTTGATGACCGGGCCCTCGGGAAGATAGGCGAGGTAGCGCTTGATCTTGGGCAGCTGCCGGTAGAGGACGAGTCCGACACCCACCAGCTCACCCGTGCGGTCGTCGAACCAGCCGAGGTTCTCCGAGCGCCATTCCGCCTTGACGTCCGCCCAGGCCGGGACCTGCATGTGGCTCGCCGACGGCAGGCTCTGGATGTAGGCCAGATGCTGCTCGCGACTGATGGTCCTCAGGGTCAGGCTCATTCGGGGCGCTCCTCGGGCTGGTGTGTCCCCATGGGTTCAGGGGCTCCGGCTCTCGCGCGAAGCCTACTGCGCCCGGGGAGCGCCCCGGTGGGGCGCACGGACCTTCGCCCCAGCCTGTCGGCGGCCGGGGCGTCCACCGGTTTTCGGGATCGGGGTGCCTGGCGTCAGTCGACGACTCCACCGAAGAGGCCGCCGTGCGCCATGCCCAGGAAGAAGCCGACCGCTGCCGCGCCGAGGCCCAGGATGAGACCGAAGCGCTCGCGGGTCGTCTCCGAGATCCACTGTCCGTACGCACCGGTGAGGATGCCCACCAGGCCGGTCCAGGAGCTGAGCAGGTGCAGATGGTGGAACATCGCCGTGATGAAGGACGTGATGCCCAGCACCAGGGTCACCGCGAGCAGGGTGTCCTGGACCGGATGGGGCTTGCCGTCCGTGGCGAAGAGGCCGCCGGCGGTGTTGGGTCGCAATGCCTGTGCCATGGGGCACCTCCTGCGAAAAGCGGCGCATCGTAGCGCCATACACACCCGATGTGTACAGATTGACGGGCTCCCCGGACGGATTTCAACCGGAAGGCACTGTGCGGGTACTCTGTAGCGTCTGCACCGGTGTCTGTCCGGACAGAGCCAGGCAGGCGGCAGGGCAGGGTCCTCGTACCGTCGTGGTCCCCTCGGCCGACCTGGCAAGACCGCCGCCCGACCTCGATTGTCAGTGGCGGCTGTTTTACTGACAGGCATCGTTGCGCAACGCATCACGACCCTCCTGCCACGGAACGACCGTGGCCGCTGAGTCCAAAGGAGGTGGGTTCCACATGCGTCACTACGAGGTGATGGTCATCCTCGACCCCGATCTCGAGGAGCGTGCTGTCTCCCCGCTGATCGAGAACTTCCTTTCCGTCGTCCGTGACGGCGGCGGAAAGGTCGAGAAGGTCGACACCTGGGGCCGTCGTCGTCTCTCGTACGAGATCAAGAAGAAGCCCGAGGGCATCTACTCGGTCATCGACCTGCAGGCCGAGCCTGCGGTCGTCAAGGAGCTCGACCGCCAGATGAACCTGAACGAGTCGGTCCTCCGGACCAAGGTCCTCCGCCCCGAGACCCACTGAGCTCTCCCGCTCAGCTGAGCTCGGGACTCGAGTAGCAGCAAGCAGCCAGCAGCAAACCCGCCGAGAGGTTCCCCCATGGCAGGCGAGACCGTCATCACGGTCGTCGGCAATCTTGTCGATGACCCCGAGCTGCGCTTCACCCCGTCCGGTGCGGCCGTCGCGAAGTTCCGTGTCGCGTCGACTCCCCGCACCTTCGACCGCCAGACGAACGAGTGGAAGGACGGCGAGAGCCTGTTCCTGACCTGCTCGGTCTGGCGCCAGGCGGCGGAGAACGTCGCCGAGTCGCTCCAGCGAGGCATGCGCGTCATCGTGCAGGGCCGGCTGAAGCAGCGGTCCTACGAGGACCGTGAGGGCGTCAAGCGCACGGTCTACGAGCTGGACGTCGAGGAAGTCGGCGCCAGCCTGCGCAACGCCACGGCCAAGGTCACCAAGACCACGGGCCGCGGTGGCCAGGGCGGTTACGGCGGCGGTGGCGGCCAGCAGGGCGGCGGCTGGGGCGGTGGCCCCGGCGGCGGTCAGCAGGGCGGCGGCGCTCCTGCCGACGACCCGTGGGCGACCGGCGCTCCCGCCGGTGGCCAGCAGGGCGGTGGCGGCGGCTGGGGCGGTGGCTCCGGCGGCGGTGGCGGCTACTCGGACGAGCCCCCCTTCTAGGCGGGCCGTACCCACACTTCTTGATCACACAGGAGAAACACCATGGCGAAGCCGCCTGTGCGCAAGCCGAAGAAGAAGGTCTGCGCATTCTGCAAGGACAAGGTCACGTACGTGGACTACAAGGACACGAACATGCTGCGGAAGTTCATTTCCGACCGCGGCAAGATTCGTGCCCGCCGCGTGACCGGCAACTGCACGCAGCACCAGCGTGACGTCGCCACGGCCGTGAAGAACAGCCGTGAGATGGCGCTGCTGCCCTACACCTCCACCGCGCGATAAGGGAAGGGTGACCGACTCATGAAGATCATCCTCACCCACGAGGTCACCGGCCTCGGTGCCGCGGGCGACGTCGTCGACGTCAAGGACGGTTACGCTCGCAACTACCTGATCCCGCGGAAGCTCGCGATCCGCTGGACCAAGGGCGGCGAGAAGGACGTCGAGCAGATTCGCCGCGCTCGCAAGATCCACGAGATTCAGACCATCGAGCAGGCCAACCAGGTGAAGGCCCAGCTCGAGGGCGTCAAGGTCCGCCTCGCGGTCCGCTCCGGCGACGCCGGTCGTCTCTTCGGTTCCGTCACCCCGGCCGACATCGCTTCCGCGATCAAGGACGCCGGTGGCCCCGAGGTCGACAAGCGCCGCATCGAGCTCGGTGCCCCGATCAAGACCCTGGGCGCCCACGAGACGTCCGTGCGTCTGCACCCCGAGGTTGCCGCCAAGGTCAACATCGAGGTCATCGCGGCCTGATCGCCGCGCTCGCTGAAGCAGTGAGCAAGGGGGCCGCACCCTTCGGGGTGCGGCCCCCTTGTCGTGGGCGCGCGTCCTGCGTTTCACGTGAAACACGGTGTTTCACGTGAAACGGTCACCCGGCGCGGTCTGCGGACAGGGTCAGCGCGTGGCGCCCGTGACGACCCAGCGGCCCGAGCGGGTACGAAGCCACAAGGTGAGCATGCGGACGGTCATCATGAGCGTCATCGTGGCCCACAGCGCCGTGAGTCCCCCACCGAGCACGGGGACCAGCAGGGCGACCGGAGTGAAGACGACGAGTGTCAGCAGCATGGCCCAGGCGAGGTACGGACCGTCGCCCGCGCCCATCAGGACGCCGTCCAGGACGAAGACGATGCCGGAGATCGGCTGGGACAGCGCCACGATGACCAAGGCGGGCAACGCCGCGTCCTTCACAGCGGAGTCGCTGGTGAACAGGGGGAGGAACACGGGCCGCGCCAGGACCACCAGGACACCGAGGACGATGCCGACCGCGATTCCCCCCTCCACCATGCGGCGGCAGACGTCGCGGGCCCCTTGGGCGTCGCCGGCTCCCAGGTAACGGCCGATGATGGCCTGCCCGGCGATGGCGATGGCGTCCAGGGCGAAGGCCAGCAGGCTCCATAGGGAGAGGATGATCTGATGGGCCGCGATGTCGGAGTCGCCGAGCCGCGCGGCCACGGCGGTGGCGATCATCAGGATGGCCCTGAGGGAAAGCGTGCGCACCAGCAGGGGCACGCCGGCCTGGGCGGAGGCCTTGATCCCGGCGGCGTCGGGACGCAGCGAGGCGCCGTGCCTGTGCGCGCCTCGCACCACCACGAGAAGGTAGACCACGGCCATCCCGCATTGGGCGATGACTGTGCCCCAGGCGGAACCGGCGATGCCGAGGTCCGCGCCGTAGACGAGTACGGCGTTGAGCACGCCGTTGGCGACGAAGCCGGCGATGGCGACGTAGAGCGGAGTCCTGGTGTCCTGCAGTCCGCGCAGTACGCCGGTCGCGGCCAGGACGACGAGCATGGCCGGTATGCCGAGTGCGGAGATCCGCAGATACGTGGTCGCATAAGGAGCCGCCGTGTCGGAGGCGCCGAAGAGCTCCACCAGGGCGGGAGCCGTGGGCAGCACGACGGCGATGACGGCGGCGCCGAGCAGCAGCGCCAGCCAGATGCCGTCCATCCCCTGACGGATGGCAGCCGGCAGGTCGCCCGCGCCCACCCGCCGGGCGACGGCGGCGGTCGTGGCGTAGGCCAGGAACACGAAGACGCTGACGGCGGTCATGAGGAGGGCCGAGGCGACGCCCAGACCGGCGAGCTGTGCTGTGCCGAGGTGGCCGACGATCGCGCTGTCGGCCATGACGAAGAGCGGCTCGGCTACGAGGGCGCCGAAGGCGGGAACGGCCAGCATGACGATCTCACGGTCATGCCGGCGCCGGGCAGCTCGGGGGCGCGCGGGGGCCTGTGTCATGTGCACCAATCTAATCGTCCACAGGTAAGAGATGCAAAGCCTTTGTACCCCTTACTTGCTGCCCCGGGGTGTGTGCTTGCGTACACCGCCTGAAGCGATCTTGATCCGACTGGGGAAGTTTTTCTTCTGCACAGCCGGTGGATCACAAAGATGCAGGTCAGAGCTCTTTTCGCGAGGGTGGGCGGAGCTTGTTCACAGGGCTGTCCACCGGGTCGTGCACAGGTTTCGAGGAGTTGTCCACAGCATTGGGGCGGTCGTCCACATGGCCTGTGGATAACCAGATTGGCTGACGATGCCGTCGGGCCTACGGTGGTCCGGCGCCTGCTCCGCCCGCCGGTTTCCAAAACGCCACAAAACCGGCGCGCGCCAACCGGAGTTGGGCCTCTTATTTGTCAGTGCCGTGCCGTAGAACAGAGGGGCACGGCGAGGTCCGCTCGGCGGACGGGAGGAGGTGGCTCGGTGAGCATTTCCGAGCCCTTGGACGACCCGTGGGCCGACAGCGGTCCCAGCGATCGTCTGCCCGCCTCCCGCCGCCGTGACGACGGGGGCCGTGGCCGGGACGAGCAGCACGACCGCGGCCGGGACAGTGGTGTGTGGGACGGCGGGGGCTCCGCGTTCGAGCGGGTGCCGCCGCAGGACCTCGAGGCGGAGCAGTCCGTGCTCGGCGGCATGCTGCTGTCCAAGGACGCCATCGCCGACGTCGTCGAGATCCTCAAGGGCCACGACTTCTACAAGCCGGCCCACGAGACCATCTACACGGCCGTCCTCGACGTGTATGCGCGAGGCGAGCCGGCCGACCCCATCACCATCGCCGCGGAGCTGACCAAGCGCGGCGAGATCAACAAGGTCGGCGGGGCCTCGTATCTGCACACGCTGGTGCAGATGGTGCCCACGGCGGCCAACGCGGCGTACTACGCGGAGATCGTGCACGAGCGTGCCGTGCTGCGTCGTCTGGTCGAGGCCGGCACCCGCATCACCCAGATGGGATACGCGGCCGACGACGACGTCGACGAGATCGTCAACCGCGCACAGGCCGAGATCTACGCGGTCACCGAGCAGCGCACCAGCGAGGACTACCTGCCCCTGGGCGACATCATGGAGGGCGCGCTCGACGAGATCGAGGCGATCGGCTCCCGCAGCGGCGAGATGACGGGTGTCCCCACCGGCTTCACCGACTTCGACTCGCTCACCAACGGCCTCCATCCTGGGCAGATGATCGTGATCGCGGCGCGCCCCGCGATGGGTAAGTCGACGCTGGCGCTGGACTTCGCGAGGGCGGCGTCGATCAAGCACAACCTGCCGAGCGTCATCTTCTCGCTCGAGATGGGGCGCAACGAGATCGCGATGCGTCTGCTGTCGGCCGAGGCCCGGGTCGCCCTGCACCACATGCGGTCCGGCACGATGACCGACGAGGACTGGACGCGTCTGGCACGCCGGATGCCCGATGTGTCGGCCGCACCGCTCTACATCGACGACTCCCCGAACCTGTCGATGATGGAGATCCGCGCCAAGTGCCGCCGCTTGAAGCAGCGCAACGACCTGAAGCTCGTCGTCATCGACTACCTCCAGCTGATGCAGTCCGGCGGGTCCAAGCGGGCCGAGAGCCGTCAGCAGGAGGTCTCGGACATGTCCCGTAATCTCAAGCTGCTGGCCAAGGAGCTGGAGATCCCGGTCATCGCGCTCTCTCAGCTGAACCGTGGTCCCGAGCAGCGTACGGACAAGAAGCCGATGGTCTCCGACCTGCGTGAGTCGGGCTCCATCGAGCAGGACGCCGACATGGTCATCCTGCTGCACCGCGAGGACGCGTACGAGAAGGAGTCTCCCCGTGCGGGCGAGGCCGACCTGATCGTCGCCAAGCACCGAAACGGCCCGACGGCCACGATCACGGTCGCCTTCCAGGGCCACTACTCACGCTTCGTGGACATGGCACAGACCTGATCTTGCTCAGCGCCTCGTTTCGTACCTGGTCAGGACCACGCCGCCGGGAAACGTCCGGGTCTCGACCAGGTGCAGGTCCACCCAGTTGTCCAGCGCGGTGAAGAACGGCGTGCCGCCGCCCACCAGGACCGGCGCGGTGGCCAGCACGTACTCGTCGATCAGCCCGGCCCGCATGGCCGCCCCGGCGAGCGTCGCGCCGCCGATGTCCATCGGGCCGCCGTCCTCGGCCTTGAGCCGGGTGATCTCGGCGACCGCGTCACCGGTGACCAGTCGGGTGTTCCAGTCGACCTTGTCGATCGTCGAGGAGAACACCACCTTCGACATGTCCCGCCAGCGACGCGCGAACTCGATCTCCGCCGCGGTGGCGTCGGGCTGCTGGTCGCCGGTCGGCCAGTAGGAGCTCATCGTCTGCCACAGCTTGCGCCCGTACAGCGTCAGGTCGGTCGCCTGCAACTGGTCGGACCAGAACTGGAACAGCTCGTCGCTCGGCACGCTCCAGCCGATGTCGTCGCCGGGCGCGGCGATGTAGCCGTCCAGGCTCAGGTTCATGGCGTAGATCAGTTTCCGCATGGGCCGGCTCTCCGTCCGTGAGTGTCCGGGGCTCAGCGTGGTGTACTCGGCCGACACGGGCAAGCCGCCTGATCTCGACCTCGCCCTCACGAGGAAGGGCCACCCCGCACCTGCTGAACTGAGGGTATGACGACACCTCAGGAAGAACTGCTGCCCGGGACGCGTCGAGCGCTGCTGCACCGGATCGCCGTCGCCCAGGCGGAGGGGCGTGCACCGTCCCTGGTCGCGACCGTCGTGCGAGGCGGCGCGACCGTGTGGTCGGGAGCGCGGACGTCGGTGGAGGGACAGAGTCCGGACGAGAACGTGCAGTATCGGATCGGCTCGATCACCAAGACCTTCACCGCCGTGCTGGTGCTCCGGCTGCGGGACGAGGGGGTGCTCGACCTCGGGGACCCGCTGGAGAAGCACCTTCCGGGAACGGGCGCCGGAGCGGCGACCGTCGCGGAACTGCTCGCGCACTCCGGCGGATTGGCCGCCGAACCGCCTGGCCCTTGGTGGGAGCGCACGCCGGGGTCTCTGCGCCCCGAGCTGGCCGATGTGCTGGGCGAGCAGCCTCTGGTGCATCCGGTAGGTCGGCGGTTCCACTACTCGAATCCCGGATACGCGCTGCTCGGCGCGCTGGTCGAGAGGGTGAGAGGAGCGTCGTGGGAGGACGTGCTTCGGCGTGAAGTGCTCGAACCTCTGGGGCTGAGCCGTACGAGCGTGCGACCGTCGGCGCCTCATGCGGGGGGATGGGCGGTCCATCCATGGGCGGATGTGATGCTGCCGGAGCCTGCCGAGGATCTCGGACGGATGGCGCCCGCGGGACAACTGTGGTCCACGGCAAGTGACTTGGGGCGCTTCGCGTCCTTCCTGGCCCACGGCGACGAGCGCGTGCTGAGCGCTCAGTCGCTGCGGGAGATGAGGACGCCCGCGGCGGCCGTCGAGGCCGCGGACGTGGCCGGCGGTTATGCGTACTGCCTGGGCATGGAGATCCGTCACCAGGACGGACGCACCCTCGTCGGTCACTCCGGATCCCTGCCGGGATTCCTCGCCTGTCTTGCGATCAGTGTGGAGGACGACGTGGCCGCTGTCGTCCTGGCCAACTGCACCTCCGGTCCGCTGGTCACCGCGGTCGCCGCCGACCTCGTCCGGATTGTGGCCGAGGCGGAACCGCGTATCCCCGCTCCCTGGAAGCCGCTGCGGGAGGCCGATCCGGCGGTGCTCGATCTGGTGGGGCAGTGGTACTGGGGTACGCACACCTTCGCACTGCGGCTCTCCGGCGACGGTCTGGTCTCGCTGGGGCCGCTGAGCGGCAACGGCCGCCGCTCACGCTTCCGTTCCAACGGAGACGGCACCTGGACGGGTCTCGAGGGGTACTACGCCGGAGAGCTCCTGAAGCCCGTACGGCGTCCGGACGGATCCGTGAGCCATCTCGACCTCGGGTCGTTCGTGTTCACTCGTCGGCCGTACGACGAGACCGCTCCCGTGCCGGGTGGGGTGGACCCCGAGGGATGGCGGGGGATCGGTTAGGACTCGTAGACCGAGCCGGTGGGACGCCGGGGTCTGTTTCACGTGAAACAGACCCCGGCGCCTCTCGAACGACTACGACGCCCTTCCCCTACAGCGGCAGTTTGAAGCCCACATGAGAGGCCGTGAAGCCGAGCCGCTCGTAGAAACGGTGGGCATCGGTGCGGCTGTTGTCCGAGGTCAACTGGACCAGTCGGCAGTCCTGGCGGCGGGACTCGTCGACGGCCCACTCGATGAGCCGGGCCCCCAGACCACTGCCCCGTTCGTCGGCGTGGATACGGACGCCTTCGATGATCGACCTCGTGGCACCGCGGCGGGACAGACCGGGGACGATCGTGAGCTGCAGCGTGCCGATGACCCGGCCCTCGCGGACCGCGACGACGAGATGCTGGTTCGGATCGGTGCTGATCCGCTCGAGCGCGGCCAGGTAAGGGCCGAGGTCGTCCGGCGACTCGCGTTCGGCACCCAACGGATCGTCGGCGAGCATCCCGACGATGACGGGGATGTCGTCGGCGACGGCTGCGCGTATCTCAAGATCTTCCATGGTCGCAGCGTACGCAGCCATGAACGGCGCCGGGCTATGCGGGGACCGGCGCCTTGAGGGTTTCGACGGCACGGACCAGGGGAGCCAGCTCGGGGTTCTTCGCCGCTTCGTCCAGGGCCTGGCGCAGGGCGGCGTCATTGGTCGGCCGTGCCTCTTGCAGAAGCTTGAGCCCGGCCTCGGTGACGTTGGTGTAGATGCCGCGACGGTCCGTGGGGCACAGGTAGCGCTCCAGCAGGCCCCGGTCCTCGAGCCGGGTGACCAGGCGGGTGGTGGCGCTCTGACTGAGCACCACGGCGTCGGCGACCTGCTTCATCTGCAGGTGGCCGCCCTCGCCGTCGTGCTGCCGGCTCAGCACGTCGAGCAGGGAGTACTCGCGCACACTCAGGTCGTGCCGACTTTGCAGGGCGCGCTCGATGTGGGCCTCGATCCTCCCGTGCAGCAGGGAGAGGGCGCACCAGCCCTGGGCGAGGGCGGTGAGGGCGGGGTCCGTGGCGGTCATGGGGCGTTTCCTCCGTCCAGGAGCGGCTGCATCCAGGATAGAGCAACGGCGCAATAGACCGCGCTTGCAAATAAACCGCGTCTGCAACTATTGTCGGAGCACGTAAAGCGCTCCTGCAATTGATCTGGAAGGTCTGTCTTCATGCCTCTCGCGCTCCTGGCCCTCGCGATCGGGGCCTTCGGGATCGGAACGACGGAGTTCGTGATCATGGGCTTGCTGCCCGAGGTCGCGGGTGACTTCGGTGTCTCCATCCCCACCGCCGGCTACCTGGTGACCGGCTACGCCCTGGGTGTCGTGCTCGGTGCGCCGCTGATGACCGTCCTCGGCACCAAGGTCTCGCACAAGCGGATGCTGATGCTGCTGATGGGCCTGTTCATCGCCGGGAATCTGCTGTCGGCCCTGGCACCCGCCTTCGGCGTCATGCTGATCGGGCGTGTGGTCGCCTCGCTGGCCCACGGAGCCTTCTTCGGTATCGGCTCGGTGGTCGCCGCGGACCTGGTCGCCCCGGACAAGAAGGCCGGAGCCATCGCCATGATGTTCACCGGTCTCACCGTCGCGAACGTCGTCGGCGTGCCGCTCGGCACGCTCGTCGGCCAGTCCATCGGCTGGCGCGTCACCTTCGGAATCGTCGCCGCGCTCGGTGTCGCCGGACTGGCCGGGATCGCCCGGCTCGTGCCCGACATGCCCAAGCCCGAGGGCGTGCGGCTGCGTCACGAACTGGCCGCCTTCAAGAACGCCCAGGTCCTGCTCGCCATGGCGATGACCGTCCTCGGCTTCGGCGGAGTCTTCGCGGCGATCACCTACATCGCGCCGATGATGACCCACGTCGCCGGCTTCGCCGACGGCTCGGTCACCTGGTTGCTGGTCCTCTTCGGCCTGGGCATGGTGGGCGGCAATCTCATCGGCGGCAGGTACGCCGACCGCGCCCTGATGCCCATGCTGTACCTGTCCCTGGGTGCCCTCGCCGTGGCCCTCGCGCTGTTCACCCTGACCGCGCATAACAAGTTCCTCGCGGCCGTCACCATCGCCCTGATCGGAGCCCTGGGCTTCGCCACCGTTCCGCCGCTGCAGAAGCGCGTGCTGGACCAGGCACACGGTGCCCCCACCCTCGCCTCTGCCGTGAACATCGGCGCCTTCAACCTGGGCAACGCGCTGTCCGCCTGGCTCGGTGGCCTGGTGATCGCGGCCGGTCTCGGCTACACCGCGCCCAACTGGGTCGGCGCCGCCCTCGCCGCGGCCGCTCTCGTGCTGGCCTTCGTCTCGGCCGCGCTCGAGCGCCGCGAGGCACAGACCGGCACCGTGATCGCCGGCTCCGCTCCCGCCGAACAGCGCGGTGCCCTCACCCACTGATCCACGGAGCCGATGACGCGGGCCAGGGCCGCCCCGCAGCCACCGGCTCCCCACCTCGGCACGTCTTCCCCGCACACCAAGGAGAACCTTCATGAGCACCACCACAGTCGCCGCCCCGCTCACCACGGCGGACGCCGAAGCACTCGTCACCGCCGCACGCGAGGCCGCCGAGGCAGCGGGAGTCACCGTCAGCGTCACCGTCCTCGACGCCGGCGGACACCTGCTCGCCTTCCGGCGGGACGACCGTGCCGTGCTGATCTCCGGCGAGACCAGCACACGCAAGGCGTACACGGCCCTGCAGCTGAACGCGCCCACCGCTGATCTCGTCGAAGCCGTGCAGCCCGGGGGCCCGTTCCACACCCTGCCGACCGCGCTCGACCGGCCTCTGCTGTTCATCGCCGGTGGGCTGCCCATTCGGCGTGCCGGACGCCTGATCGGTGCGATCGGTGTGGGCGGCGGTGCGCCGGAGCAGGATCACGCCTTCGCAGGGGCAGCGGTGGCGACGCTCGGCTGAGAACGGCGCTGCCTCCCAGCGGCGCTGCGGCCTCACCGTCGACGCCGGTTCCCGACAGGATCGGGGACCGGCGTCCTCGCCTCGGTCGGGCCTCAGCCCGCCGCGACCGTGACCGGCGCGAAACGGCGGCTCCAGTCACCCGGCAGTTCGGAGATCCCGTACGTCATGACCGCGTTGAAGGCGACGGAGGCGAGGCCGTGCTCCTTCGCCCAGCCCAGTAGCTCTTCGTGCCGGACGTCGATGTCGGTGCGCAGGGGGCGGTCGGTGCTGGCGGCGAGCGAGGCGATGAGGGCCTTGGCCGTCGCGGTGTCACGAGCGATCAGCGGACCCACGACCTGGGTGTCCATGTTGGGCCAGGCGGCGGCGTATCCGATGAGGCGACCGCCCTCCTCGGCCACCCGCAGCTGATCGGCGAAGGCCGGCAGACGGGTGAGGATGTGTGTGCGGTCCGCACCGAACACCTCGTGATCGAGCCGGAGGATCCCAGGAAGGTCCTCGGCGGTCGCGGCACGGGTGGTGACCTCGGACAGGGCTCCGTCGGAGACGAAGTGTCCGCGGAGCATCTCCGCGCGTCCGGTGACCTTGAAGCCGAGCTCCTCGTAGAGAGGCCGGCCGTACGGCGTGGCGTGCAGGGTGAGGGGCGTGGTGCCCATCACCTCGAGCACATGGCGCATGAGTCGGCGTCCGACCCCCCGACGGGCGTGCCGTTCGGCGACGAGCACCATGCCGATCGCGCCCAGGGCGGGATGCTCCTGTGCCCCGTACTCGGTGACGACGCAGGCGGTGACCAGGCCGCCGTCGGGGTCGTCGATGCCGTAGCCCTTCCCGGCCGAGAGGAGGAATCCCCACTTGTGCTCCTCCCGAGGCCACCCCCGATCCTCGGAGAGGTCGGCGCAGGCGTTGAGATCCCGAAGCGTCAGGCGGCGGATGGGCAGAGAAGCAAGAGAAGGTGTCGGCACGCAGGTCAGGCTGTACGACAGGGGCCGTCGCCGTCCACCTGTTTCCACAGATGCGTGGGGGCTTTTGGCCACACCGTCCGCCCACGGACGGGACCCGCACTCAGGCGCTCCCCGTTTCACGTGAAACATGCACGAACACTGAGTGGCCCATCCTCTCGGCGGTCGGCTCGCGCGGGCCTCATCGCCTGCGGCGACCGGTCAGCCCAGGTCGGGGGCGTGCATGGCGCGAACGCCCTCGATATTGCCGTCCAGGTAGTGCCGCAGCGACAGGGGGACGAGGTGGACGGAGGCGATGCCGACGCGGGTGAACGGCACCCGGACGATCTCGTACTCACCGGTCGGCTCTTCGACCTCCGGGCCGTGTCGCAGAGAGGGGTCCATGGATTCGAGGCGGCACACGAAGAAGTGCTGCACCTTCACACCGGTGGCGCCGCCGTCCTCGCCGATGTGCTCCACCGTGTCGACGAAGCACGGCACGACATCGGTGATCTTCGCGCCGAGCTCCTCGTACACCTCGCGGTGCAGGGCGTCGACGACGGTCGGGTCCGATGGCTCGACCCCGCCGCCGGGGGTGAGCCAGTAGGGATCCATGCCGGGCTTGGTGCGCTTGATCAGGATCAGGTCGTCACCGTCCAGCAGAACGGCACGGGCGGTGCGCTTGACCACGGGTCGGACGGTCATGGGAGAAATGTGGCCCGGCTTGTTCCACGTGAAACATCGCATGTCGTCACCGGCCACGTGTGGGCCGTGAGGCAGCGCGGCGACAGGGTCAGCACCAGTCGCTCGCCGCCTGCTGCAACCACTCGTGGGCCCGCGCGATGTGCGGCATGGCCAGCGTTCCCGTGCGGACCACCAGGAAGTACGTCCGCAGTGGTGGTACCGCCGGCTCGTGCAGCGGGATCAATTCGCCCCGCTCGATCGCCGCCGTACACAGATAGCGGGGCAGCACCGCCAGCCCGGCACCGGCGACCGTGCAGGCCAGCACCGCGCGTAGATCCGGGACGATGACCGTGCCTGTGGCGACGGGACGGGAATCGAAGACGGAAGCCCAGTAGCGGGAGACGAAGGGCAGCGATTCGTGCACCTCGACCACCGGCACCTGCTCCAGAACGGACCCGCCGGTCCGGGGGAGCTTCTCCACGTCGATCCTTTCGGCCCAGCGAGGGGCGGCGACCAGCGTGTGCTCCTCGTCGCAGAGCGCGGTCGCCGAGAGAAGGGCGCCACGCGGCAGGATGGTGCTGATGGCCAGATCGTGATGACCGGCTGCCAGCCCCTCCAGCACCTCCTCGGCAGTCCCGAAGGAGGCGCGCAGGGCGAAACCCTGACCGTCCTCGCCGGTCAGCTCCGTGAGTGCCGGCAGCGCCCGCTCCGCCGTGAACTCGGGGGGTCCGGCCAGATGCAGCGTCCGTAAGGAGGAGTCCTCCTCGAGTCCGGTCTCGGCGATCTCCACCAGGGCGTCGAGATGCGGCGCCGCCTTGTGGGCGAGTTCGTCACCGATCGTCGTGGGCGTCACACCGCGGGCCTGCCGTAAGAACAAAGGCCGTCCGAGCTGCCGTTCCAGGGTCCGTATCTGGGAGGTCACGGCCGGCTGGGACAGGCCGAGCAGGGCGGCGGCTCGGGTGAAGGAGCCGGCCCGGTGCACGGTCACGAAGGTCCGCAGCAAGGCCAGATCCACGGCACACCCTCCCCTTGTCCGAACTCCCGCCCCGGCCCCCGACGGACGCCCAACTATAAATAAGTCGATAGGTCGCTGTCGCTACTGTGATTGGACACTGACTCCGAGTCAACTAGCCTTGGTCGCGCGGTTCTTCGCGCGCGGAACCGAGGGCGGTCCGAGCCACGAGGGGGGAGGTTCGGACCGCCCGTCATGCGGCGACGATCCTGACCGACCCCTCGTGGCACGCGTCGTCAGGCGGCTGATTCGTCCAGGGCACGCAGCACATCGGCCACTAGGTCCTCGGGGTCCTCGCACCCGACGGAGAAGCGGACGAAGCCCTCCGGCACGGCGTCCCCGCCCCAGCGGCCGCGCCGCTCCGCGGTGGAGCGCACCCCGCCGAAGCTCGTCGCGTCGTCGACGAGGCGCAGCGCCTCGAGAAAACGGTCGGCACGCGCGCGCGTGGGCAGCGTGAAGGACACCACGCACCCGTGACGCCGCATCTGCTGAGAGGCGACCTTGTGCGACGGGTCGTCCGGCAGCCCGGGATACCGCAGCCCCGTCACCTCGGGCCGCTCCCGGAGCGCCTGGGCGAGCGTGAGCGCGGTGGCGTTCTGCCGGTCGACCCGCAGCTGGAGCGTGGCGATCGAACGGTGCGCGAGCCACGCCTCCATGGGCCCGGGAATCGCGCCGACGATCTTGCGCCACCGGCGCACGGCCGCCATCGCCTCGGCATCGCGGCCGGTGACGTACCCGAGGAGGATGTCGCCGTGCCCGGTGAGCTGCTTGGTCCCGCTCGCCACCGCGAAGTCGGCGCCGAGTTCCAGCGGGCGCTGGCCGAGCGGCGTCGCCAGGGTGTTGTCGACGGCCACGAGGGCTCCACACGCGTGTGCCGCGTCGGCCAGCCGTCGCACGTCGCACACATCGAGCCCCGGGTTCGACGGCGTCTCGATCCACAGCAGCCTCGCACCGTCGAGGACGTCGAGCTGGGCGTCGCCGCCCGTCGGCGCGGTGCGCACCTCGATGCCGTACTCCTCCAGCTGTGTCCGCACCAGAGGCAGCGCCTGGTAGCCGTCGTCCGGCAGCACCACCGCGTCGCCCGAGCGCAACTGGGAGAAGAGCACCGACGAGATCGCGGCCATGCCCGAGGCGAACACCAGCGTCTCGACACCGCTCTGTCCGGGCGCCTCCAGTTCGCCGATGGCCCGCTCGAGCAGCGTCCAGGTGGGGTTCTCGTCCCGGCCGTAGGTGTAGGGGCCCGTCGGGTCACCGGGCAGGTGGAAGTGGGCGGCGAACACGGGCCCCGGGAGGGTCGGCTCGTGCTTGACCGGCTCGGGCAGCCCGGCGCGCACGGCACGGGTCCCGTCACCGGCACCGGCCGGGGTCCCCGCACTCATGGCGGACGAAGGCGCGGAGCTGTCGCCATAGGCGGCGCCGTGGCCGAAGTCGGCCGCCTCCTCGCCCGTTCCGTGTCCGTCGCTTGTCGTCGCATCACTCATGCCGCGCGTCCTTCCAGCTGCTCGCGTACCGAGGCGAGCAGCCCGGTGCTCGCCGCCTCCACCATCTCAAGGCACTCGTCGAAGCCGTCGGCGTCCCCGTAGTAGGGGTCCGGCACGTCGAGATCGCCGCCGGCGGCGGGGTCGTAGGAACGCAGCAGTCGCACCTTGTCCGCGTCCCGCTCCGTGGGGGCCAGTCGGCGCAGCGCCCTGAGGTGGCCCGAGTCGAGGGCGATGACGAGATCGAGGCGGGCGAACCAGGAGGGGTCGAACTGGCGGGCCGTATGGCCGGAGTCATAACCGTTCTCCTCCAGGACGGCCACCGCGCGGGGGTCGGCGCCGTCGCCCTCGTGCCAGCCGCCCGTGCCGGCGCTGTCGACCTCGACCAGGCCCTCCAGGCCGGCCTCCGCCACACGCGTGCGGAAGACGGACTCGGCCATGGGCGAGCGGCAGATGTTGCCGGTGCAGACGAAACAGACGCGGTAGGTCATCGAGATCAGTCCCCGTCGGGCAGGACGACGTTGAGCGCCCAGGAGACCACCGAGATGATCAGGCCGCCCAGCACGGCGGTCCAGAATCCCTCGACGTGGAAGCTGAGGTCGAGCTGGTCGGCCAGCCAGGAGGTGAGCAGCAGCATCAGCGCGTTCACCACCAGGGTGAACAGGCCGAGCGTCAGGATGAGCAGGGGCAGGCTCAGGAGGTTCACGATCGGCTTGACCAGGAAGTTCACCAGGCCGAAGATCAGCGCAACGAGTATCAGGGTGCCGGCCTGCTTGCCCGTGCTGTCACCGGTCAGGGTGATCTTGTCGAGCAGCCACACCGCGACCGCCAGGGCGCCCGCGTTGGCGATCGTCTTGACTAGGAAATTCGTCATGTGTCTGATCGTGGCAGACACCGTCGGACATGAGCAGTGAGGCAGGGGCGGACAGGGCTATGAAGGCATTCCGGCTGGACGAACTGGAGGCGGAGCGAGCCGCCAACGAGGGTGCGTACCTTCAGTTCCTGCGGGAGCGGAACATGTCGGTCGGCCTCTACGCCCTGGACGCGGGCGAGCAGGATCCGCAGAAGCCGCACAACCAGGACGAGGTCTACTTCGTCGTCAGCGGCCGGGCCGCGATCACCGTGGGGATGGAGACCACGCAGGTGGCGCGCGGCAGCGTGGTCTACGTACCGGCCGGCGTCGCCCACAAGTTCCACCACATCAGCGAGGACCTGCGGGTGCTGGTGGTGTTCTCTCCGCCCGAGAGCTGAGGCTTCGTCTCCGGGTTCCCTAGGGGATCGGTCAGGGGAGGACAAGGGATCCGGGACGCCCGCCGGGCCCTGCGCCGCCCTAGCATCGAAGGCGGAACATCATCGACACAACCCGGGACGTGACGGGCGGAGAGGTAAGGACGAGGGCGATGCGAGAGATCTTCACGGGACTGCCGTGGTGGGTGAAGTGGATCGCGGTGCCGGTCATCGCCCTGGTCGTGTTCGGCGGGCTGATAGCGAGCGTGGTCGGCTTCGTGATCGGGCTGCTGTTCAAGGTGCTGGTGTTCGTCGCCCTGGTCGGCGGACTCATCTACGTCGTACGGAAGTTCACGTCGAGTTCGTCGTCACGCGGCGACTGGTGAGCACGCCGAGGGACCGGTGAGCGGTAACAGGGATCACCGGTTCCCTCGGGCGGGGGAAGTTTCCCGACAGGCCGTCCGGTGGCGGTGACAGGCGGTTAGAGTCCGGAACTCGACGCGGGGCGATCCCCGCGAGCGGCATCCGTCCCCCACCCGTGTTCCTCCGCACGGGCTGCCCCCTCGCATCGGGAGTAACCCTTGGCCACGGCTGAAACCGCCCCCTCACCGACCTCCCCCACACAGCTGTCCACCGTCCCCGCGCAGCCTCACTCCCCGGACCGCCCCGCACCGGCCTCTCCGGGCTGCCCGGCACCGGCGCCCACCGCGACGCTCATCGGCTCCGTCCAGCGTGCGATGCGTCTGCTGGAATCGGTCGCCGGGCACGCGTACGGCGCCCCGGCCAAGCAGCTGGCCCGCGAGACGGGGCTGGCGCTTCCCACGACCTACCACCTGCTGCGCACCCTGGTGCACGAAGGCTATCTGCGGCGGGACAAAGGGCTGTTCTTCCTCGGCGAGGCGGCCGAGCGGCTGAGCGCGGCCGGAGCGCAGCAGAAACGTCGCAGCACGCTGGTCGACGCCTTCGCCCGCTGGCGGGACGCGATCGGCGTGCCCCTGTACTACGCGGTGTACCGCGACGGCGAGATCACCGTCATGTGCGTCTCGGACGCCCCAGGCACCCCGGCGGTCGAGGAGTGGGCGGACTTCCGGGAGACCGGCCACGCGCACGCGATCGGGCAGTGTCTGCTGTCCCAGCTCGACGAGCGGGCCCGTCGCGACCACCTCGACCGTTACCCGGTGCAGCCCCTCACGCCGTACACGGTCCGGGACAGCCACAGTCTCCTCCGTCGGCTGGAGCGGACCCGGCGCATGGATCTGGTGATCGAACGGCAGGAGTACGCCGTGGGCACGGTCTGCGCGGCGATCCCCATCACGGTCGGCAGCACGGCCGCGACGATGGCCATCTCCCTGCCCGCACATCAGGCCGATCGTCTGCTCCCCACGGCACAGCGATTGCAGGCGGAGGCGGGGGCCCTGCTCGGGTCGCTCGCGCTCTCTATCAGTATCTGAAAACTCACTCCTTGTGATCTGCTGTGTACGTTCAGCAAGATTCCACCAGTGTCCAGGGGTCCAGTCCCGGCCAGTCAGCGTCGAATGACGGGGTAGGCGATGCGCGAGTCCGTGCAGGCAGAGGTCATGATGAGCTTTCTCGTGTCCGAGGAGCTCTCCTTCCGCATTCCGGTGGAGTTGCGCTACGACACCTGTGATCCCTATGCCGTGCGGTTGACCTTCCATCTTCCGGGTGATGCCCCGGTGACCTGGGCGTTCGGGCGGGAGCTCCTCATCGACGGCGTCGGCCGGCCGTGCGGCGAGGGCGATGTGCGCGTCTCGCCGGTCGACCCGGAGGTGCTGGGCGAGGTGCTGATCCGGCTTCAGGTGGGCTGTGACCAAGCCCTGTTCCGGGCGTCCACGGCACCGCTCGTGGCCTTCCTCGACCGCACCGACAAGCTGGTGCCGCTGGGGCAGGAGGGGGCGCTCGCCGACTTCGACGCCCATCTCGACGATGCGCTGGACCGGATCCTGGCGGAGCAGAGCGCCGGGTGAAGCGTTACGCCAGTGGAGTGCTTCTCGGCGGAATCCGTCAGGGTGTTCCGCCGGCAGCATGCGGCGCGTCACGGTGCAGGAACGCTTCTGCAGGGGAGGTGGCCACGCGGCAGCGGCCGGCTCGGCGGCGTCCGGCCGGCAGCGGCCCGCCGGGTGGCGAGGCCGCCGAGCGGCTCCGGGGTGCTACGGCGGTCCGTGGAGCGGCCGGTGCCGCGGTGCGCCGGCGGCGTCACAGCCGACCGGTGTCACCGGGACCACCCTCAGTGCTTGCGGCGCCTGCCCCGTCCGCCCCGTGCCGCCACCGGCCGTTCGCCCTGCGCCGGCTCCCGTCCGCCCGTCGGACGGTCGGCGGAGACCACCAGGGCGGCCAGTGCCGTGGTGACCGGCACCGACGCGACCAGCCCGATCGAGCCGATCAGCGTGCGGACGATCTCCTCGGCGACCAGTTCGCTGTTGGCGACCGTCCCCACCCCGCTCTGCGCGATGGAGAACAGCAGCAGCAGCGGCAGCGCCGCGCCCGCGTAGGCGAGGACCAGCGTGTTGACCACGGAGGCGATGTGGTCCCGGCCGATGCGGATACCGGCGCGATACAGCCCGCGCCAGCCCATCGACGGGTTGGCCTCGTGCAACTCCCAGACCGCCGAGGTCTGGGTGACCGTCACATCGTCGAGGACACCGAGCGAACCGATGATGACACCGGCCAGCAGCAGACCGCTCATGTCGATCTCCGGGTAGAGCCCGTGGATCAGACCGGTGTTGTCGTCGGTGTTGCCGGTGAGCGCGGCCCAGCCGATGAAGACCGAGCCGAGAACGCCGATCAGCAGCAGCGAGATCAGGGTGCCGAGCACCGCCACGGAGGTACGCGCGGACAGCCCGTGACACAGATACAGCGCGAGCAGCATGATGGCGCTCGCCCCCACCACCGCCACGATCAGCGGGTTGGAACCCTGCAGGATCGCGGGGAGGATGAAGAAGGTCAGCACCAGGAAGCTGACCGCCAGCGCCACCAGCGCCATGAGCCCGCGCAGCCGTCCCACGACCACCACCGCCAGCGCGAAGATGCCGGCGAGCAGCGCCAGGGGCAGCCGCCGGTTCACGTCGGTGACGGAGTACTGCAGGTCCTCGGGCGCGGAGGGCTCGTACGCGACCACGACCTCCTGACCCTCGCTCAGCTGCCGGGACTGGTCCGGCTGCACGATCTCGGTGAAGGTACGGCCGGTGTCCTTGCCGGTGTCGACCCGGATCGTCGCCTTCTTGCAGGTGCCGTCCGCCTGCTGCTGGGCCGACGATCCCTCCGCGGTGGAGGTGTCACCGGTCGGGACGCCGCCGGAGGCGTTGACGTCCTTGCAGCTCACCTCCACCACCTCGGTGACCGTGGCCTCCTGGGTCTGCCGGTCGAAACCGACGCCGGTCCGCTCGTGATCCGGCGCACCGCCGGGCCAGAGCACGGCGAGACCGATCAGCACCGCGGCGGCGAACGGGATGAGGATCGCCGCGATCACCTTGCGCAGGTGTTTCGAGACGGGGGCGGCCGGGCCGTGGCTGTGCCCGTGCGCATGAACGTGGCCGGTTCCGGCGCCGGATCCGGGGGCCGGTTCGGGCGGTGGGGACGAGGGATGCTGCGTAGGGCTCACCGACCGATCATCGCAAGAACGCAGGGGGCCCTCTGTTCACCGCGCCAGGATTGACGCTAGCGTGGGGGCACCTTTTGTACACGCGGGAGCTCGGAGCACCGGGCTGAGAGGGCGCTGACCTCCGTCCCAGCGACGTTTCACATGAAACATCACCGATCGCGAGTGATGTTTCACACGGGACGTCGGCGGACGGATACCGCTGCGTCGACCGCCGAACCTGTTACCGGGTAATGCCGGCGTAGGGAGATAGGTCTCATGACCAACAAGGACGCACGCACGCCTGCCTCCACGCAGAACACGACGCAGACGTCGGTCGGAGCGGAGGCCGGGAAGTCCATCGGCTGGCACAAGGCGTACGTCGAGGGCACCCGCCCCGACCTGCGGGTGCCGGTCCGTCAGGTGCACCTCACCAACGGGCAGTCGGTCACGCTCTACGACACATCGGGCCCGTACACCGATCCGCTCGTCGACACCGACGTGCGCCGGGGGCTCGCGCCCCTGCGGGAGAACTGGATCGTCGCGCGCGGCGACACCGAGGAGTACGCGGGCCGTCCCGTCCGCCCGGAGGACGACGGCATCAAGCACACCTCGCCGCGTGGTGGCCTGCGCAACCTGGACGCGGTCTTCCCCGGGCGCCCGCGCCAGCCCCGCCGGGGCCGTGACGGCCGGGCGGTCACGCAGCTGGCCTACGCGCGCCGGGGCGAGATCACGCCCGAGATGGAGTTCGTGGCGATCCGGGAGAACGTCTCTCCCGAGGTGGTCCGCGAGGAGATCGCCGCGGGCCGGGCCGTGCTGCCCGCCAACGTCAACCACCCGGAGATCGAGCCGATGATCATCGGCAAGCGGTTCCTGGTGAAGGTGAACGCCAACATCGGCAACTCGGCGGTGACGTCCTCCATCGAGGAGGAGGTGGAGAAGATGACCTGGGCGACCCGCTGGGGCGCCGACACGGTCATGGACCTCTCCACCGGACGCAACATCCACACCACCCGCGAGTGGGTCCTGCGCAACTCCCCCGTCCCCATCGGCACCGTGCCGCTCTACCAGGCCCTGGAGAAGGTCGACGGCAAGGCCGAGGAACTGACCTGGGAGATCTACAAGGACACGGTCATCGAGCAGGCCGAGCAGGGTGTCGACTACATGACGGTCCACGCGGGCGTGCGGCTGGCGTACGTGCCGCTCACGGCGAACCGCAAGACCGGCATCGTCTCGCGCGGCGGATCGATCATGGCCGCGTGGTGCCTCGCACACCACAAGGAATCGTTCCTGTACGAGCACTTCGAGGAGCTCTGCGAGATCCTCGCCGCGTACGACGTCACCTACTCGCTCGGTGACGGCCTGCGCCCCGGCTCCATCGCGGACGCCAACGACGAGGCGCAGTTCGCTGAGTTGAGGACGCTCGGGGAACTCAACCGGATCGCGAAGCGTTTCCATGTGCAGACCATGATCGAGGGCCCGGGCCATGTCCCGATGCACAAGATCAAGGAGAACATCGATCTGCAGCAGGAGATCTGCGATGAGGCTCCGTTCTATACGCTCGGCCCGCTGACCACGGACGTTGCCCCGGCCTACGACCACATCACGTCCGGCATCGGCGCCGCGATGATCGCCTGGTGGGGCACGGCGATGCTCTGCTACGTCACGCCCAAGGAGCACCTGGGCCTGCCCAACCGCGACGACGTCAAGACCGGCGTCATCACCTACAAGATCGCCGCGCACGCCGCGGACCTCGCCAAGGGCCACCCGGGTGCGCAGGAATGGGACGACGCGCTGTCCGACGCCCGCTTCGAGTTCCGGTGGGAGGACCAGTTCAACCTGGCCCTCGATCCGGACACGGCCCGTGAGTTCCACGACGAGACCCTGCCGGCGGAGCCGGCCAAGACGGCCCACTTCTGCTCGATGTGCGGGCCGAAGTTCTGCTCGATGAAGATCTCCCAGGACATCCGCCGTGAGCACGGCGGAACCCGGGCCGAGATCGAGGAGGGCATGGCTCAGAAGTCCAAGGAGTTCGCAGCGGCCGGGAACCGCGTGTACCTCCCGCTGGCCGACTGACCCCGGCGACGCGCGCCACCGGCGACGTCCCGCGGGAGGTCGCCGGTGGCCCGATCGCTCGCCCGAGCCTGCCGCCCTGTCCTTCGTTCCTGCCGCTGTGCCGGCTAGTCCGGCTGGTGTTCCGGGCCCCCGAAGTCCGGGCTGGTGTAGTCCGGGCTGGAATAGCTGGGCCTGGGGCCGCGTGCCGGGCCTTCGTCGGGGCTGGTGAAGCCCGGGCGGTCGTAGCCGAGATGCGGAATGCGGCTGGTCGGGGCGGACGGTGCCGCCGTGCGGTGCAGGGCGGCCGTGCCCGGGTCGGCGAGGGCGTCCCGCAGGAACGGCAGGATGCCCCGTTCCAGCAGGGCCTCGTGCCAGGCTTCCCTGGCACGAGTCAGTTCCCCGTCGGCCTCCGTGTACGGCCCGCCCTGCGCGGACGGCTTGTTGCGCAGCGCGGTGAGCAGCAGACCGATCGCGGCGACGAGGATGGCGACCGCCGTCACGGCGCCGAACACCCAGCCCGTGGTGAGCATGGTCTGGGCGAACGCGGCGTCCGGGTCGAGCATCCGCAGGACGTAGCCGACGAGCAGGAAGATCGCTGCCGCCGTTCCGGCCAGGACCGGGGCGAGCACGGCGACCACGGCGACGATGCCCGCCCCGGCGGCCTCGGCGACCTCGCCCATGGCACCGGCGAGCCCCACCGCGTTCGTGCCGTGCTCGGCGGAGGCCGAGCCGGAGTCGCGGACGGCCGGGTCGGCCGACACCGGTGGGCGGCGCAGTTCCTCGCGGACCTTCACATAGTGCTGGTACTCGGTCGCCGCGGCCGCCGTGATGATCGCGGTGGCGCCCAGTGCCATGGTGCGCAGTTGTTCGGCGTTGAGCCGCTGTCCCACAGCGGCGAGTTCCGGACGGTGTGGTGCGGAGCGCAGCGCCTCATCGAGAATCCGCTCGTATTCCTGGCGGTCCTCGCTCAACAGGTGCTGCGGAACGCTGTTCATGTGCATCCCCCGATGCTCCGTAGGGCTTGGGGCTCGGCATGCTGACGAGCCGTCGGGCAGAAACGGAGGGGAGCCTGCTACGGATAAGCCGATGGTAGAGCGGTGACGGCGCGCGGTGACAGGGGGTTTACCGAAATTGGCGCCCCTCAGCCACGGAACCGGTCCGTGGAAGCACCGCCCGGTGAACGTTCACATGCCGAGCGGCAGTTGCTGGACCAGCAGCTTTCCGGCCATCGTCACGCCGCCGTCCATCGCGATGGCCAATCCGTCGGCGTAGACGTGCGGTCCCTCGACCACGGGCCCCGCGTCGTCCTCCCCGTCCTCGGAGCCGACCTCGCCAAGGAGGTACGGAATGGGGCTGTGACCGTGAACGACCCGGGTGCCGCCGTACGTATCCAGAAGGGAGCGCACCGCGTCGGCGCCGCCTTCGTCGCGGAAGGAGAACCGCTTGGTGAACTTGCGGAACAGGTCCCAGACTTCGTCGGCGTCGTTGCGCGTGAGCGTCTCGCGGACCGTGTCGTTGACCTCTTCGATGGAGCGGCCGTAGTCGAGGTAGGCGGTGGTGTCGGAGTGCAGCAGCAGGTGGCCGTCGACCTCCTCGACGGCGTCCAGGCGGGCCATCCACTGCAGGTGGTGGTCCTGGAGGCGGTCCATGTCGGTCTTCTGGCCGCCGTTGAGCAGCCAGGCCGCCTGGAAGGTGGCGGTGCCCGCGCCGGAGTTCACGGGGGTGTCGCCGAACCGCTTGGCGCCGAGCAGCAGCAGCTCGTGGTTGCCCATGAGCGCCTTGCAGTAGCCGCCGGCGGCGGCGGCCTCGGCGGACAGGCGCATCACGAGATCGATGACGCCGATGCCGTCCGGGCCGCGGTCGGTGAAGTCACCGAGGAACCACAGCCGCGCGGTGCCCGCGCACCACTGGCCGGCCGAGTCGATGAGGCCCTTCTCCTGAAGGGCGGCCACCAGCTGGTCGAGGTAGCCGTGGACGTCGCCGACCACGTACAGCGGGCCGGGGCCGGTGGCCGGCTGCGGGGCGGGGACGGACGTGGGATCGACGGTCACCTGAACAGTGTCACCCCGATTGATGACGGGGAGGTCCCGCTGGGTGGGCGTGTATCCCTCCGGGTACGTCTCCTCGGGCGCCGGGGCCACGTCGCCGGGGTGGGTGCTGTGGACGTACGGACCGGTCTCGTGGACGTACGCGGGTACCCGGAAGTCGCGCAACGTCGCCGTCCGCTCCACCTCGGGTCCCTGACCGGCCCCCTGAGTCATCGACCCCTCCACCATCGCGCCGCATCTGCACCGCATCGGACTGCCTGGTCGCAGCGGCCCGCGGTGTCGTGGGCCCATCATAGGAATGCGGATCGCGCCATGTGATGTCCCAGGGGTGGTGAATCGGAGCAAGACTCCAGTTCACCGCGGCTTTCGCCCCGATTGGGCCGGGCTTCGACCGCCATACGGGCATCCTCGCCTCGCTCGTTCCGTGCGCGAGCGGCCCGTCTTCTTCGGGCGACCGTCCCGTTTTCGCCCGGAGGGGTGGCGCAGAAGCGCTGCCGCTTCACTCTCCGGAGGCGACGGCTCCGCTGCGTGAGGCGGGCCGAGGGCGCGAGGGGCTCCACCCCTCCGGGAGCCCGTCGCCGTTCTTCCGCCGCAGCCCGGGGTCAGGCGCCTTCCGGCGACCTCGGCGGGCTGACCGTCGTCCGTGGGGGACGCCGCTGGGACGAGGTGCGCACGATCAGCTCGGTCGGTATCACCTGTTCCACCGGGTGGTCGGACTCGACTCCCTCGATGGCGTCGATCAGCAGCTGGACGACCGCCGTGCCGATGCGGCGCGGCTTGAGGGAGAGCGTGGTGATGGGCGGCTCGGTGTTGGCGTAGACCGTGGACTCGCTGCAGCAGACGAGCAGCAGGTCCTCCGGGACGCGCAGTCCGTAGCGGCGGGCGGCGGCGAGCAGGTCGGTGCCGTTCGGGTCGAACAGGCCGTAGACGGCGTCGGGGCGGTCGGGGCGGGCGAGCAGCCGGTCGGCGGCGACGGCGCCGGCGCACGGGTCGTGGGCCGGATAGGCCTCGTACACCGGGTCCTGGCCGACGCGCTCGCACCAGCGCAGATACGCGGTGGTCGACAGATGGGTGTAGGTGTCGGTGGTGGTCCCGGTCAGCAGGCCGATGCGGCGGGCGCCGGCGTCGGCGAGGTGGTCGAGGATGCCGAGGACCGCGGCTTCGTGGTCGTTGTCGACCCAGGCCGTGACCGGCAGCGCACCGGCCGGGCGTCCGTCGGAGACGACCGGTAAGCCCTGCCGGACCAGTTCGCTGACGACCGGGTCCTGGTCGGAGGGGTCGATGACGACCGTGCCGTCCAGGGCGACGTTGGACCACACGTCGTGGCGCGAGGTCGCGGGCAGGATGACGAGGGCGTAGCCGCGGGCGAGCGCGGCGGAGGTGGCGGCGCGCGCCATCTCGGCGAAGTACGCGAACTCGGTGAAGGTGAAAGGTTCATCCCCGTACGTCGTCACCGTCAGGCCGATGAGTCCCGATTTGCCGGTACGGAGCGTACGGGCGGCGGCCGAGGGACGGTAGCCCAGTCTGTCGGCGACCTCGCGGACATGCCGGCGGGTGGCGTCCGGGAGCCGGCCCTTGCCGTTGAGGGCGTCGGAGACGGTTGTGATGGAGACTCCGGCGGCGGCGGCCACGTCCCTGATGCCCGCTCGACCCGGCCGGCTGCCTCGGCGTGAGGTTTCCGCGCGGCTCACCTGGTGCTTCCCTGCTGCTGTCATGGCGAGCCGATAGTAGGGCTCATGCGGTGGGGTAGGGCGGACGCATATGCACGCGTTGACAGGCACGTTTCTGCATGATCAAAAGCACTGAATTCCCTTGGATAGCAAGGGTGTTGAGCGCTCCCATGCCAGTACCTGGCGTGTCGGCGCATGCGGGCCTGCCGAGGGGGTGATGTTGCGAAGAGGTCTCAACTCACCTGCACGGGTGATGCGCGCTACGGCGCGAGCCACCGGCGCGTAGATATATGTGCGACGCGCCCCCGCAGCGCACGCCTTTCGTGCGCCTACGGGTGATGTTGCCCTTGTTGCCCCTGGGGCGGACGAGACCACGGCTCCATGTCCTCGCCGCCGCTCTACGCAGCCGCACGGAATCCTCATAAGGTGAGCAGTATTGATGTCGGCGGCGGTCATGGGCCGCCGGTCTTCTCGAGGAGGACTGCGGTGAGCGAGACGAGCCCCAAGCTGCGCGCCGAGCTGGAGGGGATCCCCACGTACAAGCCGGGCAAGCCGGCGGCGGCCGGTGGGCCGGTGGCCTACAAGCTGTCCTCCAACGAGAACCCCTATCCGCCGCTCCCGGGCGTGATGGAGACCGTCACGGCCGCCGCCTCGTCCTTCAACCGCTACCCGGACATGGCCTGTACGGCCCTGATGGCCGAGCTGTCCGAGCGCTTCGCCGTTCCCGCGTCGCACCTGGCCACCGGCACCGGCTCGGTCGGTGTCGCCCAGCAGCTGCTGCAGGCCACCTCCGGCCCGGGTGACGAGGTGATCTACGCCTGGCGGTCCTTCGAGGCGTACCCGATCATCACGCAGATCAGCGGCGCCACGTCCGTGCAGGTGCCGCTGACCCCGGGTGATGTGCACGACCTGGACGCCATGGCGGCGGCGATCACCGACCGGACGCGGCTGATCTTCGTCTGCAACCCCAACAACCCGACCGGCACGGTGGTGCGGCGGGCCGAGCTGGAGCGCTTCCTCGACCGGGTGCCCGGTGATGTCCTCGTGGTGCTCGACGAGGCTTACCGGGAGTTCATCCGGGACCCCGAGGTGCCGGACGGTGTCGAGATCTACCGTGAGCGGCCCAACGTCTGTGTGCTGCGGACCTTCTCCAAGGCCTACGGCCTGGCGGGGCTGCGGGTCGGATTCGCGATCGCTCATGAGCCGGTGGCGGCAGCGCTGCGCAAGACGGCGGTGCCGTTCGGCGTGAGCCAGATCGCGCAGGACGCGGCGATCGCCTCACTGCGGGCCGAGGACGAACTCATCGGCCGGGTCGGCTCGCTGGTGTGTGAGCGCAACCGCGTGATGGACGGGCTGCGGGCCCAGGGATGGACCGTGCCCGAGACTCAGGCCAACTTCGTGTGGCTGCGGCTGGGGGAGCGGACGGTCGCGTTCGCTCAGGCATGTGAGCAGGCGGGCGTGGTGATCCGGCCGTTCCCCGGCGAGGGTGTGCGGGTCACGGTCGGAGAGGCCGAGGCGAACGACATCTTCCTGAAGGTGGCGGAAGACTTCCGCAAGGAGTTCTAGTCCGGCGGAGATCACGCAGCCGGCCGGCGACTCAGTCGTCGGCCGGCTCCACGCGTATCGGGTCGCCGTCGCGGACGGTCGCGAGCAGACGAGGGTCCTCGTCGATCCGGCCCAGGATGTTGCACGGGCTCGCCAGGCGGCACTCGTCGCCGCGGGAGATCGGCGTGGGCCCGTAGGGGAGGGCAAGGGCGTCACCGTCGGTCCAGAAGGCGACCGTGCCGGGCTCGACGATCTGTTCGGCATCCGTTTCACGTGAAACAGCCACACCTGTGTCGAAGTACACCTCCTCGCCCCAGGTCCGGGCGGTGGAGGCGAGGGGCAGCGCCTTGACCAAGGCCTGTGTCGTGGGGGTGTCGGAGAGGGTCGCGGTGAGGTGCCCCGCGGGCCATGAGATGCGTATGCGTGTACTCATGGCCGTGAATTCAACAGTCTGTTGAAGTTCTTGCCAAGGGGTTGACGTCACAAGGGACCCCCCTTCCCGGTGCGAAAAACGGTAGGTCATAATTGCTTGTGAATGTGAACGCGTTCACAAGCGCGGGTAAGGAGTGACGACGTGGACCTGGCTCTGGCGCCTGAGACCCTGGCGCGATGGCAGTTCGGCATCACGACCGTCTACCACTTCCTCTTCGTTCCCCTGACGATCTCGCTGGCCGCCCTCACCGCCGGGCTGCAGACCGCGTGGGTGCGCACGGAGAAGGAGAAGTACCTCAGGGCGACCAAGTTCTGGGGCAAGCTCTTTCTGATCAACATCGCCATGGGTGTGGTCACCGGCATCGTGCAGGAGTTCCAGTTCGGCATGAACTGGTCCGACTACTCGCGGTTCGTCGGTGACGTCTTCGGCGCCCCGCTCGCCTTCGAGGCGCTGATCGCCTTCTTCTTCGAGTCCACGTTCATCGGCCTGTGGATCTTCGGCTGGGACAAGCTGCCCAAGAAGATCCACCTGGCCTGCATCTGGATGGTCTCGATCGGCACCCTGCTGTCGGCGTACTTCATCCTCGCGGCCAACTCCTGGATGCAGCACCCGGTCGGCTACCGCATCAACGAGGAGAAGGGCCGCGCCGAGCTCACCGACTTCTGGCTGGTGCTCACCCAGAACACCACCCTCAACCAGGTCTTCCACAGCTTCTCGGCGGCCTTCCTGACCGGTGGCGCGTTCATGGTCGGCATCGCGGCCTTCCACCTGATGCGCAAGAAGCACATCCCGGTGATGCGGACCTCGCTGCGCCTCGGCCTGGTCACCCTGGCGGTCGGCGGCCTGTTCACCGCGATCAGCGGGGACACCCTCGGCAAGGTCATGTACGAGCAGCAGCCGATGAAGATGGCCGCCGCCGAGGCCCTGTGGGACGGCGAGGAGCCGGCGCCCTTCTCCGTGTTCGCGTACGGGGACGTCGACAAGGGGCACAACAAGGTCGCGCTGGAGATTCCGGGCCTGCTGTCCTTCCTCGCCCACAGCGACTTCGAGTCGTACGTGCCCGGCATCAACGACACCAATGAGGCACTCCAGGAGAAGTTCGGGCCCGGTGACTACAAGCCCATCGTCCCCGTCGCCTACTGGGGCTTCCGCTGGATGATCGGCTTCGGCATGGCGTCCTTCTCCCTCGGCCTGCTGGGGCTGTGGCTGACACGGAAGAAGTTCCTGCTGCCGGCCGCCCTGCGCACCGGAGAGGACGAGGTGCCGCATCTGGTGCTGCTGAAGAAGCCGCTCGGCGCGAGGCTCAGCCGCCTGTACTGGCTGCTGGCGCTGTGGACGATGGCGTTCCCGCTGATCGCCAACTCCTGGGGCTGGATCTTCACCGAGATGGGCCGTCAGCCCTGGGTCGTCTACGGCGTGATGCAGACCCGGGACGCCGTCTCCCCCGGCGTCTCCACGGCCGAGGTCATCACCTCCATGTCCGTCTTCACCGCCCTGTACGCCGCCCTCGCCGTCATCGAGGTCAAGCTGCTCGCCAAGTACGTCAAGGCGGGCCCGCCCGAGCTCACCGAGAACGACCTCAACCCGCCCACGAAGCTCGGCGGCGATCTCCGTGACGCCGACAAGCCGATGGCCTTCTCGTACTAGGCCGAGGGAGCTGCACCGTCATGGAACTGCACGACGTCTGGTTCGTCCTGATCGCGGTCCTGTGGACCGGCTACTTCTTCCTGGAGGGCTTCGACTTCGGGGTCGGGATCCTCACCCGGCTGCTCGCCCGCGACCGGGCCGAGAAGCGGGTGCTCATCAACACCATCGGGCCCGTCTGGGACGGCAACGAGGTGTGGCTGCTCACCGCCGGCGGAGCGACCTTCGCCGCCTTCCCCGAGTGGTACGCCACCCTGTTCTCCGGCTTCTACCTGCCCTTGCTCGCCATCCTGGTGTGCCTGATCATCCGGGGTGTCGCCTTCGAGTACCGGGCGAAGCGGCCCGAGGAGAACTGGCAGCGCAGGTGGGAGACCGCGATCTTCTGGACCTCGCTGATCCCGGCGTTCCTGTGGGGCGTGGCCTTCGGGAACATCGTGCGCGGGGTGAAGATCGACGCGGACTTCGAGTACGTCGGGAACGTCTGGGAGCTGCTCAACCCGTACGCGCTGCTCGGCGGCCTGGTCACCCTGACCCTGTTCACCTTCCACGGGGCGGTGTTCACGGCGCTCAAGACGGTCGGCGAGATCCGGGAGCGGGCGCGGACGACGGCCACCCGCGTGGGTCTGGTCACCGCCGTCCTGGCGCTCGCCTTCCTGCTCTGGACGCAGGCCGACCAGGGGGACGGCGCGAGCCTGGTCGCGATGGTGGCCGCGGTGGCCGCCCTCGTCGCCGCCCTGATGGCGAACCGGGCGGGGCGCGAGGGGTGGTCGTTCACGTTCTCCGGCGTCAGCATCGTGGCCGCCGTGGCGATGCTCTTCCTGACGCTGTTCCCGAACGTCATGCCGTCCACCCTGGACGCGGACTGGAGCCTGACCGTCACCAACGCCTCCTCCAGCCCCTACACCCTGAAGATCATGACCTGGCTCGCCGTGATCGCCACCCCGGTCGTCCTGCTCTACCAGGGCTGGACGTACTGGGTCTTCCGCAAGCGGATCGGCACCCAGCACATCGCCGACCCCGTGCACTGAGGGGTGTTTCACGTGAAACCGATCGACCCGCGCCTGCTTCGCCACGCCCGTGCCACCCGCTTCTTCCTTGTCGCGGTGGTCGGCCTGGGGGCCGTGGGCGCCGGTCTGGTCATCGCCCAGGCCATGCTCATCGCCGAGGTGGTGGTGGGCGCCTTCGAGCACGGCCGGACCGCCGGCGATCTCGGCACTCCCCTGGTGCTGCTGGCTGTCGTGGCGGTCGGCCGGGCGCTCGTCGGCTGGCTGACCGAGCTGGCCGCGCACCGGGCGAGTGCCGCCGTGAAGTCCGAACTGCGCGGGCGGCTGCTCGAGCGGGCGACGGCACTGGGACCCGGGTGGCTGGCCGGACAGCGGACCGGTTCGCTGGTCGCCCTGGCGACCCGGGGTATCGACGCCCTCGACGGCTACTTCTCGCGCTATCTCCCCCAGCTGGGTCTTGCCGTGGTCGTTCCGGTGGCCGTGCTGGCCCGGATCGTCACCGAGGACTGGGTGTCGGCCGCCATCATCGTCGGCACCCTGCCGCTCATCCCGGTCTTCATGGTGCTGATCGGCTGGGCCACCCAGTCCCGGATGGACCGTCAGTGGCAGCTGCTCTCCCGGCTGTCGGGGCACTTCCTGGACGTGGTCGCCGGGCTGCCGACGCTGAAGGTGTTCGGGCGGGCCAAGGCACAGGCGGAGTCGATCCGACGGATCACCGCCGAGTACCGGCGGGCGACCATGCGGACACTGCGGATCGCCTTCATCTCCGCCTTCGCGCTGGAGCTCCTCGCCACCCTGTCGGTGGCGCTGGTGGCGGTGACGATCGGCATGCGGCTCGTGCACGGCGACATGGACCTGTACATCGGTCTGGTCATCCTGATTCTCGCGCCCGAGGCGTATCTGCCGCTGCGACAGGTCGGTGCCCAGTACCACGCGGCGGCGGAGGGTCTCGCCGCCGCCGAGGACATCTTCGCCGTCCTGGAGACTCCCGCACCGGCGCGGACGGGCGGAGCGGTGCCGTCGGGCGTCGTGGCCTTCGAAGGTGTCACGGTCCGCTACCCCGGCCGCTCGTCGGACGCCGTGAAGGACGTGTCCTTCGCGTTGGAGCCCGGGGAGACGGTCGCGCTGGTCGGGCCGAGCGGGGCGGGCAAGTCGACGCTGCTGAACGTGCTGCTGGGCTTCGTGCGGCCCGATGAGGGTCGCGTACGGGTCGGGGGAGCCGATCTCGCCGGTCTCGACCTGGCCGAGTGGCACCGCCGTATCGCCTGGGTGCCGCAGCGGCCGCACCTGTTCGCCGGGACGGTCGCCGACAACGTGCGGCTGGCGCGGCCGGACGCGGACGACGACGCCGTGCGGCGTGCGCTGCGGGACGCCGGGGCGCTGGACTTCGTGTCCGCGCTGCCCGAGGGCCTCGACACCCGGCTCGGCGAGGAGGGGGCGGGACTGTCCGCGGGGCAGCGGCAACGCCTCGCGCTGGCCCGGGCGTTCCTCGCCGACCGGCCCGTGCTGCTGCTCGACGAGCCGACAGCCGCGCTGGACGGCGCCACCGAGGCCGAGATCGTGTCAGCGGTCGGACGGCTGGCGGCCGGGCGGACCGTGCTGATGGTGGTGCACCGGCCGGCGCTGCTCGCGGTCGCCGACCGGGTGGTGCGGCTCGCGGAGCCGGGCTCCGACGGCCGCACCGCCCTCGTGCAGAAGGAGGCCGGGGCTCTCGCGCACGTTCAGGAGGCCGGGCCCGCGCTGGACGGGACGCCCGCGGAGCCGGTCGCACCGCACGGTCCGGGCGGTGTTCTCGCCCGCGTCCGGGCCATGTCCGGAGCCCGCCGCGGACGCCTTGCGCTCGCGCTGGTGCTGGGCAGTCTCGCGCTGGGCAGTGCCGTGGGGCTGATGGCGACGTCCGGGTGGCTCATCTCGCGCGCCTCGCAGCAGCCGCCCGTACTCCATCTGATGGTGGCCGTGACCGCGACCAGGGCCTTCGGCATCGGCCGGGCGGTGTTCCGGTACGCCGAGCGGCTCGTGTCGCACGACGCGGTGCTGCGGATGCTGGCCGACACCAGGGTCGCCGTGTACCGGCGGCTGGAACGGCTGGCACCCGCCGGGCTGCGCAAAACACGCCGCGGCGACCTGCTCTCCCGGCTGGTCGCGGATGTGGACGCGCTGCAGGACTACTGGCTGCGGTGGCTGCTGCCCACCGGCGCGGCCGTCGTCGTCTCCGCCCTGTCCGTCGGATTCACGGCCTGGCTGCTGCCGGAGGCCGGGGCCGTGCTCGCGGCCGGACTGATCGCCGCGGGCGCCGGCGTCCCGCTGCTCACCGGGGCCGTGGCCCGACGCGCCGAACGCCGGCTGGCGCCGGCGCGCGGCGCCCTCGCGACCCGGGTCACCGATCTGCTCACCGGCACCGCGGAGCTGACCGTCGCCGGTGCTCTGCCCGCGCGGGCCGCCGAGGCACGGCGGGCCGACGGCACCCTCACCCGCATCGCGTCGCGCGCCGCGACCGCGACCGCCCTCGGTGACGGGCTCACCGCACTGATCTCCGGTCTCACCGTGACGCTGGCGGCACTCGTCGGGGTCCAGGCGGTGGCCGCCGGCCGGCTGGACGGTGTGACGCTGGCCGTCGTCGTGCTCACTCCCCTGGCCGCCTTCGAGGCCGTGCTCGGCATGCCGCTCGCCGTGCAGTACCGGCAGCGGGTGCGCAAGAGCGCCGAGCGCGTGCACGAGGTGCTCGACGCCCCCGTGCCGGTGCGGGAGCCGGAGCGGCCCCGGCCGGCGCCTGCCTCCCCGTTCCCGCTGGTGGTGAAGGGGCTGTCCGCGCGCCACGCCGGACAGGACCGGGACGCACTGGCCGGGCTGGACCTGACGCTGGAACAGGGGCGCAGGATCGCGGTGGTCGGACCTTCCGGCTCCGGCAAGACGACCCTCGCGCAGGTGCTGCTGCGGTTCCTGGACCCGAGCGCGGGTTCGTACACGCTGGCCGGTGCCGACGCGTACGCCATGGACGGCGACGACGTACGACGGCTGGTCGGCCTGTGTGCGCAGGACGCGCACCTCTTCGACAGCTCCGTGCGCGAGAATCTGCTGCTCGCCGGACGGGACGCCACCGAGGAGGAACTGCGCCACGCGCTCGCCCGGGCCCGGCTGCTGGACTGGGCCGACTCCCTGCCCGACGGGCTCGACACGCTCGTCGGCGAGCACGGGGCGCGGCTGTCCGGCGGCCAGCGGCAACGGCTGGCGCTGGCCAGGGCGCTGCTCGCGGACTTCCCCGTGCTCGTGCTCGACGAACCGGCGGAGCATCTCGACCTGCCGACCGCGGACGCGCTCACCGCCGACCTGCTGGCCGCGACCGAGGGCCGGACGACGCTGCTCATCACCCATCGTCTGGCCGGGCTCGAGGCGGTGGACGAGGTGATCGTGCTGAACGAGGGTCGTGTCGTGCAGCGCGGGCCGTACACGGAACTCGCCCTGGTGGACGGCCCGTTGCGGGCGATGGCGCGTCGCGAGGCCGGGGCCGATGCGTTGGTGACCGTCCGTCAGTCGGGCAGGCCGAGCTGACGGGGGCTCAGTCGCTCGATCGTACGGCCGAATCGCTGGTCCATCCGGGGGCCAGCGTCCCCCGGGCGCACGACCAGAACAGGACCGCGCGGCGGGGCGGGGTCCAGGATCGCTGTCATGCGTCTCACCCGTCGCCATCCGCTGCTCGTCACCGTGCTGCTGTGCGCGCTCGCCGTGCTCGCCGCCCGGCCCAGCGACGGCGCACACGCCCCCGGCCACGGCTCCGGCACCGGCGTCAGCGCCGAGGTGGCCCGGTTGTACGAGGAGGCGGCGGCCGCGACCCGCCAGTATCAGGCGGGACAGCGGGCGGCCGGGAAGCAGCGGGCCGAGGCGCAGCGGCTGGAGAAACTGCTCGACCGTGAGCGGCGGGAGATCGCCGTCCTGCGCAAGGACCTCGGGCGGCTCGCACGGTCCCAGTACCGCAGTGGCGGCGGGCTGCCGCTCACCGCGCACATGATCCTCGCCGACGACCCCGAGGAACTGATGCGGGGACAGCGCGTCTTCTCCCAGGCGAACCTGGCCCTCGACAACGCGCTGGAGAAGAGCGCGCGGGCCGAGTCACGGCTCGCCCGGGACGAGGCGAGGGCCGCGGCGGCGTGGAAGAAGCTCGAGGAGCGCAACCAGCAGCTCGCGGATCTGAAACGCGACATCGAGCAGAGGCTCGAGACGGCGCGCTGGAAACTCCAGGGCCAGGCGGACGCCTCGGTCACGGCCGGGTCCTGCCGCGGCGCGGTCCGGCTCGACCAGCCGCGGACGCACTTCGCCAACCCCTGGGTGGCCCCGGTGGAGACGTACGAGCTGTCCGCGTCCTACGGCAGCGGCGGGGCGCGGTGGGCGAACCGGCACACCGGGCAGGACTTCGCGGTGCCGATCGGCACACCGGTGCGGGCGGTGGGCACCGGGAAGGTGGTGAAGGTGTCCTGCGGTGGGGCCTTCGGCATCGAGATCGTGATCGAGCACGCGGGCGGCTACTACACCCAGTACGCCCACCTCGCCTCCGTCGCCGTCGACCAGGGCGAGCACGTCACGCCGGGGCAGTGGATCGGGCAGTCCGGGACCAGCGGCAACTCCACCGGGCCGCACCTGCACTTCGAGGTGCGGGTCACCCCGGAGATGGGCTCGGCGGTGAATCCGGTGTCGTGGCTGGCGCAGCGCGGCGTGCCGCTCTGAGCGGCCGGGGCTACGGGCGTTCCGCCAGCAGCTGCTCGATCACCACGGCCACACCGTCGTCGTTGTTGGCGACCGTGCGCCCCGAGGCGGCGGCGATGACGTCCGGGTGGGCGTTGCCCATCGCGTAGGACCGGCCCGCCCAGGTCAGCATCTCGACGTCGTTGGGCATGTCCCCGAACGCGACGACCTCCTCGTGCGAGATTCCGCGCTCGGCGCAGCACAGGGCGAGGGTGCTGGCCTTGGACACGTCCGGGCCGCTGATCTCCAGCAGCGCGCTGGGGCTGGAGCGGGTGACGTTGGCCCGGTCGCCGATGGCTATCCGGGCCAGGGTGAGGAAGGCGTCGGGGTCCAGCTCGGGGTGGTAGGCGAGGATCTTGAGCACCGGCTCGTCGGCGGTGGGCGCGTCCGGGGCCAGCAGGTCCTCGGCCGGGGCGAGGGTGTCCGGGATCTCCATGTGCAGCTTCGGATACGCCGGCTCCTGGTTGAAGCCGTAGGTCTGCTCCACGGCGTACACCGTGCCGGGTGCGGCCTCGCGCAGCAGCCGCACGGCGTCCAGGGCGTTCTCCCGGGCGAGCTCCCGCACCTTCACGAAGCGGTGCTCGCCGGGGCCGCCGTGCAGGTCGACGACCGCGGCGCCGTTGCCGCAGATGGCCAGCCCGTGGCCGTGGACGTGGTCGCTGACGACGTCCATCCAGCGGGCGGGGCGGCCGGTGACGAAGAAGACCTCGATGCCCGCCTCCTCGGCGGCGGCCAGCGCGGCGACGGTGCGCGGGGACACCGACTTGTCGTCGCGCAGCAGCGTGCCGTCGAGGTCGGTGGCGATGAGCCGCGGAGGAGTGGCGGCGGCCGGGGTCACGGGCTGTCGGGTCGCTGAGGTCACCCGGCCATTGTCCCGCATATGCCCGCACGGCCGTGCGGCACTCCGCACATCTGAGTGGTCACCCCCGTCACCCGAGGGATCCCCTGCGCCGCCCATGCTCGACCCGCCAGGAGCCCGGCTCACCGGAGCTGCGCCGGCGCCTCCATCGCGATCCGCTCGAAGACCTTCTGGTCCGCGGCGAAATCCGAGTCCGGGATGGGCCAGTGGACCACGATCTCGGTGATGCCCAGCTCGGCGTGCCGCCCCGCGAAGTCGACGAACGCGTCCAGGGACTCCAGCGGGCGGCTCCGGTCCGGGGTGAACCCGGTGAGCAGGATCTTGTCCAGCTCGCCACTGTCCCGCCCGATCTCGGCGCAGGCGTCGGCCAGCCTCTCCGCCTGCCCGCGGATGGCCTGGACCGACTGCTCGGGAGTCCCGTTCTCGTACAGCTTCGGGTCGCCCGTGGTCACCCAGGCCTGTCCGTACCGTGCGGCGAGGCGCAGCCCGCGCGGTCCGGTGGCGGCCACGGCGAACGGCAGCCTGGGCCGCTGCACACAGCCCGGGATGTTGCGCGCCTCGTGCGCCGCGTAGTGGTCGCCCTCGAACGACACGGCGTCCTGGGTGAGCAGCCGGTCGAGCAGCGCGACGAACTCGGCGAAGCGGTCGGCCCGCTCGCGAGGGGTCCACGGCTCCTGGCCGAGCGCGGTGGCGTCGAAGCCGGTGCCGCCCGCCCCTATGCCGAGCGTGATGCGTCCGCCGGAGATGTCGTCGAGGGAGATGAGCTCCTTGGCGAGGGTCACCGGATGACGGAAGTTCGGCGAGGTCACGAGGGTGCCGAGCCGCATCCGGTCCGTCACGCCCGCCGCGGCGGTCAGGGTGGGGACGGCGCCGAACCACGGACCGTCCCGGAAACTGCGCCAGGACAGGTGGTCGTAGGTGTAGCCGGCGTGGAAGCCGAGCTCCTCGGCTCGCACCCAGGCCGAGCGGCTTCCCTCGTGCCAGCGACGGTAGGGGAGGATCACGGTGCTCAGGCGCAGACTCATGGCACCGAGCCTATGCGCCGCCCCCCGTTTCACGTGAAACGATCAGCGCGCCCGCGGGAACGATCAGCGCGCCCACGGGAACGGGTCACCGCACGCGGGCGCTCAGCCAGGGAGTCAGGACGATCATCGGGATGAATTCCTTGTGCGTCCGGTCACCGGGCAGTGGCACGACGAGGAAGTAGCCGGGCGGGAAGCGCCGCGCCCTGACGTGGGCCAGGTCGTCGAAGAGGGAGCGAAGGAAGGCCGGCACGTCGTCGCGGGGGATGTCGGGGCACTCGACGCCCTCGACGTCGATCAGTGCGTCGTCCTCGGGGTAGAGCCGCACGCTCACCCGGGGCAGGCCGCCGAACTCGACGTAGGCCTCGTGGGGGAGGGAACCGTCCGGGTCGGTGGCGACGCCGACGCCTGCTGCCGTGCGGCGCGAGGTCTGGTCGGCGCCGATGTCATGGGTGACCTCGATCTCGCGCTCGTAGGTCTCGGCGAGCGCCCTCAGGGCGGTGACGGCGGCCTCTGTGGTCGGCAGGTGGTCCATACCACTGATCATGCCGCGACAGGGCGGAGCGGGAAACCGCAGCCGCATCAGCGCCTTCGAAAACCCCCACCCCGCGTCAGTCGCCCTCGGGAAACCGCAGATAGCCAGGCGGCACCGCCTTGGTGAGCCACACGCCGTTGGCGCTGACGTGGAAGACATGGCCGTCGCGGTGCATGGCGCCCGCGTCCACGGACAGCACCACCGGGCGGCCTCGGCGGGCGCCGACCCGGGTGGCCGTCTCGCGGTCGGCGGACAGATGCACGTCGTGCCGGTCCAGGGGCCGCAGGCCCTCCGCGCGGATCGCCTCCAGGGCGCGGGCGACCGTGCCGTGGTAGAGGTACGGCGGCGGGGTGGCCGGCGGCAGCCCGAGGTCGACCTCGATGCTGTGCCCCTGACTGGCGCGGATCCGGGTGCCCTCGATCGCGAAGCGCCGCTTGTCGTTGGCGGCGACGACATGGTCCAGCTCCTCGCGGGTGAACCTGAACCCGTGCTCAGCCGCTGCGGCGATCAGCGCGTCGATCTCCACCCAGCCGCCGTCGTCCGGCGTGAGCCCGATCCGCTCGGGCTGGTGGCGCAGGTGTCTGGCGATGTACTTGGACACCTTCACGGTGCGTCTCTCGTCCATCTCCTCAGCCTGCCGGGAGAGACGCGTCTCACGCGATCGATTTAGTCTCCGAGGTTTGATCCACAGCCAAGTGGGCTTATCCACAGGGGATTTGGCGCCCCTTGTGGACAGTGGGCCCTCACACCGGCGGCTTCACCCGCGCGATCCTGCGCAGCGCCCCCGGCATCCACCGCGACAGCGCATGCGCCACCCGAGCCTCGGGGGTCACCGGCACCACCGCCTCGTTGCGCACCACCGCCCGCAGGATCGCGGCGGCGACCTTCTCCGGGGGGTAGTTGCGCAGCCCGTACAGGCGGGCTGCCCGCTTCTGCAGCCGCCGTTCCTCCTCGGCGTCCACGCCCGCGAACCGTGCGGTGGAGGTGATGGCGGTGTTCACGAAGCCGGGACAGACAGCCGTCACGCCGATGCCCTGACCGGCGAGCTCCGCGCGCAGGCACTCGCTGAGCATCAGCACCGCCGCCTTGGACGTGCTGTACGCGGGCAGCGCCCTGCTCGGCTGGAACGCCGCCGCCGAGGCCACGTTGACGATGTGGCCGCCCTGCCCGCGTTCGGCCATCCGCCGGCCGAAGAGCCGGCAGCCGTGGATCACACCCCACAGATTGACGTCGAGGACCCGCTTCCAGTCCTCCGGTGTGGTCTCGAAGAAGGAGCCGCCGAGCCCGATGCCCGCGTTGTTCACCAGGACGTCCACCACGCCGTACTCCGTGGTGACCCGCTCGGCGAGCTTCTCCATGGCCTGTTCGTCGGACACGTCCGCCGGCTCCGCCCAGGCCGCGGGCGCACCGGCCCGGCGGGCGTCCTCGGCGGTGCGGGAGGCGGACGCCGGGTCCCGGTCCACGGCCACCACGCGCGCGCCCGCCTCGGCGAAGGCGAGCGCCGTCGCCCGCCCGATGCCGCTGCCGGCCCCGGTGACCAGCACCAGCTGCCCGCCGAACCGGTCAGCGTGCCGGCCCGCGGCGGCCACCTGCGTCCGGCCGCCCTCCACGGACGTCACGAACTCGCCGATCCACGCCGCCAGCTGGTCGGGGCGGCTGCGCGGCACCCAGTGCTTGGCCGGCAGCGTGCGTCGGGTCAGCTGCGGAGCCCACAGCTCCAGTTCGTCGTAGAGCCGCTCCGACAGGAACGCGTCGTCCAGTGGCGTGATGAGCTGCACGGGCGCGTGCGCGTAGGCGTCGGGGCGCGGCCTGCGCAGCCGGGCGCGCACGTTGTCCCGGTACAGCCAGGCGCCGTGGGCCGCGTCGGACGGCAGGGACGAGGTCGGATAGCCGCCGCCGGGGACCTTCTCGACGCGCTCCAGGATGCGCGGCCAGCGCTTCCCGAGCGGGCCGCGCCAGAGCAGCTCCGGCAGCACCGGCGTGTGCAGCGCGTAGACGTACCACGACTTGGCGCCCTGGCCGAGCAGCTGTCCGACCCGGCGCGGGGTCGGCCGCTTCAGCCGGCGGTCGATCCAGTGGCCGAAGTGGTCGAGGGACGGCCCGGACATGGAGGTGAAGGAGGCGATCCGTCCCTCGGTGCGCCGGACCGTGACGAACTCCCAGGCCTGCACCGAACCCCAGTCATGCCCCACCAGATGCACGGGCCGGTCCGGGCTGATCGTGTCGGCGACGGCCAGGAAGTCGTCGGTGAGCTTCTCCAGGGTGAATCCGCCCCGCAGCGGACGTGGTGCCGTGGACCGGCCATGGCCCCGGACGTCGTACGCCACCACGTGGAAGCGTTCCGCCAGGCGCGGTGCCACCTCGGACCACACCTCCTTGCTGTCGGGATAGCCGTGCACGAGGACGACCGTCGGCCGTCCGGGATCGCCCAGCTCGGCGACGCACAACTCGACGCCGCCCGTCCGCACCCGGCGCTCGCGTGCGCCCTCCAGCCCGGTCCCCGCCATGCCCGGCTCCTTCCGCTACGTGTCCGTAACGTGACTCCCGCGAATCTCGCAGTTGTTGGAGATCACGTCAATAGTGGGTCCGGAGGCTGTGGACAACTCCGGAAGCGAGGGATCCCCTACGGGCACGTACGACTCCAGACGGACCCCAAGACGGCTCTCCGGTCTGACGACCGGGGAGGTACGGGTCACTACCGTCAGGGACGTGACTGTGATCGCGACCGAAAGCCTGAGCAAGCGGTTCCCCAGGGTGACCGCGCTTGACCGGCTCTCCGTGGACGTCGGGCCCGGTGTGACCGGACTCGTCGGAGCCAATGGAGCCGGCAAGTCCACACTGATCAAGATCCTTCTGGGTCTCTCCCCCGCCACCGAGGGCCGTGCCGAGGTGCTCGGACTCGATGTCGCCACCAAGGGCGCCGCCATCCGCGAGCGGGTCGGCTACATGCCGGAGCACGACTGCCTGCCGCCGGACGTCTCGGCCACCGAGTTCGTCGTCCACATGGCGCGCATGTCGGGGCTGCCGCCCACCGCAGCGCGGGAACGCACCGCGGACACGCTGCGCCACGTCGGCCTGTACGAGGAGCGCTACCGCCCCATCGGCGGCTACTCCACCGGCATGAAGCAGCGCGTGAAGCTGGCGCAGGCTCTCGTGCACGACCCGCAGCTGGTCTTCCTCGACGAGCCGACCAACGGCCTCGACCCGGTCGGCCGCGACGAGATGCTGGGCCTGATCCGCCGGATCCACACCGACTTCGGCATCTCGGTCCTGGTCACCTCCCATCTGCTCGGCGAACTCGAGCGCACCTGTGACCACGTCGTCGTCATCGACGGCGGCAAGCTGCTGCGCTCCAGCTCCACCACCGACTTCACGCAGACCACCACGACCCTTGCGATCGAGGTCACCGACACCGACGAGCACCCGGACGGCACCCGCGCGGTGCGCGACGCGCTCCACGCGCGCGGGGTGAGCGTCGAGGACGGCAGCGGGCTGCCGGGAGCCGGGCACATCCTGCTGCTCACCGCGCAGGGCGATCAGACGTACGACCTGGTCCGCGACGTGATCGCCGACCTCGGCCTCGGCCTGGTGCGCATGGAGCAGCGCCGGCACCACATCGCCGAGGTCTTCAAGGACAGCGACGAGCAGCACGACCAGCAGCGGAAGGAGGCGGTCGGCCATGGCGGTTGAGAACCCCACCCCCGCCCCGACGGGTGACCAGACCCGTATCCACAACATCGGCTACCGCTCGTACGACGGGCCCCGCCTCGGCCGCGCCTACGCCCGCCGCTCGCTGTACTCGCAGTCCCTGCGCGGCGCCTACGGCCTCGGCCGCTCGGTGAAGTCGAAGGTGCTGCCGATGCTGCTGTTCGTGGTGATGTGCGTGCCGGCCGCCATCATGGTGGCCGTGGCCGTCGCCACCAAGGCCAAGGACCTGCCGGTCGACTACACGCGCTACGCGATCATCATGCAGGCCGTCATCAGCCTGTACGTCGCCTCCCAGGCGCCGACGTCCGTCTCGCGCGACCTGCGTTTCAAGACCGTGCCGCTGTACTTCTCGCGGCCCATCGAGACCGCCGACTACGTGCGCGCCAAGTTCGCCGCGCTGGCCTCGGCCCTGTTCATCCTCACGGCCGCTCCCCTGCTCGTGCTCTATGTGGGCGCGTTGCTCGCCAAACTCGATTTCACCGACCAGACCAAGGGATTCGCGCAGGGACTCGCCTCCGTGGCACTGCTCTCGCTGCTCTTCGCCGGCATCGGCCTGGTCATCGCGGCCGTCACCCCGCGTCGCGGCTTCGGCATCGCGGCCGTGATCGCGGTCCTGACCATCTCCTACGGCGCGGTCTCCACGCTCCAGGCGATCGCGGACGTGCAGGGCAGCGGCGACTCCATCGCCTGGCTCGGCCTGTTCTCGCCGGTCACCCTCATCGACGGGGTCCAGTCCGCATTCCTGGGCGCCACGTCCACCTTCCCGGGCGGGGTCGGTCCGAGCAACGCCGAGGGCGTCGTCTACGTCCTGTTCAGCCTCGGTCTGATCGCCGCGAGCTACGGCCTGCTGGTGCGCCGCTACAAGAAGGTGGGACTGTGACCACGCTCTCCATCGACCATGTCTCCCGCTGGTTCGGCAACGTGGTCGCCGTCAACGACATCACCATGACCATCGGCCCCGGCGTCACCGGCCTGCTCGGCCCGAACGGCGCCGGAAAGTCCACCCTCATCAACATGATGGCCGGCTTCCTCGCCCCCTCCACCGGCACCGTCACCCTCGACGGACAGCAGGTCTGGCGCAACGAGGCCATCTACCAGCACATCGGCATCGTCCCCGAGCGCGAGGCGATGTACGACTTCCTCACCGGACGCGAGTTCGTCCTCGCCAACGCCGAACTCCACGGTCTGGGAGCCAAGGCGGCGCAGAAGGCGCTTGCCACGGTCGAGATGGAGTACGCGCAGGACCGCAAGATCGCCACGTACTCCAAGGGCATGCGCCAGCGCGTGAAGATGGCGTCCGCGCTGGTCCACGAGCCGTCGCTGCTGCTGCTCGACGAGCCGTTCAACGGCATGGACCCGCGCCAGCGCATGCAGCTGATGGACCTGCTGCGCCGCATGGGCGACGAGGGCCGCACGGTGCTGTTCTCCTCCCACATCCTCGAGGAGGTCGAGCAGCTCGCCTGGCACATCGAGGTCGTCGTGGCCGGCCGGCACGCGGCCAGCGGTGACTTCCGCAAGATCCGCCGCCTGATGACGGACCGCCCGCACCGCTACCTGGTGCGCTCCAGCGACGACCGCGCCCTGGCCGCGGCGCTGATCGCGGACCCGTCGACGTCCGGCATCGAGGTCGACCAGGCGGAGGGCGCGCTGCTCATCCAGGCCGTCGACTTCGGCCGCTTCACGGCGCTGCTGCCGAGGGTCGCCCGCGACCACGGCATCCGGCTGTTCACCGTCTCGCCGTCGGACGAGTCGCTCGAGTCCGTCTTCTCGTATCTCGTCGCGGCGTAGGAGGCCGAAGATGTACGACCCCACAGTCGCCCGGCTCACCTACCGGGCCCTGCTCGGCCGTCGCCGGGCCCTCATCCTGGGCGCGCTGCCCCTGCTGCTGATCGTGATCTCCCTGGCGGTGCGCGGCCTCGCCGGCGCCGACGACCAGACCGCGGCCGACGTGCTCGGCGGGCTGGCGCTCGCCACCATGGTGCCGATCATCGGCGTCATCGCGGGCACCGGCGCGATCGGTCCCGAGATCGACGACGGCTCGGTGGTGTACCTGCTGTCCAAGCCGATCAAGCGGCCCACGATCATCTACACCAAGCTGATCGTCGCGATCGCGGTGACGATGGTGTTCTCGGCGGTTCCCACGCTGATCGCGGGCTTCATCCTCAACGGCAACGGTCAGCAGATCGCCGTCGCCTACACCGTGGCCGCGCTGGTCGCCTCCATCGCGTACGCGGCACTGTTCCTGCTGCTCGGCACGGTCTCCCGGCACGCCGTGGTGTTCGGGCTGGTCTACGCCCTGGTCTGGGAGGCCCTGTTCGGCTCCCTGGTGCCCGGCGCTCGCACGCTGAGCGTCCAGCAGTGGGCGCTGGCCGTCGCCCAGAAGGTCTCCGGCGGCGATCTGATCACGTCGGACGTGGGCCTGACGACCGCGACGGTGCTGCTGGCCGCGGTCACGGTGCTGGCCACCTGGTACGCGGGCCAGAAGCTGCGGACGCTGACGCTCGCCGGGGAGGAGTGAGCAGACGTCCTCGGGGCGCCGCCGGCCACGGTGGCGCCCCGTCTGTTTATTCAGTGGCGCCCAAGTGGCCGGACGGGCACAGTTGTTCTGTCCGCATCGCCGGGAAGGTCCGGCGTCGTGTTCTGGGAGAGGAGCGGGACGATGTCCATGCACGGCAGTACGTCCAGCTCCCTTCAGGGCAGCCCGCGGCGGACTCCGGAGTAATCCCTACTGCTCCGTCGAGTCCGCCCCGCACGGGGAGCTGCCCGGGGCGGCCGCTTCGAGCACGCGAGTCGCACATCGCGTGGGCCGCCCACCCGGAGGATTGGCCGAGTGGTAAGGCACCGGCTTGCTAAGCCGTGGTCGGGCGAGAGCCCGCGCACGTTCGATCCGTGCATCCTCCGCAATACGCGGGCGCCTTCAGGACGCCGGCGCCGCTCAGCCCAGCAACCGCTCCAGCACCACCGCGATGCCGTCCTCGTCGTTGGAGGACGTCACCTCGTCGGCCACCGCCCGCAACTCCGCGTGGGCGTTGGCCATGGCCACGCCGTGGGACGCCCAGGCGAACATGGGCAGGTCGTTGGGCATGTCGCCGAAGGCGATCGTCTCGGCGGCCTTCATGCCGAGCCGGCGGGCCGCCAGCGACAGCCCCGTCGCCTTGGACAGCCCCAGCGGCAGCAGCTCGACGATGCCCTCGCCCGCCATCGTGACGGTGACGAAGCCGCCCGCGACCCGCGTGGCCGTCTCCGCCAGCTCGTCGTCGGTCAGGGTCGGGTGCTGGATGTAGAGCTTGTTCAGCGGCGCCGTCCACAGGTCCGACGCGTCCGTGAACGGCGTCGCGGGCAGCCGGCCCACCACCTCGTAGCCGGGCCCGACCAGCACCTCGCCGTCCAGGCCGTCACGGCTCGCCGCCAGATACAGCGGGCCGACCTCCGCCTCGATCTTGGCCAGGGCCACCCCGGCGAGCTGCCGGTCCAGCGTCACCGAGGTCAGCAGGCGGTGCGCCCCGGCGTCGTACACCTGGGCGCCCTGGCCGCAGACGGCGAGGCCCTCATAGCCGAGGTCGTCGAGTATGGGGCGAGTCCAGGGGACCGCGCGGCCGGTGACGACGATGTGCGCGGCGCCCGCCGCGGTGGCCGCGGCGAGCGCGTCACGGGTGCGCCGCGACACCGACCCGTCGGAGCGCAGCAGCGTGCCGTCGAGGTCGGTGGCGACGAGCCGGTAAGGGAAGGGCGACGGGGCGGTGTCGGGGCTCACCTGGCTCACTTGGCGACCGGTTCCAGGATCTCCCGGCCGCCCAGGTAGGGACGCAGCACCTCAGGCACGCGCACGGAGCCGTCGGCCTGCTGGTGGTTCTCCAGGATCGCCACGATCGTGCGCGGTACGGCGCACAGGGTGCCGTTCAGCGTCGCCAGCGGTCGTACGGTCTTGCCGTCACGGACGCGGATCTGCAGGCGGCGCGACTGGAACTCGGTGCAGTCGGAGGTCGAGGTCAGCTCGCGGTACTTGCCCTGGGTGGGGATCCACGCCTCGCAGTCGTACTTGCGGGCGGCCGAGGACCCCAGGTCGCCCGAGGCGACGTCGATCACGCGGAACGGCAGCTCCAGCGAGGTCAGCCACTGCTTCTCCCACTCCAGCAGCCGCCGGTGCTCCTCCTGCGACTCCTCGGGAGTGACGTAGGAGAACATCTCGACCTTGTCGAACTGGTGCACGCGGAAGATGCCGCGGGTGTCCTTGCCATGGGAGCCCGCCTCGCGGCGGAAGCAGGGCGAGAAGCCCGCGTAGCGCAGCGGCAGCCGGTCGGCGTCGATGATCTCGTCCATGTGGTACGCGGCGAGCGGCACCTCGGACGTGCCGACCAGGTAGAGGTCGTCCTTGTCGAGGTGGTAGACGTCCTGCGCGGCCTGGCCGAGGAAGCCGGTGCCCGCCATGGACTGGGGGCGGACCAGCGCCGGGGTCAGCATCGGCGTGAAGCCGGCCGCGGTGGCCTGGGCGATGGCCGCGTTCACGAGCGCGAGCTCCAGCAGTGCGCCCACGCCGGTGAGGAAGTAGAAACGCGAGCCGGAGACCTTGGCGCCGCGTTCGACGTCGATGGCGCCGAGGATCTGGCCGAGCTCCAGGTGGTCCTTGGGCTCGAAGCCCTCGGCACCGAAGTCGCGGATGGTGCCGTGCGTCTCCAGCGTGGTGAAGTCCTCCTCGCCGCCGACGGGCACGTCGGGGTGGACGAGGTTGCTCAGCTTGAGCAGCAGCTCCTGCGTCTCGGTGGCGGCGGCGTCACGGTCGGCGTCGGCGGCCTTGACGTCGGCCTTGAGCTGCTCGGCCTTCTTCAGGAGCTCGGCCTTCTCGTCGCCGGCCGCTTTGGGGATGAGCTTGCCGAGCGCCTTCTGCTCGGCGCGCAGCTCGTCGAAGCGGACGCCGGACGACCTGCGCCGTTCGTCGGCAGACAGGAGGGCGTCGACGAGCGCGACGTCCTCTCCACGGGCGCGCTGCGAAGCGCGCACACGGTCGGGGTCCTCACGAAGCAGGCGAAGGTCAATCACGCGCTCAAGGCTACCGGTGCGGACTGACGACCCACGACTCACTATCGCGGCCACGCCGCTTACGTTCCGTTATGGGGGAAATGCGCATTGTGTTCCGCAAGGTCAAGGAAAAGGGCGCGCATCCCGGAACGGGTCAGTCCGAGTATGGCCGGTTGACCGGAATCCCTTGCGCGGGCGGGGACTTGGGAGCCCGTTGTCCACAGGCATCCACACCCTCCGAAAAGTTATCCACAGGGTGTGGGGAAGATCTGTGGACTTCGGAATTGATCACTCCGAATCCGGTGATCGAACTCGAGGATTCCCTGCACAAACTCCCTTTACCTCCACTTTCGAGTGGAAAGAGTTCGCTCCAAAGGGTTGACCAAAGGAAAAGAGTGGACGAAGGGTGATGTGCGGGGCGATGAACATGATCATGGCCCGTAGAGAGATTTGTCGACTGAATGAGCCTTCGCTGTCGACTTGTCCCCAGGTCGAGAAGCTGACCTGTGGATAACTCCTGTGGACAACGAAAATCAGCAGGTAGCACCGGCCGCGGACGCACCACGCCTCCGGTCAGAACCGGCCGTCCTGGCAACGCGCCACCCAGTCCGCCGCCGAGACGAACTCGTCGTCGGACGTCCCCGGCAGCACCGGCCGCACCTCGTCCGGGCCCACGTCCGCACGCGGGTACGAACCGAGGAAGCGCACCTGCAGACAGATCCGCTTGAGCCCCATCAGCGCCTCGGCCACCCTGCGGTCCGAGATATGTCCCTCGGCGTCGATGCAGAAGCAGTAGTTGCCGATACCGGCGCCGGTCGGCCGGGACTGGAGCAGCATCAGGTTGATGCCCCGGGTGGCGAACTCGCCCAGCAGATCGCGCAGGCCGCCGGGATGGTCGTCGCGCTGCCACAGCACGACGGAGGTCTTGTCGGCGCCGGTCGGCGCCGCGGGCCGGGCGGGCCTGCCGACCAGCACGAACCGGGTCTGCGCGTTCTCCGCGTCGTGGATCCCGGTCTCCAGGGCCTCCAGGCCGTAGCGGGCCGCCGCGAACTCACCGGCGAAGGCGGCGTCGTAGCGGCCCTCCTGCACCAGCCGGGCACCGTCCGCGTTCGAGGCCGCCGACTCCCAGACGACGTCCGGGAGATTGGCCTTCAGCCAGTTCCGGACCTGCGGCTGGGCCGCCGGATGCGCCGTGACCGTCTTGATGTCCGACAGCTTGGTGCCGGGCCGCACGAGCAGCGCGAAGGTGATCGACAGCAGCACCTCGCGGTAGATCATCAGCGGGGTGCCGGCGACCAGTTCGTCGAGGGTGGTGGTGATGCCGCCCTCGACGGAGTTCTCGATCGGAACGAACGCGGCCTCGGCCTCGCCGGCGCGGACCGCGTCCAGCGCGGACTGGACGGACACGTACGGGATCAGCTCCCGGGTGGCCGCCTCGGGAAGCGTGCGCAGGGCGACCTCGGTGAAGGTGCCTTCGGGGCCGAGATAGGCATAGCTCGCTGGCATGACCTCACCCTAATGGGCCCACGCCGACGACGACCCCGGATGCGCTCCGTGGGGTGATGAGAGGTGCCTTCAGCCCTCCAGCAGGCGCTGCCCCACGTACTCTCCCTCCGCCGCACCGCCCGGCACCGCGAACAGTCCGCTCGCCTCGTGCCGGATGAACGGCGTCAGGGCGTCGCCCCGGTCCAGCTTGCGCTGCACCGGAACGAAACCGCGCAGGGGATCGGCCTGCCAGCAGATGAACAGCAGACCCGCGTCGGGCACCCCGTCGGCGTCGATGCCGTCGTGGTACGAGAACGGGCGCCGCAGCATCGCCGCGCCGCCGTTCTGGTCCGGCCGTGTGATCCGGGCGTGCGCGTTGATCGGGACGACCAGATTGCCCTGGGCGTCCGTCTTCTCCAGGTCCATCTCGGACGTCTCGGTGCCGCCGGACAGCGGCGCCCCGTCGGACTTGCGGCGCCCGATGACGCTCTCCTGCTCCTTGAGCGAGAGCTTCTCCCAGTCGTCGAGGAGCATGCGGATACGGCGTACGACCGCGTAGGAGCCGTTCGCCATCCACGCGGGCTCACCGTTCTCCGGCACGAAGATCCGCTGCTCGAAGTCGGAGTCGGCCGGCTTCGGATTGCGGGTGCCGTCGACCTGGCCCATCAGGTTGCGGGCGGTCATCGGGTGGGCGGTGGCGCCCGGCGAGCGGTTGAAGCCGTTCATCTGCCAGCGCACCCGGGCGGCCGAGCCCGCGTCCTTCTGGACGGCGCGCAGCGCGTGGAACGCCACCAGGGCGTCGTCGGCGCCGATCTGCACCCACAGGTCGCCGTTGCTGCGTGCCTTGTCGAGGTGGTCGGAGGAGAAGTCCGGCAGCGGGTCCAGGGCCGCCGGGCGCTGCTTCTCCAGCCCGGTGCGGCCGAAGAAGCTGTGACCGAAGCCGAAGGTCAGGGTCAGCGAGGAGGGGCCGGCGTCACGGGCCACATCGGTGTCGGCGTGCGCGGTCGGCTCCCCGGCCATCAGCCGCCGGGCCGTGTCCGACCAGCGGCGCAGCAGGGCGGCGGCCTCCTTGCGTCCGGCGCCCGGCGCCAGATCGAAGGCGATGAGATGGCCGCGGGCCTGGAGCCCCTCGGTGATCCCGGGCTGATGTTTCACGTGGAACGGCACCCGGCGCTCGCCCACCGAGGCCAGCGGGGTCGACGCCCCGGCCGGAGCGGAGGCGTATCCCACGGCACCGCCCGCCCCACCGAACACAAGCCCCGTCGCACCGGCGGTGCCGAGCAGCCGACGCCGCGAGATGCCGGGTCCCGAGGACGCTGCGGAGGCGGTCTCCTGAGGTGCGTCCGGGGTGAGGGCCTGGGGGGTGGACTGGTCAGCCATGGTGGTTCAGCCGATCTTCGCGTTCTTGGAGACGGTCACCTGGTCGATGTCGGAGGTCCGCACGGTCACCTCGATCTTCCAGTCGCCCGCCATGGGGATCTGCACTCCGCTCGCCGACCAGTGCCCGGTGGTGATGTGGTCCGGGACGACCGGCAGCGGTCCGATGTCCTTGGCCTCGAGGGTGAAGGCGATCTTCACCTCGGGGATGTCGTAGGGCTTGCCGTCGGGGCGCTCCACGTAGACGTGCACGGTGTTGCTGCCCACGCGGGCCGGGTCCAGGTCGATGGTGACGATCCCCTTGCCGTCCTGGCCGCCGGTGTCGAACGGCATGTTCAGGGTGACCGCACCGGATCCCTGCCCGGACGCGGCGGACGAGGAGGCGGAGGACGACGTGGCCGCCGCGGCCTCCTGCTCGGTGCGCCCCGGCTCGGTCTGCGTCAGCACGGTGGTGACGGCGAGCAGGACGACGGCGACGCCCGCCTCGGCGAGCACGGAGCGGCGCAGGCCGAAGCGGTTCGGGTCGGCGTCCCGCAGCCGCTTCTGCCGGGCGGTCTCCATCGCGGCGCGCTGCCGGGCGAGCTGGGCGGCCCGCGCGGAGTCCCCACCGGAAGTCTTCACGGCGGAGTCCCCACCGGCCGCCTCACCGGCGGACTCGTTGCCCTTGCCGGCGCTACCCTTGCCGGCGTTGCCCGTGCCCGCGCTGCCCGTGCCCGCGCTGCTCTTCCCCGCAGACACGGCGCCCGCGGGCTCCCTGGACTCCCGGCCGGCCGCGGTGACCGGTGTCTCCGCCAGCCGTGCCGTCCACGTCCGTGAGACGTAGGCGATCCCGACGAGGACCGCCACGAGCCCGATCTTCGCCAGCAGCAGCTGTCCGTACCGGGTGTCGGTGAACGCCGACCACGAGCCGAGCTGGCGCCAGCTCTGGTACACGCCGGTGACGACCAGAGCGATCACGCTGCCGAAGGCGAGCCGCGAGAACCGCCGGACGGCCGTCGAGTCGACCGGGGTCTCGACGGGAGCCCGGTAGAGCGCGACGAGCAGGGCGGTGAGCCCGCCGAGCCAGGCGGCGACGGCCAGCAGATGGACGACGTCGACCGGCATGGCGATGCCCGGCTGGAGCCCGGTGGAGGCGTGCTCGGACATGGCCCAGCTCGCCGCCAGCCCCGCCGCCACGACCGTGCCCCCGATCGAGAGGCCGAAGGTCAGGTCCCGCTTCTCCTCGTCCTCCCGCTTGTCGTAGGCCCCGAACAGCACCGCGATGAACAGCGCCGCCGCCGCGAGCAGCAGCAGCCGGGACACCAGCGCCGCGCCCGTCTTGGTCTGCAGCACCTGGCCGAGCAGCGACAGGTCGAAGACGTCACCGACCTTCCCGGACCCGGTGTAGGAGCCGCGCAGGAGCAGCAGCGCCAGCGTGGCCGACGTCAGCGCCAGCCACCCGGAGACGACCAGCCGCTGGACCGCCGGTACACCGGAGCCGCGCCGCCAGCAGGCGAGCACGAAGGCGGCTCCGCCGACGAGCACCACGAACCCGGCGTAGGACACGTACCGTCCGGCCCCGTACAGCCGGCCGACGAGGCCCTCGTCCGACGCCTGCCCGGAGGCCGCGACGGAGGTCTCGGAGGGCGCGCCGATGGAGAAGGTGAAGGCACCGGCGACCGGGTGGCTGTCCGCCGACACCACCTGGTAGGTCACGGTGTACGTGCCGTCGGGCAGCCCGCTGTGCAGCCGCACGGAGTACGTCGTCCCGCTCGGGGTGGCCGGGTCCCCCTGGTCGACCCGCTTCCCCTTGGGGTCGAGCACCCGCAGTGCGTCGTCGCCGACGGCGACCGGTTCGGAGAAGGTGAGCGAGACCTGGGCGGGGGCCTTGTCGACCACCGCCCCCTGCCGGGGGTCGCTGCCGGTCAGCGCGGCGTGCGCGGAGGCGGGCGCGGCCCCGGTGAGGAGCGCGCCGGTGACGGCCAGGAACAGCAGCACCAGGGTCCGGACGCGGGGGGCGATGGTCTGGGTGGTCACGGGGGTCGTCTCCCTCAGTGTCCGTGCTTCGGGTTGTAGGTCGCCGGCTTCACCGGGATCTCGACCGTGACGGGGTCGGAGTGGGCGAAGCGCAGTTCGACGGAGACCTTCTGGCCCTGCTTCGGCCTGCGCTTGAGCTGCTCGAACATCAGGTGGTTGCCGCCGCTGGCCAGGACGAGCCTGCCGTGGGCGGGGATGTCGAGGCTCTCGACCTCCCGCATGGCGCCGTCGACGGTCTCGTGCACGGTGACCTGACCGGCGACGTCGCTGCTGACGGAGGTCAGCCGGTCGTCGGTGCCGCCCTTGTTGGTGATGGTGAGGAACCCGGCCGCCATGTCCGACACCGGCTGCGGCATGTAGGCGCCGCCGACGGACAGCTCCGCCTTGCCGGAAGCCGCCTTGGCAGAAGCGGCATCCGAGCCGGAACCGGAGTCCGAACCGCCGCAGCCCGCCAGAGCCAGCGCGCCCGCGACGGCTCCGGCCACCAACGCGATGCGCCTCACGGAGTCTCACCCTTGATGATCTTGGGCAGGTCCTTGGTGTAGTCCTCGACGGTGGCGTCCTCGCCGTAGAGGACGTAACCGCCGTCGGTCTTCGGCGAGAACGCGACCACCTGCGTGCCGTGGTCGGAGACCGTCTTGCCGTTGTCGTCCTTGCGCGGCGGGTCGATCGAGATGCCGAGGGTGCGGGCACCGGCCTGGATGGTGGCGAAGTCACCGGTCAGGCCGACGACCTGCGAGTCGATGCCCTTGAGCCACTTCCCGAGCGCGGCGGAGGTGTCCCGCTTCGGGTCGGTGGTGACGAAGACGATCCGCAGCTTGTCCTGCTGGTCCTCGGGCAGTTGCTTCTTGGCGACCGCGATGTTGTTCATCGTCAGCGGGCACACGTCGGGGCAGTGCGTGTAGCCGAAGTAGATCAGCGTGGGCTTGCCCGCCGTCTCCTTGCGGAAGTCGTACTCCTTGCCGTTCGTGTCGGTCAGGACGAGGTCCGGCTTCTCGAACGGCTTGTCGAGAACGGTGGCCGCCTTCTGCGAGCCGGCCTCCTCGGAGACCACGGCGACGGGGTCGCCGCCTTCGCCGTCGTCGCTGCCGCAGGCGGTCAGGGTCAGGGTGGCGGCGGCGAGCAGGGCCGCCGCCGCGAGTGTCTTGTTGCGCATGAAGAGATGTCCCGGAGGTGAGTGCTCCGGCGCGCACCGGGAGGAGGACACGGGGCCGTGGCCGGTCCCGGTGCGCGCCGCGGAAGGGAGGTCGGGTCAGGCGGTGGTGCGCCGACGGCCGGCGAGGACGCCGTAGGCGACGCCGGCGGCGCCGACCACGATGCCGACGACGCCCAGGACCCGGGCGGTGGTGTCGGTGCTGTCGCCGGACTCCTCGGAGCCGGCGGCGGAGGTCTTGGCGGAGGCGTTCTCGGCCTCGGCGCCGTCCTCGGTCTTCTCGGCCTCGTCGTCCGAGGCGCCGTGGTGGCCGTCGTCGTTGGCCTCGGACAGGGCGAGGACGGGCGCCGGGTACTCCGGCTCCTCCTGGCCCTCCTGCGGCACCTCGATCCAGCGGACGACCTCCTTGTTGGAGTACGTCTGCAGAGCCTTGAAGACCAGCTCGTCGGCGTCCTCGGGCAGCGTGCCGATGGACACCGGGAACTTCTGGAAGAAGCCCGGCTCGATGCCCTTGTCCTCGGCGGTCCAGGTGACCTTGCTGACGACCTCGTCGATCTTCTTGCCGTGCAGCTCGAGCGGCTTGTCCAGCTTGGACTTGGTGACCTTGGCCTCCCAGCCCTCGACCGGCTGCGGCATCACGGAGGCCAGCGGATGGTCGGCGGGGAAGGTGACCTCGAGCTTGGTGGTCGAGGCGTTGTCCCGCTCGTTGGGGACCTTGAAGTCGACGACCGCGTACGAACCCTTCGCGGCCTCGCCCTCCGGCTGCACGCTGACGTGCGCGAAGGCGGGGACGGACACGGCGAGGACGGTGACACCGGCGACGGCACCGGCGGCGGCGATACGGGAAGCCTTCATGACAGAAGCACTCCGCTTCGTGTGTGGTTTCACGGACGGTGAGGGACACGCGTACGCGGACGGCGCCCCGTACGAGGGCGGCCAAGGCGCACGCGGAGAACCGGACGCACACGCACGTGCCGCACAACGGCGCGTCCCTCCCGGAAACCGGAAACGGCGTCGCCTCAGGCGGCGAGAGCGAGTGCGGTGCCGCCGACGGGCGGGCCGCGGCGGATCACCGTGTGCTGGAGTGCGGTGGTACGGGGTGCGGTCGGCGCGAGCAGAGCGGTGCGCGGCGTGCGCGGGGCGGCTTCCCGTGCGCCGGGGAGCCCCGCCCGCAGAGCGCGCACCAGCGCGAGCGCCGCGCGCAGGGACCGCATGAGCGCGCCCTCCGCGACACCGTGCGCCGACAGTTCGGTGAGCCGCAGCAGGGCGAGATCGCCGCGGCGCAGCAGCCAGCCCGTGGCGAGGGCCGCGAGCACGTGCACGAGCAGCATCGGCAGGGACGGCAACAGCGACACCGACGAATCCGCCGAGGACAGGGCGTCCCCCGACGCGTGCCCCGCGTGGGCGTCCGCGGCCGGAAGGACCCGCGCCTCGGTGAGGATCCGCCGCGCCTGCGCGGGGGTGATCGCCCCCGTGGAGCCCCCGCACGCAAGCCGCGCGGCCTGCTCGATCAGCGCTGCGCCGGACAGCCCGGACGAACGCGCGGAGGTGACCCCGCCGACGCCGTGCTGCCCCAGCCCGAACAGCGCGTGCAGCACCGTCTGGCCGACCGCGAGCAGGGCCGCGATGCCCGGCAGCGAGCGCGTACGCCCGGCCAGCGGCGCCGCGACGACGAGCGTCGCGAGGAATCCGGCACCCAGCGTCCACAGCGGAACGGTGGTGCAGGAGGCGACCGTGTGACCTGCCCCGGCCAGCACGACACAGACCACGGCGAACACCGCGGCCCGCAGGATCCGGAGCCCTTGTCCGGTGCGCGTCGTGCGCGGATGGGGGGCAGTCATGGCGGGCCAATCATCGCACTGGCCCCGCGGCCGCCGTACGGCAGGTCCGCAAGATGAGGTACGACCGGAAGGTCACCTCTGCCACCGACCGCCCCACATACACCGATCGGCTCCACGACACACCCGCCATATGGGCGGCGTCACGTCAACTTCACGCTTACAAGTGAGCACGCAGGGCAATACGTAACGGTATGTCGAGCCGCGGCCGGGAGGCTGGAGCATGAGCATCTGGTGGTCACTCCATCTGCGGCGTGAGGCTGCGAGCGTGCCGCTCGCCCGGCGCCTGCTGCTCGGCACGATGGAGACGGCGGGCGTGGACCCCGACGTCTCCTACGACCTCTCCGTCGCCCTCAGTGAAGCCTGCGCCAACGCCGTCGAGCACGGCGGGGACACCGCACACGGCGGCACCTCGGAGGCATACCGGGTGACCGCCTATCTGGACGGCGAGAAGTGCCGTATCGAGGTCGCCGACGCCGGCCCCGGCTTCCCCGCCGGGGCCGCCGTCCGCTCCCGGCCGGCCCGCCCGGCCCCGTACGACGCGGAGCACGGGCGCGGCCTGTGCCTCATCCAGGAACTCGCCGACCACGTCCACATCGGCAACAAGCCCGGCCGGGGCGGCGCGGTGGTGAGCTTCGACAAGATCCTCAAGTGGCGCGAGGACGCACCGCTGATCGCGGTGTAGAGGGGCTCGGCGTCACCTCAGCCCTTCAGCGAAGCCATCCACGCCTCGACGTCGTCCGACCGCCGAGGCAGCGCAGCGCTCAGGTTCCGGTTGCCGTCCTCCGTGACCAGGATGTCGTCCTCGATGCGGACGCCGATGCCCCGGTACTCCTCCGGCACCGTCAGGTCGTCGGCCTGGAAGTACAGCCCCGGCTCGACCGTGAGCACCATCCCCGGCTCCAGCGTCCCGTCGACGTACGTCTCGGTCCGTGCGGCGGCGCAGTCGTGGACGTCCATGCCGAGCATGTGCCCGGTGCCGTGCAGCGTCCACCGGCGCTGCAGTCCCAGCTCCAGCACCCGCTCCACCGGCCCCTCGACCAGACCCCACTCGACGAGCCGCTCGGCCAGCACCCGCTGCGCCGCGTCGTGGAAGTCCCGGTACTTCGCGCCCGGCTTCACGGCCGCGATACCGGCCTCCTGGGCGTCGTAGACGGCGTCGTAGATCTTCTTCTGCAGCTCGGTGTACCGGCCGTTGACCGGCAGCGTGCGCGTGACGTCGGCCGTGTAGTACGTGTGCGTCTCGACACCCGCGTCGAGCAGCAGCAGGTCGCCGGAGCGGACCGGACCGTCGTTGCGCACCCAGTGCAGGGTGGTGGCGTGCGGGCCGGCCGCGCAGATGGAGCCGTAGCCGACGTCGTTGCCCTCCACGCGTGCGCGGAGGAAGAACGTGCCCTCGATGTAGCGCTCGCTCGTCGCCTCGGCCTTGTCGAGGACCTTCACGACGTCCTCGAAGCCGCGCACGGTCGAATCGACCGCCTTCTGCAGCTCGCCGATCTCGAACGCGTCCTTCACCAGCCGCATCTCGGAGAGGAAGACGCGCAGCTCCTCGTCGCGCTCGGCGGTGACCTTGTCGGTGAGCGCGGCCTCGATCCCGGCGTCGTGACCGCGCACGACCCGCACCGGGCCGGTGGCCTCGCGCAGCGCGCCGGCGAGCTCGCGCACGTCGGACGCGGGGATGCCGTAGAGCTTCTCCGCCTCGGTGAGGGAGTGGCGGCGGCCCACCCACAGCTCGCCCTGGCCGTCGAGCCAGAACTCGCCGTTCTCGCGGTTGGAGCGCGGCAGGAGGTAGATCGTCGCGTCGTGGCCGTCGGCGGTGGGCTCCATGACGAGGACGCCGTCCTCGGTCTGGTTGCCGGTGAGGTACGCGTACTCGACCGACGCGCGGAAGGCGTACTCGGTGTCGTTCGAGCGGGTCTTCAGGTTGCCCGCGGGGATCACCAGGCGCTCGCCGGGGAAGCGCGCGGACAGCGCGGCGCGGCGGGCGGCGGTCTCGGCGGCCTGGGGGATCGGCTCCAGGTCGCGCAGCTCCGTGTCGGCCCAGCCGGTCTTCATGTTCTCGGCCAGCTCGTCGGAGACGCCCGGGTACAGGCCGTTCTTGCGTTGCTTGATCGGCTCTTCGGTCTCGTTCTCCGGGGTCTCCGGGGTGAGCTCGTCGGCCACGGTCATCCTCCTCGATACGGCACTGGACCGTCCCCCATCGTACGGTCGCGCCGAAACGGTCACAGGAGGTGAGCGCCTGTTACCTCACCGGTCACCTCGGGGCTACTCGAACCGCGCCGCCAGCAGCACGACGTCCTCCGCCGAGTCGGTGTCGTCCGCCGCCCCGTCCGGCAGCACCGTCCGCAGGATGTGATCGGCGATCGCGTCCGGGTCGCGCCGCAGCGGTCTCGGCACCCCGGCCGCCGCCGCGTGCAGCCGGGCGAAGGCGCGGTCGGTGGGGTCGCCGGTGCGGTGCAGCAGGCCGTCGGTGTACAGCAGAACCGTCTCTCCGGGCTCCGCGTGGATCTCCACGCTCGGTGCCTCCCAGCAGGCCAGCATGCCGAGCGGAGCCGAGACCGAGGTCTCCACGAACTCCGTGCGGCGCTCGCCGATCAGCAGGGGCGGGCTGTGCCCCGCACCGGCCAGCGTGATCTTGCGCAGCGCCGGTTCGCAGTAGCCGAACAGGGAGGTGGCCGAACGGGCGGGCTCCGTGAGCCGCAGCAGCAGCTCCAGGTCGGACAGCACGGCGACCGGGTCCTCGCCCTCCATCACCGCGTACGCCCGCAGGGAGGCGCGCAGCCGGCCCATCGCGGCGACCGCGCTCGGACCCGACCCGGTGACGGAGCCCACGGCGAGACCGAGCGCCGCGTCCGGCAGCGGCAGCGCGTCGTACCAGTCGCCGCCGCCGCGCGGGGAGGTGCGGTGCCGGGCGGCGAGCTGGACGCCGGGGACCCGCGGCAGCCGTGAGGGGAGCAGCTCCTCGGTCATCGTGGCCATGCACGCGCGCGTGCGCTGCAGTTCCACCAGGCGGGCGAGGTGCTCGGCGGCGTAGCGGGCGTACAGGCCGATGAGGTGCCGCTGGCGTTCGGACGGCTCGGCCGGCTCGTCGTAGAGCCACACCGCGGCGCCCAGGCGCTCGGCGGACTCGGCGGCCAGGGGGAGCGCATAGCTGGCGGCGTAGCCGAGGCGGGCGGCGACCTCGCGGTGGCGGGGGTCGAGGCCCTTCTCCGCGAACAGGTCGGGCTCGGCGATGCCGTCGTCGGCGCCCGGGAGGCCCTCGAGGATCCTGCCGTACGACAGGGAACTGCGCGGCACCGTCTCGATGTGGCCGAGGTCCGCGCGGGCGAGGCCGAGTCCGATGGTGGTGTCCGGGCCGAGGCGGTCGGCGGGTTCGAGGACGACCAGGCCGCGCCGGGCGCCCACCAGGGCGGCGCCGGCGCGCAGCAGTTCCCTCAGTGCGTCGTCGAGCGCGCTCGTGCGGGTGAGGCGTTCGGTGAGTTCATGGAGGGTCGTGAGGTCGGATACCCAGCCCGCGAGCCGGTCCTGGAGCACCGCGCCCGGCGCGTGCTGGGGGGCCGGCGGGGCGGCCGGGGAGCTGCCGGCGGCGACCGGCGTGACAGTGTGTGCGGGGGCGGGAACCGTTGAATCGATTCCGGCCACTTTCGGAGGGTGCGGGGCGTTCATGGTGTCCGGCTTTCCGACCGGTGCGTACTGCTCAAAAGCATCGCAAACCCCCATGTCATTCTGCGTCGCCGGCAGTGCTCCACATGTACACGCACTCGTGAGGAGATGTCCAGCATTGTCCTGCTGGGATTCCTGGTGTCCGTGAGGCCGAAGGGAACTCCCCGTAGACCCCTTGCCGAATGACAAAGTTGGCTTGAAACTGCCTCAGGGGGAGGCCCATTGCGGTCGACTGGGCTTGCTCGACGGAGCGTCACAACGGTCGTGATGGGTACGTACTCGGTGAAGGCCAGGGGTGGTTGGGAACCACCCGGGAACCTGGCGACGGACCCGGGCGTCTTAACCACCGACGACCGTGCCCCATCCTCCCGTGGCGGAGGCGGAGAGAAATACGCGCGACGGCAAACGCCAGACTTCGCCACCCCACGCCACGCCCGTGCTTCTGGTAGACGCAGTATGGGTGGACGGCTGCGGAGGCAGCCCACGCTCGGCCCATGGGGGTTCCCCTTGCCCGGCGCAAGGGTGTGATGCGCCAACAGGTACGCACAGTGAAGTGATCGACACATGGTGTGATACGGACCACGGTGTTGCCAGGCGTGCAACGGAAAGGAACGAGCGCTCATGCGCGAGATCCTCGGAAGGCGACGCAGGCTCCTGTCCCGGCGAGGCGACTCGGGGCCCGAGCTGATCAGCGCGGCCCTGACCTTCGCCACCCAGTGGCAGTGGCCCGTACTCCCGGGCGTGGCGGCCGACCCGCAGGGCAGGTCCCGCTGCGGCTGTCCCGACCCGGAGTGCACGGTGCCGGGTGCTCACCCCTTCGACCCCGGCCTCCTCGCGGCCACCACCGACGCGCGCATGGTGCGCTGGTGGTGGAGCAACCGCCCCGCGGCGCCGATCGTGCTGGCCACCGGGGGCAAGGCGCCCTGCGCGGTCTCCCTGCCCGCCCTCCCCGCCGCCCGCGCCCTCGACGCGCTCGACCGCCTCGGTATCCGGCTCGGCCCGGTCGTCGCCGCGCCGGCCCGCTGGTCGATCCTGGTGAAGCCGTACTCCATGGAGCAGCTGGGCGAGCTGCTGTACGCCAAGGACTTCGTCCCCGGCTCCCTGCGCTTCCACGGCGAGGGCGGATATCTCGCCCTGCCCCCCTCCCGGACCGGCCAGGGCGAGGTCCGCTGGGAGCGCGCGCCGCTGCCCGGCTCGGCCTCGCCGTGGGTGCCCGACGTCGAGGCCGTGGTGGACGCGGTGGTCGAGGCCCTCACTCGTACGGGTGTGAGCGCGCCCGAGATGTAGCGGTGTCGGCGCGCGCCGCGCCCGCGTCCGCCGCCCCGGGGCGTTATGTTCCGGGGCCATGCCGCGTCATGCCGGGCGTCACGCCCGGGCCCCCCGAGAAGCCCGTCTGCTCGCCCTCGCGGGCGTCGTGCTGGCGGGTGCGGTCGTGCTGCTGCTCGCCGTGGCCTCCGCGGGCTCGGGTGGTTCCCGCGGCGCCCCCGACATGAGGCGTGCCGCCGAGGATCCGGTGCGTTCCGTCGTGGAGCCGGGGCAGTCCGCCGCAGGCCGGGAGCACGCCGCCGTGATCGAGGAGGACTCCGCCGCCGCGGCGCCTTCCGCGCGTGACGACGGCAGGGCGCCGGCGCCGGCCGCGAGCGCCGCGGCCACCGGATCCCCGCTGCCGCCCGGCGGACTGCACCTGTCCACCGCCGTGCGCTGCGGCCCCGACCTCACCTCGCCCGAGGGCATCGAGGCGCAGACCTGCGTGGTGGCCCAGGGCGAGGACATCTGGGCGCGCACCTACTACCGCAACGCCACGGGGAACACGCTGAACGCCGTCCTCGCGCTCATCGGGCCCGGCGGGCGCAGCGTACGGATGCCCTGTACGGCGGACACCGGGGACGAGCCGGCGATCTGTGAGACACCCCGGGAGCGCAGGTGGGCGGATCTCGCCGGATTCACGGCCGTCGCGGAGTTCTCGCAGCGGCCCGGCCGGGGGCCCCTGCTGTTGCGTTCCGGCAGCAACTCGCAGGCGGGAACAAGCAGTTGACTCGTGGCTGCGGTGTGTGAACGGCTCCGGACACGGAAAGACCCGGTTGCTGGCGACGGGGGATGCACCAGCAACCGGGCTACTGGAACGGTAACAAGAGATCCGCCGTTAGCAAATTCGATCTCGGCTTTTCCGGTCACCGATTGGCTTGTCCGTACCGGGAGTTGCGTGCGGGACAGCGGTCGCCGGGGCTCCGGTTGCCGCTGACCGACCGGTCAGCAGCACCGGAGTGCCCGGGCGTGGCTCAGCTCAGCGTGACCTGGCGGTTGGTCAGACCTCCCCGCGCGCGGCGCTCGTCGGCGGTCAGCGGCGCGTCCGTGGCCAGCGCGGCGGCGAGCCGCTCGGCGAATTCCGCCGCGGGCTTCTCCACGTCGTCCGCGCCCACCCCGCTCGGCAGGTCCCAGACCGGGACGGTGAGCCCGTGAGCGCGGAAGGAGCCGACCAGCCGGGTGCCCTCACCGAGGGAGGAACGGCCCGCCGCGTGGAGTCGAGCCAAGGCGTCCAGAAGCTGCTCCTCCGGATGCGGCATCACCCACCGCAGATGGTTCTTCTCGGGCGTCTCGCACCAGTAGGCGGCGTCCACGCCGGAGAGCTTGACGGTCGGGATGGCCGCGGCGTTGGCGCGCTCCAGGGAGGCGGTGACGTCCGGCGTGGCGTTCTCCGGGTCCGGCACCCAGAACTCGAAGCCGCTGTGCACCACCGGCTCGAACGCGCCCTCGGGGTCCAGGAGGTCCTGCAGACGGGGGCCGTCGGCGGGGGCCCGGCGGGCCTTCACCGGAGTGCCCGGGTCGGCGGTGAGCGCGCGCTGGAGGGTGTCGGCGAGGTCGCGGCTGATGTCGCCGGAGGCGGTGTCGTTCTGCAGGCCGAGCAGGACCGAGCCGTCGTCGCGGCGCAGGGCGGGCCAGGCCATCGGCAGCACCGTGGCCAGCGTGACCGACGGGACGCCTTCGGGCAGGCCCTCCTTGAGGGTGAGCTCGACGGTGGCCGCGGGCACGAGCTCGCGCAGGGCGACCCAGTCGCACTCGCCGGGCAGGCCCTCGAAGGGGCGGTGCACCAGCTCGGTCACGGCGTGCGCGGCGGCACGGCCGTGGCAGGCCTTGTAACGGCGGCCGCTGCCGCAGGGGCAGGGTTCGCGGGCGCCGACGACCGGGATCTCTCCCTCGGTGAGCTGAGGCCGCTTGGCCTTCGTCTGGGGTCGCTTCTTGGCCATCGTGGGTGTCTCCCGGTTACGGCTCTTCTCGTACGGGCGGGAGCCTAGCCGTTCACGCCACGGCCCACGGGACCCTGTGGACAGCGTGCCGGACTGTGGACAACTCGGGCGGGGCGGGCGACGGCGGGGGTGTGCGGCGTGAGCGGTGCGCGGCCGATATGGGTCGTCTTGCCGGAGCCGGCGGGGAACGCCATGCATGCATCCCCCGGACGCTGTGAGGCCCGCGAGGGAAACGCCGTGCGTCCTCGGTGCTCCTCAGTCGAGGTCGTCGAAGGCGTCCGCGAAGCCGAGGCCGGGTATCTCGGAGACCGAGGGGGCCGTGACCCGCGCGGCGAAGTCGTCGCGCCGGTGGCCCGCGTCCGCGTCGTACAGCGCGGCGTGGACGACGACCCACACCGTGACCTCACCGGGCACCTCGTCGCGTACGCCCCAGTCGTCGGCCAGGGCGGAGATGATGTTCAGCCCGCGGCCGCCGTGTGCCGTGACCGACGGGGTGGAGGGTGCCGGGCGGGTCGGGCCGCCGCCGTCGGTGACCTCGACGACCAGCCGGCCGCGCTGGTCCACGCGCCAGGCGGCGCGCACGTCACCGTCCCCGGCCAGGGCGTCGCCCAATGGACGACCGTGTTTGCACGCGTTGCTCAGAAGCTCGGAAAGGATCAGTACGGCGTCGTCGATGACCGAATCCGGCACCCCGCCGGCGCGCAGTTGCGCGCGCATCCGGTGCCGCGCCTGCCCCACGCCCGCAGGGCCATGGGGTACGGCCATGCTCGACGACGTGGGCACCTCCTGTGCCACCACCAACGCCACCCCCGAGACCTCCTTCGCCCCACGCCACGGAGTGGATGCCCCATTGGCCTGAACCGGAAACCGGCCAATCCAAGTGTGGTGACGCATTCGACACGTGCGAACACGCACCGAACGCGCCGGAGCACTCCCCGTAATCATGTGGCTGGATTTCGTCGGTGTGGCCGAGACGTGAGGATGCTCCGGGGTGCGGTGCGCGGTCAAGAGTCGTGCGGGATGTGTGGTTCGTCCGTGGTCAGCGACCGAGCTGATCGAGCACCGCGCGGGGGCGGTTGGTGATGATGGCGTCCACTCCCAGTCCGACGCACAGGTCCACGTCCCGTGGGTCGTTCACCGTCCACACGTGCACCTGGTGGCCGGACTGCTTGAGGCGCTCGATGAACGCGGGATGGCTGCGCACGATCCGGATCGAGGGGCCCGCGATGCGCACCCCCGTCGGCAGCCGCCCGTCGCGCAGCCGGGGTGAGACGAACTGCATGAGGTAGACCGTCGGCAGCGTCGGTGATGCGGCACGCACGCGATGCAGCGATCGCGCGGAGAAGCTCATCACGCGTACCGGGGACTCCTCCGCGCAGGCCGGGGCGTCCAGGCCGAACCGCTTGAGCAGGAGCAGCAGCCGCTCCTCCACCTGCCCCGCCCACCGCGTGGGGTGCTTGGTCTCGATCGCCAGCTCCACCCGGCGTCCGGCGTCGGCGACGAGCTCAAGCAGCCGTTCGAGGGTGAGGACGGAGGTGGCCTCCCGGTCCTCGGGCCGGTGCTCCCAGTCGGGCTCCTCGAGCCGGCCGCCCACGGTGTCGCGGGCCTTCCAGGAGCCGAAGTCCAGCGCCGCCAGGTCGGAGAGCTCCAGCGCGGAGACCGCGCCGCGGCCGTTGGACGTACGGTTGACGCGACGGTCATGGACGCACACCAGGTGACCGTCGGCGGTCAGGCGCACATCGCATTCGAGCGCGTCGGCCCCGTCCTCGATCGCCTTGCGGTACGCGGCCAGGGTGTGCTCCGGGGCGTCCTCGGAGGCTCCCCGGTGTGCGACGACTTGGGTCAGGTGCTGTCGTGCGTGGGTCACCGCGTCATGGTGCCACCGCGCGGGGGTAGACGTGCGGTCGGACGAGCTTTGGCGGCGGGGACGAGGAGAGCGTCCGGTCGGAGGCATCGAGGTGGCGCACCTTTGGTGAGTAATGCCCTATATAAAGAATGGCCCCGGACCCACAGGAACGGCTTATGGTGCCCTGACAGCCTGTGGGAAATGCTGACGTCATACAAAGAGACACACAGACATGCACAGCTGCAGCGCACCGGACTCGTCGACCAGCGTGAAACGAGCGTGACCGAGTGCGACCGACTGCACCAGCCGTGGATCGAGGAGAAGAGCTGTGAGCACCGAGAACGAGGGCACCGCGGTACCCCCGGCCCCGTCCGCACCGCCCACGCCGGTGGATGCTCCCGCTGCTCCGGCGCACCAGGGGCACCCGGCTCCGGACGGGGGCAGCCCGACGACCCCGCTGCCTCCCGTCCCGCCCGGGGCACCCCAGGCCCACGGCGCATCCGGCCCGCACGACTCCCAGGGCGACCCCGGTGCCGGCCATGGCGCGCAGGGCGGCCCCGTCCCGTCGGGACCGGCCCACGGCTCGTCGTCCGCCCCGGATCCGGCCTGGCCTCCGCCTCCGCCGCCCGGCACTCCCTCGCACGCGGACGGCGGTGCCGGACACGGTGGACCAGGCGGACCAAGCGGACCCGGCGGGCACGGCGGGGGCGGCTGGGGCTCCTCGTACCCGCAGCCGGCTCCGGCGCCCGCGCCCAAGAAGAGCGGACGCGGCGGTCTGCTCGCGGCGCTCCTGGTGGCCGCGCTGGTCGCGGGCGGCCTCGGCGGCGGCCTCGGCTACACGCTGGCCCGGAACAACGACGACACCTCCTCGACGACGGTCTCGGCGTCCACCAGCGGCGGCAACATCAAGCGCGACCCCGGCACGGTCGCCGCGGTGGCCGCCAAGGCCCTGCCGAGCACCGTCACCATCGAGGCCGAGAGCAGCAGCGGCGAGGGCGGCACCGGCACGGGCTTCGTCTTCGACAAGCAGGGTCACATCGTCACGAACAACCACGTCGTGGCGGACGCCGTCGACGGCGGCAAGCTGTCGGCGACGTTCCCGGACGGCAAGAAGTACGCGGCCGAGGTCGTCGGCAACGCTCAGGGCTACGACGTCGCGGTCATCAAGCTCAAGGACGCCCCGTCGGACCTGAAGCCGCTCACCCTGGGGAACTCCGACGAGGTGGCGGTCGGCGACTCGACCATCGCGATCGGCGCGCCCTTCGGCCTGTCCAACACGGTGACGACCGGCATCATCAGCGCCAAGAACCGCCCGGTGGCCTCCAGCGACGGCACCGGCAGCCAGGCGTCGTACATGAGCGCCCTGCAGACCGACGCGTCCATCAACCCGGGCAACTCCGGCGGACCGCTGCTCGACGCGCAGGGCAACGTGATCGGCATCAACTCCGCCATCCAGTCCACCAGCAACGGCGGCTTCGGCACGGGCCAGGCCGGATCGATCGGCCTCGGCTTCGCCATCCCGATCAACCAGGCCAAGTACGTCGCCCAGGAACTGATCAAGACGGGCAAGCCGGTGTACGCCAAGATCGGCGCGTCGGTCTCCCTGGAGGAGACCTCGGGCGGCGCGAAGATCACCGACCAGGGCGCCGGCGGCTCCGAGCCGGTCGACCCGGGCGGCCCCGCCGACAAGGCCGGCCTGCAGCCCGGTGACGTCATCACCAAGCTCGACGACCGGGTGATCGACTCCGGCCCCACCCTGATCGGCGAGATCTGGACCCACAAGCCGGGCGACGAGGTCACGATCACCTACGAACGTGACGGCAAGGAGCGCACCACCGAACTCACCCTGGGCGCCCGCGTAGGCGACAACTGACCACCCCGCGCCTCGACGAACCCGTTACTCTTGACCCGCGCCGCCGATCACGGCCAGGCGCGGGGAGGCGTGCCCGAGCGGCCGAAGGGAACGGTCTTGAAAACCGTCGTGGCAGCGATGTCACCGTGGGTTCAAATCCCACCGCCTCCGCGCAGGTCATAGACGTGGCAGGCCAGAGGGGGTGCTCCGGTAGCGGGGCGCCCCCTCTGTGTGTTCCCGGGGGGCTGGCCTGGTCGTTCACCCCCCGGTGGGCCAGGGTCGGGTGGCTAGAACTGCTCGTCCTCGGCCAGTTGCTCCCAGGGGACGTCCCGTAGCGCGGGCTCCGCGTCCCAGTCCGTCGGCGGACGGGGAGTCGGCTGGAACCAGACGACGGTCAGGCGGGAGCGGTACCGGGCGTGATCGTGGGCGGGGCCGAGGGGATCCGAGCGGAAGCTGCCGAGGCAGGCGACCGCGGGCAGCACCTCGACGGGGCCGAAGGAGCCCGCGTACTGGTCGGGGTACTCGCGCGGAGGCGGGATCAGGTGCACCGGAGCCCCGGGGTACGTCTGACGGGCCGCGCGGAGCAGCCACTGGATCTTGTGGTCGTTGAGGGGCTTGCAGGGGTACCCCTCGAGCGGCCCGCCGTAGGTCGAGGACATGCGCAGCTCGGCGAGGTGCACCGCGCGGCCTGAGGCGAGGACGACACGGGCGAGCGACATGGCCGGCACTCGGGGGCGGTGGTGCATCGGGCTCTTTCAGTTCTTCCAGTTCTTCGAGCGGTTCGTGCTCGGCGGTGTGTGCTCGGTGGTGCCGTCTCGGCGGCGGATCTCGGCGGTGGGGCGTTCTCCCGACTGGTGGCGGGATTCTCGGCGGTACGCGGGTCGGTACGCGTTGTCGTTCAGGGGCGGTGTCCCGTCATGCGTGCCGCCGATGCGATCGTCGCGCGGGCCTCGCGTTCGGACAGGCCGGTGTTGAGGGCCGCCTCGACGAGGGCGTCCACCAGGGCGGGGCCGATGCCGTCCTCGTAGGCGCGGCAGGCGGCCCAGAACAGGCGGGTGTTGCGCTGGCCCTCGTGCGCGGCGAGGACGAACTGGACCAGGCCCTGGCCGTGTCCGCCGGCGGAGGCGGGCGTCGGGTGGTGGGCGCGCGGCGGCGGCAGGAGGAGACGCAGGAGGGCGGGCGGGCAGGCGGCCGGGGCGAGATGGGCGGTGCCGGGCGCGGCGGTGTAGGTGCCGTGTTCGCTACGGGATCCGGGGCCGACGAGATAACCGCCGGCGCCCCGGATGTCGATGCCGGGCGCGAGGCGGCCCGCGGAGTTGGGCACGACGACGTCCGGCGGGCCGCTGAGCCACAGGTGGCGGCCGCCGCTGGGGGTCAGGACGACCACGGTGGCGGGGATGGTGAACAGGTGGCGCAGGGCCAGTTCGCGCAGCGCTGCGGAGGAGTCTGTTCCGTTCTTCGTGTCCAGGTCGATGCCGATGAGGTGGTGCGGCGGGAGGCCGCAGGCGATGCCGTAACCGGTGGCCCTGGGAGCGGCGGCGAACATCTCGCGGATGCGAGCGGGGTCGGTGGAGGCGTCGTAGACACCGTGGCCGAAGCGGCCGCACTCACCGTGGCAGGGCGGGCCCACCGGGTCGGGGTCGTCTCGGTGCGGGGAGCGCAGGGCCGGGAGTTTCGTCCGGGACAGGGGGATGACGGCCAGTCCGCGTTCGGCGGCTGACAGGGCGTGTGCGAGGGCCAGCGTCGTGGCCTGCCGGTCGGTGGTGGCCATGCTCCTATGTTCGTACGTACGTTCGAAAAAGGAAAGGGGGAATCCGGGCGACACGCCGTGCCGTCGCAGGTGTCGCGCCCGGTGCCGGAACGTTTCACCCCTTACGTGGCTTGGAGATCGGGAGGTCCGTCTCGCGTGATCTGTGACGCACGAGACGTGAAGGGGTTTATCGACTTGTCATCACGCTTGCGTGCGAATAGCGGCTTCCGGGGTGGTTCGCCAGGGATTCGGTGGGCAACTCTGATCACGCGACGTCGTGCACAGCACCGGGGCGGCCGGCCAACTTCCCTGGTGACAGCCGTACTTCACGCACACACGGCCATAAGCCGGTGCGTCCTTGTTCTGGAGGGAACACAACATGGCAAGCATCCGTACCGCCCGCGTCATCGCCGCCGTCTCCGCGCTTCCGCTCGCGGCCGCCCTGTTCACCGGCGTCGCGACGGCGGACAACGGGGCCCTCGCGGACGACGGATCGAACGCGACGGCCGCGACCGCCGACGCGGGCGTCCTCGGCAGTGGCGTCGGCGGTGACAACTTCGGCAACTCCTCGACCACCAATCAGCAGGCCGTCGGCTCCGGCGCCTCGAACCAGAGCAACACCGCCCAGGTCAACGGCTCGGCGTTCACGGCCGTCAACCAGGGCACCGACAACGTGGCCATCAGCTTCTCCCCGCTGTGGTGAGGTGAGAGGGCCGCTGGCCCTCGGACGGTTCATGGGTGTGCTTCGTGGGGTGCATGGCGTCTGCGCGGCGGTGCTTCGGTGCCGCCGCGCAGGCGTTTCCGCGTGCGGTGACCTTGACAGTCCACGGGCGGGGATGGAATCTGACGGTCAGTCAGAAAGTGGTGGGGGTTCGGGTCGTACGAAACGTGGGCGCACTCGGAAGATCCCCGCCGCTGAAGTGGGAACCCGATGGGCGGGTGCGGTGTACCAGAAGTGTCAGGACGGACACGGGCGTCGCGATGAGGCGACGGTGGTACGACGAGGGGGCCGCATGAGCGGGAAAGCGGTGGTCGGCAAGGGGCAGAACCCAGCTCTCGACGAGGAGTTCGGGGCCCGGCTGAAGGCGTACGAGGGGCGGCCCGCCGTCATGGACGGACGGGGCCGGGATCCCGTCAACGAGCCGATGATCCGGCACTGGTGCGAGGCGATGGGCGACACCAACAGCGCGTACGTGGGGCCGGGCGCGATCGCGCCGCCCACCATGCTCCAGGTGTGGACCATGGGTGGCCTCTCCGGGCAGACGGCGCGCACGGAGGCCTTCGACGAGCTCCTCTCCCTCCTCGACGACGCGGGCTGCACGGCGGTCGTGGCCACCGACTGCGAGCAGGAGTACGTCCGCTGCCTGCGCCCCGGGGACGAGGTGACGTTCGACGCGGTGATCGAGTCGGTCTCCGACCGCAAGACCACGAAGCTCGGCACGGGGTACTTCGTCACGACGCGCATGGATGTCCGCGCCGACGGCGACCTCGTCGGCACGCATCGCTTCCGCATCCTCAAGTACGCCCCGGCACGCAGAGATCCGTCGGCCCGGCGCGGCCCGCCGTCCGCAGAGCCCGAGCCGCGCACCGAGCCGCGCACCGAGCCGCGCACCGAGCCGCACGCCGAGCGGCGCCCCCGGCCGGTCGTGAACCGGGACAACGCCGGCTTCTGGGAGGGCGTCGCCCGGCACCGCCTGCTGATCCAGCGCTGCGCCGGCTGCCGGACCCCGCGCTTCCCCTGGCTGCCGGGTTGCAACGCGTGCGGCTCGATGAAGTGGCACACCGTGGAGGCGGCCGGCGAGGGCACCGTCTACTCCTACGTGGTCATGCACCATCCACCCTTCGCGGCCTTCGACCCGCCGTATGCCGTGGGGTTGATCGAGCTGGCGGAAGGGGTGCGGATCATCAGCGACGTGGTGGGGGTGCCGTACGGCGAGGTGCGCATCGGGATGCCGGTGCGGCTGGAGTTCCGGCGGTACGACGAGGAGTTGGTCCTGCCCGTGTTCCGGGGGGTGAGGGAATGACAGCCCGCTCCGTGCCTGCCGTCGGCGATCGCATCCCCCCGCTGGAGATCCCCGTCACCCGCACCCTGATCGTGGCCGGCGCGATCGCCTCCCGGGACTTCCAGGACGTGCATCACGACCCGGAAGCGGCCCGGCAGAAGGGCTCCCCCGACATCTTCATGAACATCCTGACCACCAACGGGCTGGTCGGCCGCTATGTCACCGACCACTTCGGCCCCACGGCGATGCTGCGCCGCGTCGCCATACGGCTGGGAGCACCCAACCACCCGGGCGACACGATGCTGCTGGCGGGCACGGTGGAGGAGACCGACGGAGACACGGTGACGGTCCGGGTCACCGGGACGAACGGCATCGGCAGACATGTCACCGGGACCGTGACGCTCACACTCACGGGCGGGGCCGACCAGCCACCGGAGCGTGATCCGGCATGAGCGTGAGAACACGGGACACCCTCGGCGGGCGCGCGGCGATCGTCGGGATCGGGGCCACGGAGTTCTCCAAGGACTCGGGGCGCAGCGAGCTGAGGCTGGCGGTGGAGGCGGTGCGGGCCGCGCTGGCGGACGCGGGACTGACACCGGCGGACGTGGACGGGCTGGTCACGTTCACCATGGACACCAGCCCGGAGATCACCGTCGCCCAGGCGGCCGGCATAGGTGAGCTGTCCTTCTTCTCCCGCGTGCACTACGGAGGCGGCGCGGCCTGTGCCACGGTCCAGCAGGCCGCCCTCGCGGTGGCGGCCGGGCTGGCGGAGGTGGTCGTCTGCTACCGGGCGTTCAACGAGCGGTCGGGCCGGCGCTTCGGCTCGGGAGTGCGGCACCGGGAACCGTCGGCGGAGGGGGTGGCGCTCGGCTGGGCGCTGCCGTTCGGGCTGCTCACTCCGGCCTCGTGGGTGGCGATGGCCGCGCAGCGGTACCTGCACGCGTTCGGGCTGACACCGGAGGCGTTCGGCCATGTGGCGGTGGTCGGCCGGAGGTACGCGGCGACCAACCCGGCGGCGTACTTCCACGGCCGGCCCATCACACTCGCCGACCACGCCGCCTCCCGCTGGATCGCCGAGCCGCTGCGGCTGCTGGACTGCTGCCAGGAGACCGACGGGGGACAGGCCGTCGTGGTCACCTCGGTGGAGCGGGCCCGGGACCTGCCCCACCCGCCGGCCGTCGTCGCGGCGGCGGCCCAGGGAGCAGGGCGCGCGCAGGAGCAGATGACGAGCTACTACCGGGACGACCTCACCGGGCTGCCCGAGATGGCGGTGGTGGCCCGGCAGTTGTGGCGGACCTCGGGGCTCACGCCGGCGGACATCGACGTGGGGATCCTGTACGACCACTTCACGCCCTTCGTACTGATGCAGCTCGAGGAGTTCGGCTTCTGCGCACCGGGTGAGGCGGCCGCCTTCGTCGCCGAGGAGCGCTTGCCGCTCAACACGCACGGCGGACAACTGGGGGAGGCGTATCTGCACGGGATGAACGGACTGGCGGAGGCGGTACGGCAGATTCGCGGGACGGCGGCGAATCCGATACCGGGGGCGGAGAGAGTCCTGGTGACGGCGGGGACGGGGGTGCCGACCTCGGGGCTGGTCCTCACGGCGGACGGATGAGAGACGGATACGACACGGGACACGAGGCGGCTGCGAAAACGGGACACGAGGCGGCTGCCGAGACGGATGAGATCGGAGTCGGATGAGAACGGATGACACCGGATGAGTACGGAATCCGAAGCCGGCCCCTTCCCCCAGGGGTGAACCCGCACGGTCCCTCACCCTCCAGTCCACCCAGAGGAGGTGCAGCGGGCCCCAGCCCTACAACCTGAGGGGGACGTGGCTTCGGGACCTGCGGGCGATCCGCCGGACATGCCCTCGCTCATAGCGTTGAGCCATGACCACACCCGTCTGCACCAGCGCTTCGAACGCCGCTGCTCCAGCGACGCAGACCCTCCCGTACCCGTCGTTCGCGTCGTACATGAGGGCCCGCCAGCCGGTGCTTCTGCGTACCGCCCGGTCACTGACCGGGAATCCGAGCGACGCGGAAGACCTGCTGCAGACCGCGCTCACCAAGACGTATGTCGCCTGGGAGCGGATAGAGGACCACCGTGCGCTGGACGGCTATGTGCGCCGGGCGCTGCTGAACACGCGCACCTCGCAGTGGCGCAAGCGCAAGGTGGACGAGTTCGCCTGTGACGAGGTGCCCGAGCCGGAGCCGCTCCCCGGCGGTGACGACCCGGCCGAGCAGCAGGCGCTGCGCGACGCGATGTGGCGGGCGATCATGCGGTTGCCGGCGCGGCAGCGGGCTATGGTCGTGCTGCGGTACTACGAAGATCTCAGCGAGGTCCAGACGGCGGAGGTGCTCGGAGTGTCGGTGGGCACGGTGAAGTCGGCCGTGTCACGGGCGCTGGGCAAGCTGCGCGACGACCCTGAGCTGGGGATTGTTCGGTCCTGAGCCGAAACGTCGTCCTGTGGGGCCTGATCGATCATCCGCTCCCCTAGTGACATACCAAGCGGTATGTGCGCAGAATCAGCGCAACCGTTACCGCCGCGTAGGCAATGTCGCCCAGGAGGACGCCGTGCTGAGCACCATGCAGGACGTACCGCTGCTGATCTCGAGGATCCTGAACCATGGGTCGACGATCCACGGCACATCTCTGGTGACCACCTGGACCGGCGAGGGAGAACCGCACCGCCGCAGCTACGCGGAGATCGGCGCCCGCGCGGCCCAGCTGGCCCACGCGCTGCGCGACGACCTCCAGGTGGCCGGCGACGAGCGCGTGGCGACCCTGATGTGGAACAACGCCGAGCACGTGGAGGCGTACTTCGCGATCCCCTCCATGGGCGCCGTGCTGCACACGCTGAACCTGCGCCTTCCGGCCGAGCAGCTGGCGTGGATCGTGAACCACGCCGCCGACCGCGTGGTGATCGTCAACGGTTCGCTGATCCCGTTGCTGGCTCCGCTGCTGCCGCACCTGAAGACGGTCGAGCACGTCGTGGTCTCCGGGCCCGGCGACCGGGCCGCGCTCGCGGACGCTCCCGTCCAGGTGCACGAGTACGAGGAACTGCTCGCCGGGAAGCCGGTCGCCTACGACTGGCCCGAGCTGGACGAGCGCTCCGCCGCCGCCATGTGCTACACCTCCGGCACCACCGGCGACCCCAAGGGCGTGGTGTACAGCCACCGTTCGATCTACCTGCACTCGATGCAGGTCAACATGGCCCAGTCGATGGGGCTGACCGACGAGGACACCTCGCTGGTGGTCGTCCCGCAGTTCCATGTCAACGCCTGGGGGCTGCCGCACGCCACGTTCATGACCGGCGTCAACATGCTGATGCCGGACCGGTTCCTGCAGCCCGCGCCGCTCGCCGAGATGATCGAGGGCGAGAAGCCGACCCACGCCGCCGCCGTCCCCACCATCTGGCAGGGCCTGCTCGCCGAGCTCACGGCGCGGCCCCGTGACGTCTCCGCCCTCACCCAGGTCACGATCGGCGGCTCGGCCTGTCCGCCCTCGCTCATGGAGGCGTTCGACAAGCTGGGCATGCGGGTGTGCCACGCCTGGGGCATGACGGAGACCTCGCCCCTCGGCACCATCGCCCGCCCGCCGGCCCAGGCCGTCGGCACCGACGAGGAGTTCGCCTACCGTCTGACCCAGGGCCGCTTCCCGGCCGGTGTCGAGGCCCGGCTCACCGGCCCCGGCGGCGAGCGTCTCCCCTGGGACGGCGAGTCCGCGGGCGAGCTGGAGGTGCGCGGTCCGTGGATAGCCGGCGCCTACTACAACGGCCCCGACGCCGAACCGCTGCGCCCGGCCGACAAGTTCAGCGAGGACGGCTGGCTGAAGACGGGCGACGTCGGCACGATCAGCCCGGACGGCTTCCTCACGCTCACCGACCGCGCCAAGGACGTCATCAAGTCCGGCGGCGAGTGGATCTCCTCGGTCGAGCTGGAGAACGCGCTGATGGCCCACCCGGATGTCGCCGAGGCCGCCGTCGTCGCCGTCCCGGACGAGAAGTGGGGCGAGCGCCCGCTGGCCACGGTGGTCCTCAAGGAGGGCTCCACCGCCGACTTCACCACCCTGCGCGCCTTCCTCGCCGAGGAGGGCAAGATCGCCAAGTGGCAGCTGCCCGAGCGCTGGACGGTGATCGAGTCGGTGCCGAAGACCAGCGTGGGCAAGTTCGACAAGAAGGTGCTGCGCAGGCAGTACGCGGAAGGGGAGCTGGACGTCACCCAGCTCTGACGCAGGTACGCCAGTACGCCAGTACGCCGGTACGTCGGTACGCCACAGGCAGCGCACGCCGGGCGCGGCGGGGCCCCGCCCCCACCCGCCCGGCGCACGCCGTGGCTCCCCAGCGGCAGCTCATCTCTCCGGCCGCCGCACCAGCCCAGCGTGCTCCCCGGCGGCAGTTCACCCCTCCCGCCGCCGCACCACCGTGCTCCCCCACCCCAGGGCCAGCGACGCGCCCGCCACCGCGGACACGCCCGCCCAGCCGGCGTGGCTGAAGGCGATGCCCGCGAGGGCCGAGGCGGTGGCGCCGCCGGCGAAGCCGGAGACGACATAGGCGGTGTTGGCGGTGGCGGGGCTGGAGGTGGTGGTCAGGGCGAGGGTCTGGTTGGCGACGTGTGAGGCGACCAGCGCCGCGTGGATGGCGACCGCGGCGACGAACAGGGCCCAGATCACCTGCCCGCCCAGCCAGAAGAGCGGTACGGAGACCGCCGCGAGCAGATACGCGCCCCGTACGACCCGGGCGGCGCCGAAGCGGTCGACGAGCCCGCCCGCCAGCGGTGCCACCGCACTCGCCGCGAGTCCGAAGAGGCCGAAGAGCCCGGCGGTGGCGGTGGACAGGTCGTAGGCAGGCCCGGTCAGCAGCAGGGCGAGCGAGGTCCACAGAGCACTCCACGCGCCGAACATCCCCGCCTGCCGCACGGACGCCCGCCACAGCTCGGGCGAGCGGCGCAGCAGTCCGGGCAGCGCGGTGATGCCGCCGAACAGGGAGCCGTCCCGGCGGCGTCGCTCGGAGGGCAGGACGAGAGCCGTGGCCAGCCCCAGGGCGAGGGTGAGGACGGCCGCGCCCGCGAACACCCACCGCCAGCCGTAGGCCTGACCGGCGAGGCCGCCGAGGACCCGGGCCGCGACGATGCCGGTGAACAGACCGGCGACCACGGCCGCGACATGGCGGGCGCGGCGGGCGGCGGGGGCGCGTTCGGCGACCAGCGGGACGAGCAGCTGGGGGACGACGGTCGCGGCCGAGGCGACGAACACGGCGCCGGCGAGCGCGCGGGTGCCGGGTGCGACGGCGCTCGCGACCAGGGCGACGGCGGTGACCAGGGTGAGGACGGTGACCAGCCGGCGGCGGTTGGCGGTGTCGCCCAGCGGGGCGAAGAAGAGCAGGCCGACGGCGTAACCGAGCTGGGCGACGGAGGCGATCCACGCCACGGCGGACGGGGTGGCGCCGAAGTCGTGGGCGATCAGGGAGAGCAGCGGGGCGGCGAGGTAGATGTTGGCGGCCGTGACCGCGCTGCAGATGGCGAGCAGGGTGAGGAAGAGCGCGGAGCCGGGCCGCGCTTCCCGGGCCGCGGGCGCGGGCGATATGCCGCGCTGGTGAGCGGGGGTGGACGTGGGCGCTGAGGACATCGGCAGGGGACTCCTTCGAGCCTGCTCTAACAACTAACTGGTTGGTTGGGTAATGGAGGGAACAGTCTGCGCGCCCCCTTCCCTTCCCGTCAACCAAATAGTTGGTTACTTGCCGCGCTACCCTGTCCCCCATGGGAGCAAGGGACCCCGAGGCCACCAAGGCCCGCATCTTCGAGGCGGCGGTCGCCGAGTTCGCCCGTCACGGCATCGCCGGCGCCCGCATCGACCGCATCGCGACCGCCGCGAAGGCCAACAAGCAGCTGATCTACGCCTACTTCGGCAACAAGGCGGAGCTGTTCGCGATCGTCCTCGAGAAGAAGATGCTGGACCTCGCCGAGGCCGTCCCCATCGATCCGGACGACATCGACGGCTGGATCGACCGCCTGATGGACTACCACGCCGCCCACCCCGAACTGCTGCGCCTGCTCTTCTGGGAGGGCCTGGAGTACGGCACCGACGAACTGCCCCACGAGGACGGACGCCGGGAGCACTACCGTCACAAGGTCGCCATCCTCCAGGACGCCCAGGACCGGGGCGTGGTCACCGACGCCATCCCGGCCGGTGACCTGATGTTCCTGCTGACCGCCCTGGCGAACTGGACGGCAGTGGTCCCGCAGATGCGGCGCATCCTGGTCGGCGACGGCGCGGCGGAGCGCGACCGGCTCCGGTCCTCGGTGAAGGAGGCGGCCCGCCGCCTGGTGGCCCGCTGACCACCCGCGCCGCGACAGGCGCAGGCCCGCGGGAACTCAGTTCGTACCGATACGCGCGAGCAGGTCGACGATCCGGGACTGCACCTCACCGCTCGTGGACCGCTCCGCGAGGAACAGCACCGTCTCCCCGGAGGCCAGCCGCGGCAGGTCGGCCTGGTCGACGGCGGCGGTGTAGACGACGAGCGGGGTGCGGTTGAGCTGACCGTTCGCCCGCAGCCAGTCGACGATCCCGGCGTGCCCCGCCTGCTGCCGATGCACCTGCATCAGGTCCATCACCACCAGGTTCGGCCGGAACTGCCCCGCCAGCGCCACCGCGTCGGCGTCGCTCGCGGCCCGTGCCACCTGCATCCCGCGCCGCTCCAGCGTCGCGGTCAGGGCCAGCGCGATCTCGGCGTGCTCCTCGATCAGCAGCACGCGCGGCGGATGCTGCTCGCTGTCGCGCGGCGCGAGCGCCTTCAGCAGAACGGCGGGATCGGCGCCGTACGCCGCGTCCCGCGAGGCCTGCCCGAGCCCGGCCGTGACCAGCACCGGCACCTCGGCCGCCACCGCCGCCTGGCGCAGCGACTGCAGGGCCGTGCGGGTGATCGGGCCGGTCAGCGGGTCCACGAACAACGCGGCCGGGAACGCCGCGATCTGGGCGTCGACCTCCTCGCGCGAGTGCACGATCACCGGCCGGTAGCCGCGGTCGCTCAGTGCCTGCTGGGTGGAGACGTCCGGCGCGGGCCACACCAGCAGCCGACGCGGGTTGTCCAGCGGCTCCGGCGGCAGCTCGTCGTCCATCGGCACGGGACGCGGCGGGTCCGCGACCTCGACGGCGCCACCGGGACCGTCCAGCGGCTCCGGCCCCTCGGCCGCGTCCGCGTCGGGCGCCCCTATGGCGTACGAACGGCCGGTGCCCTGCGTGGCCGGGGCGAGCCGGGACTGACCGGCCAGCGTGTGCTGCGCCTGCGCCTGCTGACTCTGCTGACCCTGCTGACCCTGCGCCGACTCGCCGGTCGGGGGCTGGGGGCGGGCGGTCTGCTCGCCGCTGCCGGCGGCAGCCGTTTCGGGGCGCGTGCCGAGCTTGCGACGGCGGCCCGAACCGCCCGGCTGATGCGGGGGAGGAGTCGCCGACGGCAGCGGCTGCTGCACCTGAACCGCCTGCCGGTTGAACGGCACGCCCTGCCCCAGCGTCCGCACGCTGATGGCCCGGCCCTGAGTGGAGTTCGGATCCACCGGCGCCGCGGCCTCCGCGGGCAACGGCTGAGCGGCCCGCTGCGCCTGCGTCCCCTCCGGGGGCAGCGGGCTGCCCGGGGCGGGGGCCGACTGCGGCTGCTGCGCCGGGGCCTGGGGTACGGCGGTGCCGGCGCCGGAGGTGTCACCGGCGGCGGGCCACTGCTGCGGGGAGGGCGCGGGGGTGCCGTCCGGCGGGGTGCCCTGACCGGGGGCGGCCTCGGCGGGAAGCGGCTGGGCGGCGCCCGGCTGCACACCGACGCCCTGGCCGGTCGTCGTCGCCTGCTGCTGGGGCAGGGGGTGCCCGGCGGGCGCGGCGTTCGGCTGGGGCTGAGGGAGGTCCGCGGGTGCCGCCGGCTGCGCCGGACCCGGTGCTGGGGCCTGCGCCGGCTGGACGGGTGCGGGCTGCTGTGCGGGCGCGGGCGCAGGTGCCGGTGCCTGCGGCTGTGCCTGTGCCTGTGCCTGTGCTTGGGCCTGTGCTTGGGCCTGCGGCAGCTGGCCGGGGGCAGCCACCGGCACGCTCTGACCGACGGTGCCCGCCCCTGCTCCAGGTGCTCCCTGTGCAGAGACGGCGACACCCTGCGGCGGCACCGGTGTGCCCTGCGCAGGTCCGGGGACGCCATGCGCCGGCGCCAGGGCGTTCTGCGGTGAGACCGGCGCACCTTGCGGAGCAGCCGCGGATCCCTGCGGTGCAGGGGCAACGCCGTGCGGCGCCACGGGAGCACCGGGCCCCGGCGCCGGTGCGCCGCCCTGCGCAGGCCCCGCGACACCTTGCGTCGGCACCGGCACGCCCTGCGGAGCAGCGGCACCGTTCACCGGCATCGGGCCTTGCGGGGACACCGGCGCGCCCTGCGCGGGCACGGTCATCCCGTGCGGGGGTGCCATCACCGCGTGGGGCGGCACCGTCACGCCGTGCGCGGACACCGGCGCCCCGTGCATCCCGGCACCGGCAGCGCCGGCCTGGCCGGAACCACCCTGCACCGCACCCGCCTGCACCGGCACCTGCCCGGTGACCTGCGGCTGCACCTGCTGTCCCGGCGCCCCCTGCGGGGCGGGCGCATGCCCGGGGACGGTCGGCTGTACGTACTGCCCAGGAGCCCCTTGCGCGGCGGGCACCTGCACAGCCGGTCCGCCCACCTGTGCCGGCGCGCCCTGGCCGGCCACCTGCTGTCCAGCGGCAGCCTGCTCGCCCACAGCGGTCCGCCCCTGCGCGTCCACCCCGCCGCTCGTCGCCGGCGACGCTTCGGCGACGCGTCGGCGACGGCCCGTCGGGGCGTCCGTGGGATGCGGCTGCGGCGGCGTGTGGTCGCCGGACTGGTCGTGCGGGGCGGTGTCGTGCCGGCCGTCGTCGATCAGCGCGTCACCGGCCGCGGCGGGCGCGGGCGCCGACATGGGCCCCGGCGCGACCTGCCCGACCACCTCGGCCTGCCCGGCGGCCTGACCGTTCGGACCGCCCTGTTCCGCCTGCGCCGCCTGATCCGCGTCGGCCGGCGGCAGTGCGAAGGCCGTACGGGGCGCGGCCTCCTGCGAAGCCGCCCGCTCCGTCGCGGCGGCCAGCGCCCGCCGGCGCCGCCCCGTCGGCTGCGACGGGCCGAGCGCCGGAGCCTGTCCGCCGCCCTGCGCCGCCTCGGCGTCCCCGCCCGCCGGCGCGGGCAGCGCCGGCGGCAGCGCGTGCTGCTCGCCGGACCCGCGCCGGGCACGCCGCCCGGAGGGTCCGGGCATCCCCTGCGGCGGTACCGTCCCGCCCAGGCCGGTGTTGGAGGCGGCGGCCCCGGCCGCGTGCTCGGCGGCCGTCATCACGGCACCCTCGGACACCCCGGCCGCAGCGTCCGTGCCCTCGGCCGGGCGCCCACGCCGCCGGCCCGTGCCGCCGGACACCACCGCGCCCTCATCGGACGCCTGAGCCGGAAGCTGCGCGGCCTCGGCCGCGGGCGCACCGCTCGCGGCCCGCCGCCGACGCCGCCCGGTGGGCGCGGCACCCTCAGCACCGGAGGCACCCGGCGTACCAGGTGCACCCGGCGTACCGGAGCCGTCGTCCGCGGGCCCGTCGCTCTCCAGGAAGGCGTCCACGGACGCGCGCCGCGCCCGGCGCCGCCCGCCGCCGGAGCCCGGCTGCCCCTCGCCGGGAGCGTCCTGCGCGGCCTGTACCTCGGCCGGCGCCTGCTCGGCCGGGACGACCCCGGCCCCGCCCCCGATCGGCACCTCCAGCACGAACGCGCTGCCGCTCATCCCCGGCACCTCGTGCGTCTGGAGCACACCGCCGTGCGCCCGCACGATCCCGCGCACGATCGGCTCGTGCACGGGGTCGCCGCCGCTGTACGGACCGCGTACCTCGATGCGGACGACCTCGCCGCGCTGCGCGGCCGCGACCACGACGGTGTTGTCCAGGTAACCGCCCGTCGACACCGGGCTGTTGCCGGTCGCGTCGACCCCGGCCACGTCGGCGACGAGATGCGCGAGGGCGGTGGCCAGCAGCCGCGGGTCCACCTCCGCCTCGATGGGCGGCGCGTGCACCGCGAACTGCACCCGCCCCGGCCCGATGAGCTCCACGGCCCCGTCCACACCCGCGGCGACGACCGCGTCGAGCATCACCTTCGTACGGGCGACGGCCTCCGCGCCGACGTCGAGCCGCTGGTAGCCGAGGACGTTGTCGATGAGGGTGGTGATGCGGGAGTAGCCGGCCGACAGATGGTGCAGCACCTGGTTGGCCTCGGGCCACAGCTGCCCGGCGTCGTCGGCGGCGAGAGCGGCCAGTTCGCGGCGCAGTTCCTCCAGCGGGCCGCGCAGCGACTGCCCGAGCAGGGTGAGCAGCTGTTCGTGCCGGGCGGCGAGGGCCTCGTAGCGGTCCTTCTCGCGCTCGCCGAGCGCGGCGTACCGCTCCTCGTTCGCGGCGAGTTCCTCGGCGTGCTTCTCGCGCAGCTCCTCGAGCTCGGTGACGTGGCTCTGGCGCAGGGAGGTGAGCTCGGAGGCGTGTTCCTCGGCGAGCCGCTCCAGTTCCTCGGCGTGCGCCTTCTCCGCCTGCTCCTTCTCCTTGACGACGGCGTCGTAGGGCCGCCGGTCGGTGAAGGTCATGACGGCGCCGACGAGCTGGTCGCCGTCGCGCACCGGCGCGGTCGTCAGGTCGACCGGCACCTTGTCGCCGCTCTTGGCGTACAGCACCTGTCCGCGCACCCGGTGCTTGCGTCCGGAGCGCAGGGTGTCGGCGAGGGGGGACTCGTCGTAGGGGAAGGGGGAGCCGTCGGCCCGCGAGTGCAGGACCAGGGTGTGCAGCTCGCGCCCGCCCAGCTCGCCGGCCCGGTAGCCCAGTATCTGCGCGGCGGCCGGGTTGACCAGGACGATCCGCCCGTCGGTGTCCGTCCCCACGACACCCTCGGCGGCGGCCCGCAGGATCATCTCGGTCTGCCGCTGCGACCGCGCCAGCTCGGCCTCGGTGTCGACGGTGCCGGACAGGTCGCGTACGACGAGCATCAGCAGTTCGTCGCCGGTGTAGCCGTAATTGTCGTAGGCCTGCTGGCCGTTCTCCAGATTCGCACTGGTGACCTCGACGGGGAACTCGCTCCCGTCGGTGCGCCGGGCGATCATCCGGGTCGGCTTGGTGCGGGCCCGCGGGTCGATGTGGTCGGGGCGCCGCATGGAGCCGGGGATGAGCTTGGAGTCGAACTCCGGCAGCAGATCCAGCAGCCCGCGCCCCACCAGGGCGGTGCCCGGGGTCTCGAAGGCCTCGAGGGCGATGGTGTTGGCGTTGACGACGGTCCCGTTGGCGTTGACCAGCACCAGGGCGTCGGGAAGCGCGTCCAGTATGGCTGCGAGGCGAGCAGCGCCTCGGGATGGCCTGCTGCTCACGAGACGCTTCCTCCCTGTTACCGCGACGTGCCGACCGCTCGGGCCATCTTGCCAACCGTCCCGCAGCGTGTCACGCGAGGGAGTCTACGGGCTGCGGTTGCGCTCGCGACGCCGGATGAGAGGGAGGTCCCACGACGAAGTGACGGCGATATGGCGCCGGCGTGACGCCCCGAACGCCCGGAACGCGCGGCGGCCTGCGGCGACGCCGCAGGAAGCTGCGCGGGACCTTCACGCCTCCTGTACGCCCCCGGCGCCCCGCCTCCCGGACTCGGTCACGAAGGCGCCGCGGACGCCGCATCGGGCAGCAGCGGTACGAACCGGTCCCAGCGGGCGATCGCACACCCGTCCCGGCGGTCGAACGTCGCGTCGACGGGACGCCCGGCCCAGGTGCCGGTGACGCAGGCGGTCGCGGGCCCGCCGTACTGCATCGTGCAGACGGCACCCCGCGGCACCGGCGCGAAGGCGTCCTCGCCCCACCGCGTGTTCCGCTCCACGGCGGCACAGGCCCCGCCGGGGTCGGGGTGGCTGCCGCCGCTGGGCCGGCAGTGCACCTCGTACGTCCCGTCGGCCCCGCCGCCCGCGTCCCGCACGGTGACGACGAGACGGTCCTCCCCTCGGGGCCGCCCTTCGTGACCGTGGCCGGCGGCGGGCAGCGAAGAGAAAAGAGCGACGGAGGCGGCGGCGCCGGCGACGAGCAGCGGCCGAGCGATCCGGGCCACCGGGTGCGTGCGATACGACATGCCCTGACCAACGCGCCACCGGCGCGGACGTTGCGCACCCGGAGGCATCGGGACGCACCCCGGCGCACACCCCGGGCGTACGCGGCGACGTGCCGTGGAAGGGCTTTGCCCTGCGGCCTCTCCGCCTAGTACCGTGGGGGGCGATTGGTGACACCCCACGCGGCTGTGTCATCATCGGCACGCACCACCCCATCACGCTCGCGCGCGAAGGGCATGTGCGCTGGAGGCGTCGCCTAGTCCGGTCTATGGCGCCGCACTGCTAATGCGGTTTGGGCCTTAAAGCCCATCGAGGGTTCAAATCCCTCCGCCTCCGCCCTCACGAAGCCCCGGTCCACCCGACCGGGGCTTCGTCGTGCGGGGCCCCGATTATCCGCGTTTCCGCAGGTCACAAGGGGTAGACCAAACGGATTTCACATGGCGGCGGCAGTCATGTAATGTTCTTCCTGTCGCCGCGAGCGGGCCGGAAGGTTCCGAGAGCGGCGAGAAAACTGAAGAAGCAGGCACTCGTAGCTTAACGGATAGAGCATCTGACTACGGATCAGAAGGTTGCAGGTTCGAATCCTGCCGAGTGCGCACAGAGCCGAAGGCCCCGGAGAGATCCGGGGCCTTCGGCGTTTCCGGGGGGACAGCGGCGAAGCGCCGGGATCCGCCGCAGCCCGGGCCGCGCGCGGGGCTCTCAGTGCAGCTGCTCGGCGAGTCCGACGATGATGCCCTCCGGGCCGCGGAGGTAGCAGAGCAGATAGCTGTCCTCGAAGCGGGCGATCTCGCCGACGAGTTCGGCGCCGTGGGGGCGCAGGCGGGCGACGGTGTCCTCGAGGTCGTCGACGGCGAACATGACGCGGTGCGTGCCCAGGACGTTGTGCGGCCGGTTGCGCGGCCCCTCGCTGATCGCCGCCGGGCTGCGGTACTTCGCCAGCTCGAGCCGGCTGTGACCGTCCGGGGTCCGGAGCATCGCGATGTCGCAGTGGACGCCGTCGAGCCCGGTGCACCGGTCGGCGACGGGGCCCTGGATCTCCGCCCTGCCCTCCAGCTCCATGCCGAGTTCCCCGAAGAACGCGACGGCGGCGTCCATGTCCTCGACGACGATGCCGACGTTGTCCATCCGCTGAATCGCCATGCCGGTCTCTCCTTCTCCTCGTGTTCCTCGTGTGCTTCCACGTGCGGCCGGTGGCGGCCGCTGATGTCCCTGGGACGGAGCCGGCGGCACGTTCTCGACATCCGCGGACACCCGGACTGCGAAGTCTGCCGGGTGCGCACAGGACAAAGGCCCCGGAGTGACCGGGGCCCCGGGTGTTTCGGGATCAGGTCTCGTCGGTTCGGCGGTGGGGGGTGCGCCGGCGGACGGTGTCGCTCAGGTGGCGGGAGAGGGCGGTCGCCGCCGCCGTGAGGAAGATGAAGCTGTAGAGGATCTGCAGGATCGTGACCAGGCGGGCGCCCTGGCCCCGCGGGGTGATGTCGCCGTAGCCGATCGTCGCCAGGGTGACCAGGGTGAAGTAGAGGCCGTCCAGGCGGGTGGTGAGACCCCCTGCCATTTCCCCGGGGTGCTGGGCCAGACGCTGGTACGTGGCCGCGAAGACCAGGATGGACAGGCACATCAGCAGGGGGATGACCAGAGCCGGGCGGGCGTTCGGCCGGCTGAGGAGGACATGGAGGATCTGCCTCAGCAGGAGGGCGGCGATCAGGGCCAGGGCGAGGGCGAAGAGGAGCCAGCTGAGGACCGGGCGGTGCGGGCCCAGGCGGTCCAGGGGCAGCAGGAAGTACGCGGTGACCATGAGGGTCATGCCGGCCGCCTCGAGCAGCCAGGGCCACAGCGCCCCCCATGCCCTCGGGCGCCCCTCCACGCCCTCAGGCGCGGGACTCGCGGCGTGGGGCGCACAGGGCCCAGATGATGAAGCCGTCGATGACGATGAGGACGATCGACCAGACCGGGGCGTGGGGCAGCCAGAGGAAGTTGGCGATCATGCTCAGTCCGGCGAGTGCGACGCCCACGGCGCGGGCCCAGGTCGCACCCCGGAACAGGGAGAGGCCGGCGACCAGGACGAGGGCGCCGAGGATCAGGTGGATCCAGCCCCAGCCGGTGAGGCTGAACTCGTACGTCCAGTTGCGGGTGACGACGAAGACGTCGTCCTCGGCGATGGCGGCGATGCCCTGGAAGATCGCCATGATCCCGCCGAAGGTCATCAGGACGGCCGCTGCTCCGGTCCATCCCGTGGCCCAGGCGCTCTCCGCGGCGTAGCCGCCCCGGCGGTGCGCTGTACCGGAACCGGTGACGTTGCTGCTGGCCATGTGCTCGCCCCTCTCAGCTCTCCCCGAGTGACGGCGTTCTGCTGACCAGGCTGTCACTCCTCCAGGAACTCGGCACCTCGGGCGCCTCGCTGTCATCTCCGGTCACGGTCGGGTCCGGACGGGTGTCCTCCTAGCGGCAGTGCTCCTCCAGGTAGTCGGCCGCCACCGCGCTCGCCCGGGTGAACCAGTCGTGCAGAACCGCGATCTCGTCGGGCGTGTAGTCGGCGAACAGCTCGGAGACGCGCTCGTAGTACGGCTCGTAGATCTCCCGGGTGCGGGCCAGCGCGTCCGGCTGGGCGGCCACCCGGACCCGGCGGCGGTCGGCGGGGTCGGGGCGGCGGGTGATGTAGCCCGCGCGTTCCAGACGGTTGAGGATCCCGGTCATCGCGCCGGTCGTGACATGGGCGCGTTCCGCCAGCTCCCCGGCCGTCAGCAGGTCGTCGCCGGCCTCGATGACGAAGGCGAAGGTGGTCAGGTCCGTGACGTTCAGACCCACCTGCTGGGCGATCTCGTGCTGGCCCACCAGGTGGGTCGCGATGAGGTGGTCCATCGCCGACAGCGCCTGCTTCCGGGTGGCGGGCGGTCGCGGCTTGGCTTGCATTCCGGGGTTCCCCATATTCCTTAGTTCGTGAGAGATTAATGAAGTAAATTTCTTACGACGTGAGAGACCGGCGCGTGAGACGGGCCCCGACGGCTGGACGAGGGAGCACATGCATGAGCGCACATCCATATGACCACGGGCACACGGTCGCCGGGTGGACCGGTGTGGGGATCGGGAGTGTGGGGACGTTCGTTCTGGGGCTGGGGGTGTGCACGGTCTCGTGGGCGCTGCTGGCCCTCGGACTGGCGATCGGCGTCGCCGGCCTCCTGGTCACCTGGGCGCTGCATCTCGCCGGGTGGGGCAAGCCGTCGGGGCCGCGGCCGCGCGAGCAGTGGGGCTGGCGGGTGCGGGACCTGAGCGTCCGGGACGGGCATCCGGGGTGCCTCGGGTGCAGGCTGGCCGGGCGGTCGGGGCGCGTGCGCACGGCGGGTGCGGCGGCCGACGCGAGGCAGGGGGACGGCTCCCCGAGCGCCGGTGTCCCTTCCCTGCCTACGGCCAGGAGCGGCGCCGGGGACGCGGACGCCGTGGGAGCCGGGGAACCCGTGCGGTGATCGCGCTGCCCGCTGCCCGCTGCCCGCTGCCCGCCGCCCGTTGCCCGTTGCCCCGCCCGCCGCGCGTTCGCAGGCGGGCACGGCCCGTTGTCAGTGGTGGCCCCTACTCTCGTCAGAGATGGCACAGGCATGGCGGTGCTCGGGGCTGCGGTGGTCGGCGGACGGTCCCGTGCTGGTATGGGACGGCGGGCGGCGCAGTGCGCTGACCTGGGGGAAACGGGTGGCCTTTCGGGTCGCGGAGGTCGCCGAAGGTGGTGTGCGGACATGTGTCGGGGCACGGGGGCATGCGTGTCCGTCGGCGGCGGCGGTGCCGGGGCGGAGCACGGGGGCGCGCTGCGAGGAGTGCGCGCGGCTGGACCGGGCGCACTCCGTCGCCGCCGACACCTTCGCGGACGACCCGCGGCCGTACCGCGTCTACCTGGCGTGGTTCGGGCCCGGGATGGCCAAGGTCGGGATCACCGCCGTGGAGCGCGGCTCGGCGCGGCTGCTGGAGCAGGGGGCGGTCTGCTTCAGCTGGCTGGGGAGCGGTCCGCTGATGGCGGCTCGCCGCACCGAGGAGCTGCTGCGCGCCGCCCTGCGGGTGCCGGACCGGATTCCCTACGCCCACAAGCGCGCCGTGCGGGCGGTGCTGCCGCAGGCCGAAGAGGAACGGGCGGCGGAGCTCGCGGAGCTGCATGCGCGGGCGGGTGCTCTGGGCGGGTGGCCGGAGTCGCTGGAGCGGGAGCCGTTCCGGCCGGTCGACCACGTGGGGGTGTTCGGGCTCGGGGAAGTGCCGGCCGCCGTGGGGGAGGTGAGTGAGCTGGTCGCCGGGGGTGCGGTGAGCGGGGAGCTGGTGGCTGCCGCCGGGCCGGATCTGCATCTCGCGACGGCGGAGGGCGTCGTGGTGCTGGACACGCGGTTGCTGGCCGGGTGGGGGCTGGTGCCGGCCGCGGGGCGGGAGTTGTCGGTGCCGGTCAGGGAGTACGGGGAGCTCGGGGACGGGGTGGTGCAGGAGGGCTTGTTCTGAGGTGGCGGCAGAGGTGATCGTGGGCAGCATGTGTGATCACCTCACGGCGGCGGGACGCGACGGCCGGGCCGCAAGCGACGGTCCGGCGATGTCCGGCGCCGGTGTCCGGGCGGACGTCGGAGATGTGCGGCGCTTCTGGGAAGGGCTCGGGCTGCCGGGGATCGTCGATGTGCACACGCACTTCATGCCGGAGCGGGTGCTGCGCAAGGTGTGGGCCTACTTCGACGCGCTCGGCCCGCTGACCGGCGGCATCGAGTGGCCGATCACGTACCGCGGGGAGGAGAGGGAACGGGCGGAGCTGCTCCGGGAGTTCGGGGTGCGGGCCTTCACGGCCATGCTCTATCCGCACAAGCCGGGCATGGCCCGCTGGCTCAACGACTGGGCCGCCGGATTCGCCCGCCGCACGCCCGACTGTCTGCACACCGCCACGCTCTTCCCCGAGGACGGCGTGGAGGGGTACGTGCGGGACGCCGTGGAGTCGGGTGCGCGGATCTTCAAGGCGCATGTGCAGGTGGGTGCCTACGATCCGGCCGACGCGGCGCTCGACGGTGCCTGGGGTCTGCTCGCCGAGGCGGGCGTGCCCGTGGTGGTCCACTGCGGGTCCGGGCCCGCGCCCGGCAAGTACACCGGACCCGAGCCGATCGGGCGCGTGCTCGCACGGCACCCCCGGCTGCGGCTGGTCGTGGCGCATCTCGGCATGCCGGAGTACGAGGACTTCCTCGACCTCGCCGAGCGCTACGAGGAAGTGCGGCTGGACACCACGATGGCGTTCACCGACTTCAGCGAACGCCTCGCGCCGTTCCCCGGGCGAGCCCTGCCCCGGCTGGCCGGCCTGCGCGACCGGATCCTGCTCGGCTCGGACTTCCCCAACATCCCGTACCCGTACGCCCACCAGCTGCACGCCCTGGAGCGGCTGGGCCTCGGGGACGCATGGCTGCGGGCGGTGTGCCACGACAACGCGGCCCGCCTCTTCGGCATCCACGGCTGAACCGCGCGCAGCTGTTTCACGTGAAACATGAGCCCCACACCAGGGGGCCTGCGTTTCTCAGCAAAAACACAGATTGCCGAAAGAGTGCTCTCAGAGCCCCCGGACATCGTGACCGTCATGACCACGCTTTCGCCCCAGGGGCGCACCGAACTGCTGAGGCCGGACGGGAGCCCCGTCCGGGTGCTCGTGGTGGACGACGAGCAGTCGATCAGCGAGCTGTTGTCCATGGCCCTGCGCTACGAGGGCTGGCAGATCCGCAGCGCGGGGGACGGCCAGGGTGCCGTCCGGGCCGCGCGTCAGTTCCGTCCCGATGCCGTCGTCCTGGACATGATGCTGCCGGACATGGACGGCCTCGCCGTGCTCGGGCGGCTGCGCCGCGAACTGCCGGACGTGCCCGTGCTGTTCCTGACCGCGAAGGACGCGGTCGAGGACCGTATCGCCGGACTGACCGCGGGCGGGGACGACTACGTGACCAAGCCGTTCAGCCTGGAGGAGGTCGTCGCGCGGCTGCGCGGGCTGATCCGGCGCTCCGGCGCGGCCGACCGGCGGTCGGAGTCGATGCTGGTGGTCGGCGACCTCATCCTCGACGAGGACAGCCACGAGGTCACCCGCGGCGGGGACAGCATCCATCTGACCGCCACTGAGTTCGAGCTGCTGCGCTACCTCATGCGCAATCCGCGGCGCGTGCTGAGCAAGGCGCAGATCCTCGACCGGGTGTGGTCGTACGACTTCGGCGGGCAGGCGAACGTCGTCGAGCTGTACATCTCGTATCTGCGCAGGAAGATCGACGCCGGCCGGGAGCCGATGATCCACACCCGGCGCGGTGCCGGGTACATGATCAAACCCGCGGTGTGACGGTGGCGAGGCGACGGCCGCGGACACTGCGGACGCGGCTGGTCGTCGCGTCCCTGGCGCTGATCGCCGTGGTGTGCGCGGTGATCGGCACGGTGACGACGGTCGCTCTGCGGTCCCATCTCTACGAGCAGCTGGACGACCGGCTGCACGACGTGGCGATGCGCGCCGCGGGTCCGAAGGCCGGCGGGCCGGGCCCGCAGCCGATGGACGAGAGCCCCCTGGACTTCGTCACGAAGGGCCCGCAGGGCATCGGCACCATCGGCGCCACCGTCGAGTACGGCCGGGTGACCGACGGGGTCCTCAGCAAGGACACGACGGAGCACGGAGTCCGGACGTCGGAGGCCGCCCCGCTCACCGGCTCCCAGCTCGCCGCTCTCGACACCGCCCCGCGCGACGAGCGCGAGCACACCGTGGACCTTCCGGGGCTGGGCGAGTACCGGGTGCAGTACCGGAGCGGCGTCAACGGCGCGTTCTACGTCGGCCTTCCCACCGCCGACACGGACGAGACCATCACCACCCTCATCCTGGTCGAGGTCAGCGTCACCGGCGCCGGGCTCGTCGCGGCCGCCATCGCGGGGTACGTCCTGGTCGGCGTCGCCACCCGGCCCCTGCGCAAGGTCGCGGCCACCGCGACCCGGGTCTCCGAACTGCCCCTGCACGCCGGCGAGGTGAACCTCGACGAGCGCGTCCCGGAGTCCGAGTGCGATCCGTACACCGAGGTCGGCAAGGTCGGCGCCGCGCTCAACCGCATGCTCGATCACATCCACGGCGCCCTGCACGCCCGTCAGCAGAGCGAGATGCGGGTACGGCAGTTCGTCGCGGACGCCAGCCACGAGCTGCGCACCCCGCTCGCCTCCATCCGCGGGTACGCCGAACTCACCCGCAGGGGACGGGAGGACACCGGCCCCGACACCCGGCACGCCCTCGGGCGGATCGAGTCCGAGGCGGGCCGCATGACCCTGCTCGTGGAGGACCTGCTGCTGCTCGCCCGCCTGGACGCCGGGCGCCCCCTGCAGTGCGCGGAGACCGATCTCGTACCGCTGGTCGTGGACACCGTCAGCGACGCCCGCGCGGCCGGGCCGGACCACACCTGGCGGCTCGAACTCCCCGACGACCCCGCCGTGGTGCACGCCGACGCCGCCAGACTCCAGCAGGTGCTGGTCAATCTACTCGGCAACGCCCGCAGCCACACCCCGCCGGGGACCACCGTGACCGCGCGGGTCCGGCACAACGGCCCCTGGCTGTGCGTGGACGTGGCCGACAACGGGCCCGGCATCCCGCCCGAGTTGCTGCCGCGCGTCTTCGAGCGGTTCGCCCGCGGCGACTCGGCGCGCACCCGTGCCAGCGGGTCGACCGGTCTGGGCCTCGCGATCGTGCAGGCCGTGGCGAGTGCGCACGGCGGTGCCGTGACCGTGGACAGCGTGCCCGGGCGGACCGTGTTCACCCTGCACCTGCCCGCGCCCGCGCCCGCGCCCGCAACCACACCCGCAACCACACCCGCAACCACACCCGCGCCGCAGCCGACCGCGCCGTGGTCCGTGCCGGCGCGCCACTCACAGGCACGGCACAGCCTCACCACACCGGCACGACAGGGCACTTGAGAACAGTCGGTTCCATGCGAACCGATTCCTCTCCCGGCACCCTGCCGGCGCGGGAGCACCTCCCGGCCGCCGGAGCGGGCGCGCCGGTCCTGGACGTAGTGATCCCCGTCCACAACGAGGAGAAGGACCTCCGGCCGTGCGTCCGCAGACTGCACGAGCACCTCACCCGGACCTTCCCCTACGCCTTCCGCATCACGATCGCGGACAACGCGTCCACGGACTCCACCCCACAGGTCGCCGCCCGGCTCGCGGAGCGGATCGCCGAGGTCAGGTCCGTACGCCTGGAGCAGAAGGGCCGCGGCCGGGCGTTGCGCGCCGTCTGGTCGGCCTCCGACGCGCCCGTCCTCGCCTACATGGACGTGGACCTGTCCACCGACCTCAACGCCCTGCTGCCGCTGGTCGCCCCGCTGATCTCCGGCCACTCGGACCTGGCCATCGGCTCCCGGCTGAGCCGGAGTTCACGCGTGGTGCGCGGGGCCAAGCGGGAGTTCATCAGCCGCTCGTACAACCTGATCCTGCGCGGCTCGCTCCAGGCCCGGTTCTCCGACGCGCAGTGCGGTTTCAAGGCGATCCGCCGTGATGTGGCGCGGGTGCTGCTGCCGCTGGTGGAGGACACCGGCTGGTTCTTCGACACCGAGCTGCTGGTGCTGGCCGAGCGGGCCGGGCTCAGGATCCACGAGGTGCCGGTCGACTGGGTCGACGACCCCGACTCGACCGTGCACATCGTGCGGACGGCGACCGAGGACCTCAAGGGTGTGTGGCGGGTGGGCCGGGCGCTCGCCACCGGTTCGCTGCCGCTGGACCGGCTCGCGCGCCCCTTCGGCGACGATCCGCGCGACCGGGACATCAAGGGCGTGCCGCAGGGACTGGCCCGGCAGTTGGCCGGCTTCTGTGTCGTCGGTGTCCTGTCCACCCTCTTCTACCTGCTGCTCTACACCGGCTTCCGGTCCTTCACCGGCTCCCAGACCGCCAACGGTCTCGCCCTGCTGGTCTCGGCGGTCGCCAACACCGCCGCCAACCGGCGGCTCACCTTCCGGGTGCGGGGGCGCAACGGCGCGATACGGCATCAGGCGCAGGGGCTCGTCGTCTTCGGCATCGGCCTCGTCCTGACCAGCGGTTCGCTCGCCGCGCTGAACGCGGCGACGACCGAGCCCGCGCACTCCACCGAACTGGCGGTCCTGGTCGCCGCCAACCTCGCGGCGACGGTGCTGCGGTTCCTGCTCTTCCGGGCGTGGGTGTTCCCGGAGCACTCGTCCACGTCCGCCGTTCCCGCTCCCACCGCCCACGACCCGAGGGACTCCCGATGACCACGCAGTACGACCAGCCGAGTCCCCCGGCGGATCCCGCCACCTGGGGTCCGCCGAGCACAGAGGACCCCCGCTGGGCCCGCCCGTGCTTCCTCGCCCTGCTCCTGGTCACCGGCCTGCTGTACCTGTACAACCTCAGCGCCTCCGGTTACGCCAACTCCTTCTACTCGGCGGCGGTCCAGGCGGGCAGCGAGTCCTGGAAGGCGTTCTTCTTCGGCTCGCTGGACGCCGCGAACGCCATCACCGTGGACAAGCCCCCGGCCTCGCTGTGGCCGATGGGGCTCTCGGTGCGGATCTTCGGCCTGAACTCCTGGGCGATCCTCGTGCCCGAGGTGCTGATGGGCGTCGGCACGGTCGCCGTCGTGTACGCGGCCGTGCGACGCCGCTTCAGCCCGGCCGCCGGTCTGCTCGCGGGCGCGGTGCTCGCGTTCACGCCGGTCGCGGCGCTGATGTTCCGGTTCAACAACCCGGACGCGATGCTGGCGCTGCTGATGTCCGTCGCCTGCTACCTCGTGGTGCGCGCCCTCGAGGACGGCCGGACGAAGTGGCTGGTGTGGGCCGGTGTCGCGATCGGCTTCGCCTTCCTCGCCAAGACCCTCCAGGCTTTCCTGATCCTCCCGGCCCTCGCCCTCGTCTACGGCGCCTGCGCCCCGGTCAGGGTAAGGAAGCGGCTGGCGCAGCTGGCGCTGGCGACCGTCGCGCTGGTCGTCTCCGGCGGTTGGTGGGTGGCGGTCGTCGAACTGTGGCCCGCGTCGTCGCGGCCGTACATCGGCGGCTCGCAGAACAACAGCTTCCTGGAGCTGACCTTCGGCTACAACGGCCTCGGCCGGCTCAACGGCGAGGAGACCGGCAGCGTCGGCGGCGGTGGCGGCGCGGGTCCCGGCGGCGGTGGGGGGCAGTGGGGGGAGACCGGTTGGGACCGGATGTTCAGCTCGCAGATCGGCGGCCAGATCTCCTGGCTGCTGCCCGCCGCGCTGATCCTGCTCGTCGCCGGGCTCGTCCTCACCCGGAAGGCCGCCCGGACCGACCTCACCCGCGCCTCGTTCCTCGTCTGGGGCGGCTCGCTGCTGATGACCCTGGCCGTCTTCAGCTACATGGCGGGCATCTTCCACGAGTACTACACGGTGGCCCTCGCCCCTTACCTGTCCGCCGTCGTCGGCATGGGCACGAGCATTCTGTGGCGGAAGCGGCACAGCATCCGGGCCTCGCTCGCCCTCGCAGCCGCCGTCACGGCGACCGCGGCGTGGGGATACGTCCTGCTGAACCGCACGCCCGACTATCTGCCCTGGCTGAAGTGGCTGGTGCTGGTCGGCGGGCTGGTCGCCGCCCTCGGCCTGATCTTCGCGGGCCGGGTGGGACGGCGCGTGGCGCTCGCCGCGGCCGGCCTCGGCCTGGTGGCGTCCCTGGCGGGCCCGACGGCGTACACGCTGAGCACGCTGCAGGAGGGCCACGCGGGTTCCATCGTCACAGCCGGTCCGTCGGGCTCGCGCATGGGCGGCGGCCCCGGCGGCGCCGGCGGCCCCGGCGGAGGCGGAGGCTTCCCCGGCGGTGGTCCGATGGGCCAGAACGGTCAGAACGGTCAGGCGCGGCAGAACGGCGGGATCACCATCCCCGAAGGCGCATTCCCCGGCGGCGCAGGGGGAGGCGGCGGCGTGGGTGGTCTCCTCGGTGGCACCTCTGTCGGCTCCGAGGCCGAGAAGCTGCTCGAGACCGATGCCGACGACTACACCTGGGCCGCCGCCGCGATCGGCGCCCAGAACGCCGCGAGCTACCAGCTCGCCACCGGCGAACCGGTCATGGCCATCGGCGGCTTCAACGGCACCGACCCGTCCCCGACCCTGGCCCGGTTCCAGCAGTACGTCGAGGACGGGAAGATCCACTACTTCATCGCCGGCGGCGGCATGGGCGGTGGGGGCGGCATGGGCGGTGACTCCGGCACCTCCTCGCAGATCTCCACCTGGGTGCAGGAGAACTTCAAGGAGGTGACAGCGGGCTCGGTCACGTTCTACGACCTGACGCAGAGGGCGACCGGCTGACCGGCCTCGACCGGCTGCTGTACACCGTATGGGAGCTGCTATACGGTGTACAGCATGACGACATCCCGCAAGGAGCAGGTCCCGCTCCAGACGGCGCCCAAGGTCCCGGGGCACTCGCAGCGCTGGCTGATCCTCGGCGTCATCTGTCTCGCGCAGCTCACCGTGCTGCTCGACAACACCGTCCTGAACGTGGCGATCCCCTCGCTCACCCGCGAGATGGACGCCTCCACGTCGGACATCCAGTGGATGATCAACGCGTACTCGCTGGTGCAGTCCGGCCTGCTGCTCACCGCGGGCAGCGCCGCCGATCGCTACGGCCGTAAGAAGCTGCTGATCGCGGGCCTGGCCCTGTTCGGCGTCGGCTCGCTGGTGGCCGGACTGGCCGACTCCTCGGCCCAGCTGATCGCCGCCCGCGCCGGGATGGGCGTCGGCGGTGCGCTGCTGCTGACGACGACGCTCGCCGTGGTGATGCAGATCTTCACGCCCGAGGAGCAGCCCAAGGCCATCGGCATCTGGAGCGCGGTCAACGCGCTCGGCTTCGCGACCGGCCCGCTGGTCGGCGGCTTCATGCTGAACCACTTCTGGTGGGGCGCGATCTTCCTGATCAACCTGCCGGTCGCGGCGCTCGGCCTGGTGGCCGTCGTGGCGCTCGTCCCCGAGTCCAAGGCGCCCCGCGGCGACCGCCCCGACCTGCTGGGCGCGCTGCTCTCCACGATCGGCATGGCCGCCCTGGTGTACGCGATCATCTCCGGACCCGAGCACGGCTGGACGTCGACGCGGGTGCTGGCGACGGCGGGCACGGCGGTGGTGGTCCTCGGTGTCTTCGCCTACTGGGAGAGCCGGATCCCGTACCCGATGCTGGATCTGCACTTCTTCACCAACCGCCGGTTCACGGGAGCGGTCGCCGGTGCCGTGCTGATCACCTTCGGCATGGGCGGGGCGCTGTTCCTGCTCACGCAGCATCTGCAGTTCGTGCTGGGGTACGGGCCGCTGGAGGCGGGGCTGCGGACCGCGCCGCTGGCGCTGACCGTCGTCGTGCTCAACTTCTCCGGTCTCGCGGCGAAGTGGGCGGCGAGGCTGGGGGCGCCGGTCGCCATCGCGCTCGGTATGACGGTGATGGCGGCGGGGCTGGTGTCGATCGCCACGCTCACCGGGCACGGGTACGCCGGGACGCTGCTGGGTCTCCTCCTGATCGGGGCCGGCACGGCGGTCGGTACGCCGGTGATGGCGCACGCGATCATGAGCTCCATTCCGCCGGAGAAGGCGGGGGTGGGCGCCGGGATCAACGGCACGCTGGCGGAGTTCGGCAACGGGCTGGGGGTGGCCGTGCTGGGGGCGGTGCTCAATGCGCGGTTCGCGGCGTTGATTCCGGTGGCGGCGAGTTCGCTGCCGGCGGCGATCGCCGAAGCGGGGTCGGAGCAGGAGAGGGTGCGCGTCACCGAGGCGTTCGCCTCCGGGCTGGAGAGCAGTCAGTTGGTGGGGGCCGGTGCTGTGCTGCTCGGGGGGTTGGTCGCGGCGTTGTTGTTGCGGCGGGCCGAGCGGGGAGAGAGTGCCTAGGAGCTCGGGGGATTCTCTGTCTGCGGGCGGCTGCGGGTTGTGTGTGGCTGGTCGCGCGGTTCCCCGCGCTCCTGGGAGTTGCACTGCCGGTGTTGACAAGTGAGGTAGGTGTCCATGGCCACAGCAGGCCGGGGGAGTTCGCGGACCAGCGTCTGGCTGGAGGGGAAGCCCCGGCGGGGGCGGCGGGGTGACGGGCAGCCGTCCGGGCTGGACCGGGAGCGGATCACCGCCGTCAGCGTGCGGCTGCTGGACGCCGAGGGGCTGGCCAAGTTCTCCATGCGCCGGCTCGCGGCCGAGCTGAACGTGACCGCGATGTCCGTCTACTGGTACGTCGACACCAAGGACGACCTCCTCGAACTCGCCCTGGACCAGGTGTTCGGCGAGCTCTCCCTCCCCGACCCGGCCGCCGACGAGGACTGGCGCGACCAGCTGCGCGCGCTGGCCCGGGAGTACCGCTCGATGCTGGTGCGTCACCCGTGGGTGTCGCCGCTGGCCGGGAGCTTCCTCAACATCGGGCCCAACTCGCTGTCCTTCTCGCGGGCGGTCCAGCAGGTGATCGTCAAGACCGGGCTGCCCGTGCACCGCCGGACCGGGGCCATCTCGGCCGTCTTCCAGTTCGTGTACGGCTACGGCACGATCGAAGGGCACTTCCTCGCCCGCGTCGCCCGGACCGGGATGACCCCCGACGAGTACCACCAGCACGCCGTGAGCCTGGTGACGCAGGCGCCGGACGCGGCCGAGGTCATCGAGGAGTCGACGAAGATCATGGAGGCGCGCGGCGGCGACACGGTCGAGGAGATGATAGAGCGCGACTTCGCCTTCGCCCTGGACCTGCTGATCGCCGGTATCGAGGCGATGGTCGCCCGCGGCTGAGGCGATGGTCACCCGCGGGCAGGGCGGACCTCGAAGACCTGGGCAGGGGGCCGAACGACGGGCCCTAACCCAGACCCTCCGGCACCTCCGCCCGCATCGCCTCCTCCACGTTGTCGTACACGGGCACGTCCCGGCGCAGGCCGGTCAGTTCCAGGACGCGGCTCGCCACGCTGTCCGGGCGGGCCACCACGTGGACGCGGGTGCCGGGGTGCAGCAGACCGCTGACCTCGCCCACGAGGCGGACGCCCTGGGAGTCCATGAAGTCGGTGCGGGTGAGGTCGAGGATCAGCACCCGTGGCCGGCCGGCCGACGTACGGACCGCGCACAGGATGAGGTCGAGCACCTCGGAGGCGTTGCCGAAGTCGATCTCCTCGGGGAGCGGCAGCAGCAGGCGGTCGGAGGAGTCGTGCGATTCGCGGGGGTTCGGCGGATGGGTCACGGAACTCACCTGGCAGACGTTCGTCCGGATACCGGTAAGGCCTCTTCCTGACCCGTGTGCCCATTCCACCACGCTGTCGGCGCGCAGGGAAGCGGCACCGGGGCCGGGGGGCCGGGCTTGATCCGGACGTCATCTGGTGGCATCGAACAGTTAGAGTTCTGTGCGTCCTGTGCTCGCAGTCGGGAATGTGCTGCGGAGCTCTCCTGCGCACGGCCGTGTCGTCGTGCATGCCGAAGAGGTTCGTGGTGTCTGCGTCCCGGTTTTCTGAATTGCCCCGTTTTCCGGCTGGTGTGGACCTGGCTGAAGCGCTCACGTCGGCGGCTCGCCGGCTGCACGAGACACCCACCCCGCACAGCACCCTGGACACCGCCGTCCGTCTCGCGGTGGACCTGCTGCCCGGTGCCGAGTACGCCGGGATCTCCGTGATCGAGCGCAACACGCGGCGCCGCCCGCTCGCGTGGACCGACGAGCTCGTGCGGGACATCGAGGCCCGGCGCCCGGCCGGCGAGCAGAAGCCGTACTGGGACCGTCTGTGGACCGCCCCCGTCGCCGAGCCGGCGGACGGCGACGGCGAGGGCCAGGGCGAGGACGCCGGGAACGCGCTCGCCGAACTCGGCGGCCTGCGGTCCGCGCTGTCGCTGCGGCTGCGCGCCGACCGCCGCCGGCTGACCGTGCTCACCGCCTACGCCCGCAAGCCGCGCGCCTTCGACGAGGTGACCCGGCGGGTCGGCCGGCTGTTCACCGCGCACGTCGGCATCGCCCTCGATTCGGCCACCGTGCGCGAGCAGCTCACCGAGGCCATGCACACCCGGGACCTGATCGGCCAGGCCACCGGCATCCTGATGGAGCGCATGGACATCGACGCGGCCGGCGCCTTCGACAGCCTGGTGCGCGCCTCCCAGCGGGAGAACGTGAAGCTGCGCGACCTGGCCCGCCGTATCGTCGACGCGCACAGCACCCCTGACGCCCGGTGAGCCCCTGGCGCCCGTGACGCACCTCATGGGCGTGGCCGGCCGTTCACGGGATATCCGTACGGTCATGACTTCCGAGACGTCCGAGACGCTGGACCAGGCGATGGTGCGCAGCAACGGGCTCGACACGCTGCTGCGCGATCTGACCGACCGTGCGGTGCGGGAGGTGCCCGGCGCCGTCGCGTGCAGCATCACGGTGCGGCGCGCCGACCGGCTGCTGACCCTCGCGGGCAGCACCGGTCTGCCGAGCGGTCTCGATCTGCGCCAGTACGAGTACGGCTCGGGTCCCTGTGTGACGGCCGCGCAGACCGGCATCGAGCAGTACGTCCCCGACCTGGCCGCGGAGGACCGCTGGCCCGCGTACCGGGACTACGCGCTGGCCGCCGGGGTGTGCAGCGTGCTGGCCGTTCCGCTGCCCGTCGACGGCGAACCGAGCGCCGCCCTCAACGTGTATGGCGACCGCGCGGGTTCGCTCGCCGCCGGACGGCACGCCGCCCGCGTCTTCGCGGCCCGTGTGGCGGGCGCGGTCAACACCGCGCTGCGCATCGAACGCCTCGGGCAGTCCGCCGCCGATGTGCGCACCGCGCTGCTCTCGCGCAGCGTCATCGACCAGGCGATCGGCATCCTCATGGCCCGTGAACGGATCGACGCGACCCGGGCGCTGGAGCGGCTGCGCCGCGCCTCGCAGGAGCGGAACGTCAAGCTCCGGGACCTGTGCGACCAGTTGGTGGCGCGCACGGCCGACGGTTCCTCACGCGGCCGGAAGTGACTCTCCCTGCACCGCCTGGATGTCCAGCTCCACCTTGAGGGTCGTGCCGATGGCGGCGATGCCCGCCTGGAGGACCTGGTTGTAGTTCATCGCGAAGTCCTCGCGCCGCAGTTCGGCGGTGGCGCGGAAGGCCGCGCGGGTGCCGCCCCACGGGTCCTGACCCGTGCCGAGGTAGGCCAGGTCCAGGTCGACGGGCCGGACCACACCGCGCATCGCCAGCTCGCCGTGGACCGTCCAGCGGTCGGACCCGGCCTCGGCCAGCCCCGTCGAGCGGTAGGTGATCTCGGGATACCGCTCCACGTCGAGGAAGTCCGCGGACCGCAGATGGGTGTCGCGCAGGCCGTTGCCGGTGTCGATGGACGCCGCGGAGATCACCGCCTCCACCCGGGACTTGGTCACGTCGTCCGGCGCGACCTCGAAGGTCCCGGCGAACTGTGTGAACCGGCCGTGCACGCTGGAGATGCCCAGGTGCTGGGCGACCGCGGCCACACTCGAGTGCGCCGGATCGATGGTCCAGGGCCCCGGCGGCGGCAGCTCGGTCCCGCCCTGGCGGGCCAGCGTCACCGTGCCGACCTCGGCCCGCCCGCTCGCCGTGACGATCGCGCTCGCGGCGGCGGGTGCGTAGCCGACCGCCGTGACGATCACCGTGTACGCCCCCGGCGCGAGCGGCGTCGCGTCCCGTACGCCTCCCTCGGCGTCCGCCTCCGCCCGCAGCACCTGCGTGCCGGTCGTGTCGGTCACCGTGACGACCGCGTGCGACACGGCCCATCCGTCCCTGGTACGGATCCTCGCGGTCAGTCCCATCCCGTTTTCTCCCTGCACAACACACTCGTGGTCACAAAGAACCGGCCCGCGACGGGGAACGCGCCACCGCTACAGAGCGCGCCCAACCGCCGCGGGCCGGGGTCCGACTACTCGCCGGGGTGGGCGAGTTCGATGTCGTGGCCGTCGACGCCCTGGCCGGCGACCGTGAGGGCCGTCGCCACCGGCGGGTAGCCGGTCGCGATGACGGTGTACTCGCCGGCGTCCAGGTCGGTGAAGGCGTACGCCCCGTCCGACCCGGTCGTCGCCGTGCCGACCACGTTGCCCGCCGCGTCGACCAGCGTCACGCGGGCGTCGGCCAGCGGACCGTGCGGTGCCCGCACGACCCCCTGGAGGCGAGCGCCCGCGTCCAGGCCGACCTCGATCCGGGTGGTCCCGGTGCCGCCCACCTCGACGGGCAGGGCGCGCGGCCGGAACCCGGCGGCGTTGACCGCCACGGTCACCGTGCCCGGGACCAGTTCCGCGAGCGAGAATTCGCCCTGCTCACCGGTGGTGGCGGTGGCGAGCAGATCCCCGCGCACATCGGTCACGACGACCATCGCGTCCTTCACCGGCAGCCCGCTCTCGGCGGCCCGCACCAGCCCGGTCAGCCCGCTGGTGCCGCTCAGCAGCACGTCGTACGCGACCGGTTCGCCGTTGACGACGATCGTGGACGCCTGCGGCTGGTAGCCGTCGGCGGAGGCGATCAGGACGTACGATCCCGTGCCCGGGGCGTCCACCGCGTAGGACCCGTCGGCCTGTGCGACCGACCGCCCCAGCTGCCGCCCGGCCAGCGAGATCAGCGTGACCGCGGCCTGCGGGACGGGCGCCCCCGCGTCACCGCGCACGAAGCCGCGCACGGGGATGCCGGAACCACCGGTACCACCGGCCTCACCGCTCGCCGGGGCGACCGCGGCGAGCCGCTCGGCCCGCGCCCCGTCACCGGCCTCGACGCCCGGGGCCGCGGCCCCCGCACCGGCCGGGACGGGCCGGTCGCTCTCGGCGGACTGCGCCAGCGCGCCCGAGGTCCGCAGCGGGACCTCCTTGATGAACAGGGTCACCAGGAAGGCGAGGAAGGCGATCGGCGCGACGTACAGGAAGATGTCGGCGATGCCGTGCCCGTAGGCGCTCTCCAGCCACTCGCGGATGCCGTGCGGGAGCAGGTCCATGTCGGGGATCGAACCCCCGCCGGACGCCTCGGCGGCAGCGGCCTGCTCCTTCGGGCTCAGCTGCCCGATGGTGTCCTCGGCGTAGTGGCTGATCCGGGTGGACATCACGGAGCCGAGCACCGAGACGCCCACCGCGCCGCCGAGGGAGCGGAAGAAGGTCACCACGGAGGACGCGGCGCCCAGGTCGTGCGGGGCCACCTGGTTCTGCGTGCACAGCACCAGGTTCTGCATCATCATGCCGACGCCGAGACCCATCAGCGCCATGTAGACCGCGATGTGCCAGTACGGGGTGTCGTAGCGCATGGTGCCCAGCAGCCCCAGGCCGGCCGTCAGCAGCACGCCGCCCGCGAGGAGCCACGCCTTCCACTTGCCGGTCTTGGTGATGATCTGCCCGGACACGGTGGAGGAGACGAACAGGCCGCCGATCATCGGGATGGTCATGACGCCCGACATGGTCGGCGACTTGTCCCGGGCCAGCTGGAAGTACTGGCTGAAGTAGACGGTGCCGGCGAACATCGCGATACCGACGAACAGCGAGGCCAGCGAGGCCAGCGTGATGGTGCGGTTGCGGAACAGCCGCAGCGGGATGATCGGCTCCGCGGCCCTGCTCTCGACCGCCAGGAAGACCAGCGTCAGCGCAACCGCACCCCCGACCATGGCACCGGTCTGCCAGGACATCCAGTCGTACTTGTCGTCGGCGAAGGTGACCCAGATCAGCAGCAGGCAGACCGCCGCGGTGATGAAGAAGGCACCGGCCCAGTCGACCTTCACCTTCCGCTTGACCAGCGGCAGATGCAGCGTCTTCTGCAGCACGATCAGCGCGACGAGGGCGAACGGCACACCGACGTACAGACACCAGCGCCACCCCAGCCAGCTGGTGTCGGTGATGACCCCGCCGAGCAGCGGGCCGCCGACGGTGGCGACGGCGAAGGTCGCGCCCAGGTAGCCGGAGTAGCGCCCGCGCTCGCGCGGGGAGATCATCGCGGCCATGATGATCTGCGCGAGGGCGGACAGACCACCGGCACCCAGCCCCTGGATGACTCGCGCGCCGATCAGCATGGCGGGGTTCTGTGCCAGACCGGCCACGACGGACCCCAGCACATACACGACCAGGGCTATCTGAACCAGCGCCTTCTTGCTCACCAGGTCGGCGAGCTTGCCCCACAGGGGGGTGGAGGCGGTCATCGCCAGCAGCGAGGAGGTGACGACCCAGGTGTAGGCGCTCTGGCCGCCGCCGAGGTCGGAGACGATCTCGGGCAGGGCGTTGGTGACGATGGTGGAGGACAGGATCGCGGCGAACATGCCGAGCAGCAGGCCCGACAGAGCCTCCATGATCTGCCGGTGCGTCATCGGAGCATGGCTGTCCAAGGAGCCTCCCCCGTGCTTGGCATGAGCCCGCACACCGGCTGGTGTGGTCGTTGCCATGGGCTTCCTTCTCTTAGGTGCTTGCGGGTGTACGGGTGGTCTGTTCGAGAGCGGGAGTCGTGGCACGGCAGTCCCCGAAGCTGTCCCGCAGCCGCCCCATGAGCTGCGCGAGGCGCACGACGTCGTCGTCGGACCAGTCGGCGAGCCGCTCGGCGAGCAGCTGGGTCGTCCGCCGGAACAGCTCGTCGAGCTGGGCCTCGCCGGCGGGGGTGAGGTGCAGGATCCTCGATCGCTTGTCGGCGGGGTCGGGGGAGCGCTCGATCCAGCCGCGTTCGGCGACGTGGGCGACGTGGCGGCTGGTGACGGACATGTCCACGGCGAGCAGCTCGGCGAGCTTGCTCATGCGCATGTCGCCGTGCCGGCCGAGCAGCGCCAGGACGGCGGCGGAGCCGCTGTGACAGTCAGCGGGCATGATCCGCCGCATCTCCCTCTTCACCGCTCCGAAGGCGCTGAACTGCCGGACCAGCTCTTCGTACGGCGCCTGCTCGGCCACGGCACCTCCCGATTCGTTGCTTAGAGCAACCATAGAAGTGGATGGTTGCCGCAGGCAAATAAAATCAGGGGTCGAGGGCCTCAAAATTTGGCAAAGGCAAGTATTGCGAGAGTAAACGGAGCCCGGCACCCTGGCCGTAGCCGGAGAGCGAGGTGCAGGCGCAGGACGAACCCAGCCCTTCCTCTCACTCAGGCCCGCTCCACTCGAAGGGGAAGTACTTGCTCGACTTGCCGGAGCGTTCCCACGAGAAGCCGAACGCGTCGGCACGGTCGACGGTGGCCCGACCCCAGGTGGCGATCTGGCCCGGCCCGACCTCGGCACCCGGCGCGTTGTGGACCTGGACGCGGGCGCCGTCCGGGGTGGTCGGGCCGGAGAGAGCCTCGGCGGTCGCTGTGACCCGGCCCGGGATCTCGGCACGCCAGGTGGCCAGGTCCTCGTCGATCTCCACGCGGATGGGTGCGACGTCCATGCCGCGCATCTCGGGATGGAACATCTCCCCGAACTGCGCCGGCCAGCCGCCCGCCTCACCGCCGAAGACGGCCCCGAGGGCGGCTCGCTGCTGGTCGTCGGCGCGTTCGTCGAGGAAGACCGCGGCGTAGGGGTGGGTGTGCGTGCCGGCCCACGGGTTGCCCTCGAAGGAGCCGAGCATCAGGACATTGAGGTCGTCGAGCCGCACGTCGCCGAAGTTTCCTTCCCGTATGTGCCAGACGAGCACGCCCTCGCAGTCGCCGTAGGTCGGGGGCTGTGCGAACGTGCACGGGCAGGGTATGGCGCACTTGCACGCATCGAACCAGTCGCCGGACAGGTGCCAGCGCGTACCGGTGGTGGGCTGCTGTGTCATCTCGCTTTCCTCCTGCCGAGCCCGAAGGGGCCCACTCGGAGTGGCGAGACCGTGTGCATCGAGCCCGTTCCCGGGTTCGGGACGCGGCCTCCCTTCCAGCTTGCACCTCACGCCCCGGCCGGGAAACCGGCCCGGGGAGGGAGAAGTGACCGGCCGGGACCAGGGGGCTCACATGCCGTCGGGGACGGGGTCACATGCCGTCCATCGACGGCATCGAGCCCTGCAGCCCCGGCAGCAGCCAGTCCTGGAACGGTGCGAGCAGGGCCAGGACGAGGAAGGCGATGCCCACGACGCCGGCGAGCACCGGCCCGCGGGACCACAGCTTCTCCGCGAAGATCACCAGGGCCAGACCGGCCATCGCCGCGATGTTCATCACCCCGAGCGGAACGAGGACGACCATCAGCCCGGCGCAGCAGCCGACGCAGTAAGCCCCGTGATGGATGCCCACCCGCAGGTCGCGGGCGGTTCGCCGGAAACCGGCGTAGCGCACCAGATGGCTCAGCGGGTCGCGGCAGTGCCGCAGGCAGACGTGTTTGAGGGGACCGAGTTGGTACAGGCCCGCGAGCAGGAAGGCGATCGAGCCGATCCAGCGCC